>JBGARD010000024.1:23046-45621 GCA_044230355.1 Usitatibacteraceae bacterium | reverse complement strand
GGAGACCCTCCTTGAAGATGTCCACCGCCGCGATCTCCCAGTCCACGAAGCGCGCGCGCGGCCTTCCGGCGGGCAGCCGCCCGAGGCCGGATTCGGTCGCGACCCACAGCGCCGCCGCGCCGTCGGTGAGGGGCGAGGCGTTTCCCGCGGTGATGGTGCCGGCCTCGCGGTCGAACGCGGGCCGCAGCTTCGCGAGCTTCTCCGGCGTCGTGTCGGCGCGCGGGATGCCGTCGCGCGAGGCCTCGCCCGCGGGGATCACGAGGTCGTCGAAGAAGCCGGCGGCCAGCGCCTTCACGGCGCGCTCGTGCGAGGCGAGCGCGATGCGGTCCTGCGCCTCGCGCGCGATCTTCCAGGCCTTGGCCATCTCCTCGCAGTGCTCGCCCATGCTGCGGCCCGTGGCGCGGTTCTTCACGCCCGGCACGTGCAGCTTCACGTCGGCAAAGCGGATTTCCAGCGCCCGGTCGATGCGGTTGCCGACGGTGCGCGCCTGCGTGAGGCGCCGCAGCCAGTCCGAGAGCCCCTGTGACAGCCCGATCTGCACGCGGCTCATGCTCTCCACCCCGCCCACGAGGGCGAGCCGCATCGAGCCCCCCAGCATGCCGGCCGCCTCGAAGGCCGCGACCATGCTGGTCGAGCACGCGAGCACCGTCGAGAAGGCGGGCGTGTGTCCGTCCAGGCCCGCGTCCACCAGCACCTCGCGCGCGATGTTGCTCCAGCCGAGGTTGGAGGCCACGGTGCCCCACACCAGGAGGTCGGGGCGCGTTCCGGCCGCGAGCTGCGCGCCCATGGCCTTGGCCACGGGCACGGAGAGCGCGACCGCGTCGAGCGCGCGCAGCCCCCCGTCGACGCGCGCGAAGGGCGTGCGCACGCCGGGAACGAGCCAAACCGGGGTGGAGGAGGCGAGGTTGCCGGGCATGGGCGACTCCTAGCCGACGAAGGGGTTCGGGAACTGCTTGTCCATCACCACGCCCGCGAAGACCGCGAGCCCGATCCAGTGGTTGTGCAGGAAGGCGCGGAAGCAGCCCTCGCGCGAGCGGTCCCGGATCCAGTGCAGGTGGAAGAGCGCGATGACGCCGCCGGCGAGGAGTCCCGCGAAGTAGAGCGGGCCGTAGCCCTGCCAGGCGCCGATGCCGCCCATCATCGCGAAGAAGGTCCCGTAGCAGGCGAGCACCGCCGGCACGTCGAAGCGGCCGAAGAGGATCGCCGAGGTCTTGATGCCGAGCTTCAGGTCGTCGTCGCGGTCCACCATCGCGTACTCGGTGTCGTAGGCGAGCGTCCAGAAGATGTTGGCGACCCACAGCCACCACGCGAGCGCCGGCACGTCGCCCAGCTGCGCCGCGAAGCCCATGGGGATGCCGAACCCGAAGCACATGCCCAGCCACGCCTGCGGAATGGCGAGGAAGCGCTTCGTGAAGGGGTAGATCGCCGCGATGACCGCCGCCACCACCGAGAGCCCGGTGGTGAGGAGGTTCAGCATCCACACCACCATCATGAAGGCGAAGAACGCGAGCGTGGCGGCCACCAGCACCGCCTCCTCCGGGTGGATCGTCCCGGCCGCCAGCGGGCGCGCGCGCGTGCGCTCGACGTGCGGGTCGAAGGAGCGGTCGGCCCAGTCGTTGATCGCGCAGCCCGCCGAGCGCATGAGGACCGTGCCCATCACGAAGATCCAGAGGATGCGCCAGTCGGGAGCGGATCCCGCCGCGAGCCACAGCCCCCAGAGCGTGGGCCAGAGGAGCAGCAGGATCCCGATGGGCTTGTCCAGGCGGACGAGCTTCTCGTAGGCATCCAGGCGCGCGAGCACCGCGGCGAGCGTCATGGGCCCCTCAGCGAAGCGAGACGAGCTCGGGCAGGAAGACCTCGGTCACCAGCAGCGGCCGGCCGCGCTTCACGAAGCGCGAGCGCCGCGCCCACAGCGCCCCGAAGTCGCGGCCGAACACCTGGCGCGCACGCCGCCCCAGCGGATGCCGCGGGTCGATGCGCAGGTACTCCAGCCGGCCGCGCGCGACCAGCGGATCGGTGAAGAGCGCCTCGGCGAGCGGGCGGCTGCCCAGCCCGCGAAGGCCCCGCCAGACGCCGGAGAGGTCGCGCCAGGCCGCGATCGAGTGCGCGAGCACCACGGGACGGCCGTTCGCGTGCAGCACGACCTCGCGCACCAGCGCCCGGCGGTGCGTCGGCTGCCCCAGCTGGCGGTACTCGTCCTCGTTGGGAATGTGCAGGCCCTGGCGGATCACCTGCACCCGGAAGCCGCGCGCGCGCGCCGTGATGCGCCAGGTGAGGGAACCGCGCCACGCGAGCCAGGGGCGCCAGGGATCCGTGTGCGGCGGCGCGAGCCGTCTCCATCGCTTCATGCCTTGAGGTAGAACTGGCGGTGGCCCAGCCAGCGCTCCAGGTGCCTTTCCACCGCGTGCGACCGCTCCGTGATCATGTTGTCCGCCACGTCCCGCGCGAGCTCGATCAGGTCGGCGTCGCGCTCCAGGTCCGCGAACCGGAGCAGCGGCGCCCCGCTCTGCCGCGACCCGAGGTACTCGCCGGGCCCGCGCTGCAGCAGGTCCTGGCGCGCGATCTCGAAGCCGTCGGTCGTCTCGTAGATGGTCTTCAGCCTCGCGCGCGCCATCTCCGACAACGGTTGATGATACAGGAGGATCGCGAGGCTCCTCGCCGTGCCGCGGCCCACGCGCCCGCGCAGCTGGTGCAGCTGCGCGAGCCCCATGCGCTCGGCGTGCTCGATGACCATGAGCGTCGCGTTGGGCACGTCCACGCCCACCTCGATCACCGTGGTGGCCACGAGCAGCTGCACGCGCTTCGCCTTGAAGTCGGCCATCACCTGCGCCTTCTCGTCGGGCTTCAGGCGCCCGTGCACCAGGCCCACGGCGAGGTCGGGGAAGGTGGCCTTCATGGTCTCGAAGGTCTCGAGCGCGGTCTTGAGCTGCAGCGTCTCCGATTCCTCGATGAGCGGGCAGACCCAGTAGGCCTGGGCGCCCTCCGCGCAGCTCGCGCGGATGCGCTGGATCACCTCGTCGCGCCGGGACTCGTCCACGAGCTTGGTGACCACGGGGGAGCGCCCCGGGGGCAGCTCGTCGATCACGCTCACGTCGAGGTCGGCGTAGTAGCTCATGGAGAGCGTTCGCGGGATGGGGGTGGCGCTCATCATGAGCTGGTGCGGCTCGCTTCCCTTGCCGGTGAGGGCGAGCCTCTGCGCCACGCCGAACCGGTGCTGCTCGTCCACGATGGCAAGTCCCAGGCGGTCGAAGGCGACATCCTCCTGGAAGAGCGCGTGCGTGCCGATCGCGAGCTGCGTCTCGCCGCGGGCGATGGCCTCCAGGGCCGCCTTCTTCGCGCGCGCCTTGAGGCTCCCGGCGAGCCAGCTCACCTTCACCCCCAGGGGCTCCAGCCAGTGCGCGAGCTTCAGGTAGTGCTGCTCGGCGAGGATCTCCGTGGGCGCCATGAGCGCCACCTGCCAGTCGTTCTCGATCGCCTGCAGGGCCGCGAGCGCGGCGACCAGGGTCTTGCCGCTGCCCACGTCGCCCTGCAGCAGCCGGCGCATGGGGTGCGGTTGCCCGAGGTCATGGGCGATGGTGGCCCAGGCCTTCTTCTGCGCGCGGGTGAGGGCGAAGGGCAGCGACTTCACCAGCAGGTTGGTGAGCGTGTGCCTGTCCGGCATGCGGGGCGCGGACTTGCCGCGGCGCTCGCGGTAGGCGATGCGCATGGCGAGCTGCTGCGCGAGGAGCTCGTCGAACTTCAGGCGCCGCCACGCCGGGTGCGTGCGCTCCTCGAGCTGCGCCGCATCCACGTCCGGCGGCGGGCGGTGCAGCAGCAGGACGCTCTCGCGGAAGCCCTCAAGCGCGAGCCTCCCGAGGAGCGGGGGCTCGAGCGTGTCGTCGAGGAGGAGCGTGTCGAGGGCGTGCCCGATGAACCCGCGCAGGTTCGCCTGCGACATGCCGGCGGTGGTGGGATAGACCGGCGTGAGCGAAGCGGGCAGGGGCGCGCCCTCCTCCACCACGCGCACCTTGGGATGCACCATCTCCGCGCCGAAGAAGCCGGGTCGCACCTCGCCGTAGAGCCGCAGGCGCCGGCCCGGCGCCATCTGCTTCACCTGGCTGGGGTAGAAGTTGAGGAAGCGCAGCCACAGCTCGGCCTGGCCGTCGGTGCACTTCACGACGAGCGTGCGGCGCGGGCGGAACTTGACCTCGCACTCGACGACCTCGGCTTCCACCACCACGGGCTCGCCCGTGCCCGCCTCGGCGAGCGCGGTGAGCTTCGTCTCGTCCTCGTAGCGAAGGGGCAGGTGCAGCACGAGGTCGAAGCGCGAGTGGATGCCCAGCTTCGCGAGCTTCGCGCGCACGGCCGGGCCGGCGACGAGGTCGTCGCGGGGCGGCGGCGGGGCGCTCTCCCCGGCGGCCGCGCGGCTGCGCTTCATGCGGGCTTCTTCTTCAGCCGCTGCAGGCGGACGACCTCCGGGATGCGGCGCAGGCGGCGGAAGACCTGCGCGAGGTGCATGCGGTTCCTCACCTGGATGGTGAAGACGATGGTCGTGTAGGCGCTGCTCGCGCGCTCCTCGGTCTCGATGTGGTCGATGTTGGAGTCGGCCTCGGAGATCTCCGCCGCCAGGCGCGCGAGCACCCCGCGCTGGTTGGCGGCCGTGAGGCGCACGTTCACGTCGAACAGGCGCCCGGGAGCGGCGTCCCACTGCACGTCCACCCACTTCTCCGGGTCGAAGTGGAAGGGGTGGATGGCGGGGCAGTCGTGGGTGTGCACCACGAGGCCCTGGCCCTTCTTGATCTGCGCGATGATCGGGTCGCCGGGGATGGGCCGGCAGCACCCGGCGAACTGCACCGCGAGGCCCTCGGTGCCGCGGATGGTGACCGATTCGAGCCGGTGCGTGCCCTCGGCCAGCGCCTCCGGCGTGGCGAGCAGGCGCTTGGCCACCACCACCGCCAGGCGCTTGCCCAGGCCGATGTCGGCGAGGACCTCCTCGCGCGTCCTCGCGGCGTCGCCCTTGAAGAAGCGCTTCCAGTGCTCCTCGCCCACCTGGTCGGGGTTCGCCTTGAGCGAGCGCAGCGCCTGCACCAGCAGCAGCTCGCCCACCTCCCCCGACTCGGCCGACTGCATGGTCTTCAGGTAGTGCCGGATGTGCGAGCGCGCCTTGCCCGTGGCCACGTAGGAGAGCCACACGGGGTTGGGGCGCGAGTCGGGATCGGTCACGATCTCCACGCGGTCGCCGTTCCTGAGCGCCGTGCCCAGGGGCACGGTCTCGCCGTTCACCCGCGCGGCGATGCAGTGGTTGCCCACGTCCGTGTGCACCGAGTAGGCGAAGTCGATGGGGGTGGCCCCGCGCGGCAGCGAGAAGATCTTGCCCTTGGGGGAGAAGACGTACACCTCCTCGGGGAAGAGGTCGACCTTGATGTGCTCGAGGAACTCGAGCGCGTCCCCCGACTCGCTCTGGATCTCGAGCAGCGACTGCAGCCACTGGTGGGTCTTCATCTGCACGTCGCCCGAGGGCTCCTCGGCGCTCTTGTAGAGCCAGTGCGAGGCGACGCCCGCCTCGGCGACCTTGTGCATCTCCGGGGTGCGGATCTGCACCTCGACGGGCATGCCGAAGGGGCCGAAGAGCGTGGTGTGCAGCGACTGGTAGCCGTTCGCCTTGGGGATGGCGATGTAGTCCTTGAACTTGCCCGGGATGGGCTTGAAGAGCGTGTGCAGCGCGCCCAGCGCGAGGTAGCAGGCGGCCACGTCGGGCACGAGGATGCGGAAGCCGTAGATGTCGAACACCTCGGAGAACGAGATGTTCTTCTCCTGCATCTTCTTGTAGATGGAGGAGATGTGCTTCTCGCGCCCCTGCACCTGGGCGTCGACCTTGAAGTCCTTCAGGCGCGCCTGGATCGAGTCCTTGAGCTTGCCCACGGCGTCGCGCCGGTTGCCGCGGGCGCGCTTGAGCGCCTTGTCCAGCACGCGGAAGCGCGTCGGGTGCAGGTAGCGGAAGCCCAGGTCCTCGAGCTCGTAGTAGATGGCGTTGAGCCCCAGGCGGTTGGCGATGGGGGCGTAGATCTCGAGGGTCTCGCGGGCGATCCTCTCCTGCTTCTCGGCGTGCACGGCGTCCAGCGTGCGCATGTTGTGCAGGCGGTCGGCGAGCTTGATGAGGATGACGCGCACGTCGCGCGCCATCGCGAGCAGCATCTTGCGGAAGTTCTCGGCCTGCGCGTGCTGAAGGGTCGCGAACTCGATGCGGTCGATCTTGGAGACGCCGTCGACCAGCTCCGCGACGGCCTTGCCGTACTCGCGCGCGATCTCGCCCTTGGTCGTGTGGGTGTCCTCGACCACGTCGTGCAGCAGCGCCGCCATGAGGGCCTGCGGGTCCAGGTGCCACTCGGCGAGGATCTTCGCCACCGCGAGCGGGTGGGTGATGTAGGGCTCGCCGCTCTTCCTGTACTGGCCGGCGTGCGCGGCCCGGGCCGTCTCGTAGGCCCGCTCGATCTGCGAGATGTCCTCGGCCTTGAGGTAGCCGAGGCTCGCGGAGAGCTCCGATGCGTCGGGTCCGGGCGGGGACGTGCCGGAGCCCTTGAGGCCTCCCGCGACCGCCTGGACGCCGGGGAGGGACATGGCTCAGTTCAGAGGACGGGAGGCGTGGGCGCCGGGGGATTCAGGAGTTCCACGCCCACCTTGCCGCCGGCGATCTCGCGCAGCGCGACGACGGTGGGCTTGTCCCGGTTGGCTTCCACCAGCGGGGAGGCGCCCAGGGCGATCTGGCGCGCGCGGTTCGTGGCGGCGAGCGTCAGCTCGAAGCGGTTCGGGAAGTACTTGATGCAGTCGTCGACCGTGATGCGGGCCATGGGGAAAGCCTCCGTTACCTGAATTCGTCGAGGAGCCGCGCGAGGCGCCCTGCGCGCCGCTCGCGGGAAAGACGGGCCGCCCGGACCACCGCCTGCAGGTCCGCCACCGCCACGTCGAATTGTTCGTTGACAATTATATATTCAAATTCAAGAACATGCGAGATTTCCTCGCGGGCGCTCGCCATCCGCTTCTCGATCACCTCGGCGGAGTCCTTGCCGCGGGCCGTGAGGCGCCTGCGCAGCTCGCCGATGGAGGGGGGCAGGATGAAGATCCCGACCAGGCGCGGGAAGAGCTTCCTCAACTGCATCGCCCCCTGCCAGTCGATCTCCAGCAGCACGTCGTGCTCGCCCGCGAGCTCGGACTCGATCCACTTGCGCGAGGTGCCGTAGTAGTTGCCGTAGACGTTGGCGTGCTCGAGGAAGTCGCCCGCGGCGATCATGGCCTCGAAGGCGCCGCGCGAGACGAAGTGGTACTCGCGGCCGTCCACCTCGCCCTCGCGCGGGGCGCGCGTGGTGTGCGACACGGACAGGCGGATGCCGGTCTCGACGCCGAGCAGCCGGTGCACGAGGCTGGTCTTGCCGGCGCCGGAGGGCGCCACGACGACGAAGAGGTCACCGGGCATGAATGGGGACGGGGGGAATGGATACACCCGCATTTTGCCAGCGACCGCGCCCCGCCGCGACCGGCAGGCGCCCTACTCCCTGGCGGAGGCGGCGCCGGCGGCCCAGGGGAGCTCTCCCTGCACGGCCGCAGGCGTCCCCTTCCCGGGCTTCGACCACGCGCGGATGAAGCCGGGGACTTCGTTCCACGGCAGGGGCGGCGAGATCGCGTAGCCCTGGGCCAGCGTGCAGCCCATTCGCCGCAGCAGGTCCAGCCCCGCGCCGCTTTCGACCCCCTCGGCGACCGTCTTCAGGCCCAGGCTCTGTCCCATCGCGATGACGGCCTGGGTGATGGCGCGATCCTCCGGGTCGCGGCCGAGGTCGCGCGTGAAGGACCGGTCGATCTTGAGCGCGTGCACCGGCAGCTGGTTGAGGTAGCTCAGCGAGGAGTACCCGGTGCCGAAGTCGTCGATCGCGAAGCGCACCCCCGCATCGTGCAGGGCCTCGATGCGCCCGACGGCCTCGGCTCCCCCCATGACGAGCGACTCCGTGATCTCCAGCTCGAGCATGCCCGGGGCGACGCCGTGGCGCCGCAGGGCATCGAGCACCGAATCCACGAAAGGCTCCGAGGAGAACTGGCGGACCGACACGTTGATCGCGATCAGGCCCACGTCCAGCCCTTCCTCCAGCCAGACGTGCGTCTGGGCGAGCGCGGCGTCCAGCACGAACTGGCCGACCTCCACGATGAGCCCGGATTCCTCGGCCACGGGGATGAACTCGCCCGGCAGGACGGTGCCGCGCTCGGGATGCTGCCAGCGCACCAGCGCCTCGACCCCGGCGTGGGCGCTGTTGGCGAGGTCGATCTGCGGCTGGTAGGCGAGCCAGAGCTCGCCGCGCTCGAGGGCCAGGCGCAGCTCGCTCTCCAGCTTGAGCCGCCGCCGCGCGCGCAGGTCGAGCTCCGGCTCGAAGAAGCGGTAGCAGTGCTTGCCGCGCGCCTTCGCGTCGTAGAGGGCCGCGTCGGCCCGCCGCAGCAGGCCGGCGACGCTGGTCGCGTCCCCGGGGAAGAAGGCGATGCCCACGCTCACCCCCACGTGGACGACGTGGCCGTCCGGCGTGAGCGGCCGGGCCAGCGCCCCGATGATCTTGTCCACCACGTGCCGCGGCTCCTCGCGGCCGCTCACGTGCTCGAGGATCACGGCGAACTCGTCGCCCCCGAGGCGCGCGACCGTGTCGGTGGCCCGCACCTGCTGCTTGATGCAGCGCCCGATCTCCTCGAGGAGCCGGTCGCCCACGTGGTGGCCCAGGGAATCGTTGACGAGCTTGAAGTCGTCGATGTCGATGAGCAGCAGCGCCGTGCGCGCGCCCAGGATGCGCGTGTCCTCGACGACGATCCGGATGCGCTCGTTGAAGTAGTGGCGGTTGGGCAGGTTCGTGACGGGATCGAAGTGGGCGAGCTGGGCGAGGCGCCCCTCGGCCTGGCGGCGCTGCTCGAGCTCGGCGGCGAGGGACGTGTCGCGCGACTGGATCTGCGCGAGCATGTCGTTGAACCCGCGCGCGAGCTCCCCGATCTCGTCGCCGGTGTCCTCGGGGGCGCGCAGGGCGAAGTCCCCGGTCTCCTTCACCCGCCGGGCGGTGAGCGACAGTCCCTCCAGGGGCGCGAGCAGCCGGCGCACGAGCGTCGACAGCAGCAGGTAGCCGAGCGCCGCCGCCGCGATCGCCACGAGCCCGACGGCCAGGGTGTAATCGACGATCCTCGTGCGCAGCCCGCCCAGCTCGACCTCGAGCTCCACCGAGCCGATCCTCGCCTCGCGCCCAAAGACGGGCTCGCTGATGCCGAGGACGTCCGTTCCGCCGCCGGGCACCTCGCGGGCCCAGGCCCGCATCGCGAGCACGCGCCCGTCCGCATCGCGCAGTTCCGCGCGGACGACCGCCGTCGAGGCCTCGAGGGCGCCCAGGATCTCCGCGGCCGCGGCGCGGTCCTCGAACTCCACGGCCGCCGTGGCGTTGCGCGCGATCATCGCCGCCTGGATGCGGTGGTCGGTGACCATGCTCTCGCGGTTCTCCCGCTGCTCGTAGGTGAGGATGCCCGCCGACAGGACGACGAGGGTGAGCGCCATGCTCGCGAGCGTGACGGCCATGAGCCGCCCGCGCAGCGCGAGGCCGCGGGCGCGGGGGCGCGGGGGTGGCCCGGCGCTCATTTCACCCGCCTCGCGAGCCGCAGCAGCTTGGAGCTGACCTCCACCCGCTCCCGGGAGGCCGCCGTGCGGTCGACGTCGAAGACGATGCGCCCGCCGGAGACCGAGAGCCCCACCATCGCCCCCCGGTCGATCGCGTCCTCGCCCTCCGCGACGATGAGGACCGGGCGGCCGCGGTAGGCCTCGGCCACGGACTCCAGCCGCCGCGGGCCCTCGCTGCCGACGAAGGCGACGTGGCATCCCGTCACCGCGGCCGCCAGCGTCACCCGCCGCACGAGCACGACCGCCTCCCGCGCGGGCCTGCCCTGGTAGGACTCGAGGAGCGCGGCGAGCGGGCCGTCGTCGTAGACGCAGACGCCATAGCCCGTTCCCGACGACACCGGCCATTCGACGAACCCCGCGAGCTTCATCACGACGGCCGACACGACCTCCTGCGGGGTCGCCTCGGCGAGCACCGGGCCATTGCCGGTCGCGGAGCGGGCGGGCGCGACCGGGACGGACAGCCCGGAGGCGAGGGCGATCGCGGCCGCCAGGGTTGCCACGTCGCGGTGGGCAGGTCGTCTCATCGGGCGTTCGCGGAGGGCTCGGGCCGCTCAGAACCGCAGCGTGGCCATGAACCGGAAGGCGCGACCGTCGCGAGGGATGGCGTCGAGCTCCAGTCCCCGCGAATCGAACTGCTCGATGGCGGCGGGATCTGCGAAGCGCCGGTCGAAGAGGTTGTACACGGAGGCCGAGAGCTCCGGCCCTTGCGCCCAGGGCGCGGCCACGAAAGTGAGGTTCACGACGCCGTAGGACCCGACGCGGCCGCCGCGCACCGTGGCGCGCTCGCCCACGTAGAGGCCCTCGAGCCCCAGGCTGCTCCTTTCTCCCCACCCGACGGGGATCGACAGGTGCACCTTGGCGAGGCGTTGCGGCGAGTTGTCGAGCCGCTCGCCGGTGGCGCCGTCCTGCGCCTGCTGGAAGGACAGGCTCGCCTTGAGCCTCGCGCCGGAATCGAACCAGTGCTCGGCCTCGAGCTCGACGCCCCTCGCGTCCGCCTGCGAGAGGTTCTGGTACTGCAGCAGGCCCGTGGCCGGATTGTTGCCCAGCGAGATGAGGTCCTCCAGTCGGTAGCGGAACGCAGCGGCGGTCACCCGCGTGGACCGGCCCACGCGCTGCTCGAGGATCAGCTCCGCCGCGTCGATGAGCTCCGGCCTGAGCTCGGGATTGCGATCCAGCTGGCCTTCCTGCGAGAAGTAGGCCTCGTAGACGTTGGGGTCGCGGAAGGCGCTGCCGTAGATGGCCTTGACCGTCGTGTCGACCGTGGGGGACCAGACGGCGGCGAGCCGCGGGTGGGCGTGGGAGCCCGGCGAGCCCTGGGTGCTCACCTGGACGCCGGCCGTGAGCCGCAAGTCCTCGCGGACGGTCCACTCGTCCTGGAGGTAGAGGCTGCCGACGCTCGAGCGCCGCCGGTCGTCGAGAAAGACCTCGCCCGTGGCGTCGTCGTAGTTGAACAGGCGCTGGAGCGAATTGCGCTGGTATTCCCACCCCGCCACCCAGCGGTGGCCGCCCGGGGCCGCGCCCACGAGCTTCGCTTCGAGCCCCCACCAGCGGCCGTAGGTCTCGTCGCGGTTGAGCACCGCCTGTCCGTCCTGCGAGTAGACGTAGCGGCCGGCGTAGAGGGACTCCGCCGCGAACTGGCGGATCGCCAGGTCCAGGTTCGGCGCAAGGGCGCCCTTCCAGGTGGCCTGCTGCAGCGTGATCTCGTCGTCGGTGCGCGGGCGGGTGTCGCCGAACACCTGCCCGTAGGAGGCCGAGGGGATGCCCTTCTTGCGGTCGGCGTGCAGGAGCTCGAAGCCGAAGCTGCCCTGCTCCACCCGCAGGAAGCCGCGCGTGACGCGGTCGCGGTCGAGCTCGCGGGGCGCCGCCCCGCCGGGCGTGGCCGGATCGTCGTACTCGGGATAGCTTCGGACCCACCCCTCGCTGCGGTAATCCGAGGCGGCGAGCAGGACCTTCGTCCCGCCCTGGAGATGGCCCGTCCAGGCCGCCCGCAGCCGCCGCGTGTCCTGTGTTCCCGCGTCGGCCGCCACCTCCGACCGGCCCTCGGCCGGCCGCCTCGTGATCACGTTCACGACGCCGAAGAGGGCGTTGTTGCCGTAAATCGCCGACCCCGGCCCGGACACGAACTCGACCCGGTCGATGAGCTCCAGGTCCACCGGGAACTCCGTGCCCAGGTTCGCGCCGGAGAAGACGTTCTCGTTCAGGCGGTTGCCGTCGACGAGCACCAGCACCCGGCCGTTGTAGTCTCCCGAGCGGCCGAATCCCCGCACGCCCATGAACGCATAGGTGTGGTCGTTGGTCAGGTACACGCCGCGGACGGAGTTCAGGAGGTCCGCGAAGGTGCGCCAGCCGAAGGCGCGGATATCCGCGGCGGTGAGAACCGTGACGCTCGAGGGTGCCTGCCCGAGCGTCTGGTCGTATTTGGAGGCCGTCGAGACCCTGACCGTGAGCAGCTCCTCGAGGGATAGGCGCTCGACCTCGCCCTGGCAGAGGGCCTGCGCCGGGAGCAGCGTAGCGAGCAGCAGCGCGGAGCGTGAAGAACGGGCGCGAAGGCCCCGGGGAAGGTCCATGACGGCCCCCTCTTGGGCAGTCTTGTTATGGAATTGTCGTCGCCACCGCAGGCCCCTGGCCGTGATCTTCGTCAACACTTGCGCCGCCGCGGCCGCGGGCCCGTCACTCGATGTTCTGGACCTGCTCGCGCATCTGCTCGATGAGGACCTTGAGCTCCACCGAGATGCGCGTCATGTCGGAGGACACGGACTTCGAGCCGAGCGTGTTGGCCTCGCGGTTGAGCTCCTGGCAGAGGAAGTCCAGGCGCTTGCCGCAGGCGCCGCCCTTGTCCAGGACGCGCCGGAACTCCGCGACGTGGGCCGCGAGGCGCTCGAGCTCCTCGTCGACGTCGATCCGCGCGGCGTAGAGCACCACCTCCTGCTGGATGCGCTCGTCGGAGGGCGCGGCGGCGGCTTCCGCGAGCCGGGCGGCGAGCTTGTCGCGGTAGGCCTTCATCACCTCCGGCATCAGGGGCTGCGCCCGGGCCACGAGGTCGGCCATGGATTCGAGCCGGTCGCGCAGCACCTGGGCGAGCTTGCCGCCCTCGCGCCGGCGGGTCTGCGTGAGCTCCGCCACGGCCTGCGCGGCGAGCTTTCCCGCGTCCTCGCGGATCGTGTCGGCGCCCACCTCGGCCCCGGCGAGGACGCCGGGCCAGTGCAGGACCTCGTGCACCGAGAGGGGCCGCGCGTCCCGGAAGGTGCCGGCCACCATCGCCGAGGCCTCGGCGAGCGCGGCGAGCGCCTTGCCGTCGGGCACCAGGGCGCGCTCGCCCGCGGCGGCCGGCGTGAAGGTGAGGCGGCAGTCGACCTTGCCGCGCGCGAGCCCCGCGGCCACGGCCTCGCGCAGCACGGGCTCGAGCGCGCGCAGGTCGTCGGCCAGGCGGCACTGGAACTCGAGGTAGCGGTGGTTGACGCTCTTCAGCTCCACCGCCAGCTGGCCGCCGGCGACCTCGCGGGTGGCGGCGGCAAAGCCTGTCATGCTGGCGATCATGGCGCGCTCGGTATCCTTGGGGGTGACGGGGATGGCGATCGGCCCGCGGCGAAAAAAACCTTTTCGTTCGCGGCTTTACAACCCGTTTTCGATTGCCGACAATGCAGCGAATTATAGCGGAACCCCCGCATCCCATGCCTTCGCAGGTGAACCAGCCGTTGCCGAGTGGCTACGTCCTCAACGGCTATCGCATCGACAAGCCCCTGTCCTCCGGCGGTTTCAGCATCGTCTATCTCGCCTACGACGAGAACCAGACGCCCTACGCCATCAAGGAGTACCTGCCGGCCTCGCTCGCCCTGCGTTCGGAGGGCACGGAGGTGAGCATCGAGGACCCGGGCAACATCGCGGTGTTCCGCCACGGCCTGAAGTGCTTCTTCGAGGAGGGGCGCTCGCTCGCCGTCATCTCGCACCCCAACGTGGTGCGCGTGGAGAACTTCTTCCGCGCCAACGAGACCTGCTACATGGTGATGCAGTACGTGCGCGGCCGCACGCTCCAGTTCCACATCCAGAGGAACCGCGCCGAGTTCACCGAGACCTTCATGCGCCGCATCTTCATCCACCTGATGAACGGGCTGCGCGAGGTGCACGCCAACAAGCTGCTGCACCTGGACATCAAGCCGGCCAACGTCTACATCGCGATGGACGGCCGCCCGGTGCTGCTCGACTTCGGCGCGGCGCGGATCACGCTCTCCGACGAGCCGACGAAACTCAAGCCCATGTACACCGCCGGCTTCGCGGCGCCGGAGCAGTACAAGTTCGAGCCCGAGACCCTGGGCCCCTGGAGCGACATCTACTCGGTGGGCGCCACGCTCTACACCTGCATCGCGGGCACGCCGCCGCAGGCGGCCGACGCCCGGATGACGAAGGACCGCCTCATCCCCCTGCGCACGCTCGCGCGGCAGCCGTACTCCGACGAGCTCTACTCGATCGTGGAGGCCTGCCTCAACCTCGACCACCTGGCGCGCCCGCAGACCGCCTTCGAGCTGCAGAAGCTCCTCATGGTCGAGCCCGCGGGCGCCGGCCGGAAGGGCTTCTTCGACACCCTGAACAAGCCCCTCTCGAAGTTCTTCACCAAGTAGACCGGGCCAGACGTCCATGCGCTTCACCATCTTCCAGGACAGCCGCCAGGGCGACCGCGACGGCAACGAGGACCGGATCGGCTACTCGTACAGCCGCGACGTCCTGCTCATGGTCGCCGCCGACGGGATGGGCGGGCACATGCAGGGCGAGGTGGCCGCCGAGATCGCGGTGACGGAGGTCACCCGGCTCTTCCAGCAGGAGGCGCGCAACAAGCTGCGGCGCCCCTCGGACTTCCTCGTCTCGGTCATCAACTCCGCGCACCGCGCCATCGTCTCGCACGCGGTGGCGCAGAACCTGCTGGAGTCGCCCCGAACCACCTGCGTGGTCTGCATCGTGCAGGACGGCTCGGCCTGGTGGGCGCACTCGGGCGACTCGCGCCTTTACGTGCTGCGCGGGGGCAAGCTCGCGGCGGCCACCCAGGACCACTCGCGCGTGCAGCAGATGGTCGACTCCGGGATCATCTCGGCGGAGGCCGCGGCCGTGCACCCCGAGAGGAACAAGATCTTCAGCTGCCTGGGCGGCGTCGTGCCCCCGGTGATCGCCGTGGGCAACGAGTTCCGCCTCGAGACGGGCGACACGATCCTGCTCTCCACCGACGGCTTCTGGAGCCAGATCCCCGCGGCGCTCATCGCCAACCTCCTGCGCAAGCAGGACGTCATGGGGCTGCTGCCGGGCCTGCTGACGGAGGCGTACAAGCGCGCGCGCGGCGAGAGCGACAACCTTTCCGTCGTGGCGATGACCTGGGAGGCCCAGGACGACCCGCGCCACGCCGACACCGAGCTCATGGACAACGAGCAGTTCACGACCTCGTCGAACACGATGGAGTTCGACCGGCCCGCGGGCGCGACGGACGACGTGACCGACGAGGAGATCGAGAAGGCGATCGCGGAGATCCAGAGCGCGATCAAGAAGGTCCCCCGCTAGAGCCACCCCGAAAGCCGCCCGATGCCCCGACACCTCGACCGCCCCGCGGACGCCCTGCGCCCCGTGCGCATCACGCGCGCCTTCACGCGCCACGCCGAAGGCTCCGTGCTCGTGGAGTTCGGCGAGACGCGGGTGCTGTGCACCGCGAGCGTGGAGGAGAAGGTCCCCTCCTTCCTCAAGGGCAGGGGCTCCGGGTGGGTCACGGCCGAGTACGGCATGCTGCCGCGGGCGACCCACACGCGCGGCGCGCGCGAGGCGGCGGCGGGCAAGCAGTCGGGCCGCACCCAGGAGATCCAGCGCCTCGTGGGCCGGGCGCTGCGCTCCGTGGTGGACCTGGGGGCGCTCGGCGAGCGGCAGGTGACCATCGACTGCGACGTGCTGCAGGCCGACGGCGGCACGCGCTGCGCCTCCATCACCGGCGCCATGGTGGCCCTCGCGGACGCCGTGGCCTGGCTCAAGGCGAAGGGCCTGCTCGCGCGCGACCCCGTCCGCGACTTCGTGGCCGCGGTGTCCGTGGGGATCGTCGCGGGCGTGCCCTGCCTGGACCTCGACTACGCGGAGGACAGCTCCTGCGACACCGACATGAACGTGGTGATGACGGGATCGGGCGGGTTCGTCGAGGTGCAGGGGACGGCCGAGGGCGCGCCGTTCTCGCGCGCGGAGATGGACGCGCTCCTCGCGCTCGCCGGCAAGGGAATCGCCGAGATCGTCGCGATGCAGAAGGCATCGCTCGCATGATCACCCTCACCCCCGGCCCCTCTCCCAAGGGAGAGGGTCGGGGTGAGGGCTCTCGATGGGAGAAGGGTCGGGGTGAGGGCTCTCGATGGGAGAAGGGTCGGGGATGAGGGTATGTCGAAGCGCCTCGTCGTCGCCTCCAACAACGAAGGCAAGCTGCGCGAGCTCACCGCGATCCTCGCGCCCCTGGGCTTCGAGACCGTGCCGCAGGGCGCGCTCGGCGTTCCCGAGGCCGAGGAGCCGCACCACACCTTCGTCGAGAACGCGCTCGCCAAGGCGAGGAACTGCGCGCGCCACACGGGCCTGGCGGCCCTCGCGGACGACTCCGGGCTGTGCGTGGCGGCGCTCGGCGGCGCGCCCGGCGTGCACTCCGCCTACTTCGCCGGGCGCCACGGCACGCGCGAGGAGCGCGACCGCGCCAACAACGCCCTGCTCGTCGAGCGGCTCGCCGGCTGCGCCGACCGCGCCGCGCACTACGTCTGCGTGATCGTCCTCGTGCGCCACGCCGACGACCCGGAGCCCGTCATCACCGAGGGGCGCTGGCACGGCGAAATCGTGGATGCCCCGAGGGGCCGCGGCGGCTTCGGCTTCGACCCCCACTTCCTCCTGCCCGCCCTGGGCAGGACCGCGGCCGAGCTCGAGCCCGCGCTGAAAAACCGCCTGAGCCACCGCGCCATCGCCGCCGCGCTCCTGGCCGAGCGGCTCCGCGGCGCGCCGTGACGGCCGTCGCCCTCGCCCTCCCCGGCCGCGTGCGCCTGGTGGCGCTGCCCCCGCTCACGCTGTACGTGCACATCCCGTGGTGCCTGAAGAAGTGCCCGTACTGCGACTTCAACTCGCACGAGGCGCGCGGGGCCGTGCCCGAGGAGGAATACGTGCGGGCCGTCGTCGCGGACCTCGAGGCCAGCGTGCCTAAGGTCTGGGGACGGCGCGTGCACGCCGTCTTCTTCGGGGGAGGCACGCCCAGCCTTTTCTCTGCCGCGGCCATCGACCGGCTGCTCACCGCGGCGCGCACGCTCCTGCCGGTGGAGCCCGACGCGGAGGTGACGCTCGAGGCCAACCCCGGCACCTTCGAGCAGGCGAAGTTCCGCGACTTCCGCGGCGCGGGCGTGAACCGGCTTTCCGTGGGCATCCAGAGCTTCGACGCGCGGCACCTGAAGGCGATCGGGCGCGTGCACGACGCGCAAGAGGCCCGGCGCGCCGCCGAGATCGCCATGGCGATCTTCCCCAACGTGAACCTGGACCTCATGTACGCCCTGCCCGGCCAGTCGCGCGAGGAGGCGCTCGCCGACGTCGGCGCGGCCATCGGCTACGGCCCGGCGCACCTTTCGGCCTACCACCTCACCCTCGAGCCCAACACCTGGTTCCACCGCTACCCGCCGGAGCTTCCCGACGACGACGCGGCCGCGGCCATGCAGGAGACGATCGAGGAGGCGCTCGCGGCCGCCGGGTACGGGAACTACGAGACCTCGGCCTTCGCCAGGCCCGGCATGCGCTCGCGCCACAACCTGAACTACTGGAACTTCGGCGACTACCTGGGCGTGGGGGCGGGGGCGCATTCCAAGCTCTCGTACCCGGAGCGCGTCGTGCGCGAGACGCGCTTGCGGCAGCCGAAGGCCTACCAGGAGCGCGCCCTCGCGGGCGATGCGATCCAGGAGGCGCACGAGGTCGCGGCGGCCGAGCTGCCCTTCGAGTTCATGATGAACGCGCTGCGCCTCGCGGACGGCTTTCCCGTGGGGCTCTTCGCGGAGCGCACGGGGCTCGCCCTCGCCTGCGTCGAGGGGCCGCTCGCCCGGGCCGAGGCCGCGGGCCTCCTCGAGCGCGACGCCTTCGCCATCCGCCCCACCCTGCGCGGGCGGCGCTTCCTGAACGACCTGCTGGGTTTGTTTCTGCCGGAACCCGCTCGTTCCTCGACCACGCCGGAGGCGAAGTCGCCCCGGAAAGTGTAAATTCGGGGGTCAGAAGGTCAGAGAAACCCCGCAAATCCCCGCTCCCCCGCAAATCCCGCTCTCAAGAGGAATAGCATCGTGCCGAAGTACACCGAGTCCATCCATACCCTTGCGCTCGTCGGCCACGGCGGCGCCGGCAAGACCACGCTCGCCGAGGCCCTGCTCTGGAAGTCCGGCGCCATCGCCTCCCCGGGCAGCGTCGAGAAGGGAACGACGGTCTGCGACTTCGACCCCATGGAGAAGGCCTACGGCCACTCGCTCGGGTCCTCCCTCGTGAACTTCGCCTACGAGGACATGCGCATCCACCTCATCGACACCCCCGGCATGCCCGACTTCGCCGGCCAGTCGATCGCCGCGCTGGCCGCCGTGGAAACCGCGGTCGTGGTGATCAACGCGCAGAACGGCATCGAGCTCAACACCTCGCGCATGATGAAGTGGGCGAAGACGCGCGGCCTGTGCCGCATGGTCGTGGTGAACAAGATCGACGCGGACAACGTGGACCTGCCCGGGCTCCTGCGCAAGATCCAGGACCACTTCGGCAAGGAGTGCCTGCCCATCAACCTGCCGGCCCACGACCGCAAGGACGTGGTCGACTGCTTCTTCACCCCCGACGGCGACGCCGACTTCGTGGGCGTGAAGGCCGCGCACAAGGCGATCGTCGAGCAGGTCGTGGAGGTCGACGACGACCTCATGAGCCTGTACCTCGAGCAGGGCGAGGACCTGAAGCCCGAGCAGCTGCACGCGCCCTTCGAGAAGGCCCTTCGCGAGGGCCACCTCGTGCCGGTGTGCTTCACCTCCGCGAGGACCGGCGCGGGCATCCCCGAGTTCCTGCACATCCTGTCGCAGCTCGCGCCGAACGCGACGGAGGGCAACCCGCCCCCCTTCGTGAAGAGCGACACCACCGAGGGCGAGGAATTCCACGCCGTGCCCGACCGCACGAAGCACGTGCTGGCGCACGTCTTCAAGGTCGTGATGGACCCGTACGTGGGCAAGGTCGCCTTCTTCCGCGTGCACCAGGGCACCATCACCAAGGACTCCCAGCTCTACATCGGCGAGGGCAAGCGCGCCTTCAAGGTGGGCCACCTCTACTCGGTGCAGGGCAAGGACTACGTGGAGGTGAACGAGCTCTTCCCGGGCGACCTGGGCGCCGTCGCGAAGGTCGAGGAGATCGAGTTCAACGCCGTGCTGCACGACTCCCACGACGAGGACAACATCCGCCTGCGCTCGCTGGACTTCCCGACCCCCATGCACTCCATCGCGGTGGAGACGAAGAAGAAGGGCGACGAGCAGCGCCTCTTCGAGGTGCTGCACAAGCTGGAGGTCGAGGACCCCTGCCTGTGGATCGAGCGCCACCCCACCACGCACGAGACGGTGGTGCGCGGCCTGGGCGAGCTGCACATGCGCGTGAAGCTGGAGAAGATGAGCACGCAGTACAAGCTGGAGGTCGACACCAAGCCGCCCAAGATCCCCTACCGCGAGACGATCACGAAGAAGGCCGAGGGGCACTGCCGGCACAAGAAGCAGACCGGCGGCGCCGGCCAGTTCGGCGAGGTCTTCCTCAAGGTGGAGCCCCTCTCGCGCGGCAGCGGCTTCGAGTTCGTCGACCAGGTGAAGGGGGGCGTGATCCCCACCGTCTTCATCCCGGCCGTGGAGAAGGGCGTGAAGATGGCGCTCGACCAGGGCGTCATCGCGGGCTACCCCGTCGAGGACATCCGCGTCATCGTCTACGACGGCAAGAGCCACCCCGTGGACTCCAAGGAGATCGCGTTCGTGACCGCCGGCAAGAAGGCGGTGATCGACGCCATCCTCAAGGCGGGCGCCATCATCCTGGAGCCCATCGTCAACATCACGATCACCGCGCCCGACCGCTTCGTGGGCGACATGACGAGCGACATCTCCTCGCGCCGCGGCCAGATCACCGGCACCGAGTCCTCGGGCGGCGACCTCATGTCGATCACCGGGCAGGTGCCGCTGTCGGAGGTGGCCGAGTACCAGTCGCGGCTGCGCTCGGTGACGGGCGGCCAGGGCTCCTACCAGATCGAGTACAGCCACTACGCGATGGTGCCGCCGCCGACCCAGGCCGCGCTCACCTCGCAGTTCAAGCTGGCGCGCGAAGAGGACTAGGCGGGCGCGGGAAAATCAAGCAGATCGGCGGCGAAGCTCGCGCAGTTCCTGAGCTTTGCCGCCCGCGCCGCCGGCAACGATGCTGCGGCGCACCGCGAAATTCCCCCGATTTCGCGTTGACACGATTAACGTCCGTTGGCATGTTGGCCGCACGACCACACCCGCGGCCTCGCCGCGGCGGCAGCGCCAACGAGGGGGGAGCCATGATCGAGATCCGCGACCAGCAGCTGCGCCTGCTTTTCCTCACCCACCTCATCCGGGAGCTGCAGCGCAGCGTCGAGGAAAGCCGCCCTGCCCCCCAGGGGCTCACCGAGGCCCAGTTCGCCGAGCTTCGCGCGCTCAGCACCGACGACCTGGTGCGGCTCTCGGAGATGTCCGAGCCGAGAGTGGCCGTTCACATCGACGCCGGCTCCTTCGAGCACGGCCTGCGCCAGGCGGGCTACATCGGCAGGCGCTCGCAGCAGATCGAGCACTTCATCCGCCACGGGGCGACCTCGGCGATGCTCACGAAGCTCTTCCGCATCTCGTCCACCGACGTGACCCTCAAGCGCCGGCTCTTCGCCGGCACGCACGAGAAGCTGCGCCGCCCCGCCATGCCCTCGCCCGCGGTGCGCGAGGCCATCCAGAACCGCTGGTGGGAGGTGCGCAAGGGCAAGGAGCGCGAACCGGTGCGCCCGGAGGACTACGAGCAGCTCCACGCGGGCTGGCCCGCGCTCACCTACGCCACCCTCTGGGCCGTGGTGCACGAGTTCGACCGCTAGCCTCGCCGCCCGCTTCCACGCCCCTTGAGGCCGGTCAACCGGGGCGCCGCGTCCTTTGCCATGATGGAAGCGTCGCTTTCCCGCCCGCCCGGGACTGGAGGTTCGCATGGCCATCGCATGGATCCGTCGCGCGGCCGCATGCCTGGGGCTCGCCCTGGCCGCCGCGCCCGGCGCGCTCTTCGCGCAGTCCCCCGGGGACTGCCCGCAGCCGCGCTTCACCGGGAAGGCTCCCGACGAGTACTACGGCCGCCCCAATCCCCTGCAGGCCACGGACGCGAACCTGGCTGCCGGCGAGGAGGTCTATCTGGGCGACCCGCGCAAGGTCTCATGCGCCTCCTGCCACGGCCGCACCGGCGACGGCAAGTGCCCGCTCGCGGACCAGTTCGACCCGCCGCCGCGCAACTTCGCCTGCGCGCAGACCATCCGCGGGATCCCCGACGGGCACCTCTTCTGGATCGTGCGCCACGGTTCGCCGGGCACGTCGATGCCGCCGCACAAGCGGCTCTCCGACGAGCAGATCTGGCAGGTGGTGCTGCACCTGCACAAGCTCGCGCGCTGAGGGCCCGCGCGCGCCGCTACAGGTGCTGCACGAGTTCCCGCCGCACGAACTCGTGGAAGTGGACCATGCCGTCCTCGTAGGGGGACTGGTACGGCCCGTGCTCCTCGCGCCCCTCCTTCCAGAGGATGCGCCGGCCTTCCGTCATGCGGTTGCAGATGTCCTCGTCCTCGACCGCGGTCTCCTGGTAGGCCTTCTGCTCGGCCTCCACGAACTCGCGCTCGAAGTGGAAGATCTCCTCGGGGTAGTAGAACTCCACCACGTTGCGGCACTTTTCCGCGCCCCTCGGGTAGAGCGTGGAGATCACCAGCACGTGCGGGTACCACTCGACCATGATGTTCGGGTAGTACGTGAGCCAGATCGCGCCGTGGGGGGGAGGCGCGCCGTGGCCGAACTTCAGCACCTGCTCGTGCCACCGGGCGTACACGGCGCTGCCGGGCTTCGCGAGCTGGTTGTTGATGCCGACCGTCTGCACGCTCCACCAGTCGCCGTATTCCCACTTGAGGTCGTCGCAGGTCACGAAGTGGCCCAGGCCCGGGTGGTAGGGCGCGACGTGGTAGTCCTCGAGGTAGACCTCGATGAAGGTCTTCCAGTTGAAGTCGTAGTCGACCACGTCGACCCGGTCCAGGAGGTAGCCCTCGAAGTCGAGGTCCTTCGCGGCGGCCATGCCGGCCAGGTCCTTCGCGATGTCGCGCGGGCCGCCGAAGAGCATGCCGTGCCACTGCTGCAGCTCCTGGCGCGGCAGGTCCAGGCAGGGATGGTCCGGGAAGTGCGGCGCGCCGATGTGCCTGCCCTCGCCGTCGTAGGCCCAGCGGTGGATGGGGCAGGTGATGGTGCCGCCCGGAAGCTGCCCGGCGCCCTTGAGCATCACCGCCTGGCGGTGGCGGCAGACGTTGGAGACGAGGTCGTGGCGGCCTTCGTTGTTCACGAGCACCCAGCCCGCGCCGTGCTCGCGCCAGTCCAGCACGCGGTAGCTGCCGGGCTCGGGCGCCATCGCGGCGTGCCCGACATAGCCGGGGCCGCGCTCGAAGAGGAGCTTGCGCTCCACCTCGGCGACCTCCGGGTCGAAGTACCACGACAGCGGCAGATGCGTGGGCGTCCGGGTGAGCGCCAGTTGGCTCGCCAAGTCCGACATGATCCGTACCTCCGAATGTTCCGAAGACGACGAAAGCAATACCGGGCTAATCGAGTCAGCTAGCTTTTAACTCTGCAGCTCCGTCCCGAGACAGACAACGTAATTTCGATAAG
>JBGARD010000024.1:0-22949 GCA_044230355.1 Usitatibacteraceae bacterium | reverse complement strand
AGGAATTCTGCCCAAAGTTCCCCCCGCGGGCAAGGTCTAAGGTCCTGATAGTTGAGGAGAATCAAGCAGCGCGCCAAACGGCGCGGGCCGGCCTCGCGAACGCGCGAAAATGACGCCATGCAGCATTTGCGTTAAGGTTCCAACCCATGCCCAAGAACCCTTCCCCCGCAGCCGACCTGCCCTTCGAGAAGGCCCTCGAGGAGCTCGAATCCCTCGTCGCCCGCATGGAGGACGGCAAGCTTCCCCTGGAGGAATCGCTCGCCGCGTACCAGCGCGGGGCGGAGCTGCTGCGCCACTGCGAAGGCAAGCTCTCCGCCGCGCAGGCGCGCATCAGTGTCCTCGAGGGCGAAGTCCTGAAGGACCTGCCCGCCAGCGAATCGTGAGCGCCCCCGACTTCCCGGCCTGGTCGCGCGAGGTGGCCGGCCGCATGGAGACCGCCCTCGGCGGACTCCTGCCCACCGCGCGCATCGCCCCCTCCCGCCTGCACGACGCCATGCGCTACGCCACGCTGGGCGGGGGCAAGCGCGTGCGCGCGATGCTCGTGTTCGCCGCGGGAGAGATGTCCGGGGCCGATCCGTCCCGGCTGGAGATCGCCTCCTGCGCCGTCGAGCTGATCCATGCCTATTCGCTGGTGCACGACGACATGCCGTGCATGGACGACGACGTGCTGCGCCGGGGCAAGCCCACCTGCCACGTGGAATTCGACGAGGCGACGGCGCTCCTCGCGGGCGACGCCATGCAGAGCCTCGCCTTCCAGCTCCTCGCCGAGAACCGGCTCTCCGACGACCCGCAGGTGCAGCTGCAGATGATCCAGCTCTTCGCCGTGGCCTGCGGCTCGCGCGGGATGGCGGGCGGCCAGGCGATCGACCTGGACGCGGTGGGCCGCAGCCTCACGCTGCCCGAGCTGGAGAACATGCACATCCACAAGACCGGCGCCCTCATCCGCGCCTCCGTCCTGCTGGGCGCGCGCTGCGGCCGGCCGGTGGAGGCCGCCGCCATGGGCAGCCTCGACCGCTACGCCAAGTGCGTGGGCCTCGCCTTCCAGGTCGTGGACGACATCCTGGACGAGGAAGCCGATTCCGCCACCCTCGGCAAGACTCCCGGCAAGGACCGGGAGGCGGGCAAGCCCACCTACACGAGCCTGCTGGGCGTGCCCGAGGCCCGGAAGTTCGCCGCCGACCTCCTGGCCGAGGCCCACGAGGCCCTTTCCTCCTTCGACGCCCGCGCCGACCGCCTGCGCCAGCTCGCCGACTACATCGTGAAGCGCGACCGCTAGCCCGTCACCGCCCTTTGAGGTGGCGCATACGGGTATGGGCCAGTTGCGGCAAAATGCCTGTTTGCGGCCCCTCGGCCGACTCCCGATTGATGAGCGCTTACCCACTACTCGAGACGATCAACGACCCGGCGGACCTGCGGCGGCTGGACCGCAAGCAGCTGCCCGTCCTGGCCGAGGAGCTGCGCCGCTTCATCCTCGAGTCGGTCTCGAAGACGGGCGGGCACCTGTCGTCGAACCTGGGCACGGTCGAGCTCACCATCGCCCTGCACTACGTGTTCGCGACCCCGGAGGACCGCCTCATCTGGGACGTGGGCCACCAGACCTACGGCCACAAGATCCTCACCGGGCGGCGCGCGGGGATGGCCCGGCTGCGCCAGAAGGGCGGCATCGCGGGCTTCCCGCGCCGGGAGGAGTCGCCCTACGACGCCTTCGGCACGGCGCATTCCTCGACTTCGATCTCGGCAGCGCTGGGGATGGCGGTGGCGCTGCGCCAGCTCGGCAAGCCCGGGCGCGCGCTCGCCATCATCGGCGACGGGGCGATGACCGGCGGCATGGCCTTCGAGGCCCTGAACAACGTGAAGCAGTCCGGCGCCAACGTGATCGTGATCCTGAACGACAACGACATGTCGATCTCCGAGAACGTGGGCGCGCTCAACAACTACCTCGCGCGGCTCATGTCGGGGCGCTTCTACGCGGCCACCAAGAAGACGGCCGACAAGATCCTCTCGGTGTCCCCGCCCATGAAGGAGCTCGCCAAGCGCTTCGAGGGCCACGCCAAGGGCATGCTCACGCCTTCCACGCTCTTCGAGGAGTTCGGCCTGAACTACACCGGCCCCATCGACGGGCACAACCTCGAGGTGCTCGTCGACACGCTCACCAACGTGAAGCGCCTGGAGGGCCCGCAGTTCCTGCACGTGGTGACGAAGAAGGGCCAGGGCTACGCCTTCGCCGAGGACGACCCCATCGCCTACCACGGCCCCGGCAGGTTCGACCCCGGCGTGGGGCTGGCGAAGCCCGCGCCCGCGCCGGACGCAAAGCCGCGCCCGACCTACACGCAGGTCTTCGGCGACTGGCTGTGCGACATGGCGAAGCTCGACGCGCGCCTGGTGGGCATCACTCCGGCCATGCGCGAGGGCTCGGGGATGGTGCGGTTCTCGAAGGAGCACCCGGATCGCTACTTCGACGTCGGCATCGCCGAGCAGCACGCCGTCACCTTCGCCGCGGGCCTCGCCTGCGACGGCGTGCGGCCCGTCGTGGCGATCTACTCCACGTTCCTGCAGCGCGCCTACGACCAGCTCATCCACGACGTGGCGCTGCAGAACCTGCCGGTGGTGTTCGCCCTCGACCGGGGCGGGCTCGTGGGCGCCGACGGCCCCACGCACCACGGCGCGTTCGACCTCTCGTACCTGCGCTGCATTCCCAACATGGTGGTGATGGCGCCGGCCGACGAAAACGAGTGCCGGCAGATGCTCTACACCGGCTTCTGCCTCGACGGCCCCTCCGCCGTCCGCTACCCGCGCGGCGCGGGCCCCGGCACGGAGATCCTGGCGCAGATGCAGGCCCTGCCGGTGGGCCAGGGCGAAGTCCGGCGCGAGGGCCGGCGCGTGGCCATCCTCGCCTTCGGCTCCCTGCTGAGGCCGGCGCTCGAGGCCGGCGCGGAGCTGGGCGCCACGGTCGCCAACATGCGTTTCGTGAAGCCCCTGGACGAGGCGCTCGTCCTGCGGCTCGCCACCACCCACGACCTCGTGGTCACCGTCGAGGAGAACGTCGTCGACGGCGGCGCGGGGTCGGCGGTCCTCGAGTCGCTCGCGGCCCAGGGCGTCGAGGTGCAGGTGCTCCAGCTGGGCCTTCCAGACCACTTCGTCGAGCACGGCGATCCGGCGCAACTGCTGGCCGACTGCGGCCTCGATGCCGCCGGCATCGCGCGCTCCATCCGTGAAAGGCTTTCGCAAGGCGATGCATCAAAGAGACCGGGCATGGCGGCTTAGCGCCGCGGCAGTCCTCCTGGCGGCCACGGCATTTCCCGCGGCCGCTTCCGACAAGCCCTGCACCGGGGCCGACAAGGCCTTCGACAGCGCGACCTCTTGGGCCGCGCTGCACAAGGCAGCGGCGGATTTCGGCCACTGCGACAAGGGCCCCACCCGTACGATCGTCACCGAGGCGGTGCTGCGCGTGGTGATCGGCGGCTGGCCGAAGGTCGGCGAGGCCGGGCCGTACCTCGAGAAGGACGCGGCCTTCAAGAAGTGGCTCGAGCGCAAGCTGAGCGACACCGACATGCCGGGCGAGGACTCGGCCGAGATCCGCGACCTGGCGAAGAACAGCTGCCCCAAGGGGCAGGACAAGGTCTGCGCCGAGATCCTGTCGGCCGTGCAGTCGGGGCGGGCGCTCTCGGCGCCGGAGATGCTGCAGCTCATCCCCACGGAGCCGGCGCCGGCGAAGAAGCCATGAGGCTCGCCGGCCGCGTGGCGCTCGTCACGGGCGCATCGCGCGGCATCGGCCTCGCCTGCGCCGAGCTGTTCGCGCGCGAGGGCGCGAAAGTGATGCTGGCCGACGTCGCGCAGGAGAGCGGCCGCGCCGAGGCCGCGCGGCTGGGCTCGGAGGGCCTGGAGGCGGCGTTCGTCGCCTGCGACGTCTCCCGCAAGGCCGAGGTCGAGGCCGCCGTTGCCGCCACCGTCTCGCGCTTCGGCCGCCTCGACATCCTGCTCGCCAATGCCGGGATCGTTCACGCCAGCGCCTTCCTCGACCTCGCCGAGGAGGATTTCGACCGCGTCATCGCCGTGAACCTGAAGGGCGTCTTCCTGGTCGGCCAGGCCGCCGCGCGCCAGATGGTGCGCCAGGGCGGCGGCGGCGCCATCGTCAACATGTCGAGCGTGAACGCGGTGCTCGCCATCCCCGACCAGGTTCCCTACGTCGTCTCGAAGGGCGGCATCAACCAGCTCACCCGTGTGATGGCGGTCGCCCTCGCGCCGCACGCAATCCGCGTGAACGCCGTGGGCCCGGGAACCATCCTCACCGAGCTCGCGCGCGAGGCGGTTCTCGGCAACGCCGCCGCCGAGGCGAAGATCCTGTCGCGAACGCCCCTGGGCCGCCTGGGCGAGCCCTCGGAAGTGGCCAGGGCGGCGCTCTTCCTGGCGAGCGAGGACGCCTCCTACATGACCGGCCAGGCCATCTATCCCGACGGCGGCCGCCTGGCGCTCAATTACACGATGCCGCCCGCGCCGCCCCGCGAACCGGGCTAGAATCCGCCCCAATTTTCACCCGAGGACCATTGCCATGAAACGCATCCTGATCGCCACCGGACTCGCCCTGGGCTCGCTCGCCGCCTTCGCGCAGGAGCCGGCCAAGGCCCCCGAGACGGCCAAGGCTTCCGACGTCCCCCAGTCCGCCTGCGAGCCCAAGCCCGTCTACCCGGGCATCGACAAGATCAAGAGCGAGAAGGACATCGAGAACCTCAAGGCCGTGGTCAAGAAGTACCAGGACTGCGTGAAGGCCTACGTCCTCGAGCGCAACGCCGCTTCCAAGGCGCACACCGAGGCCGGCAACGCCGCGGTGCGCGAGCACAACGCGGTGATGAAGAAGTTCGTGGACGACCAGGAAGCCGGGAAGAAGGCGCTGGAGGAGAAAGAGAAAAAGTAGCGGCGGTCCCCGTCTACTTGACGACGCCCCTGTCCTGCCCGAAGAGGATCTTGCGCTGCTCGTCGGTGACCGGGCCGCGCGGCGCGGGGTTGATCTCCTTCGCCCGCGCGTAGGCCCGCACGGTCCCCGGGCGCGCCTTGATGGCGGCGTGCCAGCGGGCCAGGTTCGGGAAATCGGCGAGGTCCTGCCCCTGCCGCTCCGGGATGATCCACGGGTAGGCGGCCATGTCGGCGATCGTGTACTCCTTGCCGACGATGAACGCGCGGCCCGCCAGGCGCTTGTCCAGCACGCCGTAGAGCCTGTTCGTCTCCTTCACGTAGCGGTCGATCGCGTACGGGATCTTCTCCGGCGCGTAGTGCTGGAAGTGGTGGTTCTGGCCCAGCATGGGCCCCAGGCCGCCCATCTGCCACATGAGCCACTCGAGCGCCACGACCTGGCCGCGCAGGGTCTTCGGGATGAACTTCCCGGTCTTGCCCGCGAGGTAGAGCAGGATCGCGCCCGACTCGAAGACGCTGATCGACATGCCGCCGTCGGCGGGCGCGTGGTCCACGATGGCCGGGATCTTGTTGTTGGGCGAGACCCTCAGGAAATCCGCCGCGAACTGCTCGCCCTTCGAGATGTTGATCCCGTGCAGGCGGTAGGGCAGCTTCGCCTCCTCGAGGAACATCGTGACCTTGTGGCCGTTGGGGGTGGTCCAGTAGTAGAGGTCGATCATGCAATCCTCCTGCGGAGTGGCTCGTCCCGGTGCCAGGTTACAGGCCCGGTCATTTTCCAGAGTAACCAGGCACCTGTCCGAGCGGGCCCGAATCGGCGCGCTTGTACTGGTCCGGCCAGGGCATGGCGACGCCCAGCGCTTTCGCGGCGTGGCGCGGCCAGTAGGGATCGCGAAGCAGCGCCCGCGCGAGGCACACCGCGTCGGCCTGGCCGGTGTGCAGGATGTGCTCGGCCTGCACGGGCTCGGTGATGAGGCCCACCGCCGCCACCGGGATGCCGGCGTCGCGGCGGATGGCGGCCGCGAAGGGCACCTGGTAGCCGGGCCCGAGGACGATCGCCTGGTCGGCCGCGTTGCCCCCGCTCGAGACGTCGATCATGTCGATGCCGATCTCCTTCAGCTCGCGCGCGAAGGCGATGGACTGCCCGATGTCCCAGCCGCCCTCCTTCCAGTCGCTCGCCGAGATGCGCACCATCACGGGCTTGTCCTGCGGCCAGGCCTCGCGCACCGCGCGCGCCACCGCGAGCGGGAAGCGCATGCGGTTGGAGAGCGAGCCGCCGAACTCGTCCTCGCGCCGGTTCGAGAGCGGCGAGAGGAATTCGTGCAGCAGGTAGCCGTGGGCCGCGTGCACCTCGGCCACCTCGAACCCCGCCTGCAGCGCGCGGTCGGCCGCGAGGCGGAAGTCGGCCATGCACGCCTCGAGGTCCGCGACCGTCATGGCGCGCGGCGCCGGATAGTCGCCGAAGGGGACGTCGCTCGGCCCGTAGGTCCGCCACCCGCCGTCCTCGCGGGACATCGGCTTGCCGCCGTTCCACGGCTTGTTGCACGAGGCCTTGCGCCCGGCGTGCGCCAGCTGGATGCCGGGCACCGAGCCCTGCGCCCGGATGAAGGCGGCGATGGGCTTCCACGCCTGCACCTGCTGCGGCGACCAGATGCCGGTGTCCCACGGCGTGATGCGCCCGACGGGCGACACGGCCGAGGCCTCGGTGATCACGAGCCCGGCGCCGCCGACGGCGCGGCTTCCCAGGTGCACCATGTGCCATTCGTTGGGGATGCCGTCGTCGGCCGAGTACTGGCACATCGGCGAGACGAAGATGCGGTTCGGGATCGTGACGGAGCGCAGCGTCACGGGGCTGAACAGGAGGGACATGGGATGCGCCGGGGAGGATGCGGGAAAGGCTTCCAATCTAGCACGGCGGCCGGACGGGGGCGCGCGAGCCTCGGTTAGAATCGACGCCTTGCTCCGGGAGGATCCATGAAGCGTTCGGCCGCCGCGTTTGCCCTCGCGTGCGCCCTCGGCGCACAGGCCGCGGAGATGCCCTTCGCCATCGCCGTCCACGGCGGCGCGGGGGCGATGACGCGAACCTCCCTTGCCCCGGATCGCGAGCGCGCCATGCGCGCCGCGCTCGCCGAGGCGCTCGAGGCCGGGCAGCGCATCCTCGCGCGGGGCGGCACCAGCCTCGACGCGGTGGCCGCGGCGGTGCGGGTCCTCGAGGACTCGCCGCACTTCAACGCCGGCCGGGGCGCCGTCTTCACGAGCGATGGCGCGAACGAGCTCGACGCCTCGATCATGGACGGGGCGACGCTGCGCGCGGGCGCCGTGGCGGGCGTGACCACGGTGAAGAACCCCGTCGACGCCGCGCGCGCGGTGATGGACAGGTCGCGCCACGTGCTGCTCGCCGGCCCGGGCGCGGACCGCTTCGCGAAGGAGCAGGGGCTCGCGATCGTCGACCCCTCGTACTTCCGCACGGAAGAGCGATGGCGGCAGCACCTGCGGAGGAAGGACGACGGCAAGCTCGGTACGGTGGGCGCGGTGGCGCTGGACCAGGCCGGCAACCTCGCGGCCGCGACCTCCACGGGCGGCATCGAGGGCAAGCGCTTCGGGCGCGTGGGGGACTCGCCGATCGTCGGCGCGGGCACCTGGGCCGAGAACGGGAGCGTGGCCGTCTCGGCCACGGGCACGGGCGAGATGTTCCTGCGCACGGCGGCGGCGCACGACATCGCCGCGCTCGTGAAGTACAAGGGGCTTTCGCCGGGCCAGGCCGCGCGCGAGGCGCTCGCGAAAGTGCGCGCGCTGGGCGGCGAGGGCGGCGTGATCGTGCTGGGCCGCGGCGGCGAGCCCGCGTTCGACTTCACGACCGCCGGCATGTACCGCGGCTATGCGATAGGGGCGGGAAAGGCCCGCGTGAGCATCTTCCGCGAGGAGCCGTGAGCGCTCTCGTGATCCGCGCCGGCCCGCGGGCGCTGGCGGCGATCCGCGAGCGGGGCCTCCGCGCCGCCGACGTGGCCATCGTCCCCGGCGCCGCGGGCGGCCCCAAGGCGCTGGGCCTGCACGGTCTCGACGCGGCGATCTTCGGCGACTGGCTGCCGAAGGCCCCGCGCGTGCGCCACCTGGTGGGCGCCTCCATCGGCGCGTGGCGCTTCGCCGCCGCCTGCCGGAGCGATCCCGTCGAGGGGCTGCGCGAGCTCGCGCGGCTGTACGCCGGGCAGCGCTACCCGCCGCGGCCCGCCGCCGCGCTGGTCACGCGCCAGGTGCGCGAGATGCTGTGCGAGCTCTTCGACGGCCGCGAGGACGCGATCCTCGCGAGCCCCGGCTACCGCCTGCACATCCTCGCGGTGCGCGGGCGCGGCATCCTCTCGCGCGACGCCGCCGTGCGCCGCACGCTGGGATTCGGCGCGGCTGCGTTCGCCAACTTCGCAGGCCGCCGCCACCTGCGCCACTTCCTCGAGCGGACGGTCTTCCACGACGCGCGCGAGTGGCCGCCGTTCCTCGCGGCGAGCGACCTGCTGCCGGCGAGCGGCGAGGCGCCCATCCGCTTCGACGCCTTCCGCACGCACGCCGTGGCGCTGGACCGCTCGAACCTGCGCGAGGCGCTGGTGGCCTCCGCCGCGATCCCCATGGTCATCGAGGCGGTGCCCGACATCCCGAGCGCCCCGGCCGGCGTCTACTGGGACGGCGGCCTCATCGACTACCACCTGCACCTGCCCTATTCGCGCAGCGAGGGCCTCGTCCTCTACCCGCACTTCACCGACCGCATCGTGCCGGGCTGGCTCGACAAGGCGCTGCCGTGGCGGCGCGCGCGCGGCGAGTGGCTGGACAACGTGATCCTCGTCTCGCCCTCGCGCGAGTACCTGGCGGGCCTGCCCTTCGGCAAGCTCCCGGACCGCAACGACTTCAGGCGCTTCGAGTCGGATTACGAGGGGCGCGTGGCGTACTGGCGGAAGGCCGTCGCCGAGAGCGCGCGGCTGGGCGACGAGTTCCTCGCATTCGCCGAGCGGGCCGATTGCGCGCGCGTGCTGCCGCTGTAGGACGCTAGCGCCGCTGCGCCGCGCGCTCGGCGATCGACTGCGACATCACCGGCACGCCGGCGACGGGGACGTCGGCGAGCTCGCGGAAGAGCCGCACGCGCTCCTGGAATCCCGCGTGCCGGGGCCACGGCTCCTCGACGGGTTGCGTGACCCACGCCGAGAGGAAGTCGCCGGCCGCCCTGCGCACCGCTTCGGTCGAGCGCGCCTCGAGCACGGCCTGGCGCGCCGCCGGCAGGAACACGAGGCCCGCGTCCGGGCGGCCGGCCCACTTGTCCTGCTCGAGCTGCGCGAAGAGGGCCGCGCGATCGGACTCCGGCATTGCCGCCACCTGCGCGGCCGCCGAGGCGGCGAGCGCGGCGAGCGCCTCGTTCCCGTCCCGCGGCGCCGGTTGCGGCAACACGAAGCGAAGCCGCCCGAAGGTCGCGGCGTGCGCGCCGCCTCCCACGGGCCAGCGCAGTGCCTCGCCATCGGCAAGCAGCGCCTCCCCGGGCTCGCCCGCCACCAGCCGCGTGGTGCGCTCCAGGTCGCCGATCATGTCGCCCACCACGCCGGCGAACTCCGGGTTCAGGTGGCGAAGGAAGCGGGGCATCAGGTCGCCCCACGCCGGCAGCGCAAGGAGCGGCAGGGCCGCGAGGAAGAGGTGCGCGGGAAGCGCCAGCGCCGGCAGCAGCACCGCGGTGCCGCGAAACCAGACGCCGAACCCGACCGCGAGAAACACGAGGCCCATCAGCCCCGCGCCGCCCACCGTCCGGCGCTCGCGCACGTACGCCTCGGGCATCGCGCCCGCGGGCGACGTCGGGTCCAGGGCCAGGACGAACGCGGGAGGGGCCGACGCCCAGCTCTCGATGGCCGTGTCCACGGGCCGGTCGGACTCGAGCGCGAGCTGCGCGAGCGCGCTGGGCGGCGGCGGCCCCATGCGCGTCGATTCCTGGGGCTTCGCCGTGGAGAGCCACCGGCGGACCTCCGGCGCCAGGCGGATTTCCGGAACCGCGAACCCGGAAGCGTCGCGGGCCCAGGCGAACGGGATGCCGGGCGCCATCCATTTCAGGTCGTGCAGGGTGTAGGACTCGTTGAAGCCGAGGCGGTTGCCGCAGAACGCGCGCCGCGCGGGCGCGCCCCAGTCGCCCGCGTACTCCACCACCGCGCAGGGCGAGGCCTGCGCCGCGGCCCGCCAGTGCCCGCCGGCCCCGACGCGCGCGGGATCGATCTCGAGCGCGAGCCAGCTTTCCACGATGCGCCCCTCGGCGCGGCCCGTGAACGAGGCGAACTCGCGCGCCTCCAGGAGGGGCTTCGCGCCCAGGAGCCAGCCGGTGGACAGGATGACGGCGCCGAAGCCGAGGAAGAGGACCGCCACGAGCCGGACGCCGGGGCCGATCACGAGGCCCGCGAGTTGACCCAGCACGATGGCGCGGACCGTTTCGGCGAGGGCGGCCTTGCGGGAAGGCGGCGTGCCGCCGGTCATTCGAGCGCGATCCCGAGCGCGCGGCCGATGCGCGCCCACTTCGCGGTCTCCTCGCGCACTACGCGCGCGGCCTCCCCGGGCGTGGAGCCCACGGGGTCGATCCACTGCGGGTCCCACAGCCTCGCCTTCATTCCGGGGTCGCGCACGATCCTCGCGAGCTCCGCGTGCAGCCGCGTCACCGCCTCCGGCGGCGTTCTCGCCGGGACCACGACCGCCATCCACACCGGCGCCTCGAATCCCGGGAATCCCGACTCGGCCACCGTGGGCAGGTCGGGGATGAGCGGCGAGCGCCTTGCGCCGGCCTGCGCGACCACGCGGATCCTGCCGGAGCGCATGTGCGGGATGAGCGCCGTGGGGTTGAGCGACAGGAGCTGCACGTCGCCCGCGAGGAGCGCGGCCACCGCCTGCGCGCCACCGTTGTAGGGGATGTGCTCGGTGCGGATGCCCGCCGCGGCGTTGAGTCCCTCCATCGAGAGCTGCGAGATGCTGCCCTTGCCCACGGAGGCGTAGTTGAGCCTGCCCGGCTGCGCCTTCGCCTTCGCGACCACCTCGGCGAGCGTCGCGGCGCCCAGCGAGGGGTGCACCGCGACGAGGCTGGGCGCGGTGCCCACCAGCGTCACGAACGCGAAGTCGCGCTCCACGTCGTAGGGCAGGTCCTTCGCGAGGGCCGGGCTCACCGCGAGCGGCCCGTTGGTGCCCATGAGGAGCGTATGCCCGTCGGGGGCGCTCTTCGCCACCGAATCGGCGGCGATGTTGCCGCCCGCCCCGGGGCGGTTCTCGATCACCACCGGCTGGCCCAGGGCCGTCGAGAGCGGCTCGGCGAGCGCGCGGGCGACGACGTCGGGCTGCCCGCCGGGCGCGAAGGGCACGACGATGCGCACCGGCCGGGTCGGCGCCCAGTCGGCGGCCGCGGGCAGCGCCAACGCGAGGAGCGCCGCGAGAAAGGCGCGCCGGGCCATCTCAGTAGTTGAGGATGGGCGCGAGCCAGCGCTCGCAGGCCGCGAGGTCCATGCCCTTGCGGTGCGCGTAGTCGGCGACCTGGTCGCGCTCGACCTTGCCCACGGCGAAGTAGCGCGCCTGCGGGTGCGAGAAGTAGAAACCGCTCACCGCCGCGGTGGGCATCATCGCGAAGGACTCGGTGAGGGAGATCCCCGCGTTGGCCTCCGCGCCCAGCAGGCGGAAGAGCTCGCCCTTCTCCGTGTGGTCCGGGCAGGCGGGATAACCGGGGGCGGGGCGGATGCCGACGTACTTCTCGGCGATGAGCTCCTCGTTGGCAAGGGTCTCGCCCGCCGCGTAGCCCCAGTACTCGGTGCGCACGCGCTGGTGCAGGTGCTCGGCGAAGGCCTCCGCGAGGCGGTCCGCGAGGGCCTTGAGCATGATCGCGGAGAAGTCGTCGTGCTTCGCCTCGAACTCCGCGACGCGCGCCTCGATGCCCGCGCCCGTGGCGACGGCGAAGGCGCCGAGCCAGTCGGCGACCCCGGACTCCTTGGGGGCCACGAAGTCCGCGAGGCACTGGTTGGGATTGCCCGAGGGCTTCTCGTTCTGCTGGCGCAGGTTGTGCCAGGTCATGAGCACGTGGCTGCGGCTGTCGTCCGAGTAGATCTCGATGTCGTCGCCCACCGAGTTGGCCGGCCACAGCCCGAACACCGCGTTGGCCGTGAGCCAGCGCCCCTTCACGATGCGCTGGAGCATCGCCTGGCCCTCGCGGAAGACGTTCCTCGCCGCCTCGCCGACCACGGCGTCCTCGAGGATCGCCGGGTACTTGCCCACGAGGTCCCAGGCCTGGAAGAAGGGCGCCCAGTCGACGTGGGGAACGAGCTTCTCGAGCGGGTAGTTCTTCAGCGAAAGGAGCCCGGGGTGCCTGGGCCGGGGCGGCGCGTATGCCGCCCAGTCGAGCCTGGCACGGTTGGCGCGGGCCGCCTCCAGCGGCACCGACTTCTGCCCCGTCTTCCTCGCGTGCGCGTCGCGCACCTTGAGGTAGTCGTGGCGGACCTGCGCGACGTAGTTGTCGCGGCCCTCGTCGCTCACGAGGCTCGTCGCGACGCCCACGGCGCGCGAGGCGTCCGGCACCCACACGGTCGGCCCCGAGTAGTGCGGCTCGATCTTCACGGCGGTGTGCGTGCGCGAGGTCGTGGCGCCGCCGATGAGCAGCGGAATGCGCATTCCCAGCCGCTCCATCTCCCGGGCGAAGTGCGCCATCTCCTCGAGCGAGGGCGTGATGAGGCCCGACAGCCCCACCATGTCGGCGTTCTCCTTGCGGACCGCCTCGAGGATCCGCTCCGCCGGGACCATGACGCCCAGGTCGATCACCTCGAAGTTGTTGCACTGGAGCACCACGCCCACGATGTTCTTGCCGATGTCGTGCACGTCGCCCTTGACGGTGGCCATGACGACCTTGCCCTTGGCCTTCGCGTCGGCGCTGCCCAGCAGGCGCTTCTCCTCCTCGATGTAGGGGATGAGGTGCGCCACCGCCTGCTTCATGACGCGCGCGCTCTTCACCACCTGCGGCAGGAACATCTTGCCGGCGCCGAAGAGGTCGCCCACCACGTTCATGCCGTCCATGAGCGGGCCCTCGATCACCTGGATGGGGCGCGCGAACTGCTTCCTCGCCTCCTCGGTGTCCTCGACGATCCACTGCGTGATGCCCTTCACGAGGGCGTGCGAGAGGCGCTCGGCCACGGGGCTGCCGCGCCAGGCCAGGTCCTCGACGGCGTCCTTCCTCTGCCCCTTGAAGCTCTCGGCGAAGGTCACGAGGCGCTCCGTGGCATCCGGGCGGCGGTCGAAGATCACGTCCTCGACGCGCTCGAGGAGGTCGGGCGGGATCCCCGCGTAGACGCCCAGCTGCCCGGCGTTCACGATCCCCATGGTCATGCCCGCCTTGGCCGCGTGGTAGAGGAACGCGGTGTGCATGGCCTCGCGCACGGGCTCGTTGCCGCGGAAGGAGAAGGAAAGGTTGGAGACGCCGCCCGAGGTGCGCGCGTGCGGCAGGTGGCGATGGATCCACGCCACGGCCTCGAGGTAGTCCAGGCCGTAGCGGTTGTGCTCCTCGATCCCGGTGGCGATGGCGAAGATGTTCGGATCGAAGATGATGTCCTCGGCGGGGAAGCCCACCTGCTCCGTGAGGATGCGGTAGCAGCGCTCGCAGATGGACTGCTTGCGCTCGAGCGTGTCGGCCTGGCCCTTCTCGTCGAAGGCCATCACGATCACGGCCGCTCCGTAGCGCCTCGCGAGCCTCGCGTGCCGCACGAACTCCGCCTCGCCCTCCTTGAGCGAGATGGAGTTCACGATGCCCTTGCCCTGCACGCACTTCAGGCCCGCCTCGATCACGCTCCACTTGGAGCTGTCGATCATGATGGGCACGCGGGCGATGTCGGGCTCGGCCGCCACCAGGAGCAGGAACTTCGTCATGGCCGCCTGCGAGTCGAGCATCGCCTCGTCCATGTTGACGTCGATCACCTGCGCGCCGTTCTCCACCTGCTGGCGCGCGACCGAGAGCGCCTCGGCGTAGTCGCCCGCGAGGACGAGGCGCGCGAACGCCTTCGATCCCGTGACGTTGGTGCGCTCGCCCACGTTCACGAAGAGGGAGTCGTCGCCGATGTTCTGCGGCTCCAGGCCCGCCAGGCGCAGCTTCGGCTCGATTCTCGGCGTCACGCGCGGCTTGCACGGCGCCACGATCTGCGCGATGGCCTTGATGTGCGCGGGGGTGGTCCCGCAGCAGCCGCCGGTGATGTTGAGCCAGCCGGCCTCGGCCCATTCGCGGATGAAGGCGGCCGTCTCCTCCGGCAGCTCGTCGTACTCGGCCATCGCGTTCGGCAGGCCCGCGTTGGGGTGCGCGCAGACGCGCGTGTCGGCGATGCGCGCGAGCTCCTCCACGTGCGGCCGCAGCTGCTCCGCGCCCAGGGCGCAGTTGAAGCCGATGGCGAGGGGCCGCGCGTGGCGCACGGAGTTCCAGAACGCCTCGGGCGTCTGCCCCGAGAGCGTGCGGCCCGAGGCGTCGGTGATCGTGCCGGAGATCATGATCGGCAGGCGCTCGCCGGTGCGCTCGAAGTGCTCGTCGATCGCGAAGAGCGCCGCCTTGGCGTTGAGCGTGTCGAAGATCGTCTCGACCAGCAGGATGTCCACGCCGCCCTCGACCAGCGCCGCGACGGCCTCGAGGTAGGCGTCCTTCACCTGGTCGAAATTCACCGCCCTGAAGCCGGGATCGTTCACGTCCGGCGAGAGCGAGAGCGTGCGGTTCATGGGCCCGAGCACGCCCGCCACGAAGCGGGGCTTCGCGGGCGTGCGGGCGGTGAACTCGTCGGCCACCTGGCGCGCCAGGCGCGCGGCCTCGAGGTTCAGCTCGCCCACGATCGACTCCAGGCGGTAGTCGGCCTGGGAGATCGAGGTCGAGTTGAAGGTGTTGGTCTCGAGGATGTCCGCGCCCGCCTCCAGGTACTGGGCGTGGATCTCGCGGATCACCTGCGGGCGGGTGAGGGTGAGCAGGTCGTTGTTGCCGCGCAGGTCGTGGGCGAAGTCGCGGAAGCGCTCCCCGCGGTACTCGGCCTCGGAGAGCCGGTAGCGCTGCACCATGGTGCCCATGGCCCCGTCGAGCACCAGGATGCGCGTGTCGAGCGCGTCGTGGAGCGCCTTCAGGCGGGCGGGGCGGGTGGCGATTGTCTGGTCCATGGTTCTCGTGGGCATCGCGGAAACGAAAAAACCCGTCAGCGCAGGCGACGGGTTTTCGGGGCCGGTCGCTTTAGCTGGATTTTTTGAGCGCCCGCAAGCTGTGGAATCAAATCGGCGCTATCGGGGGCATTCTACACCAGGGCCGCGGGCGCTTGCGAGCGGGGCGGCGCGGGGGCACCATGACCGCGTTCCGGTAGGTGCGAGGTGGCGATGGCCCTGACCGAGGTGTGCGTCAACTGCGGCGCGGTGATCGGCGCGCGCGGGTTCTGGTCCTTCATCGACCGCGACACCCGGGAGTATCTTGCCCGCTGCCCCCTGTGTGGCCAGGAGAACCCCTGGCGCAAGGCCACCGCGGAAGAGGTCGAACGCTTCCGCAGGCGCGCGACGGGCCGCGGCTCGTGGCGCCCAAGCCTGTTCACGGTTATCGTCGTCCTTCTCCTCGTCCTCTTCCTCGCCCCCACCTGCTCGTAGCCGGCGGGGCAGGGCTTGAAACCCCGATCCCCCGTCCCAAAGTGGGGCCTTATCGGGCCCCCAACAGGAAATCCGCCGTGACCGAGACCGCCACCACCCCCGCCGGCCGCGAAACCCGCGGCTTCCAGGCCGAGGTGAAGCAGCTGCTTCACCTCATGATCCACTCGCTGTACTCCAACCGCGAGATCTTCCTGCGGGAATTGATCTCCAACGCCTCCGACGCCTGCGACAAGCTGCGCTTCGAGGCCCTCGCGGAGCCTTCGCTCCTGGAGGACGACGCGGCCCTCGCCATCCGCGTGGACTACGACCGCGAGGCGCGCACCCTCACCGTGGCCGACAACGGCGTGGGTCTTAGCCGCGAGGAGGCCGTCACGAACCTGGGCACCATCGCCAAGAGCGGCACCCGCGAGTTCTTCTCGCAGCTCACCGGCGACCAGCAGAAGGACGCGCACCTCATCGGCCAGTTCGGGGTGGGCTTCTACTCCTCGTTCATCGTCGCCGACCGGGTGACGGTGCTCACGCGCCGCGCCGGCCGCCCGGCCGCCGAGGGCGTGCGCTGGGAATCCGACGGCAGCGGCGAGTTCACGGTGGAGGCGGTGGCGAGGGCCGGCCGCGGCACCGAGATCACGCTGCACCTGCGCGAGGGCCAGGAGGACCTGCTCGAGGGCACGCGCCTTCGCGCCATCATCCGCCGCTACTCCGACCACATCGTGCAGCCCATCCTCATGCCCGAGGAGGAATGGAAGGACGGCAAGCCGGAGAAGGGCGCCGGGACCGAGACGGTGAACCAGGCCTCCGCACTGTGGGCGCGGGCCAAGTCCGACATCAAGGACGAGGAGTACAGGGAGTTCTACAAGCACGTCGGCCACGACTTCGAGGACCCGCTCGCGTGGGTGCACGCGAAGGTCGAGGGCCGCCAGGAGTACACCCAGCTCCTCTACGTCCCCTCGCAGGCCCCCTTCGACCTGTGGGACCGCAACGCCCGCCATGGCGTGAAGCTCTACGTGCGGCGCGTCTTCATCATGGACGACGCCGAGCAGCTCCTGCCCGCGTACCTGCGCTTCGTGCGCGGCGTGGTCGATTCCAACGACCTGCCGCTCAACGTCTCGCGCGAGATCCTGCAGGAGTCGAAGGACATCGAGGCCATCCGCGCCGGCTGCACCAAGAAGGTCCTGGGGCTCCTCGAGGGCCTCGCCGAGGGCGAGAAGGAGAAGTACGCCGGCTTCTGGAAGGCGTTCGGCCGCGTCCTCAAGGAAGGCGTGGGCGAGGACTTCGCCAACAAGGAGAGGATCGCCGGCCTCCTGCGCTTCGCCTCCACCCACGCCGACACGGCCGGGGAGACCGTGTCGCTGGCCGACTACCTCGCGCGCGCGAAGGAGGGCCAGGAGGCCATCTACTACGTCACCGCCGAGACCTTCAACGCGGCGAGGAACAGCCCGCACCTCGAGGTGTTCCGCAAGAAGGGGATCGAGGTGCTGCTGCTGTCGGACCGCGTGGACGAGTGGGTGGTGAGCCACCTCACGGAGTTCGGGGGCAAGCCGCTCGAGTCCGTGGCCCGCGGCGGGCTGGACCTGGGCAAGCTCGAGGACGAGGCCGAGAAGAAGGCCATCGAGCAGGAGTCCGCGGAGCTCAAGGGGCTCCTCGAGCGCATCAAGGCGAGCCTGGGCGAGCGCGTGAAGGACGTGCGCGTGACCCACCGGCTCACGGAATCGCCCGCGTGCCTCGTGGCCGACGAGCACGACGTGAGCGCGAACCTCGCGCGGCTCCTCAAGGCCGCCGGGCAGGGCGCGCCCGCCTCCCGGCCGATCCTGGAAATCAATCCGGGGCACCCCGTGATCGGGAAGCTCAAGGGCGAGGAGGCGCGGTTCGACGACTGGGCGTCGGTCCTCTTCGACCAGGCGCTGCTCGCCGAGGGCGGCCAGCTCGACGACCCGGCCGCGTTCGTGCGCCGCATCAACGGGCTCATGCTGGACCTGGGCGGCGGGGCTTCGCGCATCGTCCTGCCGGGCTAGTCGGCGAGGGGGCGGGCCTTGACGCCTCTCAACCCCCCGGCCGGCCGATCCCCCATGATGGCTGCCAACCCATCCTGGAGACTCGCGACATGAAGCCTGCCCTGGCCCTGGCCACCCTCGCCCTCGCCGCCGCCTTCGCCGCCCACGCCATGCCCGGCGCGGGTGGCGGCCCCGCCCCCTCGCCCCACGGCGGCGCCCCCGCCACCGCTCCCGTGAAGAAGCTCCCGAAGGCCGCCGGCCCCGAGGGCCGGACGGTGGAGGAAGTGGTGAAGGGCAAGGCCGCCCTCAAGGACAAGGCCGTCCTCGTGAATGCGCAGGTGGTGAAGGTCACCAACGACGTCATGGGCAAGAACTGGGTCCACCTCCAGGACGGCACCGGCAAGGCCGCCGACGCCACCCACGACGTGCTCGTGACCACGAAGGACAAGGTCGCCGTGGGCGATGTCGTGAAGGCCAAGGGCACGGTGCGCACCGGCGTGAACATCGGCTCGGGCTATTCGTACGACGTCCTCATCGAGGACGCGAAGCTCACCCGGTAGGGCGGCCCGCTTGAGGGCGCTCGCGGCCGCGATCCTCCTCGCGGGGCTCCTGCCCGCGCGGGCCGCCACGCCCGGCGAGGTCCCGGTCGGGGCGACGCTGCGCGACGCGCCGCTCTACGGCCTCACCCTCGACTACCGCAATCTCTCGGATTTCCGCGGCAAGCCCCTCGTGATCAACGTGTGGGCGAGCTGGTGCGGGCCCTGCCGCGCCGAGATGGGCTCGCTCGACCGCCTCGCGCGCAGGCACAACGGCAGGCAGTTCCACGTCATCGGCATCTCCACGGACGACCATGCCGACAAGGCGCAGGCGTTCGTCGTGGGCGCGGGCGTTTCGTTCGACAACTACATCGACCGCAACCTCGTGCTCGAGAACATGCTGGGCGCGAACCGCATCCCCCTCACCGTGCTCGTGGACGCGAAGGGCAAGGTGCTGCGCAAGGTCTACGGCGCCCGCGAGTGGGACAGCCCGGAGAACAAGGCGCTCATCGCGGGCACGCTGGGCGTGAAGCTCGACTGACCCACGGGGCGAGGGTCAAGATCGGTAACGCAGCGCCCGCGCCCCTTCGGGCAGAATGTCTCCGGATAATGGAGATTTCCGCATGATCAAGGCCCTGGGCATCCCGTTCCTCGCGCTCGCGCTCGCCGGCTGCGCCCTCGCGCCGCCCGCGGCCGACCCGGGCCGCTTCGCCGCCGACAACCTCTTCGCGCCTCCGTCCCGGCCCGTGGATGCCTCCCGGGTGTTCGAGGTGAGCGACGCGATGCGCCGCTACATCGACCGGAAGGTCGAACCGCTGCAGGGCACCCGAAGCCGCCAGAGAGCGCTCGTCGACGCCCTGCGCGCCAAGGACGAGCTCAAGCTCGAGTACGACGCAGCCTACACGCGCAACGCCGCCGAGGCCTTCGACGCCCGCACGGGCAACTGCCTGTCGCTGGTGATCATGACCGGCGCCTTCGCGCACCAGCTGGGCGTCCAGGCCCGCTACCGGGTCGTGAACGTGGAGGAGACGTGGGCGCGCCGAGGCGACATCTACTTCTCCATCGGGCACGTGAACATCGCCCTGGGGCGCCGCGTCGGCGCGATGACCGCGCGCTTCGACGATTCCGAGAACTTCATGGTGGACTTCCAGCCGCCGCCCAACCATGTCCCGATCGGGCGCTGGCAGGAGATCGAGGAGAAGACCGTCCTCGCCATGTACCTCAACAACCGCGCCGCGGAGACCTTCGCCGACGGCCGGCTCGACGACGCCTACTGGTTCGCCCGCGAGGCGATGCGGCAGGACCCGCAGTTCATCGCCGCCTACAACACGCTGGGCGTGATCTACCAGCGCCGCGGTCACCACGCCGAGGCGGCGCGCGTCCTCGCCTTCGCGCTCGAGCGCGAGTCCCGCAACACCAGCGTGATGAGCAACCTGGCCAACGCCTACGCGAGCCTGGGCCGCGACGGCGAGGCGGCGGCGCTGCGCGAGCGGCTGGCGCGGCTCGACCCCGAGCCTGCGTTCTCCTGGTTCAACCAGGGCGTCGCGGCGATGCGCCGGGGAGACTTCCGCGCCGCCCGCGACCTGTTCGAGAAGGAAGTCGACCGCGCCCCCGACTACCACGAGTTCCACTTCTGGCTTGCCCTCGCGCTCGCGAACCTGGGCGAGAACGACGAGGCGCGCCGCCACCTTGCGCTCGCCCGCGACGTCGCCACCACGCGCGAGGAGCACGAGCTCTACGCGGCCAAGCTCCGGCGCATCAGGTCAGCCGGCGTCCGCTAGGGCGCGCCGCAGCTCCCGGAGCTTCGCCTTCACCCTCGCCGCGTTGGCGTTGCCCATGCGCAGCAGCACCTTGCGGCCGGCGGACTCGGCTTCCAGCTTCGGGTCGGCGTACTCGGCGAGCACGTGCGGCACCGTGAGGCGCAGGGGCCCGTCGGGCTCCGGCGCGGCGAGCAGGTGGTCGATCACCTGCACCAGGCGCGTGTTGAAGTGGCCCTCCGGGTAGCCCAGCTCGACGTAGGCCTGCTGGAAAAGCGGGTACGCGCGGGCATAGACGGCCACCAGCCGCCGGGCGTCGACCTTCTCGAGGAGCGCCACCCACGGGGCGTAGCGGGCCGCGTTCTCCGGGGCGATGGCGAGGCTCGCCTCGCTGCCGGTCGTCGCGAGGAGGCCGCCCACGGGCTTGAGCGGGCTCAGGCGCATCGCGAAGGACTTGCGCGGAAGGTTGTCGACGGTGACCACGATGTTGCGCACGAGGCGCTCGGGGACGAGGAAGCGGCCGGCCGCCTCGCGGCCGATCACCGCGGCCAGCGCCGCGAGGAACGCGCCGTCGCTCTCGTCGAGGGCAGGCAGCGGCGTCGCTTGCGCCTCCTCCCCGGCCACGGGCGCCGGATAGTGCTCGGGCTTCGCCGGCTCGGGCGCGGGCGCGACCGCAGCCGCCGGGGCGGGCGGCGGCGCGGGGGCCGGCTCGGCGGGGCGAAGGAAATACCACGCCGTGGCGGCGATCCCGACCACTGCGGCGACGGCAAGCACCATCCGGTTCGTTTCCACGTTCCCCCTCCCGCATCCGCGTCACGCCACTGCCGTTCGAGGGCGCAATCGCGCGCCGGTTCACTTCAGGACAGCGCGGCCTTCACGGCCTCCAGCTCCTCCCAGCGCGCGAGCAGGAGGGCCAGCTCCTCCTCGATCTGCGCATGGCGCGCGTTCAGGCTCTTCAGGTCCGCGCCGCGGTCCTGGTAGATCGCCGGGTCGGCGAGCTGCGCCGCGAGCCCGGCCTGCTCGCGCTCGAGCGCCTCGATGCAGCCCGGGATCGCCTCCAGCTCGCGCGCCTCGTTGAAGGAGAGCTTCGTCTTGCGCCGGGGGCCGCGCGAACCCGCCCTCTGGGCCCGGGGCTCCCCGGCCTCCGGGGCGGGAGCGGCCGGCGCGGCCCGGCGCGCGCGCTGCCAGTCGTCGTAGCCGCCCGCGTATTCCTTCCAGCGCCCGTCACCCTCGAAGGCGATCGTCTGCGTGACCACGTTGTCGAGGAAGGCGCGGTCGTGGCTCACGAGGAAGAGCGTGCCGGGGTACTCCTGCAGCAGCTCCTCCAGCAGCTCCAGCGTCTCGATGTCGAGGTCGTTGGTGGGCTCGTCGAGCACCAGCACGTTGGCCGGCCGGCTGAAGAGCCGCGCCAGGAGCAGCCGGTTCCTCTCGCCGCCCGAGAGCGTCTTCACCGGCGAGCCCGCGCGCTCCGGCGGGAAGAGGAAGTCGCCGAGGTAGCTGATGACGTGCTTGCGCCCCCCGCCGATCTCCACGAAGTCGGCGCCGGGCGAGATCGTGTCGGCGAGCGTCGCCTCCTCGTCGAGCGCCGCGCGCAGCTGGTCGAAGTAGGCGACCGCGACCTTCGTCCCCCGCCGCACGGTCCCGGAATCCGGCTCCAGCTCGCCCAGGATGAGCTTGAGGAGCGTGGACTTGCCGCAGCCGTTGGGGCCGATGAGGCCGATCTTGTCGCCGCGCATGACGCGCGTGGAGAAGTCCTCCACCACGCGCTTGTCGCCGTATCGCTTCGTGACGGCCTCGAGCTCGGCCACCAGCCTTCCGGAGCGCTCCCCGGCCGAGACCGCGAGGTCGACGCGGCCCAGGCGGTCGCGGCGCGCGGCGCGCTCCAGGCGCAGCGCCTCCAGGCGGCGAACGCGGCCCTCGTTGCGCGTGCGCCTCGCCTCCACGCCCTTCCGGATCCACGCCTCCTCCTGGGCGAGGAGCTTGTCGGCCTTGCGGCTCGTCACGGCCTCGATCGCGAGCATCTCCGCCTTGCGCGTCACATAGGCGCTGTAGTTGCCGGGGAAATCGGCGAGGCGGCCGCGGTCGAGCTCGACGATGCGCATGGCCACGCGGTCGAGGAAGCGGCGGTCGTGGGTCACGAAGAGAACGGCGCCGGCGAAGCCCGCGAGGGTTTCCTCGAGCCACTCGATGGCGCCGACGTCGAGGTGGTTGGTGGGCTCGTCGAGGAGGAGCAGCTCCGGCTCGCGCACCAGCGCCCGCGCGAGCGCCACCCGCTTCCGAAGGCCTCCGGAGAGCTCGGCCACAGGCGTGTCCTCGGGAAGGGCGAGGCGCGTGAGGGTCGCCTCGATGCGGTGCGCGAGGGTCCAGCCGCCCGCGGCATCCAGCGCCTCCTGGCATTCGTGCAGGCGCTGCATGAGCGCGCCCTGCGACTCGGGCCCGGCGTGCGCGGCCAAGGCGTGCGCCGCCTCGTGGTACTCGACCAGCAGCCGCGTGCCCTCGCCCAGGCCCTCGGCCACCGCCTCGTACACGGTGTGGCCGCCCTCGAAGGCCGGCTCCTGCGGGACGAAGGCGACCTTGGCGCCGGGCGCGACCCACACCTTGCCGTCGTCGGGCCGGGCGGAGCCTTCGATGAGGCGAAGCAGGCTCGATTTCCCGGTTCCGTTGCGCCCGATGAGGCCGACGTGCTCCCCGGTCTCGATCACCAGGTCGGCGTGGTCGAGGAGCGGGACGTGCCCGTAGGCGAGCGAGACTTCGGTGAGCTGGAGGAGGGGCACTTCAGCCGGGCGCGTGCATGTCTATCGGGCCCGGCGTGCCCCGGCCCCCGTCGAGGGGAGCGCAGGTTCGCCGGGGTGCTTCACATCTGGATCGCCGCGCCTGTCGTGAAGCTCCATGTCCGGTCGTTCGTCATGGGATTTCCGGCCAGGTCCGCGACTCCGCCGCCCCCGCCCCTCACCGTGACCGTGTAGCCGGTATTGGGAGCCAGGAAGTAAGGAGGCTGCGGCCCGAAGTCGAGCATGTTCACCTGGAATGCGAACTCGTTTCCAGAGTAGACCACTGTCACCGTTCCCGCCAGCGTGCCGGTTGCCGTCCGCACCAGCGTGCAGGTCACGTTGGTGACCGTCAAGGGGTCCATT
>JBGARD010000023.1:0-46000 GCA_044230355.1 Usitatibacteraceae bacterium | reverse complement strand
GGGGGCGGGGGCGCTAGGGGCGGGGGGGCTTTCGCTCATCGCGCTTGGGCTTGTTGCGGAAAAGGCGCTTCCTCGGCGTCTCGGCGCCGGACTCCTCGCGGGAGATGTAGCCGGGATGCAGCGGGTAGGAGGCGCCCTTGCGCGGGCGTCCCAGCACGCCCTTGCCGAAGGGCGTGGGCTGGGTGACGCGCTCGATCAGGGGCGTGGCCGCGTTGCCCAGGAGGATCGCGTACATGACGCCCTCGGGCAGGCCGCTGTAGTAGCGGATGACCACGGTGAGCAGGCCGATCAGCGCGCCGTAGAGCCACATGCCGCGCGGGGTGACGGGCGAGGTCGCCATGTCGGTCGCCATGTAGACCGCTCCCAGGACCAGGCCCCCGGAGAAGAGCATGAAGAACGGGTTGGGGTAGTGGCCGGGGTTCCACGCGTGCAGGATCCAGGCGACGGCCCCGGCGCTGCCCAGAACGGCGGCCGGGATGCGCCAGTCGAGGAAGCGGCGAAGGGCGAGGTAGGCGCCGCAGGCGAGGATGAGGAGCGGGGCCGGGCCCACGGCCATGTGGCCGGTGAGCGACAGCAGCAATTCCTGGGCGCCCGCCTGCACGCCCTCGAACTTCCACTGCGCGAGCGGCGTGGCGCCCGACAGGGCGTCGACCTTCTGCCGTCCCAGCCACCCGGCGGCGCTCTCCGGGGCCATCAGCGGCCAGGCGAGCGAGGAGGGCACGAATTCGGTGAAACGCCCGGGCAGGAAGGAGGGCGTGTAGGTGGCGATCGCGGTCGGGAAGGCGGCCTGCGCGAACGCGCGGCCGACCAGCGCGGGGTTGAAGACGTTGAATCCCAGGCCGCCGAAGAGGCCCTTGCCCAGGGCGATGGCGACCAGGCCCGCCACCGCGCCCATCCAGAGCGGGAAGCCCGGCGGCAGCGTGAGCGCGAGCAGGAGCCCCGTGATGACGGCGGAGAAGTCGCCCAGGCGCCCGGACTGCGTTCCCGTCGCGACGAGCCAGCGCTCGGCGGCCAGGCACGCCCCCGTCACCACGGCGATCGAGGCCAGCGCCGAGAGCCCGTACTGGAAGACCCAGAATGCGCACACCGGCACGAGCGACCACACGACGTGCCGCATGATCCTCTCGACGCTGCGCTCCCCATGCACATGGGGCGCGGGACGGATCTCGACGGTTCCCACCTAGCCTAGCGCTCTTTCGCGAAGGACCTGCTTGGCCACCCGGAACTGCTGCACGAGCGGGATGTTGGACGGGCACACGTAGGTGCAGCAGCCGCACTCGAAGCACTCGCCCAGGTGATAGGCGCTGCCCATCAGATCGTACTCCCGCTTGGCCGCCAGCGTGCCGAGCGCCGAGGGGTTGAGGCCCATGGGGCAGGACTCGACGCACTCGCCGCACTTGATGCACGGGTAGGTCCGGCGCCCGTCGCGCTCGGCCATGTCGGCGTGGCGGAACACGAGCACCCCGGAGACCCCCTTGGTGACGGGCACGTCGAGGGAGGCGATGGCCTGTCCCATCATCGGCCCGCCGAGGATCACCTGGCGGCAATCGAGCCCGCCCGCCGCGCTCGCCCCGGCGTGGTCGAGGATGAAGCGCAGGGGCGTGCCGAGGGGCACCCGGTAGTCGCCGGGCCGCGCGATGCCCGGGCCGGTGATGGTGACGATGCGCTCGGTGAGGCCCCTGCCGCGCGGCAGGAGCGCGCCCATGGCGGCCAGCGTGCCCACGTTGTTGACCACCATCCCCATCGAGACCGGCAGCGCCCCGGCCGGGATCTCGGCGCCGAAGAGCGCCATGATGAGCATCTTCTCGGCGCCCTGCGGGTACTTCGTGGGAACCGCCTCGGCGTGGATCGCGCCCTCGGGCGCGCTCGCCCGGGCGATGGCCGCCTCGACGGCCGCGACCGCGTCGGGCTTGTTGTCCTCGATGCCGACGATCGCGCGCACGGCGCCGGTGGCGCGCATGGCGTAGCGGATGCCGAGCACGAGGTGGTCGGCCTCCTCGACCATGGTGCGGTGGTCGCAGGTGAGGTACGGCTCGCATTCGCAGCCGTTGACCACGAGCGTGTGCACGCGGGCCTTCTCCGGCACCGCCAGCTTGGCGTGGGTCGGGAACGCCGCGCCGCCCAGCCCGACGAGGCCCGCTTCGCGGACGGCGGCCAGGACCTCCGGACCGCCAGCCGCCTCCATGTCGCGCGGCTCGCCCCACAGGTCCTCCTGGGTGGCGCCGGGGTGGCTGCGGATCACGATGGCGGGCAGCCACGTGCCGCGCGCGGAGGGCCGCAGTTCGATGGCCTCGACCACGCCCGTGACGGGCGCGTGGTGCGGCACCGAGAGCCAGTCCTCGCCCGTCGCGACGGGCTGCCCGCGAACGACCTCCTCGCCCACCCGGACGATGGCCTGCGCGGGCTTGCCGATGTGCTGCAGGAGTGGCACCGTCACCCGCGGCGGGAAGGGCAGGCGGCGGATGGGGCGGCTCGCCGTGGCCGCCTTCCGGGGCGGGGGATGCACGCCCCGCTGGAACGCCTCGCCCCGGAAGTAGTTCAGCAGCTTCACGCGCGCGCTCCCGCCTAGTTGAACTTCGCGGCCCGGGCCGCGAGCTTGTCCAGGCCCGGCTCCGCCGGGTTCCACGGCGTGCCCGGATGGATGCAGCCCGCGGTGCACTTCTCCGCCGCCTTGACGACGTCGGCGTAGCGCGCGCCCTTCGGGTCGATCACCACGATCTTCTTCTGGTCGTTGTAGGCGAAGGTCTTCGGCGCGAGCAGGACGCATTCGTCGCAGGCGGTGCATTCGGGCGTCTCGACCCAGCAGGGCTCGAAGCCCGGGGACTCGCCACCGGAGGCGGCCGGCGACGAAGCCATGGGCGCCGGCGCGGCCATGTCGCTTCCGCTCACGCCCAGGCTGGAGGTGATCTTGGCGATCAGGTCGGCGCGCACCTTCTCGGCGATCGCCTGGTCGTCCACCGCGGGCTCGCCGACCCGCGCCAGGCCCTTCAGCTGGCGCCAGAAGGCCTGGCGCTCCTCGGTGGCGCGCGCGAGGTCCTCGGTCACCAGCAGGCGGGTGAGGCGGTTCTTGCCGTCTACCCCCCAGATGAAGGGGAACTTGCCCTCGCGCTCGTCGCGGGGCAGGGCGAGGAAGTCCGCGAGCGGCACCATGTCGTCGTTCCATGTCTCGGGCGGCGCCTTGCGGAACTGCTTGGAGAAGCGGGCCTCGGTGACGGCGAAGTCGGCGAAGGTCATCGGCAGCGTCATCGACTTCTCCTCGCCGGACTCGTCGCGGTACCTGAGGGCGTAGGCGGGCCAGTCCTCCTCCGGGGCGGGGTTGCCCTCCAGGCTCACGCACTCCTCGAAGGTGGTTCCCGCGTCCGGGTCGAAGCGGAAGAGGGGATAGGCGCGCGACTCGACGGCGAGCTTGCTCTGGTCCGTGCTGCGGTCGTCACCCACGCCGTGCTCCGGCGGGCACACGGCGTAGATGTTGAAGAGCGCCGGCCGGCGCGAGTTGAGGCCGTCGATGTAGCTCTCGAGCAGGTGGTTCACGTGCGCGACCGTGCCCTGCATCACGTAGGCCGTGCGGTGGGCCATGCCGATGAGGGAGATCTCCTTGCGCGTCTCCTGCTTGCCGTGCCTGGCGCTTCCCCACGGCGCCATGTCGGAGACCTGGCTGATGAAGCCGGAGGTGCACGCCTGGCCGCCGGTGTTGGAGTAGACCTGGGTGTCGACCACCAGCACCTTGATCGGCATGCCGGACATGAGCGCGCGCGAGAGGTTCTGGAAGCCGATGTCGTACATGGCGCCGTCGCCGCCGATCGCCACCACCGGCGGGCACAGCAGCCACTCGTCGCGGCTGAACTGGTGCCAGTCGAAGCGCTGGAAGAAGTCCTCGTGCGACTCGGGGACGTACTCGCCCTTGAGCTCGAGATCGGCCAGGCGCACGGCCTTGAAGCCCTCGGCCATCTTGGCCATGTGGCCCTCGAAGATCCCCATCGCCACCGACGGGCTGTCCTGGAACAGGTGCGAGGTCCAGGGGAAGGGGTAGGGGTGGTACGGCCACGTGGAGCCCCAGACCGAGGTGCAGCCCGTGGAGTTGACGATCCCCATCCCGGCGCGGCCGCGCCTGGTGGGACCCTCGACGTAGCGCCAGCGCAGGTCCTTCAGGCGCTCGAGCGTGCGCGCGACGGTCCGCATCCACGCCGGGTCGATGGGCCTGGAGGGCTTGCCCGCGCTCACGCGGTCGGAGAGCCGCGCGAGGGTGAGGTCGCCGCCGCGCTCGGCGTCGACCGCGTCGAGGATGGCGCGCGTGTCGCCCACGTCCATGGATTCCGTGACCTTGAGCCGGATGCGCTGCTCGAGGCCCGCGATCAGGCCGTCGAGGCGCTCGACGAAGGCCTTCACGCGCGGCTGCATGAGCGCCGTCACGGTCGAGGTGAAGAGGTGGATGGCGGTCTTCTCGCCGCAGCCCAGGCAGGCCCCGTCGCCGCAGCTCATCGACTGGTAGTTGCCCTTGTCCAGGAGCAGCGTGTCGAGGGCGCCGATCTTCTCGTCGAGGCTGTCGATGCGGCTGAATTCCTTCGGCGTGGTCGGCAGGTCGAGCCACAGGTCCCAGTCGCGGCGCAGCTTCGCGACGCTCTCCTCGGTCTGGGTGACCATGCGCAGGGCGCCGTCCGCGCACACCTTCACGCACAGCGCGCAGGCCTTGCACGTGATCGGGTTCACCGTGATGGAGAAGAGGCCGCCCGAGCCCTTCGCCTTCTTCTCCTTGCCCGTCCAGTAGGGCTTGGTGGTGCAGAACTCGAAGCCTCCCAGCGACTCCCGGAACAGGCCGAATTCCTCGGTCATCTTCGCGCGGTCGGCCTCGGGCGCCTCCAGGATCGTGGCGTCGATCGCCTGGTCGATGAGGGCGCGGACGGCCACGCCGTCGCCCGCGATGAGCCCGCGCAGCTTCTTCTCCGCCGCCCGGCTCGCGCGCCGCAGGAACCGGGTCGGCCTGCCGCCGGTCTCGATGCGGTTGACCACGGTGTCGAAGACGTCGGCCACGGAGCTCACGAGGCCGGGAATGGCGCTGTCCGGGCACTGCGTGTAGCACTCGCCGCAGGCCGTGCACTTCTCGGGGATCCACTCCGGGTGCTCGAAGCGGATGCCGGTCATGTCGCGGAAGACGCCGGTGGCCGCCGGCATGATCGACACGCCGACGAAGGGGTCGACGAGGTTGTCCGAGCCCCGGCCCGTCGCGTAGAAATTCCCGGTCTGCTCCCAGAAGCGGTGGATGTCGCCCACCTTCCCGTCGGACCCGGGCAGTTGCCGGAGCATGACCGGCAGCCCCGCGTCCTTCCTCGGCTGGGCGCGCAGCGACTCGCCCACCTTCATGTCCGTGATCTCGCGAAGCTCGGTGAAGCCGCGCCTGACCACCTGCAGGTTGTTGGCCACGATGGCCGCGCCCTTGCCGCCGAACTTGGCCTGCAGCTGCGCCTCGATCGCCGCGAAGAGGCGCTCCTCGCTGAAGCCGGCGTCCTTCATCACGGAGCTCGCGGCGAAGAACGCGCCCTGGAAGGCGTTGCCCTGCATGCGCAGCTGCAGCTCGGGGCTGCCGGCTTCCTCGCGGGCGATCTGGAACGCGTCGAGGTGGAAGACGCGTATCCCGTCGTCCACGATCTGCTTCTGCGCCCAGCGGGGCAGGCTCGCCCAGGTCCTCTCGCCGAGGTTCGACTGGATGATGAAGACGCCGCCCTTCTTGAGGCCCGAGAGCGGGTTCGAGTGGCCGAAGACGCTGGGGTCGGGCGAGAGCACCACGTCCACGTAGAGGTACTCGCAGTTGACGCGGATGGGTTCGGGCGCCGCCGACAGGTAGTAGGTCGTCGGCTGGCCCTTCTTCTCCGAGCCGTACTTGGGGTTGGCCTTGATGTCCCAGCCGAGCAGCTCGAACAGCGTGACGGCGAGGTTCTTGCCGGTGGTGATGGCCCCCCAGCCGCCCACCGAGTGCATGCGCACCGTGATGGCGCCCTTGGGCAGGAGGTTGGGATTCTCCGAGCCGCGCACGGCGAGCTCGCGCACGCGAGGGTAGGCCTCGTGGAGCTGCTGCTGGTGCACCTCGTCCTTGGGATTGAGCGGGGCGCGCGCGAAATCGACCGACAGGTAGTAGAACTTGCGTCGCGCGCCCCCGGGCAGCATGTTCTCGACCGCGCCCACGATCGCCTCGGGCTGCATGTCGCGCGAGCCCAGGCCGTAGCAGCCCGAGTACAGGGGCGGCATGTCCCCCGCGCCGTAGGAGGAGTACTCCGGATAGGGCTTCGGGCCACCGGCGCCGGAGGCGCCGTTCTCGAGGCACTTGGCGAGCGTGGCGCGCAGCTCGCGCATGAGCGGCAGGTCCTCGGCGAGGGGCTGGTCGGTGCGCTCGAGCACCGCCACGCCCTTCTTGCCGCGCAGCACGTGGCCCAGGAGGTCGCCCGGGAAGGGCCGGTACATGGTGATGTTGACCACGCCGACCTTGAGCCCGCGCGTTTGCCGCAGCCAGTCGGCCACGGCCTCGGCCTGCACCACCATGGAGCCCATGCCGACGACGAGCCAGTCGGCGTCGGCGGCGCGGTGCGTGGACACGCGGTGGTAGCGCCGGCCCGTGAGCCCGGCGTACTCGTCCATGCAGCGCTCGGCGAGCTCCTCGATGTGGTCGAAGAAGTAAGGCCTCTGGCCGGCCACCGCCTGCATGTGGGCGTCCTGGTTCTGCACCACGCCGCTCACCATCGGGACGTCCACGTCCCAGATCGCCGGCACGCGCCGGCGCGTGGGGCCGTAGAGCATCCGCTGCGCGGGAGTGGGCGTGTCGATGATGTCGTCGGGCCGGCCGAGGTACTCGGCCACGAGCTCGCGCTCGGGAAGGCGCGCCGACTCGATGAGGTGGGTGGTGAGGAAGCCGTCCTGGCCGACGATGGCGGGCGTGAGCGAGAGCTCGGCCACCTTGCGGGCGACGAGGTTCAGGTCCGCCGCCTCGGTGGCGTTCTTGGCCATCACCTGGATGAAGCCGGTATCGTCGACGCAGTGGTAGTCGTCGTGGCTGCAGTGCACGTTGAGGCTCGCCTTGGTGATGGCGCGGCAGCCCATGTTGAGCACGTAGGGCAGGCGCTTGCCGACCGCGCCGTAGAGCGACTCGTGCATGAAGGCCACGCCCTGGGACGAGGAGAAGTTGGTGGCGCGCAGCCCCGCCATGGTCATGCCGGCGGTGACGCCCGCGGCCGCGTGCTCGCTCTCGGGCTCCACGAAGATGAGGGGCCGGTCCGAGATGTTGAGGTGGCCCTGCGCGGCGGCCTCGGCCCAGTACTCCCCCATCTGCGTCGAAGGCGTGATCGGGTACGCGCCGGCGGCGTCCGAGGCCTCGCGCTCCACGTGGATGACGGCGGTGTTGCCGTCCACGGCGTCGCGTACGCCGGGATAGCGCACGGCGGCCGCCTGCGGGGCGCCGCTGCCTTGCTCCACGAGGGAGAACTGGAAGAGTTTCTTGAACATGGAGTGCTCCTCGATCAGGGAATCAGTTCAGCACCGGCAGGGGCTCGTTGCGCAGGACCTTCCTGGCCGCGGCGCCCTTGGCGGGAATGTCGGGGTTCGCGTACCAGACGATGGCGCCCGTCGGGCAGCGGTCGATGACCTTGCGCTCGGCGAGATCGTTGCGCTGGTAGTCGACGACGGCGAGGTTCGCCGAGAGCCTCATGAGGCCCGGCGCGGCATCGGCGACGCACTTGCCGCAGGCGTTGCAGGCGACCTCGCAGGCGGCCTCCGCCGTGTCGCCATCGGCCAGGTTCTTGCAGGCCACCCAGAGCTTGCGGCTCACGGGTTCGAGCGAGAACAGGCCCTTGGGGCAGACCTCGACGCAGTCGTTGCAGGCGGTGCACAGGGCCGAATCGACGACCGGGAGCCCGTGCGGGTCCATGTGAATGGCGTCGAAGGTGCAGACGTCGCGGCAGTCCGCGAGGCCCAGGCAGCCCCACGCGCACTCCTTGCCGCCGCCGGAGACGACGGCCGCGGCGCGGCAGGAATCGTGGCCGGCGTAGCGCGCCCGCAGGAAGGCCACGTGGCTGCCGCCGGCGCAGGCGAGGCGGGCGACCCGCTTCTCGACCTCCCCGGCGGACACGCCCAGGAGGTCGGCGATGTTGAAGCGCTGCTCGGCGGAGCTGACCGTGCACTCGGCCGGCACCACGGCGCCGGCGACGGCCTTCTCGGCGAAAGCCCGGCAGCCGGGCTGGCCGCAGGCGCCGCAGTTGGACTTCGGAAGGAGGTTCTCCACCGCCTCGATGCGGGGATCCTCGTACACGTAGAGCTTGCGGCCGGCGAGGGCCAGGATGGCGGCCAGGCCGACGCCCAGCGCCGCCATGAAGGCGCCCGCGATTGCCAGGCTGGACAGGTCCATATCGTCACCCCTGCATCGAGTCGTCCGTGACCGGACCGCCTCGGGGGCGCCGGGAAGGGCGCATTCGGGGGCGGCCGGAACGAAAAAATGCTCCTTGGGGGTCTGCGGCAGCCGCCTTGCGGGCGCGGCGCGCGGAACCCCTCACGGCGCGGCCGGAGGTTGGTTCCGGCCTGCTCGACAGGGACACGAGGTGACGTCTCCCCGATTTCCCACGCCAGCGCTTGCGTCGCCGGCGTGTTCGTGGGTAGGTCCAGTATAGGTGACTTTCATTGCGATGCACAATTCCGGTTTCTTAATCCAAAACAAGGAATTGTCGACTGCCGCGCGGGCAGGTGGCGGCGGTGCGTCAGGAACTCGGGATTGCTAGAATGGCCGATTCGCCTTCCGAAACAGCCATGACCGACGTCGTCACCTATCCCGGCAGCCCGTTCCGCCTGCACCGGCCGTTCCTGCCCGCCGGGGACCAGCCGGCGGCCATCGAGGCGCTGGTGGAAGGCCTGAACGACGGGCTCGCCTACCAGACGCTCCTGGGCGTCACGGGCTCGGGCAAGACCTACACGATGGCGAACGTGATCGCGCGCACCGGCCGGCCGGCCCTCATCGTCGCGCACAACAAGACCCTGGCGGCGCAGCTCTACTCCGAGATGCGCGAGTTCTTCCCGGAGAACGCCGTCGAGTACTTCGTCTCCTACTACGACTACTACCAGCCCGAGGCCTACGTCCCCTCGCGCGACCTCTACATCGAGAAGGACAGCTCGATCAACGAGCACATCGAGCAGCTGCGCCTGTCGGCCACCAAGAGCGTCCTGGAGCGCCCGGACACGGTGATCGTGGCGACGGTGTCGTGCATCTACGGCATAGGCGACCCCGAGGACTACCAGGAGATGCGCCTCATCCTGCGCGCGCGCGATCCGGTCTCCCAGCGCGACCTCCTGCGGCGCCTCGCGGGGATGCAGTACACGCGCAACGACGTGGACTTCCGGCGCGGGACCTTCCGGGTCCGGGGCGACACGATCGACGTCTTCCCCGCCGAGCTGGGCGAGACGGCGCTCCGGGTCTCGCTCTTCGACGACGAGATCGAGTCCCTCACGCTCTTCGACCCGCTCACCGGGCACCTCGGGCAGAGCGTCCCGCGGTTCACGGTGTACGCGAAGAGCCACTACGTGACGCCGCGCGAGACGGTGCTCAGGGCGATCGAGGCCATCAAGGCCGAGCTTCGCGAGCGGCTCGACTTCTTCCAGAAGGAGGGCAAGCTCCTGGAGCTGCAAAGGCTCCAGCAGAGGACCTACTTCGACCTCGAGATGCTGAGCGAGCTGGGCTTCTGCAAGGGGATCGAGAACTACTCGCGCCACCTCTCGGGCCGCGCCCCGGGCGAGCCGCCGCCCACGCTCATCGACTACCTGCCCGCCAACGCGCTGGTCATCATCGACGAGAGCCACGTCACCATCCCGCAGGTGGGCGCCATGTACAACGGCGACCGCTCGCGCAAGGAGACGCTGGTGGCGTACGGCTTCCGCCTGCCCTCGGCGCTCGACAACCGCCCGCTCAAGTTCGAGGAGTTCGAGCGCCAGCTGCGCCAGGCCATCTTCGTGTCCGCCACGCCCGCCGACTACGAGGCGAAGCACGCCTCGCAGGTGGTCGAGCAGGTGGTGCGTCCCACCGGCCTCGTGGATCCGGAGGTGATCGTGCGCCCGGCGAGCACGCAGGTCGACGACCTCCTGTCGGAGGTGAACAAGCGGGTCGCGGCGGGCGAGCGCGTGCTGGTGACGACGCTCACCAAGCGCATGGCCGAGGACCTCACGGACTACCTCGCCGAGCACGGGGTGAAGGTGCGCTACCTGCACTCGGACATCGAGACGGTGGAGCGGGTGGAGATCATCCGCGACCTGAGGAAGGGCCTGTTCGACGTGCTGGTGGGCATCAACCTGCTGCGCGAGGGCCTGGACCTGCCGGAGGTCTCGCTCGTGGCGATCCTCGACGCGGACAAGGAGGGGTTCCTGCGCTCGGCGCGCGCGCTCATCCAGACCATCGGCCGGGCCGCGCGCCACATCAACGGCTCGGCCATCCTCTACGCCGACCGGGTGACCGACTCCATGCAGGCCGCCATGGGCGAGACCGAGCGGCGCCGCGCCAAGCAGGTCGCCTTCAACAAGGAGCACGGCATCGAACCCCGGGGCGTGGTCAAGCGGATCAAGGACCTCATCGACGGCGCCTACGACGCCGACGGGGCGAAGGAGTCCAAGCGCCTCGCCAAGGAGGCGGCCGCCATCGAGTCGCTGGGGGAAAAGCAGCTCGACCAGCGCGTGAGGAAGCTCGAGAAGGAGATGCTGGAGGCGGCGAGGAACCTCGAGTTCGAACGCGCGGCGCACCTGCGCGACGAGCTGCGCGTGGCGCGCGAGCGCCTGATGGAGGTAGGCGGTGGCTGAGCGGCGCCCTGGCGTGCTCTTCGTTTGCACGGGAAACATCTGCCGCTCGCCCACGGCCGAGGGCGTGTTCCGCCACCTCGCCCGGGAGCGCGGGGTGCTGGGGCGGCTGCGCGTGGATTCGGCCGGCACGCACGACTACCACGTCGGCGAGGCGCCGGACGCGAGGAGCGTCGAGCACGCCGCGCGGCGCGGCTACGACCTCGCGCCGCTGCGCGCGCGCCAGGTCACGGGCGCGGACTTCCACGAGTTCGACCGCATCCTCGCCATGGACCGCGGCCACCTGCGACAATTGAAGGCGATGGCGCCGGCCGGGTCGCCGGCGCGCGTCGCGATGTTCCTCGACCATTCCGAGGGCTGGCGCGGCCTCGACGTGCCCGACCCCTACTACGGGGGCAGCAGGGGCTTCGAGGAGGTGCTCGACATGGTGGAGGAGGCCTCGGCGAGGCTCCTCGAGGAGATCCTGGCCGAGCTGTCCCGCTGAACCGAAGGGAGGAAGCGATGAGCAAGCCCGCCGTGAGCCGGTTCCCCGTCCCGAAGCTCTCCGAGCTCCCGGACGACATCCGCGCGAGGATCACCCAGGTGCACGAGAAGGCCGGGTTCGTCCCCAACGTCTTCATCGTCCTGGCGCACCGCCCGGACGAGTTCCGCGCGTTCTTCGCCTACCACGACGCCCTCATGCTGCGGAAGGGCGGCCTCACGAAGGCGGAGAAGGAGATGATCGTCGTGGCCACCTCCAGCGCCAACAAGTGCCTCTACTGCATCGTCGCGCACGGGGCGATCCTGCGCGTCTACTCCAAGAACCCGCTCCTCGCGGACCAGGTCGCGGGCAACTACCTCAAGGCCGACCTCTCGCCGCGCGAGCGCGCCATCCTCGACTTCGCGATGAAGGTGGCCCTGGAGGCGCACAAGGTGGACGACCACGACTTCGCGCCGCTGCACTCGCACGGCCTCTCCGACGAGGACGTCTGGGATGTGGGAGCCATCGCGGCGTTCTTCGCGCTCTCCAACCGCATGGCGAACCTCACCGCCATGCGGCCCAACGACGAGTTCTACGCGATGGGCCGCGGCTAGGGCAGGCCGCCTCAGCCCGGGCGCCGCTCCTCCATGAGGGCGAGCAGGTTGCCCTCGGAGTCGCGCAGGAACGCCATCCACAGCTCGTGGTCGGGCATGTTGGCCACCAGGTGCGGCGGCTGCTCGAAGACGGCGCCGCGCCCGGCCATGGCCGCGTGGGTGGCGGCCAGGTCCTTCACCTTGTAGTAGATGATCGAGCCCGGGTTGTCGAACTCGGGCTTCGACGGGGGCGAGAGCATCAGGCGGATGCCCCCGCACTGGAAGAAGGCGAGGTTGGGCCCCGCGTCGAAGAGGTGCCTGAGGCCCAGCACGTCGCGGTAGAACGCCCGCGCGCGGGCCGTGTCCTTCACGTTGACGGCGATCTGGCCGATCGATTCGAGCACGGCGTCCTCCCCGCGGCTACCAGCCGCCCGACTGCATCCACTCTTCCATGACCGGAAGGCGGTCCACGCCCCAGAACGGCTCGCCGTCCACGATGAAGTAGGGCGATCCGAAGACGCCCGCCTTCATGGCGGCCTCGACCTCCGCCCTCGCGCGATCCTTGATCGCCTCGCCCTTGAGCGGCTCGGCAAGCGCCGCGGGGTCCGCGCCCGCGCTGGCGGCGATCTCCATCACGACCGCGGGGTCGGCCACGTCCCGGCCCTCGGCGAAGTACGCGCGGTAGACGCGCCTGGCGAAGTCGCGCGCCCGCGCGGGATCGGCGTCGGCGATGAGGTAGAAGGCCCGCGTCGCCACCTGCGTGCCGACGGGGAACTTGTCCGGCAGGCGGAACGGCACCTTGTGGTAGCGGGCCATGCGGGCGAAATCATGCCGCGAGTAATCGCCCTTGATCGGCAGCGTCGTGAGCGGCGCGGTGCCCACCGCCTTGAAGATCGGCCCGAGCAGGATCGGGTGCCAGTTCACGCCCCGCCCGTGCCGCGCGGCCACGCCGTCGATCAGTTCCGAGGCGACGTAGCCGTACGGCGAGGAGAAGTCGAACCAGAACTCGATGGGCGCGGGCATGGCTCAGGGCTGGGGCGGGCTCGCTTCCGCGGCCGCCGCTCCCGGAGCCGTCTCCACGAGCTGCAGCGGCTCGTCCGGAGCCTGGCCCGCGGCCGACTGGCGGCGGCGCCGGACCGGGCGGCGGGGCGCTTCTTCCTCGGGCGCCGGCGGCGGGGCGATCCGCTCCGCGGCCGTCTCGACGAGCTGCAGCGGCTCGGCCGGCGCGTCCTGCCCGGCCTCGTGCCGGCGACGGCGAACGGGGCGTTGCGGCTCGTCGGCCACCTTGTCGTGCTCGCTCACCACCTGGTAGGTGGCGGGCGGCGGCGCGAAGGAGGCGATCACCTGGGGCGCGTGCGGGATGGGCGTGGCGACCACTTCGCGCTCGATCTCGGCCACCGGGGCGGCCTCGATCACCGCAGCGGGGGTCGGAACCGGCGCGGCGACGACTTCCGCGCGCTCCGGCCTCGGTGCGCGCTCCGGCCTCGGGGCACGGGTGGACTCGGGAGCCGGCTCGGCATCGTCCATGGCGGACAGCTCGGCGCGGGCTTCCGCCACGGCCTCGGCTGCGGACTCGGCTGCGGACTCGGCACCGCGATCGGTGCGATCGCCGCGGCCACGGCCGCGCCTGCGACGGCGACGGGCTCCACCCTCTCCCTCGGCGCCCTGGTCGTCGGCGGGGGGAATGGCTACCTGGGAGGTGAGGGCGGCCACGGGCTCGTCCGCACCGGCGCTGGGCACGGCGGCCTCGCGCGGCGGCCTGGGCTCGCCCTGCGGCTGCCCGCGACGACGGCCTTCACCGCCGCGGCCTTCGCCGCCACGGCCTTCACCGCCACGGCCTTCGCCACTGCGGCCTTCGCCACTGCGGCCTTCGCCGCCACGGCCTTCACCACCGCGACCTTCACCACGACGGGCTTCGCCGCCGCGACCTTCGCCGCCACGGCCTTCGCCACCGCGGCCTTCGCCGCGACGGGCCTCGCCACCCCGGCCTTCACCACCGCGGCCTTCGCCACGGCGACCTTCGCCGCCACGGCCTTCGCCACCGCGGCCTTCGCCACGACGGCCTTCGCCGCCGCGGCCTTCGCCACCGCGGCCTTCGCCACGACGGCCACCGCGGCCTCCTTCACGCTCCTTGCGCAGGATGCCCTCGGAGGCCTTCGGCGCGGCCGTTGCCGGCGCAGGAATGGCGGCTGTGGTCGCAGCTTCCGGCTTGCGGAACCAGCCGAAGATGCGATCGATGAGCCCGCCGCGCGGTTCCTCGCGCGGTGCCGGCGCCGCGGAAGGGGCCGCCGCTGCCGGCGCCTCCTCCGGAGCGGGCGCGGCATTCGGGGCCGGCTGGTCGGGCGTGATGCCCTTCACCAGCGGCTCGGGCCGGGCCGCGGGCTTCTCGTCCTTGTCCTTGGCGGGGGCGCCGCGGCCAGGGCGGCGGTCCTCTTCCTCCTCCTCGGGGATGCCCACCATCTCGTAGCTGGGCACCTGCGCGTCGAGGAGCGGCGAATCGTGCCGCAGGCGCTCGATGTGGTAGTTCGGGGTCTCGATCGTCGAGTTGGGGATGAGCAGCACGCCGACCTTGAAGCGGGCCTCGATCTTGATGATCTCCGAGCGCTTCTCGTTGAGCAGGTAGGTCGCGACGTCCACGGGCACCTGCACGCGGACGGCGGCGGTGCTCTCCTTCATGGCCTCCTCCTGGAGGATGCGCAGGACGTGGAGCGCCGTGGAGGCGGTGTCGCGGATGAATCCCGTGCCGTGGCACCTCGGGCAGGCGGAGTGCGTGGTCTCCTCCAGCGAAGGCTGCAGGCGCTGGCGCGAGAGCTCGAGCAGCCCGAAGCGCGAGATCTTGCCGACCTGCACGCGGGCGCGGTCGTGGCGGAGCGCGTCGCGCAGGCGGTTTTCCACCTCGCGCTGGTTCTTCGCGCTCTCCATGTCGATGAAGTCGATGACGATCAGGCCGCCCAGGTCGCGCAGGCGCAGCTGGCGGGCGATCTCGTCGGCGGCCTCGAGGTTCGTGTTGAACGCCGTCTGCTCGATGTCGTGGCCGCGCGTGGCGCGGGCGGAGTTCACGTCCACGGAGACCAGGGCCTCGGTGTGGTCGATCACGATGGCGCCGCCGGAGGGCAGCGTCACGTCGCGGCGGTAGGCGCTCTCGATCTGGTGCTCGATCTGGAAGCGCGAGAAGAGCGGCACGTCGTCGCGGTAGAGCTTCACCTTGTTCACGTTGGCCGGCATCACCGTGCTCATGAACGCGATGGCCTGCTCGTGGATGTGCGGCGTGTCGACGAGGATCTCGCCGATGTCGGGCTGGAAGAGGTCGCGGATGGCGCGCACCACCAGGCTCGACTCGAGGTAGATGAGGCACGGGCCCTTCTCGTCGTTGGCGGCCGTCTCGATGGCGTGCCAGAGCTGCAGGAGGTAGTTCAGGTCCCACTGCATCTCCTCGAGCGTGCGGCCGATGCCGGCCGTGCGCGCGATGAGGCTCATGCCCTCGGGGACCTGGAGCTGGTCCATGACCTCGCGCAGCTCGTTCCTGTCCTCTCCCTCGATCCTCCGGGAGACCCCGCCGCCGCGCGGGTTGTTGGGCATCAGCACGAGGTAGCGGCCGGCGAGCGAGACGTACGTGGTGAGCGCCGCGCCCTTGTTGCCGCGCTCGTCCTTGTCCACCTGGACGATCATCTCCTGGCCGACGCGCAGGTGCGTGGACATCTTCGAGCGGCCGTACTCGCCGTCGTCGTTGACCATGAACTGCTTGGCGATTTCCTTGAACGGCAGGAAGCCGTGGCGCTCGGCGCCGTAGTCGACGAAGGCCGCCTCGAGGGAGGGCTCCACGCGGGTGATGACACCCTTGTAGATGTTGCTCTTCCTCTGTTCCTTGCCGGCGGATTCGATGTCGAGGTCGATGAGCTTCTGACCGTCGACGATTGCGACCCGGAGTTCCTCCGCCTGGGTCGCGTTGAAAAGCATTCGCTTCATCTTTTTCTCCCGCGCTCGAAACACGGAAGAGGGCCCTTTCTCACAGGGCCCGGGACGAGAGAAATCAGGAATCGAGTCTTGACTGCATCAAGTGCGTGCGAGTGAAGGGGGCGATGTCTCTGAAGGGGCTTTCGTCTGGCGCGCCGCGGGTTGCTTTCCGTGGCGGCACGCCGGGAATCTTTAGAGTGAAATCGAGCGCGTCAATTCGTTTACCATCGCTGCTGGGAATGGCCGGTGAGCGAAGTTAACCGGCTTCGGGGCCTTCCGCGGCACCCGGTTCGATCGCCAGATTCGTGCGCTGAAAAGCGCAGCCTCGTGGCGGTGATGCGCGCGAGGCTTTCAAATCAACGACATAACAAGTATAGCGCCCATGGGGGTCGAAGGCAAAGGACGCGATTCGGCGGGACCGGCCGTGAGCTGGATCGACGTCGACGAGTCCGGCGAGGGCCAGCGCCTCGACAACTTCCTGGTCGCGCGGCTCAAGGGCGTCCCGAAGAGCCACGTCTACCGCATCGTGCGCAGCGGGGAGGTGCGGGTCAATTCCGGCCGCGTGCAGGCCTCGCACCGGCTCGCCGTCGGCGACCGCATCCGCGTGCCTCCCATCCGGCTGGCCGAGCGCGAGGCGGGCGACGCGCCGGCCGCGCCGCTCGAGCTGCCCGTCCTCCACGAGGACGAGCACGTCCTCGCCGTGGACAAGCCCGCCGGGCTCGCCGTGCACGGGGGCAGCGGCATCGCGCACGGCGTCATCGAGCGCCTGAGGGCGGCGCGTCCCCAGGCGAAGTTCCTGGAGCTCGTGCACCGCCTGGACCGCGAGACCTCGGGGGTGCTCCTGCTGGCCAAGAAGCGCTCGGCCCTCACCGCGATGCACGAGGACCTGCGCGAGCGAGCGATGGACAAGCGCTACCTCGCCGCGGTGTCCGGGCGCTTCCGCGACGACAAGCGCCGCGTGAAGGTGGCGCTTCGCAAGTACTCGACCGCGGAGGGCGAGAGGCGCGTCTCGGTGGACGAGCGCGAGGGACAGGAGGCGGAGACGGTCTTCCGGCGCCTGGCCCGGAGCGCCGAGTTCAGCCTGCTCGAGGCCGAGCTCCTCACCGGGCGCACGCACCAGATCCGCGTGCATCTCGCGCACATCGGGCATCCCATCCTGGGCGACGAGAAGTACGGGGATTTCGCCCTGAACAAGGCGCTGCGCAAGCGCGGCCTCAAGCGCATGTTCCTGCACGCGGCCGAGCTCTCGTTCGTCCACCCGGCGACGGGCGAGCGACTGACCGTGCGCTCGCCGCTGCCGCCGGAGCTCGAGGCATTCCGGCAGGCGAACATCGCGGAGGACGGCAAGGAGTGAGGCGCTACGAGCTGGTGATCTTCGACTGGGACGGCACGATCATGGACTCGACGGGGCTGATCGCCTCGTGCATCCAGGCCGCCTGCCGCGAGATGGGCCTCGCGGTGCCGGACGAGGCGGCGGCGAAATGGGTGATCGGGCTGGGCATCGCCCAGTCGATGGAGCGCGTGGCGCCCGGCCTGGATGCCTCCCGGACCCGCGAGTTCGCCGACCGCTACCGCGGCCATTTCCTCGCCCGCGACCACGAGGCCCCGCTCTTCGGGGGCATACCGGGGCTGCTGGAGGACCTTCGCGGGCGCGGCCTGCGCCTGGCGGTGGCCACGGGAAAGTCCCGGCGCGGCCTGGGGCGGGCGCTCGCCAGCTCGGGGCTCGCGCCCTTCTTCGAGGCCACGCGCTGCGCCGACGAGGGCTTTCCCAAGCCCCATCCGGACATGGTCCTCAGGATCCTGGACGAGACCGGGGTGGAAGCCTCGCGCGCGGTCCTGGTGGGCGACACGACGCACGACCTGGAGCTTGCCGCCAACGCGGGCGTGGACGCCGTGGCGGTCACCTACGGCGCCCACGGCGAGGCCCTGCTGCGGGAGCGCGCCGCCCGCCATTACGCCGGGTCCGTGGAGGAGCTTCGCCTATGGCTGGCCGGGCACGCGTGATCTGCGAGTCCGCCGCGCTCGCCGAGGGCGGCGCGGGCGTGCGCTTCGACTGGGCGCCCGCCGGCGGGGCGGGCAAGGGCTTCGCCGTGCGCCATGACGGCAGGGCCCGGGCGTACGTGAACCGCTGCCCGCACCTGGGGACCGAGCTCGACTGGCAGCCGGGCGAGTTCTTCGAGGAAACCGGGCTATACTTGGTGTGCTCGACGCACGGCGCGATCTTCGAGCCGTCCACCGGCCTGTGCGTCGCGGGCCCCTGCCGGGGGGGCCGGCTCGAGGCGATCGCCGTCGAGGAGTGCCAGGGCCGGATCCTCATCCACGACGAAATCCCGCAGGCCGTTCCCGGGAACGGCTGCCCGAAGACGCCATGACCGAACCCAACCCTTCCAGCTGGGAACGCGCCACCCTCGAGAAGCTCTCGCTGCGCGCCCTCGAGGAGCAGCGGCGCGCGCGCCAGTGGACGACGCTCGTGCGCCTGCTGTGGATCACGCTCGTCTTCCTGGTCGTGGCCGCCGCCCTCGGGTGGATCGGCGGCTCGGCCACGGAGCCCATGCGCACCGGCAAGCACACGGCGCTGGTCGACCTTCGCGGCGTGATCGGCGTGGAGTCGCGGGCGAGCGCCGACCGCATGATCCAGGCCCTGAACGCCGCGTTCAAGGACAAGCACACGCAAGGGGTGGTCCTGCGAATCAACAGCCCGGGCGGAAGCCCCGTGCAGTCCGGGTACATCAACGACGAGATCCGGCGCCTGCGCGCCAAGTACCCGGAGATTCCCCTGCACGCGGTCATCCAGGACCTGTGCGCCTCGGGGGGCTACTACGTCGCGGTGGCGGCCGACCGCATCTACGTGGACAAGGCGAGCCTGGTGGGTTCGATCGGCGTCATCATGAGCAGCTTCGGCCTCACCGGGGCGATGGAGAAGCTCGGCGTCGAGCGCCGCGCCTACACCGCGGGCGAGAACAAGGACTTCCTCGATCCCTTCGCGCCCGAGAACCCGGCGCACCGGGAGCACGCGAAGCAGATGCTGGGCGAGATCCACCAGCAGTTCATCAAGACGGTCCGCGATGGCCGCGGCAAGCGCCTCAAGGAGTCGCCCGAGATCTTCTCGGGCCTCGTGTGGACCGGCGAGAGGGCCGTCCAGCTAGGGCTCGCCGACGGGCTCGGAAGCCTCGACAGCGTCGCGCGCGAGGTGATCAAGGCCGAGACCGTGGTCGACTTCACGCCCGAGGAGAACTACTTCGAGCAGCTCTCCAAGCGGCTGGGCACGGGCGCCGCCCAGTCCCTCCTGAAGGCTTTGGCTGAGCTCCCGGCGGGCGCCGCGGCCTCCCTGCGCTAGGGCCATGGACCGGGTACGGCGGGCGATCAACGACTTCCTGGGCCGCCCGGGGTCCGCGCCCGGCTCCGCTTCCGACGAGCTCGGGCTCATCCGCGAGGCCTTCGACCAGACCGCCGTGGGCCTCACCCTGGTGTCCCTGGAAGGCGAGTTCTTCCTCGTGAACAGGGCCTTCTGCGAGCTTTCCGGCTTCTCGCGGGAAGAGCTCGTCGGGAACAGCTGCTGCCTCGTCTCGCGCCCGGAGGACGTCGAGTTCGACAAGGCGTCGCTCGGCGGGGCGTGCCAGGGCGATGCGCCGCCGCCGGTCGAGAAGATGCTGCGCCGCCGCGACGGCTCCACGGTCTGGGTCCGGCGCACCCCCGGGCTCATGCGCGATAGCGCGGGCAACCCGAAGTTCATCATCTGCGCCTACGCGGACCTCACCGAGCAGCGCGCGCGCGACCGGGCGCTCCACTCCACGAACAGGTTCCTCTCCGCGATCATCGAGACCTCGCCCATCGCGATCTACGCCACCGACCTCGAGGGCATGATCACGCTCTGGAACCCGGCCGCGGAGCGCACCTTCGGCTTCACGCGCGCGCAGGCCCTGGGGCGGCGCGCGCCGTTCGTGCCGGAGGAGAGGACGGAAGAGGCGAGGGAGCTGCGCGAGCGCGTGCTTGCCGGCCAGGAGCTCACCGACCTGCATCTCGAACGGGTGCGTGCCGATGGCACGCCGATCCACGTCGGCGGCTCGGCCGCGCCCCTGCGAGACGAGGACAACCGCATCGTGGGCATGCTCGTCATGTGCTCGGACGTGACCGAGGCCCGGCGCACCGAGGCGGCGTTCAAGGAGCAGCTGCACTTCACGCGCGCCCTGATGGACGCGATCCCCAACCCGGTCTACTTCAAGGACCTCGAGGGCCGCTACCGGGTGTACAACCGCGCCTGGCACGAGCTGTGGGGCGACGGCAAGGACTGGGTGGGCAAGAGCGTCCACGACATGTTCGACGAGCCGATCGCCGCCATCCACGACGAGCGCGACCGGCCGCTCCTCGCCGGGCAGTCCTCGGTGCAGTACGAGGCGCTGATGCCCACCACCGGGGGCCGCCAGCGCGAGATGCTCTACAACAAGGTGAGCTTCGTGGACCAGGAGGGCAAGGTCGCGGGGCTCATCGGGACCATCACGGACGTGACGGGCTACAAGGAGACGGAACGGGCCCTGGAGGCGAGCGAGGCGCGCTTCCGCGTGCTCACCGAGAGCGGGCTCGACCTCATCTCGGTGCTCGCCGCGGACGGCGCCATCCTCTACCAGAGCCTCGCCCTGAAGAACCTCCTGGGCTACGACCCGTCCGAGACGATCGGCCGCAACGTCTTCGACCTGGTCCACCGCGAGGACGTCGAGGCCGCGCGCAACGCCTTCATGCGCATCGTCGAGACGAGCCACTTCCGCGAGCCGCTCGAGTTCCGCATCCGCCACCGCGACGGCCAGTGGCGCACCTTCGAGTCGCTGGGCACCAACTGCGTCGACAACCCGCACATCCGCGGGGTGGTATTCAACTCGCGCGACGTGACCGACCGCAAGGCGATCCAGCAGCGGATCCAGCACCTCGCCTACCACGACAACCTCACGGGCCTGCCCAACCGGGGGCTCCTCCAGGACCGCCTGGGGCACTCGATCGCGCGCGCCGAGAGGAGCGGGCGCAAGGTGGCTGTGCTCTTCATCGACCTGGACAACTTCAAGAACATCAACGACACGCTCGGGCACGACGTGGGCGACGAGCTGCTGCGCCAGGTCTCGCGCCGCCTGTCCGAGTGCGTGCGCGCGGGCGACACGATCGCCCGCCAGGGCGGGGACGAGTTCATCGTCCTGCTGGACAATCTCGAGGACGGCCGCGGCGCCTCGGTCGTCGCGCAGAAGATCCTCAACTCGCTGCGCGCCGCTTTCTCCCTGGGCGGCACCGAGCAGCACGTGAGCGGGTCGGTGGGCATCGCGGTCTACCCCGAGGACGGCCGCGACGCGCAGACGCTCATGAAGAACGCCGACACCGCCATGTTCCACGGCAAGGGCATCGGCAAGAACACGTACCAGTACTTCACCGCGCAGATGAACATCGCGGTGAAGCGCCGCATGACCCTGGAGTCGGCGCTGCGCCGCGCGGTCCTGCAGAAGGACTTCGTGCTGCACTACCAGCCGGAGGTGAACCTCGACACCGGCGAGATCGTCGCCGTCGAGTCCCTGGTGCGCTGGAAGACCGAGGACAGCGGCACCGTGATGCCCGGCGACTTCATCCCGCTCGCCGAGGAGACCGGCCTCATCAACGAGATCGGCGAGTGGGTCCTGCGCGAGGCATGCCGGCAGAACAAGGAGTGGCAGGCCCGCGGGCTCGCGCCGCGCCGGATCGCGGTGAACCTCTCGGCGCGCCAGTTCGCCGACAAGGCGTTCCTGGACACCGTGGTCCGCGTCCTGGAAGACACGAAGCTCGACCCGAAGTGGCTCGAGCTCGAGATCACCGAGAGCCAGGTGATGCGCCAGACGGAGGGGATGATCCTGCTGCTGGGACGGCTCTCCGAGATGGGCGTGCACCTGGCCATCGACGACTTCGGCACCGGGTACTCGAGCCTTTCGTACCTGAAGCGCCTGCCGATCCAGAAGCTCAAGATCGACCAGTCCTTCATCCGCGACATCACCGTCGACCCCAACGACGCCGCGATCGTCGTGGCGATCATCAACATGGCGAGGAGCCTCGACCTGGAGACGATCGCCGAGGGCGTGGAGACGGCCGGGCAGCTGGCGCTCCTTCGCGAAAAGGGATGCCGCACGGGCCAGGGTTTCTACTTCTCGGCGCCGGTTTCCGCCGAAAGCGTCTACCTGCTGCTGCGGCAGAACAACCTGTATTCCCGGGAAGCGACGCCGGCGCGCTAGCGCCTGGCGGCGCGCGAGGCGGCCAGGAGCAGGAAGATGGCCGGGCGCTTGCCCGGCGGCGCCGGCCGCGACCGCCATTCGCCCACGCTCGCCGACCGGATGCTCTCCGCGGCGCCGGTCAATTCCGCGGCCACAGCCAGCCGCGTGTCCTCGCGGCAGGTGCGAAGCAGCTCGGCGAGCAGGGCATCGTTGCGGTAGGGCGTCTCGATGAAGACCTGGGTCTCGCGCGCGGCGGCCGAGCGCGATTCGAGCTCGCGGATGGCCGCCACGCGCTCGGGCCCCGCGACGGGCAGGTACCCCGCGAAGCGGAAGCGCTGGCCCTCGAGGCCCGAGGCCATCAGGGCCAGCAGGATGGAGGACGGACCCGGCAGGGGGACCACGCGAAAGCCCTCCGCGTGGGCGGCGGCCACGAGCCGCGCCCCGGGATCGGCCACCGCCGGGGCCCCGGCTTCCGAAAGCAGGGCCATGTCCCGGCCCTCGCGAAGCGGCGCGAGGAGCGCGTCCACGTCGCCCTCGGGCGTGTGCTCGTCGAGCACGGACAGCCGCAGGGAGGCGATGGGCCCCGGGTGGCCGCACGCCGAGAGGAAGCGGCGCGCGCTCTTCGCGTTCTCGACCACGAAGTCGCCGAGGGTCCGCACGCGGGCAATGGCCGGCGCGGGAAGCGCATCCTCCGGGCGCGTGTCCTCGGCCAGGGGGACGGGGACGAGGTAGAGGGCGGCGGGCTCGCTCACGGAACCGGCACGCCCTCGCTGCGCAGCATGGCGGCCAGCGCGATGAGCGGCAGGCCCACGAGCGCGGTCGGGTCGTCGCCGCGCAGGCTGGCGAGCAAGGTGATGCCGAGGGCCTCGGACTTGGCGCTCCCGGCGCAGTCGAAGGCGGGCTCGCGGTCGAGGTAGCGCTCGATCTCCGCGTCCGCGAGGTCACGGAACGCCACCTGCGTGGGTACCATCGCCTCGTGGACCCGGCCGCCGGCGAGCAGGCACAGGCCGGTATGGAAGACGACGCTGCGGCCGCTCATGGCCCGCAGCTGGGTACGCGCGTTCTCGCGGTTGCCCGGCTTGCCCAGGGGGCTGCCGCCCAGCTCGGCCACCTGGTCTGAGCCGATGACCCACGCGCCCGGGAAGCGTCCGAGCGCCGCCTCGGCCTTCAGGCGGGCCAACCGGCGGGCCGTTTCGGCGCATGATTCCCCGGCAAGGGGGGCCTCGTCGAGCGCTGGCGCCCACGACTCGAAGGCGAGGCCCAGCCGGCCGAGGAGCTCCGCGCGGTACCGGGAGCCCGAAGCGAGTACAAGAGAAAAATCTTTCAAATCAATATACTGTTGACTGTTATTAAAGCTAACTCTACCATGAATCGAAGCATGGATGCACAGCAACTCATCGATCCCGAGCGCCTGTCCGCGAAGGTTACCGTGTTCGAGGGCGTCATTCGCCCGGGCGAGCTGGAGAACCTCGCCGACGAGCTCGCTTCCCCGGACGGGGAGCTTCGCTACAAGGTCACGGCCCGCCTGGACGGTGTCCGCCGGCCCGTAGTGTCGTGTATAATCAACGGCTTCGTTTTTCTCACGTGCCAGCGTAGTTTCGAAGCGTTCCGGCACGAGGTCGCGATCGAAGACCGGCTGGTGCTGGTCGGCTCGGAGGAGGAACTTCCCGCCTTCGAGGAAGAGGGCGACCAGGAGGATTTCGTGGTCGCGACCGGGCCCCTGGATGTGAGGGACCTGGTCGAGGAAGCCGTGATCCTCAGCCTGCCCATGGTCCCGTGCAAGCCCGGCATCGAGCCGGAGCCGGAGGCCGGACGGGAGGGTGAGGGCAAGCCGTCGCCGTTCGCGGCGCTGGCCGGACTCAAGCGACCCGGAACGAAATAAAGACCCGATTCCAAGGAGAACACCATGGCTGTCCAACAGAACAAGAAGTCGCCGTCCAAGCGCGGCATGCACCGGGCGCACGACTTCCTGACCAACCCGCCCACCGCCGTCGAGCCCACCACGGGCGAGACGCACCTTCGCCACCACATCTCGCCCTCGGGCGTGTACCGCGGCAAGAAGGTCATCAAGACCAAGGATTGAGCCTCCGGGCGGACGGCCCGTTGGCCGGCCGACTGGCTCCCCTGCCATGGCAGCCGCTGCCATGAAGACCGTCATCGCCGTCGACGCCATGGGAGGTGACCATGGGCCGTCGGTGACCGTCCCCGCCTGCGTCGACTTCCTCGCCTCCCATGGCGAGGCGCGCCTGCTGCTCGTGGGGCTCGCCGAGCCGCTCTCGGCCGAGCTCGCGCGCCTGGGCGCCGCGGGCCACCCGCGCATCGAGATCGTGGCGGCCACCGAGGTGGTCGGCATGGACGAGGACATCCGCACGGCGATCCGCACCAAGCGCCACTCCTCGATGCGCCTGGCGATCGACCTCGTGAAGGAGGGCCGGGCACAGGCGTGCGTGAGCGCGGGAAACACCGGCGCCCTGATGGGCACGGCCAAGTTCGTGCTGAAGACCCTGTCCGGCATCGACCGCCCCGCCATCTGCGGCGTGCTGCCCACCAGGAAGGGCACGGTCTACGTCCTGGACCTCGGCGCCAACGCCGACTGCACGCCCGACCACCTGCTGCAGTTCGCGGTGATGGGCGCCGCCCTCGTCGAGGCGGTGGAGGAGCGCGCGCGGCCCTCGGTGGGCCTGCTCAACATCGGCTCCGAGGAGATCAAGGGCAACGAGGTGGTCAAGAAGGCCGGCGAGCTCCTCAAGGCGAGCACGCTCAACTTCCACGGCAACGTGGAGGGCAACGACATCTACAACGGGACCACCGACGTCGTGGTCTGCGACGGCTTCACCGGCAACGTGGCGCTCAAGGCCTCCGAGGGCCTGGCCCGCATGATGGGCGAGTTCCTCAAGGCGGAATACGACAGGAACCTCCTCACGAAATTCGCCAAGCTCGTGTCGGCGCCGATCCTCATGGCCTTCCGCCGCCGCATGGACCATCGCCGGTACAACGGCGCCACGCTGCTGGGCCTTCGCGGCATCGTGGTGAAGAGCCACGGTTCCGCGGACCGCCTCGCCTTCGCCACCGCCCTCGAGCGCGCCGACGCGGAGGTGGGCCACGGCCTGAACGATCGCATCGCCGCCGAGATCGCGCGCCTGCACGCCCTGGGCGTGCTCGCGGGCTCGGGCCGCGCGGGGCCTGCCGAGGCCGCCGCGTGAGCCGGGCTCCGGGATCGGCGATCCGCTCGCGCATCGCCGGCACCGGGAGCTACCTCCCGGAGAAGACGCTCACCAACCGCGACCTGGAGTCGATGGTGGAGACGACCGACGAGTGGATCGTCTCCCGCACCGGCATCCGCGAGCGGCACATCGCCGCCGAGGGCGAGGCGACCAGCGACCTGGCGCTCGCGGCCTGCCGCCAGGCGCTGGCGGCCGCAGGGCTGCGCCCCGGCGACATCGACCTCATCGTGCTCGCGACCTCCACGCCGGACATGGTCTTCCCGTCCAGCGCCTGCCTGCTGCAGAAGAAGCTCGGGATCCGCCACGGCGCGGCCTTTGATGTGCAGGCAGTGTGCACGGGCTTCGTCTACGCCCTGGCCACGGCCGACCAGTTCATCCGCTCCGGAATGCACAAGCGCGCCCTCGTCGTCGGCGCGGAGGTGTTCTCGCGCATCCTCGACTGGAAGGACCGCGGCACCTGCGTGCTCTTCGGCGACGGGGCGGGGGCCGTGGTGCTGGAGGCCGCGCAGGATCCCGGCGTCCTCTCGGCGCACCTGCACGCCGACGGGCACTACGCCGACATCCTCAACACGCCCGGCCACGTCTGCGGCGGCCAGGTCCGGGGCGATCCCACGCTCAAGATGGACGGGGGCGCCGTGTTCAAGCTCGCCGTGCGCGTGCTCGAGGAGAGCGCGCACGAGGCGCTCGCGGCCAACGGCCTGGCGGTCTCCGACCTGGACTGGTTCGTGGCGCACCAGGCCAACGTGCGCATCATCACGCACACGGCGAAGAAGCTGGGCATCCCGGCCGAAAAGTGCGTGGTGACGGTCGACCGCCACGCCAACACCTCGGCCGCCTCCATCCCGCTCGCCCTGGACGTCGCGGTGCGCGACGGGCGCATCAAGCGCGGCGACCTCGTCCTCATGGAGGGCGTGGGCGGCGGCTTCACGTGGGGTTCCGTTCTCGTTCGCTGGTGAGGAAATGACGAAATTCGCGGTGGTCTTCCCGGGACAGGGTTCGCAGTCGGTGGGCATGATGGGCGGCTTCGCCGACTCGCCCGTCGTGGAACGCACGTTCCGCGAGGCCTCCGCCATCCTCGGCGAGGACCTCTGGGCGCTGGCGGCGCAGGGCCCGGCCGAGGCACTCGCGCGCACGGTGGTCACGCAGCCGCTCATGCTCACCGCGGGCGTGGCCTGCTGGCGCGCCTGGCAGGAGCGCGGCGGCCCGATGCCGGCGTTCTTCGCGGGGCACAGCCTGGGCGAGTACTCGGCGCTCGTCGCGGCCGGGGCGCTGCGCTTCGAGGACGCGCTGCCCCTCGTGCGCCTTCGCGCCCAGGCGATGCAGGAGGCGGTGCCCGAGGGCACGGGCGGCATCGCCGCCATCGTGGGGCTCACCGACGACCTTATCGCGCAGGTGTGCGCGGAGGCCGCCCAGGGCGAGGTGCTCGAGCCTGCCAACCTGAACTCGCCGGGCCAGGTCGTCATCGCCGGCCATCGCGCGGCCGTCGAGCGCGGCATGGCGGCGGCCAAGGCCCACGGGGCGAAGCTCGCCAGGATGCTGCCCATGAGCGCGCCGTCGCATTGCTCCCTCATGCGGCCCGCGGCCGAGCGCCTGCGCGAGCGCCTCGCCGGCCTGCCGGTCGCCGCGCCGAAGGTGCCCGTGGTGCAGAACGCGGACGTGGCAGCCTTCGACGACCCCGACCGCATCCGGCAGGCCCTCGTCGAGCAGTTCTTCCGCCCGGTCCGCTGGGTCGAGACGATGCGCTTCCTGCACGCGGGCGGGGTGACGCGCATCGTGGAATGCGCGCCCGGCAAGGTGCTCGCCGGCCTCGTGAAGCGCTCCGTGGACGGCGTGGAAGCCGTCGCGATCACCGATTCGGCGGCGCTAGCAGCCGCCATTGCCTGAGGACGCCATGCTGAACGGACAAGTCGCCATCGTCACCGGGGCCTCGCGCGGGATCGGCGAGGCCGTCGCCCTCGCGCTCGCCCGGGCCGGGGCCGTCGTCGTCGGGACCTCCACCTCCGACAAGGGGGCGGAGCAGGTCTCGAGGTCGATCGCCGAGGCCGGCGGCAAGGGGGCCGGCCGCGTGCTCGACGTGCGCGACGCCGCGGCCTGCGCGGCCTTCGCCGACAAGGTGGCGGCCGAGTTCGGGCCCGTGGCCATCCTCGTGAACAATGCCGGCGTCACCCGCGACAACCTGCTCGCGCGCATGAAGGACGAGGAGTGGGACGAGATACTGGCGACCAACCTGAAGAGCGTGTTCGTCCTGTCGCGCGCGGTCCTGCGCGGGATGATGAAGGCGAGGGGCGGGCGGATCGTGAACATCACCTCGGTGGTCGGGTTCACCGGCAACCCGGGCCAGGCCAACTACGCCGCCGCGAAGGCCGGGATCGTGGGCTTCTCCAAGAGCCTCGCCCGCGAGGTCGGCAGCCGCAACATCACCGTCAACTGCGTGGCGCCCGGCTTCATCGAGACGGACATGACGCGCGCGCTGGCCGAGGACCAGGTCAAGAAGCTCGTGGACAGCGTGCCCCTGGGACGGCTGGGGCGGGTCGAGGACATCGCCGCCGCTGTGGCCTTCCTGTGCTCCCCGGGGGCGGCCTACGTCACCGGCGCCACCCTGCACGTGAACGGCGGGATGTTCATGGACTGAAGGCGAGCGCGGGGCGTCCGCGCGGGGCCCCTATGGTAAAATGCACCGATTTTTCGCATCGCCCAGAATTCCCGAAAAACAGTGGAGGACCCGATGGAGAACATTGAAGCGCGCGTCAAGAAAATCGTCGCCGAGCAACTCGGCGTCGCAGAAGCCGACGTGAAGAACGAATCCTCGTTCGTCGAGGACCTTGGCGCGGACTCTCTCGACAACGTCGAGCTGGTGATGGCCCTGGAAGAGGAGTTCGAGTGCGAGATCCCCGACGAGGACGCCGAGAAGATCACGAGCGTCCAGCAGGCGATCGACTACGTGAAGGCGCACCTGAAGCAATAGGCCGAGGGGGCCCCGTCCCCAGCAGCTGACGGGGGCCGCTTCGCCGGCCCCCTTTTCACATCCACTCCCCGCCCACACTCCCCGCGACTCCATGAGCAAACGCCGCGTCGTCGTCACTGGCCTCGGAATCGTCTCCCCCGTCGGCACCGGCATCGCACAGGCGTGGGACAACCTCGTCAACGGCAGGAGCGGCGTCGGCCCGATCACGAGGTTCGACCCCGCGCTCCTCGCGACCCGGATCGCGGCCGAGGTGAAGGGGTTCGACGCCACGCAGTGGATGCCGCCCAAGGAGGCGCGCCGCTCCGACACCTTCGTCCACTTCGGCATCGCGGCCACGAAGCTGGCGCTGGACGACGCCGGCCTCGCGATAGACGAGTCCAACGCCGAGCGCACGGGCGTGGTGGTGGGCTCGGGGATCGGCGGGCTGCCCATGATCCAGGACAACATCCTCGAGATGGGCGCCAAGGGGCCGCGGCGCATCTCACCGTTCTTCGTGCCCGGCTCGATCATCAACATGGTCGCCGGCATCATCTCCATCCAGTTCGGCGCCAAGGGGCCCAACGTGTCGATGGTGTCGGCCTGCACGACGAGCTCGCACTGCGTGGGCGAGGCCGGGCGCATGATCGAGTACGGCGACGCCGACGTCATGATCGCCGGCGGCACCGAGGCCACGATCTGCCTGTCGGGCATGGGCGGGTTCTGCTCCATGAAGGCCCTGTCCGAGCGCAACGACGACCCGGCCACGGCATCGCGCCCGTTCGAGCGCGACCGCGACGGCTTCGTGCTGGGCGAGGGCGCGGGCATCCTCATCCTCGAGGAGCTGGAGCACGCGAAAAAGCGCGGCGCGCGCATCTATGCCGAGCTCGCGGGCATGGGCATGAGCGGCGATGCGGGCCACATCACCGCCCCGAACATGGACGGCCCCCGCCGCGCCATGCTCGCGGCCCTCAGGAATTCCGGCATCAACGGCGACGAGGTCCAGTACCTCAATGCGCACGGCACCTCGACGCCCCTGGGCGACGCCAATGAGACCGCGGCGGTGAAGGCGGCATTCGGCGACCACGCGAAGCGACTGGCCGTGAACTCCACCAAGTCGATGCACGGCCATCTCCTCGGGGCGGCCGGCGGCGTGGAGGCCCTCATCACGGTGCTGGCCATCCACCACCAGGTCTCCCCCCCGACCATCAACCTGGCGAACCCCGATCCCGCCTGCGACCTCGACTACGTGCCCAACACGGCGCGCGACATGGCGATCGACGTCGGCCTCTCGAACTCCTTCGGGTTCGGGGGCACGAACGGGACGCTCGCGTTCCGGCGCCTGCGCTAGGCAACCCGGGGCGCGAACGGCGCGCGGCGGGAATGGCCTCCTTTCTCGTCAACGGGCAGCCCGCCCGGTCGATCGACGCCTCCGACCGCGGGCTCGCGTACGGCGACGGGGTCTTCCGCACCCTCGTGGCCCGCGCCGGCCGGCCGCTCAACTGGCCCGGCCACTACCGCCTGCTCTCCCGCGACTGCGCGCGCCTGGCGCTTGCATGCCCGCCCGAGCCGCTTCTCCTCGCGGAGATCGCCCGCGTCGCTCCGGACGAGGCGGTCGTGAAGGTGATCGTGACCCGCGGGACGACGGGACGGGGATACGCCTTCGGCGACGACGCCGAGCCCACGCGCATCGTGGCGGCGTGGCCCGGCGTGCCCTCGGCCCCGGAAGCCGCGCGCGAGGGCGTGCGCGTGCGCCGCTGCGAGCTCGCCCTCGCGATCCAGCCGCGGCTCGCGGGCGTGAAGTCCCTGAACCGCCTGGAGAACGTCCTCGCCCGGGCCGAGTGGCGCGACCCCGCGATCCGCGAGGGCCTGCTCGCCGATTGCGAGGGGCGGCTCGTGGAGGCCACCTCGAGCAACGTCTTCTTCGCCCGCGGCGGCACTCTCGTCACGCCGGCCCTCACGCGCTGCGGCGTGGAGGGCGCCCAGCGCGGGCGCATCCTCGCGCTCGCGGGCGCCGAGGGCATCGCCTGCGAGGTGCGCGACGCGGGGTTCGACGAGCTGGAGGGCGCCGACGAGGCCTTCCTCACCAACAGCGTGATCGGCCTCTGGCCGGTGGCCGCCCTGGGCGAGCGGCTCTGGGCGCCGGGCCCGCTCGCGCGCCGCTTCCAGCGCCTCATCGAGGAAGACGATGCGCGCGGCCCGTAGGCTCGCGCTCCTGGCCGCCGGCGCGCTCCTCGCCGCGGCCGCGTGGGGGGCGTGGTTCTGCCTGAGCCCGCTCGAGCCGCCGCGCGTGCCCTTCGACTTCACGGTGAAGAGCGGCGCCAGCCTGAAGGGCGTGGCCCGCGGCCTCGCCGACGAGGGCCTGCTGCCCGAGCCGCACGCGTTCTGGATCCTCGGGCGCCTCCTGGGCAAGGCCGGGTCGTTGCAGGCGGGTACCTACCGCGTGGCGGCGCCCCTCACGCCGCTCGAGCTCCTGGACAAGCTCGCCAGGGGAGACGTGCTTCCCGTGGAGATCGTCTTCGTGGAGGGCACGAACTTCCGGCAATGGATGGCGCAGATGAAGGCGCACCCGCACATCCGCGCGACTCTCGCCGGGAAGTCCGAGGCCGAGGTCCGCGAGGCGCTGGGGGCGGGCGGGGGCGCGCTGGAGGGGCGCTTCTTCCCCGATACCTATCGCTTCGTGGCGGGCACGACCGACGTCGAGATCCTCAAGCGCGCCCTCGCGGAGATGGACCGGCGGCTCGCGAAGGCGTGGGAAGGGCGCGATCCGGCGCTGCCGCTCGCGACCGCCTACGAGGCGCTCATCCTCGCCTCCATCATCGAGAAGGAAACCGGACGGGCCGGGGAGCGCCCGGCCATCGCCTCGGTGTTCGTGAACCGCCTCCGGAAGGGGATGCGCCTGCAGACCGATCCCACGGTGATCTACGGGCTGGGCGAAGGCTTCGACGGCAACCTGCGAAAGCGCGACCTGCAGGCCGACACGCCCTGGAACACGTATGTCCGCGACGGGCTGCCCCCCACGCCCATCGCCATGCCGGGCGCGGCCTCGCTCGAGGCCGCGACGAATCCCGCCGCCACCGGGTTCCTCTATTTCGTCGGCAAGGGCGACGGCTCGCACCAGTTCTCGCGTACCCTCGAGGAGCACAACCGGGCGGTGGCAAAATACCAGCTGGGACGATCATGACCGCGGCGCGATTCATCACGGTGGAGGGCATCGACGGCGCGGGCAAGTCCTCGCACCTCGAGTTCCTCGCATCGAGCATCCGGGCGCGCGGCGTCGAGGCCGTGCTCACCCGCGAGCCGGGCGGCACTCCCCTGGGCGAGAAGCTGCGCGGCCTCGTCCTCCACGAGCCGATGGACGGGACCACGGAGGCGCTCGTCATGTTCGCGGCGCGGCGCGAGCACCTCGTGCAGGTGATCGAGCCGGCGCTCAGGCGCGGCGCCTGGGTCGTGTCCGACCGGTTCAGCGACGCGACCTACGCGTACCAGTGCGGCGGCCGGGGCCTGGACCGCGCCGTCTTCCGGGCCCTCGAGTCGCTGGTGCACCCGGGGCGCCAGCCGGACGCGACCTTCCTTTTCGACCTCGCGCCCGAGATCGCGTGGGAGCGCCAGCGGGCGCAGAGCCGCACGCCGGACAAGTTCGAGCGCGAGGAGGGCGATTTCTTCCGGCGCGTGCGCGACGCCTACCTCGAGCGCGCGCGCCAGGCGCCGGAGCGCTTCCGAGTGATCGACGCCTCGGGCAGCCTCGAGGAAGTGCGCGCGCGGCTCGCCGAGTCCTTCGCGGGGGCCTTCCCGTGATCGCCGCCCCCTGGCACCGCGAGGCCCTCGGTCGCCTCCTCGCCCGCCGCCCGCGGATGCCGCATGCGCTGCTCGTGTCCGGACGCACCGGCATCGGCAAGGTGGACTTCGCGCGCGAGCTCGCGCGGAGCCTGCTGTGCGAGTCGCCGATCGACCGCTTCGCCTGCGGCGAGTGCCCCTCGTGCCACTGGTTCAGCCAGTCGAACCACCCCGACTACCGCGAGATCGTCCCCGAGGCATCGGAGGAGGGCGAGGGCGATGCCGCGGACGCCGACGCGGGCAAGGATTCGAAGAAGAGCCTCGTCATCAAGATCGACCAGGTGCGCCGGATCCGCGACTTCGTGGCGCTCTCGACGCACCGCGCCGGCCACCGTGCCGTCGTGATCCACCCCGCCGAGGCCCTGCAGCCCGCGGCGGCCAACGCGCTGCTCAAGACGCTCGAGGAGCCGCCGCCGGCGACGGTGATCGTCATGGTGGCGGACCGGCCCGCGCGCCTCCTGGCCACCATCCGCAGCCGCTGCGAGTCCGTCGCGCTGCGCGCGCCGGCGCGGGACGAGGCCCTCGCGTGGCTCGCCTCCGGCGGGGCGCAGGATGCCGGGGCGGCCCTCGCGCTGGCGGGCGGGGCGCCGATGCTCGCCGCGCGCCTTGCGCAGCCCGAGGAGCGCGAGTGGCGCCGCAAGGTGGTGGCCGAGCTCTCGCGCCCCGACGGCGCCCATTCGCTTTCCTTTTCGGCCGGCATCGACCGCCCGCTCCTGGAGCGCACGATCTTCGTGATGCAGACCTGGGTGCACGACCTCCTGCGCCTGAAGAACGCCTCGGAGCCGCGCCACCATGTCGATTGCGTGCCCGCCCTGAAGGCGAAGGCGCGGCGCGCGCGGCTCGAGCGCCTGCTCGCCCTCGACCGGGAACTCCTGGAGGCGAGGCGGCTCGTCTCGCACCCGCTGAACGCGCGGCTCGCGGCCGAGCACTTGATGATGGCCTACAATCGCGCCACACTTGCGTGAGCCATGAGCGAAGCCGCCACCGACCCAGCCGTCGCGAGACCGGGAGTCTTCTCCCTAGTGATCCGCTCCAAGGCCGCGCTCTACGCGGCCTGGATTCCCCTGCTGCGCGGGGGCGGGATCTTCGTGCCGAGCACCCGCGACCACCGGCTCGGCGAGGAAGTCCTGGTCCTGCTGTCGCTTCTCGACGACGGCGTGAAGATCCCGATCCAGGGCCACGTGGCCTGGGTCAACCCGGCGCATGCGGCGAGCAACCGCCCGCAGGGCTTCGGCGTGCAACTGCCGGACAACGAGACCGGCCGCGAGCTCAAGAAGCGCGTCGAGGGACTGCTCGCCGGGGCGCTCCAGTCCTCGCGGCCGACGCACACGCTGTAGAGGCCCGCGCCGCCCCGGGCGCGCGCCGGTAGAATGCGCGCCATGCTGGTCGATTCCCACTGCCACCTCGATTTCCCGGAGCTGCGCGCCGAGCTGCCGGCGCTGCTCTCGCGCATGGCCGCGGGCGGCGTCACGCACGCGCTCACCATTTCCACCACGCTCTCCGGCTTCCCGGGCGTGCTCGCCGTGGCGAAGTCGCAGCCCAACCTGTGGTGCACCGCGGGGGTTCACCCGGACGAGCGGCGCGACGGCCGCGAGGCGAGCGTGGAGGAGCTCGTGGCGCTCGCCGCCGACCCGAAGGTCGTCGCCATCGGCGAGACGGGGCTGGACTACTTCCGCGTCGAGGGCGACACCGAATGGCAGCGCCAGCGCTTCCGCGTCCACGTGCGCGCCGCGCTCGCGTGCGGCAAGCCGCTGGTCATCCACACCCGGGAGGCGGCGGCCGACACGATCGCGATCCTGGAGGAGGAGGGCGCGTCCCGGGTGGGCGGCGTGATGCACTGCTTCACCGAGACGGCCGAGGTGGCCGAGGCCGCCATGCGGCTCGGCTTCCTCATCTCCTTCTCGGGGATCGTCACCTTCAGGAACGCGCAGGCGCTCAAGGAAGTCGCGCGGCGCGTGCCGCTCGAGCGCATGCTCGTGGAGACGGACGCGCCGTACCTCGCGCCCGTCCCGCACCGGGGCCGCACCAACGAGCCGTCCTTCGTGCGCCACGTGGCCGAGGAGATCGCCCGGCTGAGGGACGTGCCGCTGGAGGCGGTGGCCGAGGCGACCACCCGGAACTTCTTCTCCCTGTTCCGCGGCGCGCGCGCCGCGGCCTGAGGCCGCGGCCATGTCCCCGGGCCCGGCCAACCTGCTCGCCTATTGCCGGGCGGGCTTCGAGAAGGAATGCGCGCAGGAGCTCACGGCACTGGCCGCCGACTCCGGCGTCGGGGGCTTCGTGAAGGCGCGCCCGGACAGCGCCTTCGCGACCTTCCATCCCCACGACGCACCGTCCGCTGCCGCTCTTGCGCGCCGCGTCGACGCGGCGGCGCTGGTCTTTCCCCGCCAGGTGGTGCGCTGCGGCGCGATGCTCGCCGACCTGCCGGTCGGCGACCGGGTGTCGCCCATCGTGGCCGAGGCGGCGAGGCTGGGATCGTCCTTTCGCGAGCTCTTCATCGAGACGCCGGACACCAACGACGGCAAGGCCCTCGCGGCGCTCGCGCGCCCGCTCGAGCCGCACCTGCGGCGCGGCCTCCTGCGCGCCGGGGTGGCGCTGGACGTCGCCGCGGCGCCCGAGCGGCTGCACGTCTTCTTCGTCGGCGGCACGGCGTGCCACGTCGGCCTCTCGCGGGTGGCCTCCTCCTCCTCCTGGCCCATGGGAATCCCGCGGCTTCGCATGCCGGGCGGGGCGCCCTCGCGCTCCACGCTCAAGCTCGCCGAGGCGATCTCGGTCTTCGTGGGCGAGGAGGAGGCCGGCAAGCGGCTGCGCGCGGGCATGACCGCGGTCGATCTCGGCGCCTCGCCGGGAGGATGGACATGGCAGCTCGTGCGCCGCGGGCTCATGGTGGCGGCGGTGGACAACGGGCCGATGGACCCGGCGCTCCTGGAGACGGGGCAGGTGAAGCACCGCCGCGAGGACGGCTTCCGCTTCCGCCCTCCCGAGCCCGTCGACTGGATGGTGTGCGACATGGTGGAAAGCCCGTCGCGGGTGTGCGCGCTCGCGGCGCGCTGGGTCGCCGAGGGCTGGTGCCGCGAGGCGATCTTCAACCTGAAGCTCCCCATGAAGAAGCGCTGGGAGGAAGTGGGCCGCGCGCGCGAGATCGTCGCGCAGGCCTTGGCGGGGCGGCCGCACCGCTTCCGCCTGAAGCACCTCTACCACGACCGCGAGGAAGTCACGGCGTGGCTCGCGTCCGGCGCGCGCTGAGCGCGTGCTAGACTCGGCGCGACCCCCGACGAACGAGAGGAACCGGACCGGCATGCCGCGAATCGTCATCTCCGAGAGCATGGACGCGCCCGCCGTGGCGCTTCTCGCGCGCGACTTCGACGTCGACTACCGCCCCGCGCTTTTCGAGGATGCGGCCGCGCTCGCCGCCGCGCTCGCCGGGGCCGATGCCTGGATCGTGCGCAACCGCACCCAGGTGCGCGGCGAGCCGCTTGCCGCCGCCGCGCGGCTGAAGGTGGTCGGGCGCCTCGGCGTGGGCCTGGACAACATCGACCTCGCGGCCTGCGCGGCGCGGGGCATCGAGGTCATCCCCGCGACCGGGGCCAACGCCGACTCGGTGGCCGAGTACGTGCTCGCGATGGCGATGATCCTGCTGCGCGGCGCCGCCTACCTGTCGACGTCCGCGGTGCTGGCGGGGCGCTGGCCGCGGCAGATGCTCTCGCAGGGGCGCGAGGTGGCCGGCAAGACCCTCGGGCTCGTGGGCTTCGGCAGCATCGGCCGCGTGACCGCGCGCAAGGCGGCCGCCATGGGCATGCGGGTCGTCGCCTTCGATCCCGCGGTGGCGGCAGGCTCGCCCTCCTGGGCCGAGCACGGCGTCGCTCCCCTCGGCCTGGACGAGCTTCTCGCGCGCTCCGACGTCGTCTCGCTGCACCTGCCCCTCACGGACTCGACGCGGGGCCTGCTGGGCGAGGCGCGCCTGGCGCGCATGAAGCCCGGGGCGATCCTCGTCAATTCCGCCCGCGGCGGCATCGTCGACGAAGCGGCCCTCGCGAAGGCCCTCGCCGCGGGGCGGCTCGCCGGAGCGGCGCTCGACGTCTTCGACCGCGAGCCGCTTGCCGCCGGGAGCGTGCTGGCCGACGCCCCCAACCTCATCCTCACGCCGCACGTGGCCGGCGTCACCCTCGAGTCCAACGAGCGCGTGAGCGGGATCATCGCCGAGCGGGTTTCGGCCTTCCTGGGCGGGCCCGGCCCGGCGGGAAGCTAGCGGCGCCAGACCTGCAGGAGGTTGTTGTAGGCGTCCGTCCAGAGGCGCCAGTCGGGTTGCGGCGCCACGGGCTCGGTGGCCGTCACGATCTCCGGGCGGAGGATGAACGGCTTCCACCTCGTGAGCAGCACCCAGTCGCTCGTCGTCGAGCCGTCGTCGCTCGTCTCGTGGACGAAGGCGTACTCCAGCCCGTGGCGCTCGGCGATCGCGAGGAGCACGGGCTTCAGGTCCAGGAACCGGTTGGAGACGTGGAAGGCGATGACGCCCTGCGCCTTCATGTGGCGCAGGTACGCGCCGACGGCCTCCACCGTGATGAGGTGCACGGGGATGGAGTCGCCCGAGAAGGCGTCCACCGCGAGGACGTCGAACCCCTGGAAGGGCTCGCGCTCGAGGTTCAGGCGCGCGTCGCCCAGGGCGATCTCGATCTTCGCCGGGCTGTCGTTCAGGTAGGTGAACTGCTCGCGCGCGATGCGCGGGACGGCCGGGTTGATGTCGTAGAAGCGGTAGGTGTCGTCGGCGTCGCCGTAGGTCGCGAGCGTGCCCGCGCCCAGGCCGATCACGCCCACCCTGATCGGCCGGCCCTCGTGGGCGAGGATCGCCATGCCGATTCCCGAGCCCGTCTTGTAGTAGGTGGTGGCGGCGCGCCGGTACTTCTCGCTCATCCACTGCTCGCCGTGCAGGATGGCCCCGTGCACGAGCGAGCGGTAGCGCGTCTCGGGGTCGTCGTCCCGCGCGAGCACCTCCTTCACGCGCAGCACGCCGTAGAAGTTGCGCTCGACGAGGACGGTGTCCTCGGCGAGGTGCTCGATGCGCCAGGCGAGGGCCCCCGTCGTGAAGAGGGCGACCGCGGCGAACATCCCCACGATGGGCTTGGGCCGCTCGACGTTGAGGTAGAGCGCGAGCAGGGCCACGACCACGAGCGCGATCTCGAGCTCCAGGTAGCCCGGCAGCGTGAGGGGGGCCACGATCCCGACGAGGACGCCGCCCGCCACGCCGCCCAGAGAGACCACCAGGTAGAAGAGCGTGAGGTGCCGCGGCCCCGGGCGCAGGCGCGCGAGCTCGCCGTGGCAGAACATGCACACGACGTAGAGGCCGGCGGCGAACACGCCGACCTGCCACGCGAGCTCGAACTGCAGGCGCTTGTCCGCGAGGAACCACGCCATCACGCACAGGATCCAGACCAGCAGCCCGAGGTAGGCGTCGCGCCTGTACCAGCGCGTCCCCTCGAAGCACAGGATGAAGGTGAGGAGGTAGAGCGCCAGCGGGATCACCCACAGCAGCGGGATGGAGGAGACGTTCTGCGTGAGGTGGTTCGAGACCGCCAGGAGCGTCACCGAGCCCATCGCGGCGAGCGCCAGCCACACGGCGAGGGTGCGGGGCGAGGGCCGGGGCTCCGCGGCCTCCTCGGCGCTTGGCGCCGCGCGGGCGAGCGGTGGCAGGTCCCGGCTTCGCCAGGCGAGCCAGGCGCAGACCGCCACGAACAGCGCGTAGCCGCCGGACCATGCCCAGGATTGCTGCGGGCTCGCGAGCCACGGCTCGAAGAGGAACGGGTAGCCCAGGAGGGCCAGCATCGAGGCAAGGTTGGACAGGGCGAAGAGCCGGTAGGGGCTGGAGCCCGGGTACTCGCGCGCGAACCAGGCCTGGATGAGCGGGCTCGTCGAGGACAGGAGGAAGTAGGGCAGCCCGACGGTCGCGAAGAGGAGCAGGAGGATGCGCGCGACGGGGTTCTCGTCGCCGGCGGGCTTCCAGCCCTCCCCGGGCAGGATAGGCAGGAAGGCGAGGCTCGCCACGAGCAGCCCGATGTGGATCCAGTTCTGGCGCGGCGAGTCCACCCGGCTCGTGATCCAGTGCGAGTAGGCGTAGCCCAGCAGCAGCACGAACTGGAAGAAGATCATGCAGGTCGTCCAGACGACTGCCGTGCCCCCGAACCAGGGGAGGATCTGCTTGGCGAGGACGGGCTGGACCAGGAAGAGCAGGAAGGCGCTCAGGAAGATGGTGGAGGCGTGAAGCAACATCTGGCGTTTCTGCTCTTCTGGGACGGCGTGGAGTGCCGCGATGGTAGCACGCGGCCCCGGGGCGGCCGGGCTCCCGGCGTTGCTATACTCGACCGCGATGCTTGCCCGATTCGTGCGCCTCGCGCTCCTCGCGGAACTCGCAGCCTGGGCCGCGCTCGGCGCGTGGCTCGGCGCGGGTCCCCTCGCGATCGCCGCCCTCGTCGTCGGCGGGGCGCTCGCCGCGCGGCTCCTCCTCGTCGTCGTCACCTTCTGCCTCGCCTGGCTGGCGCGCTCGCCACGCGAGCCCGGCGAGCGGATCGGCCCCGCCGCCACGATCGGCCTCCTGGCGGGAGAGTGGCGCGCGATGCTCGCCAACAACTTCGCCGGCCTCCCCTTCGAGCGTGCGTTCCTTCGCACGGACCCGCCGTTGGCCCCGCAGGCGCAACTGCCCGTGATCCTCGTGCACGGCTACTTCTCGAACCGGGGCACCCTGGCGGCGCTGGCCCGGGCACTCGACCGCGAGGCCGGCCCCGTCTTCGTGCCGAGCCTGCCGGAGGTCGTCGCGCCCATCGAGGCGTTCGCGGGTCACCTGGAGCGCATCGTGCGAGAGGTGACCGAGGCCACGGGGCAGCCGGGCGCGATCCTCGTGTGCCACAGCATGGGCGGGCTCATCACGCGCACGTACCTGCGCAAGCAGGGCCCGGGAAGGATCACGGGAATCGTGACCCTCGGCAGTCCCCACCACGGCAGCGCGCTGGCGGCGCTGGGCGCGGGGCACAATGGCAGGCAGATGCGGCCAGGCAGCGAATTCCTGCGCGACCTCGCCGAAAGCGAGTCGGCTGCGCCGCCGGCGGTTCCGGCGCTGTCGGTGTACACCGTCCACGACAACCTGGTGGCCCCGCAGGACTCCAGCCGCCTCGCCTGGGCGCGCAACGTGCGGCTCGCGGGCGTGGGGCACCTGGCCATGCTCGCGGACGGGCGCGTGCACCGTGCCGTGGCCGACGAGATCGCGCGCCTTCGCTCCGGCGCGGCCTCCTAGAGCAGGGCGAGAACTTCCTCGGCGTGGTTGGCCGCGTCCGGCCGGTCGATCACGTGCGCGATGCGGCCCTTCTCGTCGATGACGAACGTCACGCGGTCGGCGACGCCCAGGATCGCCTTGGCGGCCGAGAGCAGCCCGCCGCCGCCGATGGCCCCGTAGGCGCGGCCCACGGCGCCGTCCTCGTCGGCGAGCAGCGGGAAGTTGAGCCCGTGCTTCCTCGTGAACTTGCGGTGCGAGGCCTCGTCCTGCGTGGACACGCCCAGGATCGCCGCGCCCTTCGCGGCGATCTCGGCGTTGTGGTCGCGAAGCGAGCACGCCTGCTTCGTGCACCCGGGCGTGTCGTCCATGGGATAGAAGTACATCACGAGCTTGCGGCCGCGGAAGTCCGCGAGCGACACGCGCTTGCCGTCCGTGGCGACGGCCTCGAAGTCGGGAGCGCGGTCGCCCGCCTTGAGCCGGGTGCCCATGGCTACCAATGGATGCCTTGCGTGAACTGCGCGAAGGCGACCTGCTCGGGCGAGAGCTCCACGTCCTTGCCCGCGCCGTCCTTCCTGCCCTGCGCCGCCGTCGAGTCCGGGAACATCCGGAAGGCGGTGTTGAGGATGATCTGCGTGGCCTTCGGGGCGACCGCGTGCAGCAGCGCGCCGAAGACGCCCAGGCGCGTGGCGATGCGCACCGGCTTGTAGACGATCGCCTCCACCACGAGGTCCGCCGCCTGCTCCGGCGTCAGAGTCGGCACGTGGTTGTAGAGCTTGGTGGGCGCGATCATCGGCGTCTTCACCAGCGGCATGTTGATGGTCGTGAAGGCGATGTTGTTGTCCGAGAACTCGCTCGCGGCGCACCCCGTGAAGGAATCGAGCGCCGCCTTGGAGGCCACGTAGGCGGAGAAACGCGGGGCCTGGGTGAGCACGCCGATCGAGGAGATGTTGATGATGTGGCCGTGCCGGTGCTTCATCATCGCCGGCAGGAACCCCATGATGAGGCGAAGGCTCCCGAAGTAGTTGAGCTGCATCGTGCGCTCGAAGTCGTGGAACCGGTCGAAGGAGGAGGCGATTCCCCTGCGGATGGAGCGCCCGGCGTTGTTCACCAGGAAGTCGCAGCGCCCGAACTCCTTCAGCACCGTGGCCACGAGCCTGTCGCAGTCGGCGATGTCCGCGAGGTCGCAGGAGACGAAGCGCCCCTTGCCGCCCAGGGACTTGATGCGCGCCATGACCGGCGCGGCCTTCTGCGGGTCGCGCGCCACGACCACGACCTGGGCCCCGGCCTCGGCCATCTTGTAGGCGGTCGCCTCGCCGATGCCGGAGGTGCCGCCCGTGATCACGATCACCTTGCCCTTCACCTTCCCGGCGAGCGAGCGGTCGATGAAGAGGTCGGGGTCGAGGTGGCGCTCCCAGTAGTCCCACAGGCGCCAGGCGTAGTCCTCCAGGGGCGGGACCGCGATGCCGGAGCCCTTGAGCGCCTTGGCGCAGTCGCGGTTGTCGAAGCGCGTGGGGTAGTTGACGAACTTGAACATGTCCTTCGGGATGCCCAGGTCCGCCAGGAGCTGCTTCTGGATGCGCCGCACCGGCGCGAGCGACATCGCCGAGTCGACCACGAAGTCCGGGATGAACCCGAACATCTTCGCGTTGAGCCGCATCGTCATCTGCGGGGCATGGGCCGCCTTGGCGAAGAGGTTCAGGATCTCGCCGACGCGCCGCGGCTCCGGGTCCGTGAGGTGGAAGCAGCCGCCGTCCAGGCCCTTCCTGTGGGCAATGTGGTCCATCGCGTCCACGACGAAGTCGACCGGCACGAGGTTGATGCGCCCGCCCTCGATGCCCACGGTGGGCATCCACTGCGGCAGGGCCTTGCGCAACTTCTGGATGAGCTTGAAGAAGTAGTACGGGCCGTCGATCTTGTCGATCTCGCCCGTCTTCGAGTGCCCGACCACGATCGCCGGCCGGTAGATGCGCCAGGGCCGCTTGCACTCCTTGCGCACGATGCCCTCGGAGTCGTGCTTGGTGCGGAAGTAGGGGTGGTCCAGCTCCTCGGCCTCGTCGAACATGTCCTCGCGGAAGACGCCGTCGTAGAGGCCCGCGGCGGCGATCGAGCTCACGTGGTGGAAGCAGCCGGCCTGGACGGCCTCGGCGAAGCGAACGGCGCTCCTCGTGCCGTCGATGTTGGCCTTCTCCTGGCTGTCGGCGTCCGCGGAGAGGTCGTAGACGGCCGCGAGGTGGAAGACGTGGTCCACCTTTCCCTTGAGCTTCGCCAGGTCGGCGGCCGACACCCCGAGCCTGGGCTTCTCGAGGTCGCCCACCACCGCGACGACGCGGCCCGCCCGGCTTCCCCAGCGCGCGCGCATCGCGTCGAGCTTCTTCACCGAGCCGCGGCGGACCAGGACGTGGATCGTTCCCTCGCGCTCGAGGAGCCGGTCGATGAGGAAGCGGCCGATGAAGCCGGTGCCGCCGGTCACGAAGTAGGACATGGCATTCTCCTCGGTAGGGCGCGGGGATCCGGGGCGAATGATACACGCGCCCCGTGCGCAGCCGCCTGCCGCCCGCGCGAGTTTTAGTGTGCCTCCTCTAATCCTTTCCCCTAGCGTGGAAGCTGATGCAGAGGGCGTTTTCGCCCCGAGCGCCGTGCGAGGCCCCGAATGGGCCGGCGCGGCAAACAGCGACCGACGAAAGGACGAACAATGGCCCGCACCACCACCACCCGCACTCGTACCACCCGCACCCGCAAGGCCGGCACGGCCGGCGTCACGCCCGCCCGCGCCGTCCGCACCATCCGCGCTTCCGCGCAGAAGGCCCTCGAGGCCGGCATGCAGGCCGCCACGGGCGTCCGGCAGACGGCAAGCGGCGCCTTCGACGCGCTCGTGAAGCAGGGCGCCGCGCTGGAGGCCCGCAGCCGCCGCGCCGCCATCGCCAGGGCCGGGAAGGCCCGCGATGCGGCCTGCGCCCGCGCCGAGGAGGCCCGGACGAAGACCGTCGCGGCCGTTTCCCACCTGGAGAGGGTATTCGAGCAGCGCGTCTCCAAGGCCATCTCCAAGCTGGGCGTGCCGACCACGAGGGACGTGAAGGCGCTCTCGCGCCAGGTGGCCCAGCTCCAGGCGAGCGTCGAGCGCCTGAGCCGCTCCCGCGCGCGCGCCGCACGCTAGTGCCATGACGCGCGGCCGGGCGCGGGCCAGGCCTGCCGCGCCCAAGGCGAAGGCCCGCATGGGCCTCGCCTTGGCCGGAGGGGGCCCTTTCGGCGCCATCTACGAGATCGGCGCGCTGATGGCCATCGAGGAGGCCCTCGAGGGGGTCCGGCTCAACGAGATGGACGTCTACGTCGGGGTGAGCGCGGGCAGCTTCCTCGCGGCCGCCCTCGCCAACAGCATCCCGGTCTCCGAGATCTACGGCATCTTCATCGAGGGCGATGAGGCCGAGGGCGCCCTGACGCCGGAGGTGTTCATGCGCCCGGCGCTGCGCGAGTACGTGGAGCGGGCGAGAAGCGTCCCGCCCCTGCTCGCCCGTTCGCTCATGCAGTACCTCCGGCAGCCGTTTTCCCGGGGGGCGCTTGAATCCTTCGCCGCCCTGGGCCGCGCGATCCCGACCGGCGTCTTCGACAACGAGACGATCCACCATTACCTCGAGGCCGTCTTCACCCAGCCGGGGCGGACGAACGAATTCGGCAGGCTCAGGCGCAAGCTCTACCTGGTGGCCACGGACCTCGATACGGGCGAGAGCGTGAGCTTCGGCCGCCCGGGCCACGACCATGTGCCGATCTCGCAGGCCGTGCAGGCGAGCGCCGCGTTGCCGGGGCTGTTCCCGCCGGTGGAGATCGATGGGCGCTGCTTCGTGGACGGCGCCCTCAAGAAGACGCTGCACACCTCGGAGGCGCTGGACGACGGCGCCAAGCTGGTGCTGTGCGTGAACCCGCTCGTCCCCTACGACGCGGGCCTCGCGGCGGAAAAGGGCAGGGGGCGCCACCGCCGGCTGGTGGAGGGCGGGCTCCCGGTGGTCCTGTCCCAGACGTTCCGGGCCATCATCCATTCGCGCATGGCGGTCGGGCTCTCGAAGTATCGCGCCCTCTACCCCGACGCGGACGTGGTCCTGTTCGAGCCGGACGCCGACGACAGCGAGATCTTCTTCACCAACATCTTCAGCTACTCGACCCGGATCCGCCTGTGCGAGCATGCCTACGAACGCACCCGCAGGGACCTGCTGAGGCGCCGCCACGAGCTCGAGCCCGCCCTCGCGCGCCACGGCATCAGGCTGCTGGTGGACGTCCTGCGCGACCCGGACCGGCGGATCAGCCGCTCGCCCAGGCACCGCCCCGGGGCGCTGGCGCAATGGCAACTGCCCGAGGCGGCCGCGGACTTGCGCGAGACGCTCGTGGAACTGCGGCGCTGGCTGGCCGCCAAGGACCGCGCCCCGGCGTGATAACCTTTCCGGCCATGGCGAAAGCTCCCGCCGGCCGGCCCCCCCTCGACGGCAACGCGGTGCGCACCCAGCGCACCCGCGAGCGCATCCTCGCCGTGAGCCTCGAGCTCTTCAATGCCCGCGGCGAGGCGCACGTGACCACCGGGATGATCGCCGACGAGCTCGAGATGAGCCCCGGCAACCTGTACTACCACTTCCGCAACAAGGACCAGATCGTGGAGCGGCTCTTCGATCGCTTCGAGGAGCGCATTTCGATCTCGCCGCCGGAGGCCGGGAGCGACGCCGGGGCCATCGAGGACCTGTGGCTCTACCTGCACCTCATGTTCGAGGCGATCTGGGACTACCGCTTCCTGTACCGCAATCTCGACGACATCGTCGGCCGCAACCGCCGGCTGCGCGAGCACTTCAACCGGATCGTCGAGGCGAAACTCGCGGCCGTAGAGGGGCTCTGCCGGTCGCTTGCGCGCGCGGGCCTCGTCACTGCCACGCCGAGCGAGATCCGCGCCCTGGCGCTCAACGTGCTGGTCGTGGCCACCTACTGGCTCAATTTCCAGGCGGTGAGGGGCGGGCGGGGCGCGGGCGATCCCCGGGACCCCGGCAATGGCGCCTTCCAGGTGATGTCCCTCGTGGCGCCGTATCTCGCCGGGGAGGCGAGGCGGCATTTCGAGCGCCTCGGGCGCGAATACCTGCAATAGCGAGCGAAGGAGCCGTCGATGGCCAAGGCCAAGTGGAAGCCGTTCCCGCATCCCGACAAGGCGTACGTCTACGCGGGCGAGGCGCTGAAGAAGAGCTGGGAGCGCCTGCACCGGGGCGACTGCGAGCCCTGGCCGAAGGATCCACGGGTCCAGGAGGCGTGGCGCGCCTACCACCGTGGCGACTTCGCCGAGGCCGTCGCCCTCGGGCTGGAGTCGGGCGGGGCGGGGATCACCGTCGCCAACAAGGCGCGAAGCATCTACGCCAACGGGGTCGAGTCGAAGGCCGCGCTCCGGATGGAGCTCTTCCAGGAATCGATGGAGCAGGCCGAGGAGCAGGTCGCTTGCGAGCCGAAGAACCCGAACGCCCACTACCAGTTCGCCTATGCCGCGGGGCGCTACAGCCAGGGCATCTCGGTGGCGAAGGCCCTCGCCCAGGGGCTGGGAGGGCGCATCCGGGCCGCGCTCGAGGCCACGCTCAAGCTCGCCCCGAAGCATGCCGAGGCCCACATCGCCATGGGCACCTACCACGCAGAGGTCATCGACAAGGTGGGCGCGCTGGTGGGCGGGTTCACCTACGGGGCGAAGAAGGAGGCCGGCGAGGAGCACTTCCGGAGGGCGCTGAAGCTCATGCCCGACTCGGCCATCGCCCACGTCGAGTTCGCCAACGGCCTTGTGATGATGCACGGAAAGAAGGCGGTCGCGGACGCGTCGGCCCTGTACATGAAGGCCGCGGCCTTCGAGCCTCGCGATGCCATGGAACGGCTGGACGTCGAGGCCGCCAGGTCGGAGCTCGACTGATCAGGTGCGTCGGCACGCGTTGTTGCACGTGGGCGACGCAGAGCGGAGAAAGCGCGTTTTCAGAGTGAAAATCCATTGACAAATCGTTTTTGAAGTGTGCATTCTCTCGCCTGTCACGCTCTCACGGAGCGAGATCAGCTGAATCAAACGTCACCATCTGATTGGAGGATTTCCGAATGGCAGCGAAGAAAGCCAAGAAACCCGCGGCGAAGAAGCCTGCGGCGAAGAAACCCGCCGCGAAGAAGCCGGCCGCCAAGAAGGCCGCCGCGAAGAAACCGGCCGCCAAGAAGGCCGCCCCGAAGAAGTCGACCGCCAAGCGCAAGCCCAACGCCGCCTTCATGAAGCCCCTCACGCCGAGCGCCGCGCTCGCCGCCGTGATCGGCTCCGCCGCCCAGCCCCGCACCGAAGTCACCAGCAAGCTGTGGGCCTACATCAAGAAGAACGGCCTGCAGGACAAGGTCAACCGCCGCAACATCAACGCGGACGACAAGCTGCGCGAAGTCTTCGGCGGCAAGAAGACCGTCTCGATGTTCGAGATGACCAAGCTCGTTTCCAAGCACCTCTCCCCCGCCAAGTAACCAGCGCCAGCGTGGACGCTGGACCCTATCCCCGCTATCGCGGTGGCCGGTAGGGTTGTGGATGGATGATAGAAGCCCTGCAGCTTTTGCTGCGGGGCTTTTCTTGTTTCCAGGCGGCGGCACTCGTTGCGGGTGCTTCTTCACCCAAGAAGCACAAACGGCGACTCTCATGAGCCGCCGTTTTTCATACTTCATATTTCATACTTCAGACTCATTG
>JBGARD010000022.1:0-49690 GCA_044230355.1 Usitatibacteraceae bacterium | reverse complement strand
ATCACCGCCGCGCCCTTGTCGAGCGCCATGCGGATTCCGGGGACGGAGGCGCGGATGCGCGTGTCGTCCGTGACGGTGCCGTCGTCGGCCTGCGGGACGTTCAGGTCGGCACGGATGAAGACGCGCTTGCCCTTCAGGTCGAGGTCGGCGAGCTTGAGGACTTTCATGGTCGTTCTTCCGTCGGGTGGTTTCAGGTGTCGGGCGTGGCGAGCTTCAGGCCCGCGATGCCCGCGACGATGAGCGCGATGCAGGCGAGCCGCAGGGCGTCGCGCGACTCGCCGAAGAGGATCATTCCGGCCACGGCGGTGCCGACCGCGCCGATTCCGGTCCACACGGCGTAGCCCGTGCCGAGCGGGATCGTCCGCAGCGCCACCGCCAGCAGCCAGACGCTGACCACCATCCCGGCCACCGTGAGGGCGGTCGGCACGGGGCGCGTGAAGCCGTCGGTGTACTTGAGCCCCACCGCCCACCACACCTCGGCCAGCCCCGCGAGCAGCAGGACCCCCCAGGCGAAGGCGGGCGAGGAGGCCACGGCCTACTTCGCCGCCATCAGCGCGACGGTGGTGTCGAGCATGCGGTTCGAGAAGCCCCACTCGTTGTCGTACCACGAGGAGACCTTCACGAGGCGGCCGGAGACCTTGGTCAGCGTCGCGTCGAAGGTGCTGGAGGCCGGGTCGTGGTTGAAGTCGATGGAGACCAGCGGGCCCTTGTTGTAGTTGAGGATGCCCTTGAGCGCGGGGCTCTCCGAGGCTTCCTTCATGATCGCGTTCACCTCGTCCACGGTCGTGTCGCGCGCGGCGATGAACGAGAGGTCGACGAGCGAGACGTTGATCGTGGGCACGCGCACGGCGTAGCCGTCGAGCTTGCCGTTCAGTTCCGGAAGCACCAGGCCCACGGCGGCCGCGGCCCCCGTCTTGGTGGGGATCATGGACATCGTGGCCGAGCGGGCGCGGCGCAGGTCCTCGTGGTAGACGTCGGTGAGCACCTGGTCGTTCGTGTAGGCGTGGATCGTGGTCATGAGGCCGTTCACCAGGCCGATCCTGTCGTGCAGCGGCTTCACCAGCGGGGCCAGGCAGTTGGTGGTGCAGGAGGCGTTCGAGATCACGGTGTGGGAAGCCTTCAGCACGCCGTGGTTCACGCCGTATACGACCGTCGCGTCGACGTCCTTGCCGCCGGGCGCCGAGATGATGACCTTCTTCGCGCCGCCCTTGAGGTGCGCGCCCGCCTTCTCCTTGGAGGTGAAGAAGCCCGTGCACTCGTGCACGACGTCCACCTTCAGCTCGCCCCAGGGCAGCTGGGAGGGGTCGCGGTTGGCGAGCACGCGGATGCGGTCGCCGTTCACCACCATGTGGTCGCCGTCGACGGCCACCGTGCCGGGAAACTTGCCGTGCGCGGTGTCGTAGCGCGTGAGGTGGGCGTTGGTCTCGGCGTTGCCGAGGTCGTTCACGGCGACGATCTGGATGTCGTGCTTCTTGCCGCCTTCGTAGTGGGCGCGGAGGATGTTTCGGCCGATGCGGCCGTAGCCGTTGATGGCGACGCGGATGGTCATTTTCGGGGCTCCGGGAAGGAAAGGTGCGGAAAGACGATCATTTTAAGCCAAAGGCCATGCTCCCCTTTGACCCATGTCTAGGGTTCTCCTCCGGCTTGCGGCCGGAGGATCGGCTCGGGGGGAGTGTTTCTCGCTAGAGGACGGACTTCACGGCCGCGACGACGTGGTCGGCGTCGACGCCGAAGTGCTTGTAGACGGCGCCGGCCGGGGCGGACTCGCCGAAGCTGTCCACGCCGATGGCCGCGCCCTCCAGGCCCACGTACTTGCGCCAGAAATCGGTGACGCCGGCCTCCACGGACACGCGCGGCAGGCCCTTGGGCAGCACGGCGGACTTCCAGGCGGCATCCTGCCGGTCGAAGACGCTGGTGCAGGGCATGGAGACCACCCGCACGGCAATCCCGGCCTCGGCGAGCGTCTTCTGGGCGGCGAGCGCGAGGGAGACCTCGGAGCCGGTGGCGAGGATCGCCGCCTTCGGGGCGCCGGCGCAGTCGCTCAGCACGTAGCCGCCCTTGCGGATGGCGGCGACCTGCTCGGGCGAGCGCTTGACGAAAGGCACGTTCTGGCGCGACAGGGCGTAGGCCGACGGGCCGCCCCGCCGCTCGATGCCGGCAGCCCAGGCCACGGCGGTCTCCACGGTGTCGCAGGGCCGCCAGAGGTCGAGGTTCGGGATGAGGCGCAGGCTCGAGACGTGCTCCACGGCCTGGTGCGTGGGGCCGTCCTCGCCCAGGCCGATGGAGTCGTGCGTGAAGACGAAGATGTTGCGGACCTTCATGAGGGCGGCCATGCGCACGGCGTTGCGCGCGTAGTCGCTGAAGACGAGGAAGGTGCCCGAGTAGGGGATGTAGCCGCCATGCAGCGCGATGCCGTTGCCGATGGCGGCCATGCCGAACTCGCGCACGCCGAAGCTCACGTAGTTGCCGGTGCCGGCCGCGGTGACGGCCTTCGAGCCGGACCAGTTGGTCAGGTTGGAGCCGGTGAGGTCGGCCGAGCCGCCCAGGAAGCCGGGCAGGTGCGGCGCGATGGCCTCGATGGCGATCTGGGACGCCTTGCGCGTGGCCACGGTCTCGGCCTTCTCGACGGCCCGGGCGACCAGGGATCCGGCCACCTCGGCCCAGTTGGGGGGCAGGTCCCCGGCCATGCGCCGGCGGAACTCCCTCGCGAGCTCCGGGTGCGCCTTCGCGTAGGCGTCGAAGCGGGCGTTCCATTCGCCCTCGAGCCCGGCGCCGCGGGGGCGCTGGTCCCAGGCCTCGTAGACGGCGGCGGGGATCTCGAAGGGCGGGTGGGGCCAGCCGATGGCCTCGCGCGTGGCGGCCACTTCCTTGTCGCCGAGCGCGGCGCCGTGCACGTCGTGGGTGCCGGCCTTGTTGGGCGAGCCCTTGCCGATCACCGTCTTGCAGCAGATGAGGGTGGGCTTCGACTGGTCGGCCCGCGCCTCGGCGATGGCCGCCTCGACCGCCTTCGGGTCGTGGCCGTCCACGTGGGGGATCACGTGCCAGCCGTATGCTGCGAAGCGCATCGGCGTGTTGTCGGTGAACCAGCCCTCGACGTGCCCGTCGATCGAGATGCCGTTGTCGTCGTAGAGGGCGACGAGCTTGCCGAGCTGGAGCGTGCCCGCGAGGGAGCAGGCCTCGTGCGAGATGCCTTCCATGAGGCAGCCGTCGCCCAGGAAGACGTAGGTCTGGTGGTCGACGATGGTGTGCCCGGGGCGGTTGAACTCCTCGGAAAGCAGCTTCTCCGCGAGTGCCATGCCCACGGCGTTGGCGAGGCCCTGGCCCAGCGGCCCGGTCGTCGTCTCCACGCCCGGGGTCATGCCGTACTCCGGGTGCCCGGGCGTCCTCGAGTGCATCTGGCGGAAGGCCTTGAGGTCGTCCATAGACACCGCGTAGCCCGTGAGGTGCAGCAGCGCGTACTGCAGCATCGAGCCGTGCCCGTTGGAGAGCACGAAGCGGTCGCGGTCCGCCCACGCCGGGTTGGCCGGGTTGTGGCGCAGGAACCGGCGCCAGAGCACCTCGGCGATCTCCGCCATGCCCATGGGCATGTCGGGGTGGCCGGAGTTGGCCTTCTGGACGGCGTCCATCGCGAGGGCGCGGATGGCGTTGGCGAGGTCCTGCTGCTTCACGGGGGTCGAGGCCATGCGGGTGGGGGCGAGGGCGGACGGCATGTGGGGGGCTCTTATCTTATCGGATGCGGGGGTCGGGCCTGCGCGCTTCTAGCGCGAGGCGGCCTGCTTCTTCCTCTCCATCAGGCGCCAGATCATCGGCGTGAGGATGGTCTGCATGGCCAGGTCCATCTTGCCGCCGGGCACCACGATGGTGTTCGCGCGCGACATGAAGGAGTCGTGCAGCATGGACAGCAGGTACGGGAAGTCGATGCCGCGCGGGTTCGCGAAGCGGATCACGAGGAAGCTCTCGTCGGGCGTCGGGATGAAGCGCGCGACGAACGGGTTCGAGGTGTCCACCGTGGGCACGCGCTGGAAGTTGATGTGCGTGCGCGAGAACTGCGGCGTGATGTAGTTGATGTAGTCGGGCATGCGCCGCAGGATCGTGTCGGTCACCGCCTCGGTCGAGTAGCCGCGCATCGAGCGGTCGCGGTGCAGCTTCTGGATCCACTCCAGGTTGATCACCGGCACCACCCCGATGAGCAGGTCCGGGTGCCTGGCGACGTCCACGCCGTCCCCGGCCACCGCCGCGTGCAGGCCCTCGTAGAAGAGGAGGTCCGTGCCCTCGGGGAGGTCCTCCCAGGCGGTGAAGGTGCCCGGCGGCTGCTTGTAGGGCGCGGCCTCGCCCTCGTCGTGCAGGTACTTGCGGCGCTTGCCGCGGCCCGTCTCCCCGTAGGCGCGGAAGAGCTCCTCGAGCTCGGCGAAGAGGTTCGCCTCGGCGCCGAAGTGGCTGAAGTGGCGGTTGCCCGCCGCGAGGGCCTCGGCCATCTTGGCCTTCATTTCCGAGCGGTCGTAGCGGTGAAAGCTGTCTCCCTCGATGAAGGCCGCGTTCACGTCCTCGCGCCGGAAGATCTGCTCGAAGGTGCGCATGACCGAGGTGGTGCCTGCCCCGGACGAGCCGGTGATCGCGATGATGGGGTGCTTCGCGGACATCTTGGTTTCCTCCGGTGGTGCTTCTGAAGGGGACGCTTCCCTTCGATTCTTCGATGATCTCTCTTGGGGGGCCGGGCGACGAAGGGTAGCGTCCCCTTCAGGCCTTCGTGAACAGCGAGCGCTCGCCGAAGAGGGGCGGCGCCGACGGGGGCGAGATGCCCGCGTCGTGGTCGTGGTGGTAGGACTCGATGCGCGCCACCTCCTCGCGGGAGCCGAGGATCACCGGCACGCGCTGGTGCAGCGAGGTGGGCTCGACCTCCAGGATGCGCCCGCGCCCGGTGGAGGCGGCGCCCCCCGCCTGCTCGACGAGCATGGACATGGGGTTCGCCTCGTACATGAGGCGCAGCCGCCCCGGCTTCGCGGGGTCCTTGGTGTCGCGGGGGTACATGAAGAGGCCGCCGCGCACGAGGATGCGGTGCACCTCGGCCACCATGGAGGCGATCCAGCGCATGTTGAAGTCGGCCCCGCGCGTGCCCGCCTTTCCCTGGATGCACTCGGCGACGTAGCGGCGCACCGGGGGCTCCCAGAAGCGCTCGTTGGAGGCGTTGATGGCGAACTCCCGCGTCGAGGCGGGAATCGTCATGTCCGGGTGCGTGAGGATGAACTCGCCCATGTTGCGGTCGAGCGTGAAGCCGTGCGTGCCCCGGCCCAGCGTGAGCACGAGCATCGTCGTGGGGCCGTAGATGGCGTAGCCGGCGGCCACCTGCTTCGTGCCGGGCTGCAGGAAGTCCTTGGCGCGCGGCTCGGTGACGCCCTCGGGGCAGCGCAGCACCGAGAAGATGCTGCCCACCGAGACGTTCACGTCGACGTTGGAGGAGCCGTCGAGCGGGTCGAACACGAGGAGGTAGCGGCCGCGCGGATGCTCCTCCGGGATCTGGATCGGCTCCTCGCGCTCCTCGGACACCAGGCCCGCGAGGGTGCCGCTCCACTCGTTGGTGCGCACGAAGATCTCGTCCGCGAGCACGTCGAGCGGGACCTGCGTCTCGCCCTGCACGTTCTTCGTCCCGGCGCTGCCCACGGCGCCCGTGAGCGCCCCCTGGCCGACGGCGTGGGCGATGCGCTTGCAGGCGAGGCGCACGTTGTTGATCACCGCGGTGAAGGCGCCCGTGGCCGCGGTCGCCTTCCTCTGCTCGCGCAGCAGGAACTCCGTGATCGTGGGCCGGCTCTCTACCTGCATGGTCTGTCTCATGTCCTCGCTCCGAGGGTGGCGGGTTCGTTGCCCGTGGTCTGTTGTCGTGCCGCGCGTGTTCCGCCCGGACCTCGCCTCAGGCGGCCCGCGCCGCGGCGCGCGCGTGCAGCCGGGCGAGTGCCTCCAGCGTGAGGAAGGGCCCGCCGGCGCGGCCGGACGAGACGGCGTCCAGCGGCATGGCGGGGTCGCCCAGGTGCGGGAGCGTGAGGTCGGCCTCGCCGAAGTCCTGCAGCGCCGTCCAGCGCGTGGGCGTCACCACGGTGAAGAGGCCCGCGGCCTTGGCGGCCGCCAGGCCGTTGGCCGAGTCCTCGAAGGCCACGGCGTTCGCCGGGCCCAGGCCCAGCGTGGAAAGCGCGAGGCGGTAGATGTCGGGCGCGGGCTTCTTGGCCGGAACCACGTCCCCGCAGGCGATGACGGCGAAGCGCTTGTGCGCGTTGCTGCCCAGCTCCGCGTCGAGGAGCGCCGCCACGTTGGCCGAGGTCGTGGTCGAGGCGATGCCCACCCGGATGCCCGCCGCGAGGGCTTCCTCGATGAGGCGGGCCACGCCGGGCCGCAGCGGCGAGCCGCCGCTCGCGACCAGCTCCGCGTAGCGCTCCGTCTTCACCCGGTGCAGCCCGGAGACGTTCGCCAGCAGGCGCGCGCGCTCCTCGCGCGAGGCGGGGAGGCCCTCGAAGAAGTGCGCGAGCCGCTCCTTGCCGCCGGAGACGTTCAGCAGCACCTCGTACTGGTCGGGGCTCCACTCGTAGGGCAGGCGGAACTCGAGGAACGCCGCGTTGAAGGCCTGGCGGTGCGTTTCCTCGGTGTCGGCGAGCGTGCCGTCGACGTCGAAGAGGAGGGCCGAGAGCGTCACGGCGGGTTCCTCAGACGGCCTTCCCGCGGTAGATGACCATCGCGGTGCCCTGCGTCTGCCTCCGCTTGTCGTAGCCGACCAGGCGCACGTGGTTCAGGGGGTTGGCCTTGTGGCAGGCCTCGGCCTCGGCGAGCACCTTGTCCGCGCTCGTCTCGCCGAACATCGGCAGCTTCCACATGTACCAGAAGGAGCCGACCGTGTGCTGCGGCTCGGTGTGCTCGATGGCCGGCGACCAGCCCTGCGCGATCAGGTACGCGACCTGCTTCTTCACCTGCTCCGCGGACATCGGCGGGAGGTAGGAGAAGGTCCCGAACTTGCGGCTTGCGGGGTCCGTCAGCCTCGAGTGGTAGTCCTGCATCGTGCTCATGTCTCTTCCCTCCGGGTTCAGGCGTGGGCGACGTCGAGCTTGTCGACGACGTCGAATTCGAACTTGATTTCCTTCCAGGTCTCCATCGCGATCCTGAGCTCGGGGCTCGATCTTGCGGCGGCGGTGAGGATCTCCTTGCCTTCCTTCTCGACCTGGCGGCCGGAGTTCCGCGCTTCCACGCACGCCTCCAGCGCCACGCGGTTGGCGGCCGCGCCCGCCGCGTTGCCCCAGGGGTGGCCGAGCGTGCCGCCGCCGAACTGGAACACGGCGTCGTCGCCGAAGATGGCCAGCAGCGCCGGCATGTGCCAGACGTGGATGCCGCCGGAGGCCACGGCGAACGCGCCGGGCATGGAGCCCCAGTCCTGGTCGAAGAAGATGCCGCGCGAGCGGTCCTCCTTCACGTATCTTTCGCGCAGCAGGTCGATCCAGCCCAGCGTCGACTGGCGGTCGCCCTCGAGCTTGCCCACGACGGTGCCGGTGTGCAGGTGGTCGCCGCCGGAAAGGCGCAGCGCCTTGGTGAGGACGCGGAAGTGGATGCCGTGGTGCGGGTTGCGGTCGATCACCGCGTGCATCGCGCGGTGGATGTGCAGCAGCATCCCGTTGTTGCGGCACCAGTTGGCGAGGCCCGTGTTGGCGCAGAAGCCGCCGGTGAGGAAGTCGTGCATGATGATGGGCATGCCGAGCTCCTTGGCGTACTCGGCGCGCTTGTACATCTCCTCGGGCGTCGGCGCGGTCACGTTCAGGTAGTGGCCCTTCCTCTCGCCGGTCTCGGCCTCCGCCTTGCGGATGGCCTCGGCCACGAACGAGAAGCGGTCGCGCCAGCGCATGAACGGCTGGGAGTTGACGTTCTCGTCGTCCTTGGTGAAGTCGAGGCCCCCGCGCAGGCACTCGTAGACGGCGCGGCCGTAGTTCTTGGCCGACAGCCCCAGCTTGGGCTTGATCGTGCAGCCCAGCAGCGGCCGGCCGTACTTGTCCATCTTGTCGCGCTCGACCTGGATGCCGTTGGGCGGGCCGCCGCAGGTCATCACGTAGGCGATGGGGAAGCGCACGTCCTCCAGGCGCAGCGCCCGGATGGCCTTGAAGCCGAAGACGTTGCCCACGAGCGAGGTGAACACGTTCACCACCGAGCCCTCCTCGAAAAGGTCGATGGGGTAGGCGATGAAGGCGTAGAAGCAGGTGTCGTCGCCGGGGACGTCCTCGATGCGGTAGGCGCGGCCCTTGTAGTGCTCGAGGTCCGTGAGCAGGTCCGTCCACACCGTGGTCCAGGTGCCGGTGGACGACTCGGCGGCGACGGCCGCGGCCGCCTCCTCCCGGTCCACGCCGGGCTGCGGGGTGATCTTGAAGCAGGCGAGGAGGTCGGTGTCCTTCACCTCGTAGTGGGGTTCCCAGTACGTGTGGCGGTATTCCTTCACGCCGGCGCTGTAGGCCTTGGCGGCTGGCTTCATGTTCGGGTCCTCGGGTGGTGTCGGTATGGTTCCAATTTAAGCGCTTGCTGTCATAAGAGACAGTCACGCTTATTTATCGTTGTCATAAGTGATTGCTGATGCCATGCGGCCTTCACCGCAGCAGCCCCAGGGTGAGCATCGGCAGGCGCTCGGGCAGGCGCTCGACGCGGTCGACGACGGCGTAGCGGCCGGGCCCGAAGATGCGCGAGACGTAGCCGTCGGCGGCGGGGTCCAGGCTCACGCAGAAGGCGGCCACCCCCTCGCGGGCGAGCTCCTCGACGGCGCGCCTCGCGTCGGCGCGCAGGTACTGCGGGTCGCGCACGTCGACGTCCGAGGGCGCCCCGTCGGTGAGCACCACGAGCAGGCGCTTCCTCTCCGGGCGGCGCGCGAGGAGGCTGCCCGCGTGGCGCATCGCCCCGCCCATGCGCGTGGAGAGCTCGCCCTTCATGGCGGCGAGCCTCGCCTTGGTGGCCTCGCCGTGGGGCTCGCCGAAGTCCTTGAAGCGCGCGTAGCCCACCTCGTGGCGCCCGTTGGACGAGAAGCCGTGGATGGCGAAGGGGTCGCCGAGCCTCGCCATCGCGTCGGCCAGGAGCGCGGCCGCCTCGCGCGTGAGGTCGAGCACGGTCGTCTCGCCCCCGCGCACGCGGTCGTTGGTGGACTGCGACAGGTCCAGCAGGAAGAGGATGGCGAGGTCGCGCTCGCGCCGGACCGAGCGCCGGTGCACGCGCGTGTCGGGCGTGGCGCCCAGGCGCAGGTCGACGGCGGCACGCACGGCCGCCTCGAGGTCGAGGTCGTCGCCTTCCTCCTGGCGGCGCAGCCGCTGCACGCCCTCGGGGTGAAGGGCCTCGATGAGGCGCCGCAGCTTCTCCGCCAGGGGCCTCCTGGCCGCCACCAGCGCGTCGATCGCGGCCGCCTCGCCCGCGCTCGCGCGGGTCTCGAGTACGGTGCACCAGTCGGGGCGCTCGACCTGCAGGCGGTAGTCCCACTCCGGGTAGCGCACCGGGTCCGGCGCCGGCGGGCGGCCCTCGCGCTCGTTCCAGCTCGGCCCCCCGTCGTCGGGGAAGAGCTCGCTCGCGAGCGTCCAGATCTCCTGCGCGTCGTCGCCGGCACCCTCGACGTCGACCTCGTTCACGAACTCCATGAGGCTCACGCGCCGGCGCTCCTGCCGCTCCCGCCACGGCGAGGCCCCGCCGAGCGCTTCGGCCTCGTCGAATTCCCAGAGGTAGCGGTTGTCGTCGCGGTAGGCCACGTCCGCCTGGTCCTCGCGCGGATGGAAGGCGAGGCGCAGGCACGCAAGATCGTGCGCCAGCGCAACGCCTTGATCCCACGATACACGGTTGGTCTCGAGCGGCAATGCGCTTTCGGTCCAACGCCGCCGCGCGGCCGCGACGACCGGGTGCGGGTCCTCGTAGCCGGGATCGGCCAGCGCCCGCGCCACGCGGCCGAGGAGGGCGCCGATGCGCCCGCCGTCCGGGGCGCTCGCGCGGTGCAGGCGGCGCCACAGGACCGCGAGTCCCGGGAAGTCGCGGGCGGCCAGGGCCTCCACGCGCGCGTCCTCGACCAGGCCGACGGCCGCCAACTGCAGGGGCGTGAGCCCCTCGGCCGACATCGCCTCGCGCGTGCAGGCGAGGTGGGCGGCGGCGTGGGCGGCCATGGCGCGGTAGAGGTCGGTCCCGGCGGAGTCGGGCGCGTCGTCGAGCGCGTCCGGCAGGTGGATCGTGAAATCGGCGATGAAGGGGCGGACCCCGTCCGCCTCGCTCGCCGCGGGGCGCAGCCAGAACTCGCGGCCCCAGAGCGCGCGCAGGTACATCGAGATCCGGCGATGGACGTCGACGAGGAGCGTGCCCTTGCGCTCCTTCTGCAGGATGGAGAGCGACTCGGGGCTCGCGAGCGCGAAATAGCGCTCCTGCGCGGCGAAGTCGGTGGCGTGCGCGCGCGCGCCCCAGAGCGCCCAGCGCCTGAGGCCCCCGAGGGTGAGGACGGCGAGGAGGCGGTCCAGGTTCTCGAGCATCGGCCGCACGCCGCGCGGGGCCTGCGCGACCAGCTGCCCGACGAGGCCGAGCCAGCCGCGGAAGAGCTCCGGGTCGGCGAGCCTGCGCGCGGCGGTCGGGGCGGCGTGGAAGACGGCGGCGATCACGCCCCCGCTCGTCTTCGAGGCGAGCGAAAGCGCGGCGCGCAGCAGCTCGGCGAGCACATCCTCGCCGACCTCGCGGGCCACGGCCGGCGCCTCCCGGACGAAGGCCGCCACGGGCTCCGCCCCGCGCCCCAGGGCGTGCAGCGCGCGCGCGCCCTTCAGCCAGTCGCCCTGCCCGCGCGGGGTGAGCGCGCGCGCGGCCTCCTGCCACGAGGCGCGAAGCACGTCGGCCGCGTGCGGGCCCAGGTCCTCCAGCAGCTCGCGGTACTCGTCGGGTTCCACGCCCACGGCATGTCCTGTCGGGCGGCGGTCAGAAGTAGGTCGTGACGGCGGCGTCGAGCGCGTCGCGCATGTCGGGGTCGTCGGTGATCGGCCTCACCAGGGCGACCCGGCAGGCGGCCACCGGCTCGACGCCGCGCACCATGAGGGAGCCCGCGTGCACGAGCATCCGCGTCGAGATCCCCTCGTCGAGGCCGTGGCCCTTGAGGTTGCGCGCCCGCTCGGCGACGCCGACCAGCTTCGAGGCGACGACTGCGTCCACGCCGGACTCGTGGGCCACGATCTCGGCCTCGACCTCGTGCGCGGGGTAGCCGAAGTCGAGGGCGCCGAAGCGCTGCTTCGTGGAGGGCTTGAGGTCCTTCATGAGGCTCTGGTAGCCCGGGTTGTAGGAGATCACGAGGAGGAAGTCGGGGTGCGCGTGCAGCAGCTCGCCCTTCTTCTCGAGGGGAAGCGCGCGCCGCGTGTCCGTGAGGGGATGGATCACCACGGTCGTGTCCTGGCGCGCCTCGACCACCTCGTCCAGGTAGCAGATGGCGCCGTGGCGCGCGGCGAGCGCGAGCGGGCCGTCCTGCCAGCGCGTGCCGCTCGCGTCCAGGAGGTAGCGCCCCACGAGGTCGGCCGCCGTCATGTCCTCGTTGCAGGCCACGGTCACCAGGGGCTTGCCGAGCTTCCAGGCCATGTGCTCCACGAAGCGGGTCTTGCCGCAGCCCGTGGGGCCCTTGAGCATCATCGGCATGCGCGCCTGCCAGGCCGCCTCGAAGAGCTCGACCTCGTCCGCGACGGGTCGATACCAGGGGGCCTTGTCCAGGCGGTGGGCGGCGAGGGGGTCGGCGGCGGTCATGGTCGGCTTTCGGAAGGGACGGGGCGGCACCCGGGAATCTAGGGCCGCGCAGCCATAAGGTAAACTCAAAAAAAGTTATCGTTTCCATAAGCTGCCGGAGGCCCCGCCATGCCGCTCCGCCACATCACGCTGCGCCAGCTCAAGGTCTTCGAGGCCGTGGCGCGGCACCTGTCCTTCTCGCGCGCCGCCGCGGAGCTGCACCTCACGCAGCCCGCGGTCTCGATGCAGGTGAAGAGCCTGGAGGAGCAGGCGGGGCTGCCGCTCTTCGAGCAGGTGGGCAAGAAGATCCACCTCACCGAGGCGGGAGCCGAAGTCGCGCGCTTCGCCCTGGAGGTGCACAGCGGCCTCAAGGACTGCGAGGACACGCTGGCGGCGATCCGGGGCGTCTCGGGGGGGCGCCTGCACCTCGCGGTGGTGAGCACGGCCAAGTACTTCGCGCCGCGGCTGCTCGCGGAATTCTCGCGCCGCCACCCGGGCGTCACCGTGAAGCTCTCGGTCACGAACCGCGAGCAGGTGATCGGCGAGCTGCAGGCCAACCAGGTGGACCTCGCGATCATGGGCCGGCCCCCGCGCGGCCTCGACGTAGAGGCCACCGCCTTCGCGAAGCACCCGCACGGGATCATCGCCGCGCCCGAGCACCCGCTGGCCAGCCGGCGCGGGCTCGAGCTCTCGCGGCTCGCGGGCGAGAACTTCCTCATCCGCGAGCCCGGCTCCGGAACGCGCATGTCGATGGAGCGCGTCTTCGCCGAGCGCGGGGTGAAGCTCGCCTCCAGCATGGAGCTCGCGAGCAACGAGACCATCAAGCAGGCGGTGATGGCGGGAATGGGGCTTTCGTTCCTGTCGCTGCACACCGTGGGGCTCGAGCTCGCGGCCGGCAAGCTGGTGCGCCTGGACGTGAAGGGAACCCCCGTCACGCGCGACTGGCACGTCGTGAGCCGCCAGGGAAAGCGCCTGTCGCCGCTCGCCGAGGCCTTCCGGTCCTTCCTCACGGCCGACGGCGCCGCGCTCATCGAGGAAACCACCGGCGTGCGCGCGCGCGAAGGCGACGCCAAGTCCCGGAAATCCTTGAAAAAAGCTGGGAATCCTGCGCAGAATCCCCTATAATCTCCTGCTTCGTTTTCACCGCACAAACTGCTTGTTCATACCACTGCAGAGAGGGTTCCACCCGCCGCCCGAGCGATTCGGGCGCCGCCCATTCGCCGCCGGCGATTGAGGGGGGCGCCCGAGGCCTGGCGACAAGGTGCCTTCCCCCTCGCAGGATCCGCCACCAGAGGGAGGTAACGGAGTGAAGGGACTGCACATCATCGCCGACCTGTACGGCTGCCGGAACCGCGAAATGCTGGCCTCGTCCGCCATGCTCCGCGAAAGCTGCGTGGCAGCCTGCAAGGACGTCGGGCTCACGGTCCTCGGGGACCACTTCTACCAGTTCGAGGGTCTCGACGCGACGCAGGCCGGAGGCGCCACCGGCGCGGTCGTCTTCGCGGAATCGCACCTCGCGATCCACACCTGGCCGGAGCGCGACGGCGCCACGCTCGATGTGTACGTCTGCAACGTCACCTGCGACAACAGCGACAAGGCGGAGAAGCTCTACGAGACGCTGATCGCGGCCCTCCAGCCCGGCGACGTCCTGATGGAGCGCGTCTGGCGCGGCAAGGACCTTCCCGTGAAGGCGAAGCGCCTCGCGGCGGTGAAGTAGCGCCGCGGCAACCGTGTCCGAGCGGATCATCGAGCGCCTGAACGAGGCGAGCGGCGTGTGGTTCGAGGGCACGCTCGTCGAGAGGAGGCGCACGCCCTTCCAGCTCCTCGAGGTGTACGACACGCCCGAGCTCGGCCGCATCTTCCGCCTCGACGGCTGCAACATGACCTCGGAGCGCGACGAGTTCTTCTACCACGAGAACCTCGTCCACCCGGCCGCGGCGGCCCACCCCTCCCCCCGGCGCGCCCTGGTGATCGGCGGCGGCGACGGCGGCTCCTCGGAGGAGCTGCTCAAGCATTCCACCGTCGAGCGGGTGCACATGGCCGAGCTCGACCCCGGCGTGATCGAGGTCGCAAGGGCGCAGTTCGGCCGCGTGCATCGCGGCGCCTTCGACGACCCGCGCCTGGAGGTGACGGTGGGCGACGGGCTCGCCTACCTGCGCGGGACGCAGGAGCGCTACGACCTCGTCGCGATGGACCTCACCGACCCCGTCGGCCCCTCGGCCGAGCTCTACGCGCCCGCGACCTTCGCGCTCGCCCGGCGGGCCATGGCCGAGGGCGGCGCGCTGGTGCTGCACCTGGGCTCCCCGTTCTCGCATCCCGAAAGGGTGAGGCAGACGCTCGCGAACCTGCGCGAGGTCTTCCGCGTCGTCGCCCCCTACTTCGTGCACATCCCGCTCTACGGGTCGATCTGGGGCTTCGCCTGCGCCTCCGACTCGCTGGACCCGCGGCTGCTGGAGCCGGCCGAGATCGACCGGCGCCTCGCCGCGCGCGGCGTGGGCGACCTGCAGTACTACAACGGCGAGACGCACCGCGCCGTGTTCGCGCTTCCCAACTACGTCCGAAGCCTCGTCGCCTAGGCGCACGGGAAGGAGCGGCGATGCTCAAGAAGATCCGGAAGTCCTCGAGCCGCGTGACGCTCGTGCTCATCGGGCTCGCGGGGCTGGCCGGCTGCGGCGACGACCCGCGCGACGTCTACGCCTCGCGCGAGGACTGCCTCGCCGACTGGGGCAACAAGCCCGAGGACTGCACGCCCGCCACCGACCCGGGGCACGCGAGCCGCGGCTACTTCTACGGCCCCGCGGTCGTGCATCGTTCGTGGGGCTCGCGAAGCAGCAGCCCGAGCCGGTCGTGGTCGTCCTCGTCATCGTCCTCGCGCCCGTCGTCGTCGGGCTCGAGCCGCTCCTCGACCTCGTGGGGCTCGTCGGGCTCGTCCTCGCGCGGCGGGTTCGGCTCCTCCGGCCGTTCCTCGTCGAGCTGAGGGGCCCCCGATGAAGCGCGAGATCCTCGTTCCCCGCATCGACTGGCCCCGCAAGGTCGAGGAGCTGGGGTTCCACTTCCACACGATCGACGGCGTCTACTGGGACGAGCGCGCCTGCTACCGGTTCACCTCGGCGCAGGTCGACAAGCTCGAGCTCGCCACGGGCGAGCTGCAGTCGCGCTGCATCGACGCCTGCACCCGCGTGATCGAGCGCGGCGACTACGGCCGCTTCCGCATCCCCGAGGCCTTCATCCCGCTCATCGAGCAGTCCTGGAACGACGACGAGAAGAGCCTCTTCGGCCGCTTCGACATTTCCTGGGACGGGAGCGGCGAGCCCAAGATGCTCGAGTACAACGCCGACACGCCCACGGCGCTCCTCGAGGCGAGCGTGGTGCAGTGGTACTGGCTGCAGGACGTCTTTCCCGGCCACGACCAGTTCAACTCGATCCACGAGCGCCTCATCGAGCGCTGGAAGCAGATGGCCGCGGACCTCCCGGCCGACCGCATCGTGCACTTCACGTGCGTGACGGACAGCGCCGAGGACCAGGGCAACCTGGACTACCTGCGCGACACCGCCACGCAGGCCGGCATCGACGCGAGGCCCATCGACATCGCCGACATCGGCTGGGACGGCAGCCTTTTCCGGGACCTGGAGGAGCGCCCGATCACCGCGCTCTTCAAGCTCTACCCCTGGGAGTGGATGGCGCGCGAGGAGTTCGGGCAGCACCTGCTCGCGAGGACGGTGCGCGTGATCGAGCCGGCCTGGAAGATGCTCCTGTCGAACAAGGCCATCCTGCCCGTCCTCTGGGAGATGTTCCCCGGCCACCCGAACCTGCTCCCCGCCTACTTCGAGCCGGGCAAGTTCGCCACCGACTTCGTGAAGAAGCCCCTCTATTCGCGGGAGGGCGCCAACGTCTCGATCACGACGGGCGGGCGCACCCTCGAGGAGCCGGGGGAGTACGGCGAGGAGGGGTTCATCTGGCAGGGCTACCACCCGCTGCCCAGCTTCGACGGCAACTACACCGTCATCGGCTCCTGGATCGTGGGGGAGGAGCCGGCGGGCATCGGCATCCGCGAGGACTCCTCGCCCATCACCAAGAACACCAGCCGCTTCCTCCCGCACCACTTCACCTGACGCGCCGCCGACTCCAAGGAACCGCCATGGGCAACGTGCTCGAATCTTTCTCCGGCTTCGACGACTTCCTCGCCTACCTCGCCGTGTCGCTCGCGCTGGTGGTGTGCTTCCTGGCCGTCTACGTGCGCGTCACCCCGCACCGCGAGTTCCAGCTCATCCGCGAGGGCAACCTCGCGGCCGCCTTCAGCCTGTCCGGCGCGCTGCTGGGCTTCATCGTCCCGCTCGCCTCCGCGATCGAGTACAGCGTGGGGCTGGTGGACATGGCGATCTGGGGCGCGATCGCGCTGCTCGTCCAGGTGTCGGCCTTCGTGGCGGTGAAGCTCCTCATCCCCACGCTCACCGAGGACATCGCCTCGGGCAAGCAGGCGCAGGGCTTCTTCCTGGGCGCCCTTTCGCTGGGCGTGGGGATACTCAACGCCGCCTGCATGACCTACTGACCTCGACCAGCCGGTCCCCTGGCGGTCAGGGACCTTGCAGCCTTTCGCGCACCCACCTCTTCCACGCCTCGAACAGCTCCGGCGTGCGCGCCGCGATCACCGAGCGCTCCCAAGTCGGGCCCGACCAGAAGTCGTCCTCGGCGAGCGTGGCGAGGCGCACGCCCGCCTCCTCGGCGATGAGCGCGCCGGCCGAGTAGTCCCAGACCTTCTGCCCGGCGTGCAGGAAGAGGTCGCGCCGGCCGGCCGCGAGGTGGCACCAGGCGAGGGCCGAGGAGCCGCTGGTGACGCGCCGGGCGAAAGGCGCGCGGTGCTTGAGCTCCTGGCGCACGTGGGGGAGGGTGCGCCGCAGGTCGATCTCGGCCACCGCGTCCTCGAGGGCGGCCTCCCGGACGGACGGCGCCAGGGCGAAGCCGTCGCGCCAGGCGCCGGCCCCGCGGACCGCGAAGTACGCCTCGTCGGCGATGGGGTCGACCACGACGCCGAGGATCGGCCGGGCGTCCTGCATCAGGGCCACGGACACCGCGAAGAACGGCACGCCGGCGCTGAAGTTGGCCGTGCCGTCGAGGGGATCGACGCACCAGAAGCGCCCGCCCGCGTTCCAGACGCGCCGCTGCTCGGCGTCGGTCATTTCCTCGCCCAGGAGCGCCACCGGCTCGACGCGCGCGAGCGCCCTGGCGAGAGCCTGCTGCGTCGCGATGTCGGCTTCGGTCACGAGGCTTCCGTCGTCCTTGCGCCGGGCCGTGACCGCGCGGAATCGCGGCAGGATCTGCGCGGCGGCGACATCCCGCACCGCGCGCACGACGCGTGAGGTGAACTCGACGGTGAACGGCTCCGGGGCCGTCGCGGGCGCCGGGCCGCCGGGCGCGCGGGTCGGGGGCATGAAGGGTCGCCGGAGGCGGATGCGGGCGGTATGTTAGCATCGAGACGACTGCCGCCTCCCTTCGCTTCGCCATGCCTTCCCCGCGCATTTTCTGCGACGTCCGGCTCGGTCCGGGCGCCCAATTCCCGCTTCCCGAGGACGCCGCCAACCACGTGGGCCGGGCGCTTCGCCTGCGCGCGGGCGACGCGCTCGTCGTCTTCGACGGCCGCGGCGGCGAGTACGACGCGGTGATCCTGCGCATGGACCACGGGCGCGTCGACGTGAAGACGGGCGGCTTCCGCGACGCCGACCGCGAGGCGCCGGTCGCGGTGGGGCTGGTGCAGGGCCTGCCCGAGGCCGACAAGATGGACTGGATCCTGCAGAAGTCCGTCGAGCTCGGCGTGGCCTGGGTCCAGCCCGTCGTCTGCGAAAGGAGCGTCGTGCGCCTGTCGGGCGAGCGCGCCGCCCGCCGCGAGGCGCACTGGCGGCGCGTGGCCGTCGCCGCCTGCGAGCAGTGCGGCCGCAACCGGGTGCCGGAGCTCAGGCCCACGCTCGCCTTCCGCGACTGGGCAGCGCAGCCCTCGCAGGCCGAGCGCTGGATGCTGGCGCCGGGGGCCACGGAGAGCCTCGCCGCCCGCCCGCCGCCCGCGGGCCCCGTGGAGCTGCTGGTAGGCCCCGAGGGCGGGCTTTCGGAGCGCGAGCTCGACATCGCCGCCACGATCGGCTTCGCGGCGCTGTCGCTGGGCCCGCGCGTGCTGCGCGCCGAGACGGCCCCGCTCGCGGCCCTCGCGACGGTGCAGGCGCTGTGGGGCGACTTCCGCCGGTAGAATCCGCCTGGCGACCGCCGAAATCCCGACGATGCCCAAGACCCCCGCCCTCAAGACCGAAGCCTTCGTGAAGTGGTTCCGGTCGGCCACGCCCTACATCCACCAGTGGGGCGGGGCGACCTTCGTCATCGCCTTCGGCGGCGAGGTGCTGGCCGACGGCGAGTTCCAGCAGCTCACCCACGACATCAACGTGCTCATGAGCCTGGAGGTGCGCGTGGTGCTCGTGCACGGGACCCGCCCGCAGGTCGAGGAGCAGATGCGCCAGCACGGCGTGGCCTCGCGCTACGTGGGCAACCGGCGCGTGACCGACGCCCGCGCCCTGTCCTGCGTGAAGGAGGCCAACGGCATCGTGCGCGTGGAGATGGAGGCGCTCCTGTCGATGGAGCTCGCCAACAGCCCCATGTGGGGCGCGGACATCCGGGTGTCCTCCGGCAACTTCGTCACCGCCAAGCCCGTCGGCGTGGTCGGCGGCGTCGATTTCGGCCACACGGGCGAGGTGAGGAAGATCGACGCCGAGGGCATCCGCAAGCGCCTGGACGACCACGAGGTGGTGCTCATCTCGCCGATCGGCTTCTCCCCGACGGGGGACGTCTTCAACTGCACGCTCGAGGACGTGGCCACCTCGACCGCCATCGCCCTGCAGGCCGACAAGCTCATCTTCCTCACCGAGACGGCCGGCGCGCTCGATGCGAAGGCGAGGCTCATCTCCCAGCTCACGGTGAAGGAGGCCGGGGAGCTGGTGGCGGCCAACGGCAGCCTCCCCGAGGACGTGCAGATCTACCTGCCCTGCGCCATGAAGGCGTGCGCGAACGGCGTGAAGCGCGCGCACCTCATCAGCCGGCACGTGGACGGGGCCCTCCTCATCGAGCTCTTCACCCACCACGGCATCGGCACGATGCTCGTGCCGGAGTCGCCCGAGGTCATCCGCGACGCGACCGCCGCGGACATCCCGGGCATCGTGCAGATCATCGAGCCCCTGGAGCAGCAGGGGATCCTCGTGCGGCGCGAGCGCGACAAGCTCGAGGGCGAGATCGAGCGCTTCTTCGTGATCGAGAGCGAGGGCAACATCCTGGGCTGCGCGGCGCTCTATCCCTTCCCGGAGGAGTCCACCGCGGAGCTCGCCTGCCTGGCGGTCAACCCCTTCTACCGCGACGGCGGGCGCGGCGAGCGCCTGCTCGAGTTCGCCGAGGCGCGCGCGCGCAAGGCCGGCTTCCAGACGCTCTTCGTGCTCTCCACCCGCACGACGCACTGGTTCATCGAGCGCGGCTTCGCCGAGGCGGACATCTCGCGGCTGCCCGGGCGCAAGCAGTCGCTCTACAATTACGAACGCAACTCCAAGATCTTCATCAAGGGAATCTAGCCATGGCCCGAACGGTCAACTGCATCAAGCTCAAGCGCGAGGCCGAGGGCCTCGATTTCCCCCCGTACCCGGGCGAACTCGGCAAGAAGCTCTGGGAGGCCGTCTCCAAGGAGGCGTGGAAGGCCTGGCTCGAGCAGCAGAAGATGCTCGTGAACGAGAACCGCCTCAACCTGGCCGACCCGAAGGCGCGCAAGTACCTGGAGGAGCAGATGACGCGGCACTTCTTCGGCGAGGGGGCCGATGCCGTGCAGGGGTACGTGCCGAAATCGTGAGCGGTGGCGAGTGACGCTACCCAAAAGCTGGGACACGGATGAACACGGATAACTTCTGAAAGCCTGGAATTGGTGTGCATGCAGGAGCGATTCCGCTAGTGCAGGCACTGAGGTTCCAGATCTCAGGAAATATCCGTGTTCATCCGTGTTCATCCGTGTCCTAGCTTTTGGGTAGCGTCACTCGCCAAAGAAAAAAGCCGCCCGAGGGCGGCTTTTTCTTCCCGCGCAGCGGGGAGGTCAGTCGGAGGAGGAGATCTCCTGCTCGAACTCCTCGACGGTGACGTGGCGCACGTCCTTGCCCTTCACCAGGTAGACCACGTACTCCGACATGTTCTTGGAGTGGTCGCCGATCCGCTCGAGGGCCTTGGCCACGAAGAGGATCTCGATGGAGGTGGAGATCGTGCGCGGGTCCTCCATCATGAAGGTGATGAGCTGGCGCATGATGCCGCGGAACTGCTCGTCGAGGAGGCGGTCCTGGCGCACGACGGCGGCCGCCTCGCTGATGTCCACGCGGGCGAAGGCGTCCAGGGCCTTCTTGAGCATCTCGAGGGCGATCCCCGCGGCGGACTTGATCTCGCCGAAGCGCGGCAGGAGCAGCCGCTCCGCCGAGTAGATGAGCTTGGTCATGCGCGCGATCTTCTCCGCCTCGTCGCCGATGCGCTCGAGGTCGGTGATCATCTTGATGACCGTCACGAGCATGCGCAGGTCCTGCGCCGCCGGCTGGCGGCGGGCGATGATGTGCGCGCAGTCCTCGTCGATCTGCACCTCGAGGGCGTTCACCCGGTGGTCGTTGGCGATGGTCTGGTCGGCGAGCTGGAGGTTGCCGGTGGAGAGCGCCTCGATCGCGGCCGTGATCTGCGTCTCCACGAGGCCGCCCATCTGCAGCACGCGCGAGCGGACGGTCTCGAGCTCCGCGTCGTAGCGCTTCGAGGTGTGTTCCATGGGGTTGAGGGGCATTGCGGTGTACCTCGCCTGGGTGGTGCCTGCGCGCCGGAAACGGGCGGGGCGGCGCCGGATGGCTGATGCTAGGGCCCTATTATGACCGCCGCGTGACGGCGCGGTCGATGCGCCGCACTCCTTCCGGCGTCCCGAGGAGGAGGACGTCGGCCGGGCGGCGGGCGAAAAGGCCGTTGGTCACCACGCCGGGGAGCTGGTTCAGCTCGCTCTCGAGCCCCGCGGGGTCCGTGATCGACAGGCCGTGTACGTCGAGGATCACGTTGCCGTTGTCGGTCAACGCGCCCTCGCGCAGCACGGGGCGGCCGCCCAGCCGCACGATCTCGCGGGCCACGAGGCTCCTCGCCATGGGGATCACCTCCACGGGCAGCGGGAATCTCCCGAGCACGGCCACGAGCTTGGAGGCGTCCGCGATGCAGACGAACTTCCGGCTGGCCTGGGCCACGATCTTCTCGCGCGTGAGGGCGCCGCCGCCGCCCTTGATCATCGCGAGGTGCTCGGTCACCTCGTCGGCGCCGTCCACGTACACGTCGCAGCCGCCGGCGGCGTTCAGGTCCATCACGGCGATCCCGGCATCGCGCAGGCGCCTGGCGCTCGCCTCGGAGCTGGAAACCGTCCCGGCGATGCGCGCCTTGCGCGAGGCGAGCGCGGCGATGAAGTGGTTCACGGTCGAGCCGGTGCCCACGCCCACCGTCATGTCGTCCTCGACGAAGGCGAGCGCGGCCTCGGCGCAGAGCTTCTTCAGGGCTTCCTGGTCCATGGGAGGAATCATATATTGGTATTCTTGGGGTCAGGAAGGAACATGAAGACCGACTACCTCAGGAAGATCCTCTCGGCCCGCGTCTACGACGTGGCCATCGAAAGCCCCCTCGAGCTGGCGCCCGCGATCTCGAGACGCACCGGCAACCACGTCCTCCTGAAGCGCGAGGACAAGCAGCCGGTCTTCTCGTTCAAGCTGCGGGGCGCCTACAACAAGATGGCGCACCTCACCCCGGCGCAGCTCGAGCGCGGGGTGATCTGCGCGAGCGCCGGCAACCACGCCCAGGGCGTGGCCCTGGGCGCCCAGAAGCTGGGGACCACCGCCACCATCGTGATGCCCGTGACCACGCCGCGCATCAAGATCTCGGCCGTGGCCGCGCGCGGGGCCAGGGTGGTCCTGCACGGGGACTCCTACCACGAGGCGGCGCAGCACGCCAAGGCGCTCGCCCGCAAGCAGGGCCTCGCCTACGTCCACCCCTACGACGACCCGCTGGTCATCGCTGGGCAGGGCACCATCGGCATGGAGATCCTGCGCCAGCACCAGCGCCCCATCGACGCGATCTTCGTCCCGGTGGGCGGCGGCGGCCTCATCGCGGGCATCGCCTCCTACGTGAAGCGCCTGGCGCCCTCGACCCGCATCATCGGCGTCGAGCCGGTCGATTCCAACGCCATGGCGGCCTCGCTCAAGGCCGGCAAGCGGGTGACGCTGCCGCACGTGAACATCTTCGCCGACGGCGTGGCGGTCCGCCAGGTCGGGCGCGAGACCTTCCGCATCTGCCGCGAGCTGGTCGACGAGATGGTGCTCGTCGACACCGACGAGATCTGCGCCGCCATCAAGGACATCTACGAGGACACCCGGACGGTGGTGGAGCCCTCCGGGGCGCTCGCGCTCGCCGGCGCCAAGCGCTGGCTCGCCCGGCGCCGGCTCAAGGGCAAGACGGTCGTCGCGATCGCCTGCGGCGCCAACATGAACTTCGACCGGCTACGCTTCGTGGCCGAGCGGGCGGAGCTGGGCGAGCACCGGGAGGCGGTTCTCGCGGTCACCATCCCCGAGAAGCCGGGCAGCTTCCGCGCCCTTTGCGAGCTCCTGGGCCGGCGCAACGTCACCGAGTTCAACTATCGCATCGCGGACCTGCGCCAGGCCCACGTCTTCATCGGCGTCACGGTCTCCGGCCGCGACGAGTCCGACCGGCTCATCGCCCAGCTGCAGCGCGCGGGCATGAAGGCCGTGGACCTGTCGGACAACGAGATGGCAAAGCTGCACGTGCGCCACCTGGTGGGCGGCCACGCCCCCGACCGGGCGGAGGAGATGGTCTACCGGTTCGAGTTCCCGGAGCGGCCGGGCGCGCTCATGAATTTCCTGAAGCGCATGGGCTCGGGGTGGAACATCTCGCTCTTCCACTACCGCAACCACGGCGCCGACGTGGGGCGCGTGCTGGTGGGCCTGCAGGTCCCGGACAAGGACCGGGTCGCCTTCCGCCGCTTCCTGAAGGAGCTGGGCTACGACTACGCCGACGAGAGCCGCAACCCCGCCTACCGCATCTTCCTGAAGTAAGGCCGCAAGGCCGCCAGGACTGCGGCCGATTCCCTAGGACTGCGGCCAGTTCTTGATGTACTGCTTCAGGAGCTTGTTCTCGAACGCGACATCCTTGACGGCGCTGCGGGCGATGTCGTGGAACGAGACGATCCCCACCAGGCGCCCGTCCTTCAGGACCGTGGCGTGGCTCACGTGCCGCTCGGTCATCATGGCGCGCAGGCCGTCGGCCGAGTCCTCGGGATGGACGACCGCCGGGGAGGGGTTCATCACCTCGCGCACGGGGGTGTCGAGAAGCCGCGGGCCCAGGGCGTCCAGCCCCTTGAGGAGCTCGCGCAGCGTGAGAATCCCGGCGAGCGCCTCCCCGTCGAGCACGACCACGGAGCCGATGTCCTCCCGGACCATGGCGGCAACCGCCTCGCGCACCGGCGCGCCCGGGGCCACACCGTGGGTGCGGCCACCCTTTCCGGCCTTGTCGTCGAGGATTTCCTGGACCGTGAGCGGCATCGCGGAACTCGGGGGATGGGGGCCTGGCGTTCGTCCCGCGGCGCGCGGGCGCCGGGGAGCGGGAAGACTGGTGCTGTTGAGTGGATTCGAACCACCGACCTACTGATTACGAATCAGTTGCTCTACCAACTGAGCTACAACAGCACGCGAGTCGGGCATTATATCGCGAGAGCCCGCCTTCCGCGACTCCCGGGGACGCCCGGGGGGCGCCATCCGTTCGTCGGCCGCCGGGCGCCTCGCGTCGGGCCGAGTGGCAGGCCCCGGAAGGGGTACCTAACATGCGAATTGTCCTGGAGGATCCCATGAAAAGACAGACCGGCTTCACCCTGATCGAGCTGATGATCGTCGTGGCCATCGTCGGCATCCTGGCCGCGATCGCCGTGCCCATGTACACCGACCACATCATCCGGTCCACGCTGGTGGAGGGTCACACGGGCCTGTCGGACTTCCGCGTGCGCATGGAGCAGTTCTACCAGGACAACCGCACCTATGCCGGCGGAGGGCTCGGCGGCTGCGGCGCGGCCACGCCCACCAACGTGAAGAGCTTCGACTACGCCTGCGTTCCCAACGGCCAGACCTACGTCGCGACGGCGACGGGCAAGGCCGACAGCCGCGCGGCCGGGTTCGTCTTCACCATCAACGAGCAGAACGTCAGGGCCACGACGGCCACGAAGGCGGGCTGGGAGTCAGCGGCCATGGCGAACTGCTGGGTCTCGAGGAAGAAATCTTGCTAGTGCGCCGCCCAGCCCAGCAGGGATTCTCGCTCATCGAGGTCCTGATCGCGGTCGCGATCATCGGGGTCATCATGGCCCTCGGCATCCCGGCCTTCACCACCTGGATCCAGAACACGCAGATCCGCACGGCCTCGGAAACGATCATCGCGGGCCTGCAGACGGCCCGGAACGAGGCCATCCGCCGCAACGCGTCGATCCAGTTCAAGCTCGACGCCCCCGGCACGACCCAGTGGCGCGTGAACTTCAAGTCCGACCCGGACGCGAACCCGCTGATGACCCGCGTCGCCGAGGAAGGCTCGCCCAACGCCACGATCCTGGTGACGCCGGGCGATGCGGACACGGTCACCTTCAGCGCGCTGGGCCGCGTCGTCGACAACGCCGACGCCTCCCCGCCGATCAGCACCATCGAGATCGACAACCCCTCCATCACCGTCACGGCCGACCGCCGCAAGCTGCAGATCGTCATCCCGGTCGGCGGCGCGATCCGCATGTGCGACCCGAAGGTTCTCGCTCCCGATCCCCGCGCGTGCTAGGAGCTCACACCATGGCGCCCAAACCCTCCAGCCAGCAAGGCGTGGTCCTCCTCGAGGCCCTCATCGGCATCCTCATCTTCTCGCTGGGCGTCCTCGCCCTCGTGGCGATGCAGGCGGTGTCGGTGAGCAACGTCTCCAATTCCCGCTACCGCACCGAGGCGGCCTTCCTCGCCAACGAGATCATCAGCGAGATCTGGGTCGACCGCGGGGCCAACTGCAGCAACGTGGTCAACTACTCGGCATCCGGCGGCACCGGCAGCAACGAGACCGCCAAGCGCTGGGTGGCGAAGGTCAACCAGATCCTGCCCGGAAGCGACGCGAACCCGCCGGAAATCGTGGTCGCCAATCCCGCGGCGGGCGGGCGCCAGGTGACGGTCACCCTGCGGTGGAAAGCCCCCGAAGCCGTGACGGTCAGCAACCACATCGCCGTCGCTTTCGTCAGCGACCCCTGAACCCGGAGCCGTCAATCATGAGAAGCGAAGCGTTTCCCCGGTTGTCGCGAGGCTTCACCCTCGTCGAAATCATGGTGGGCGTCCTCATCGGGCTCATCGGCACGGTCGTCATCTTCCAGGTGTTCGCCGTCTCCGAGGGGCAGAAGCGCACGACCACGGGCGCGAGCGACGCGCAGCAGAACGGCGTCTTCGGGCTCTTCCAGATCGAGCGCGACGTGCGCATGGCCGGCTACGGCATGAACAACATGGCGCTCCTCGGCTGCAAGATCAACGGCTGGTACGAGCCGGGCGGGGCGAAGATCGAGTTCAAGATGGTGCCCGTCGAGATCATCAACGGAGTGGGCGGCGCGCCGGACCGGGTGCGCCTCGCCTTCGGCAATTCCGACCTCTTCATGGCGCCCGCCAAGTTCGTCGCGGACGCCAACAACTCGCAGGCCAACTACAAGATCGACAACAAGTTCGGCTTCAACGAAGGCGACCTCGTCGTGGCCGCGCAGGCCGGCAAGTCCTGCACGCTGGCGCAGATACATAACGTCAACCCTTCCAACTACGAGATCGGCCACGGCTCGGGCAACTACACGAACCCCGAGGGCGCGCAGGTCCCCACGCAGTTCAACAAGCCCGGGGGGCTGCCGGCACCGGAAGGCACGGGGTACGAGAAATGGGACCCGGTGGCCAACTCGGGCGCGCGGCTCTTCAACCTCGGCGCCGCGCCCACGGTCGTCACCTACGCCATCGAGGGCAGCACCCTCGTCGCGAGCAACGGCCTCATGCCCGGCGTGCCGGACCAGACCGCCGTGCTCTCCGACGGCGTGGTGCAGCTGCAGGCGCAGTACGGTTACGACGGCGATGCCGTCGCCGACGGCTTCGTGCCCTCGACGGCGACCTTCAACGCCGAGGTGAACCTCGCCTCGAACCAGGACCAGTGGGCCGATTCCATGCCCGCGGCCGCCACCGGCGTGCACTGGCAGCGCGTAATCGCGGTGCGCCTCGTGGTGACGGCCCGCAGCATCACGCCGGAGCGCCCCGACCCGGTGTCCGGACTTTGCACCGCGACCACCGTCCAGCCGCGCTGGATCGCGCCTGCCCCGACGGCGGTTCCGCCCGGCATCGAGATCGACGTGAAGTCGACCTTCGCGGACGCGAACGAGTGGATGTGCTACCGCTACCGAACCTTCGAGGTGGTGGTTCCCATCCGCAACATGCTGTGGTACCCCCTGAACGCCTGATGCGCGCGACCAATCCAGGATCCCGGCCATGACGACCTCCCGAAACAGCCGCCACCGCCAGCGCGCTCCCCGGCCGCGCCGCGCCCAGGAGGGCCTGGTGCTCTTCATCGCCCTCATCGTCCTCGTGGCGATGTCGCTCGCGGGCGTGGCCCTGATGCGCTCCGTGGACACGGGCACCGTGGTCGCGGGCAACATGGCCTTCAAGCAGTCCGCCATCATGGTCGCCGACCGCGGCACGCAGGAGGCGGTGAAGTGGCTCACCGACAACAGCGGCGGCACAACGCTGCAGATGACCAACACGTCCAAGGGCTATTTCTCGTCCCGGCCCCCGGGAGCAGAGCCGGACTGGTTCCGTCCCGACAGCTGGACCGAGTCGGTCGCCGTGAACGGGGGCACGCCGGACGCCTCGGGCAACGTCGTCCGCTACGTGATCCACCGCATGTGCACCCAGCCGGACGCGGCCTACAACTCGACTGCCCCCGCCAACGAATGCGCCATGTACTTCCCCACGGGCAGCGGCACCACCGGCGGCAGCATGGCCGTGGGCGCACCGCAGTTCATCGGCACCCCGCAGCTCTACTACCGGGTCACGACGCGAGTCGAAGGCCCGCGCGACACGGTGAGCGTCATCCAGTCGAGCGTCCTCGTCGGCATCTGACGCGAGCCCCCCCTTTCCCCAGGAGCGACCCGCCATGGCAATCCTTTCCCGAACCCGCAGGTTCCTCGTCGCGCTGCTCGCAGTCTCCGCGGTGGGCCTCGCCGGCATCCGACACGCGGGCGCCGAGCTCGCCGACCTCGCGAAGGTCCCGCTCGCCAACTCCCCGTCGGACGCGGTGCTGCCGAACCTCATGTACGTCCTGGACGACTCGGGGTCGATGGCCTGGAACTACATGCCCGACCACATCTTCCGCACGAGCGGCGGATCGATCCTCTACAACTGCAAGAGGTGCTCGAGCAGCTCCTGCAGCGGACCTGGCGGCACGAACTCCGGCAGCGGCTGGCAGTGCGGCAACAGCGAGAGCGATCCCGACAGCTCGTCCAACGATGCGCCCACGGCGTATGGCGAGGCGCCCTTCTACGCCTCCACCTTCAACAGGATCTGGTACAACCCCAACATCACCTACGCGCCTGCCATCGATTTCGAGGGAAACAGCCTGGGCAACGCCACGCCCACGCTCGCGGCCGACGACGCCTACCTGGGGACCGCCAAGACCAACCTGGTGTCCGGCTTCAACGAGGTGATCTACTGCAACACCGGCAGCCCCACCGGCGCCGACCTCACCAACACCGCCAAGTGCCGCAAGAACGGGCTGCACAACGTCTCGCCCTTCGCGGGGACGAACGGCTACTTCCTGTACTGGGGCGCGAGCGGCGCCAACGTCGGCTTCCCGACGACTGCCTACTACAACAAGGTGCTCGTCAAGAACTCGAACGCGCACTACTTCAACATCACGCCGCACGAGTACTGCAGCGACGCGAACCTCGTGAACTGCGTCCTGGCGAACGCCGCCGGCACCGGGCCGGGCACGGCCACCACGCCGATCAGCAGCATCGCGGCGCCGGTCCGGTGGTGCAAGAGCGCCACCGACGCGACCGCGACGACCGTCGTCTCGGGCAACTCCTCGGGCACGCCCCGCTGCCAGAAGAAGTTCAGCAGCGGAACCTACCGCTTCCCGCGCTACGGGCGTTTCACGCGAGTTGACATCACCTCCGCCGTCCCCACCTACGCGAAGGGGCCGAACTCGGTGCGGACCGATTGCGCCTCGGCGACCTCCTGCACTTACGACGAGGAGATCCAGAACTTCGCCAACTGGTGGACCTACTACCGCACCCGCATGGCGCTCATGAAGACCGCGACGGGCCGGGCCTTCCTGTCGATCGACGACCGCTTCCGCATCGGCTTCATCACCATCAACCCCAACAACCCCGTCACCACCGACAAGTTCATCGGCGCCTCGAAGTTCGACGCGACGCAGAAGAAGGCCTGGTACAAGCTGGTCTACGACCAGGACACGAACGGCAGCACGCCCAACCGCACCGCGCTGCACCGCGTGGGGCGCTACTACCAGGGCGCCTCGGACGGCATCAATTCCGGGATGACGCCAGACCCGCTGGAGTACTCCTGCCAGCAGAACTTCACGCTGCTCACGACCGACGGCTACTGGAACGACTCGTTCTCCGCGGTGGGCAACAATGACAACGCCAACGGCGGCTACACGACCCGCGCCTACGGCGCCTACGACGGCGGCCTCACCGGGGCCTCCAACACCCTGGCGGACGTGGCGGCCTACTACTACAAGACGGACCTGCGCACCGCCGGGCCCTACTCGGAGAACAACGTTCCCACCTCCTCGCGCGACCAGAATCCCGCGCAGCACATGGTCACCTTCACGCTGGGCCTGGGGCTCGAGGGCTTCATGGACTACCAGTCGGACTACGAGACGGCGGCCACGGGCGACTTCGCCAAGATCAAGGCGGGCACCAACAACGCCTGCTCGTGGACGACGGGCACGTGCAACTGGCCGGTGCCGTCCTCCAACGACCCGAGCACGCTGGACGACCTCTGGCACGCGGCGGTGAACGGGCGCGGCCGGTACTTCAGCGCCGGCGACCCGAACTCCCTCACCCAGGGCCTGCAGCAGGCGCTCGCGTCCCTCAACATCCAGACGGCCGCCGCGGCGGCCTCGGCGACCTCGAGCCCGAACATCACCGAGACCGACAACTACATCTACAGCTCGACCTTCCGCACGGTGAAGTGGGACGGCGAGATCGTCGCGCAGCGGATCGACACCACCAGCGGCAACGTGCTGCCGGCGATCGTCTGGTCCGCGCAGGCGCTCCTGGACGGCATGACGACCTCCAACAGCGACAGCCGCGACATCTTCACGATCGACGAGGGCGCCGGCGGCAAGAGGAAGCCCTTCAAGTACGCGGGCCTCACGAACGCCCCCTCGGGCAGCATCGCGGCGGAGCGCGACTACTTCGACGCCAAGTGCACCGCCTTCTCGCAGTGCGCGCTTCTCACGGCGGCGCAGAAGGCCGTGGCCAACAACGGCGACAACCTCGTGAACTGGCTGCGCGGGCAGCGCCAGCACGAGGCCTTCGCGGCCCCCGAGACCAACCCCCCGTTCCGCGCGCGCGACCACATCCTCGGCGACCCGGTGAACGCCACCCCGGCGTTCATGAAGAAGCCGCGCTTCAACTGGGCGGACATCGTCACGCCGACCTACCAGGACTACAAGACGGCGCAGGACGGCCGCCAGGCGACGCTCTTCATCGCGGCCAACGACGGCATGCTGCACGCCCTGAACGGCGACACCGGCAAGGAGATGTGGGCCTACGTGCCGCGCATCGTCATGCCCAAGATCCACCGGCTCGCCACCGAGAACTGGACGGTGACCCACGAGTACAACGTGGACGGCTCGCCAGAGGTGATGGACGCCTACTTCGGCGGGAACTGGAAGACGGTCCTCGTCTCCGGGCTCGACGGCGGCGGGCGCGGGTTCTACGCCCTGGACGTGACGAACCCCGCGTCCCCGACCGTCCTGTGGGAAGTCTGCAGCGACAAGACCATTTGCAAGACCTGGGACCCGGACATCGGCTACACGCACGGCAACCCCGTGATCACCAAGCGCGCGAGCGACGGGAAGTGGGTGGCCATTGTCACTTCGGGGCTCAACAACGTCTCGCCGGGCACGGGGCGCGGCTACCTCTTCGTGCTGGATCTCGAGACGGGCGACATCCTGGCCAAGGTGGACACGGGCGAGGGCGACGCGACCACGCCGTCGGGGTTCAACCACATCAGCGGCTTCGCCAGCAGCTTCAACACCGACAACACCGCGAAGTGGGTCTACGGCGGCGACCTCTACGGCAACGTGTGGAGGTTCGACATGGCCGCCGACCCGCCGAAGGTCACGAAACTCGCCCAGCTCCGGGACCCGGGCGGCAAGCCCCAGTCCATCACCACCAGGCCGGAACTGGGCCTCATCGAGGGGTTCCCGATCGTGTTCGTCGGCACGGGCCGCTACCTGGGCACGGACGACCTCGTCGACCCCGCGAGCCTCGCGCCCCCCAACCAGTGGGCCTACCAGCAGTCGTTCTACGCGATCAAGGACAAGGGCGACGGCAGCACCTACGCCAACTTCCGCGCGGCCAACGTGGTGGAGAACAAGATCATCTCGAGCGGCCCGGTCTCGCGCACCACGTCCGCCAAGGTCGACTTCAGCTGGGCCGACAAGGACGGCTGGTTCGTCGACTTCAACCCCAGCAACGAATCGCCGGGCGAGCGGGTGAACCTCGACCCGCAGCTGGTGCAGGGGACGATCATCGTCGTGACCAACGTGCCCAACAACAGCGCGTGCACGGTCGGCGGCGACAGCTGGATCTACCAGTTCGACTACAAGTCGGGCACCTACGTGCCTTCCGCGGCGCTCAACCAGGCCGGCCAGAAGTTCACGGGCCAGATCACGGTGGGCCTGGTGGTGGTGCGCCTGCCCAGCGGCGTATTCAAGGGCATCGCCACGGGCGCGACGGGATCGAAGACCCCGTTTGCCGTCAACATCGGCGGCGGCGGCGGGTCGGCGCGGCGCATCTCCTGGCGCGAGCTGATCCAGCGATGAGGACGCGCGCGGCGCTTCTCCTGGCGGTGGGCGTCGCCGCGGGCTTCCCGCTCGCGGCGGCAGCCCAGGGCAAGGGGCTGCCCAGCTACGCGCCGCAGCAGCGCCTTCGCACCGCCCTGGACACCTGCACCAGGTCCGAGGTGATGCGGGACGCCTACTGCGTCAAGAAGTGCGCCACGGGCTTCCGCATGGACTTCGCGGGCAAGAAGCCGCTGTGCGTGGGCCTCAAGCCGGACGCGAAGTACGAGCCGCCCAAGCCCTCCTACCAGCCGCCGAAGCCCAACCCGTCCCGCCAGCCCCCGCCGGGGGCCTAGGGCTGCGCCTTCGCGATCGACTTCGGCAGCGGGAAGGTGACCGATTCCGTGATGCCCTCGAGCTCGCGGACGCGGGCGGCGCCGAGCCGCTGCAAGGCGGCGATGACGTCCTGCACCAGGACTTCCGGCGCCGAAGCCCCCGCGGTGACGCCGATGGTGCGGGCGCCTTCGATCCACTCGGGCCGGATCTCGCTGGCGCGGTCGACCAGCCAGGCCCTTCGGCCGAGGTTCTCGGCCACCTCGCGCAGCCGGTTGGAGTTCGAGCTGTTGGGCGAGCCCACGACGATCACCACGTCGCAGCGCGGGGCCATGAACTTCACCGCGTCCTGCCGGTTCTGCGTGGCGTAGCAGATGTCGTCCTTCTTGGGGCCGACGATGGCCGGGAAGCGCTCGCGCAGCGCCGCGACGATCCTCGCCGCGTCGTCCATGGAGAGCGTGGTCTGGGTCACGTAGGCGAGGTTGCCGGGATCCTTCACGGCCAGGCGCGCGACGTCCTCCTCGCTCTCGACGAGGTACATGCCCGTGGCCGACTGGCCCAGGGTGCCCTCGGCCTCGGGGTGGCCCTCGTGGCCGATCATCACGACCTCGCGGCCCTGCTCGCGCATCCGCGCGACCTCGGCGTGCACCTTGGTCACGAGAGGGCAGGTGGCGTCGAAGACGCGCAGGCCCCGCGCCTCGGCCTCGCGGCGTACGGCGAGGGAGACCCCGTGCGCCGAGAAGATCACCGTGCCCCCCGCGGGCACCTCGGAGAGCTCCTCAACGAACACGGCGCCCTTTTCGCGCAGGTCCTCGACCACGAACTTGTTGTGGACGATCTCGTGGCGGACGTAGATGGGCGCGCCGTGCACCTCCAGCGCCCGCTCGACGATCGCGATCGCGCGGTCGACTCCGGCGCAGAACCCGCGCGGCTTGGCGAGGACGATTTCGGTCGGTTCCGGCATGGGCGTGGCTCCTCTTAGTTGCCCTCGGGACGGGCGCGCGCGGCGCGGGCGTCGCGCAGGCCGTCCCACAGGATCAGCACCACGCCCACGGTGATCGCGGAATCGGCGACGTTGAACGCGGGCCAATAGTAGCCCCCCGCGTGCAGCTGGATGAAGTCGACCACGTGGCCGAGCGTGAGGCGGTCCCAGAGGTTTCCGGCAGCCCCTCCCAGGACGAGGGCCAGCGCGCTAGCGAGCAGGCGGTTGCCGCCGCTCTTTCGCAGCATCGCGAGGAGCACCGCGGAGACGGCCATCGTGACGCCCACGAAGAACCAGCGTTGCCAGCCTCCCGCCCCGGCGAGGAAGCTGAAGGCCGCGCCGGGGTTGTGCCAGAGGACGAGGTTCAGGAAGGGCGTGACCACGAGCACGTCGCCCGCCCGGAAGGCGGAGCTCACCCAGGCCTTGGTCGCCAGGTCGGCCGCGGCCACGGCCGCCGACAGCCACAGCCAGCGCGGCCAGCGCCCGTGGCCGCCCTCAAGCATGCCGCCGCTCCTCGCCCGGGCCCTCGATGTTCGAGACGCAGCGACCGCAGATCGCCGGATGGCGCGGGTCGGCGCCGATGTCCTCGCGATAGTGCCAGCAGCGATCGCACTTGGCGTGCGGACTGGGGGTCACGCGCACGGCGAGCGAGCTGCCCGGCTCCACGGACGCGGTGGAGGTGATGAGGACGAAGCGCAGGTCGTCCCCCAGGCTCTCCAGGAGCGCGCGGTCGCCCTCGGGAGCCGCGAGCGACACCTCGGCCTGCAGGGACGAGCCGATGCCGCCGCCCTGGCGCAGCTCCTCGAGGCTCTTCTGGACGAGGGCGCGGATCTCGCGAAGGCGCGCCCACTTCACCATGAGCGCTTCCTCTCCCGCCTGGGGCGGCAGCACGCCGTCCCAGGTGTGGAAGAAGACGCTTTCCCCGCGCCCGGGATTGAGGACCTCCCAGGCCTCCTCGGCCGTGAAGCTGAGGATCGGCGCCATGAGCCGCAGCAGGATCTGCGTGATGTGGTGCAGGGCCGACTGCGCCGAGCGCCTCGCGGCCGAGTCGCGGCCGCAGGTGTAGAGGCGGTCCTTGAGGACGTCGAGGTAGAAGCCGCCCAGGTCCTCCGAGCAGAACGTCTGCAGGCGCTGGGTGACGAGGTGGAACTCGAAGCGCGAGTAGTCCGCCATCACCGACTCGGCCGTGCTGCGCGTCATGGCGAGGGCGTAGCGGTCGATCTCGAGCCAGCGCTCCGGGGGCAGGAGATCGCGTCCCGCGTCGAAGTCGGCGGTGTTCGACAGGAGGAACCGCAGCGTGTTGCGGATGCGGCGGTAGCCCTCGACGACGCGCTTCAGGATCTCGTCGGAGATGTAGAGCTCGCCCGAGTAGTCGGCCGAGGCCACCCACAGCCGGATGATCTCGGCGCCCAGGGTGTCGGACACCTTCTGCGGCGCGATCACGTTGCCGAGCGACTTCGACATCTTGCGTCCCTGGCCGTCGACCACGAAGCCGTGGGTGAGGAGGGCGTCGTAGGGCGCGCGCCCGTCCATCGCGCAGCTGGTGAGCAGGCTCGACTGGAACCAGCCGCGGTGCTGGTCCGAGCCCTCCAGGTAGAGGTCGGCGGGCCACTTCTGCCCCGCCAGGCCCCGGAGCACGGAAAAATGCGTCGTGCCGGAGTCGAACCACACGTCCACGGTGTCGGTGAGCTTGCGGTACTTCGCGGGATCGACCCCGAAGTCCTCGCAGGTGGCGCCGAACCAGGCCTCGATGCCGCCCTTCGCGATGCGCTGCGCGGCTTCCTCGACGAGACGCTCGGTGTCGGGGTGCAGCGCCTCGGACTCGCGGTCGAGGAAGAAGGGCAGCGGCACGCCCCAGTTGCGCTGGCGCGAGAGCGTCCAGTCCGGGCGGCCCGCGATCATGGCCTCGATGCGGGAGCGCCCCCACGAGGGATAGAAGGTCGTGTCGGCGATGGCCTTCCTCGCGGTTTCGCGCAGGGTCAGCCCGTTGCCGTCCCCGTGGCCGGCGGCAGGCATGTCCATCCCGATGAACCACTGCGTGGTGGCGCGGAAGATGATGGGCGTCTTGTGCCGCCAGCAATGGGGGTAGCTGTGGCGCAGGGGCTCGTTCCTGAGGAGCGCGCCTCCCGCGGCCAGCATCTCGAGGATCGGCTTCTCGGCCTCGCGCACGCCCAGGCCCGCGAAGTGCGGGACGGCGGCCTTGAAGCGGCCGCGGTCGTCGACGGGCTGGTCGAGGGGCAGGCCGTACTTCACCCCGGCGTCGAAGTCCTCCGCGCCGTGCGCGGGGGCCGTGTGCACGAGCCCCGTGCCCGCCTCGAGGGTGACGTGCTCGCCCAGTATCAGGGGCACCTCGCGCGGCTCGAGCGGGTGCCGGAACGCGAGGCCCTCCAGCGCCCCGCCGGCCACGCGCCCGAGGACCGATCCGGCCTCGAGGCCGTAGCGCTTAAGGCTCGCCTCGCGCAGTTCCGCGGCGAGGATGAGCGCGCCCCGGTCCGTGGCCACGAGCTCGTACTCGTGGCCCGGGTGGGCGGCGATGGCCTGGTTGCCGGGCAGCGTCCACGGCGTGGTGGTCCAGATGACCGCGAAGGCCTTCTCCGGGGCCCTGGCGAGGCCGAAGGCCCTGGCGATGGACGAGGTGTCGACGGCGGCGAAGGCGACGTCGATCGCGGCCGAGGTCTTGTCCTCGTACTCCACCTCCGCCTCCGCGAGCGCGGAGCCGCACTCGATGCACCAGTTGACCGGTTTCAGCCCGCGATAGAGCAGGCCCTTCTTCCAGATGCGCCCGAGCGCGCGGATCTCGTCGGCCTCGGTCGCGAAATCCATCGTCTTGTACGGGTGCTCCCAGTCGCCCAGCACGCCCAGGCGCCTGAAGTCGGCCATCTGCCGCTCGATCTGCTCGGCGGCGTAGGCGCGGCAGAGGCGGCGGGCCTCGTTGCCGTCGAGGTTGCGGCCGTGCTTCTTCTCGATCTGGTGCTCGATCGGCAGGCCGTGGCAGTCCCAGCCCGGCGTGTAGGGCGCGTCGAAGCCCGCCATCGTCTTCGACTTGACGATGACGTCCTTCAGGATCTTGTTCACCGCGTGGCCGATGTGGATGTCGCCGTTGGCGTACGGCGGTCCGTCGTGCAGCACGAAGAGGGGGCGCCCCCGGCAGGCCTCGCGGATGCGGCGGTAGAGGCCCTTTTCCTGCCACGCCTTGACCCACCCCGGCTCCCGCTTGGCGAGGTCGCCCCGCATCGGGAAGGGCGTGTCGGGCAGGTTGAGGGTTTGCTTGTAGTCGGTCTTCGCTTCGTCAGCCATCAGGTCCCCGTTTTCCGCGGAAGTGGGCCCGCGCCGCGTCGCAGTCCAGGCGGATCTGCGCCACGAGCTCGTCGAGCGAGGCGTAATTCGCCTCGTCCCGCAGCTTCTTGAGGAACTCGATGGAGAGGCGACGCCCGTAGAGGTCGCCCGAGAAGTCGAAGAGGTACGCTTCGAGAGTCGGCGGGCCATTCCTGGCAACGACCGGCTTGTATCCCAGGCTCGCCACTCCCTCGAGTCCGCGAGTTGCCGCACCGGCGCATTTTACCGCAAAGACCCCCGTCATCACCGGGCGTCCCGGCGGCAGCGCGATGTTGGCGGTGGGAAAGCCCAGGTTGCGCCCGAGCTTCGCGCCGTGCACCACGCGGCCGCAGATGGCGTAGGGCCTGCCCAGGAGCCGGGCGGCGAGCGCGAGGTCGCCGCCGGCGAGGGCCTCGCGCACGCGCGTCGAGGAGACGCGCTCGTCGCCGTCGGCCACGGTGGCCAGCGTCTCCACCTCGAATCCCAGGCGCGCGCCCTGGGCGGCGAGGAAGTCGACGTCGCCCGCGCGCCTCGCGCCGAAGCGGAAGTCCTTGCCCACCAGCACGCGGCGCGCTCCGTGCAGTTCGCGAAGGCGGCGGGCGAAATCCTCCGGGGAGAGGGCCGCGAACTCGCGCGTGAAGCGGCACACGTAGGCGATGCCGATGCCCGCCTCGGCGAACGCATGCAGCTTCGCCGACAGCGTGGAAATCCGCGGTGGCGCGCGGTCCGGGAACAGGAGCTCGCGCGGCAGCGGCTCGAAGGTGAGCACCGCCGGGACGGCGCCCAGTTGCCGGGCCTCGTCCACGACGCGCGCGAGGAGCGCGCGGTGCCCGAGGTGCACGCCGTCGAAGCTGCCGATGGCGACGACGGCATCGGGCGCGCCGGGCTTCGGGTCGCGGATGACGGTAAGGGGCATGGCGTCGTCGGCTCGCTTCTCCGGGCTATTCCTGGCGCGAGAACTGCCGCAGGCGCAGCCCGAGCGCCCAGAGCGTGGCGAAGTAGGCGGCCATCGCGCCCAGGACCACGGCCGCGAGCTTCAGCGCGCGCGTTCCGGCGGGAATCGCGAACCACGACTGCTCCGGGCCCATCCCGTACCAGATGACGCCGCCCATCATGTAAAGCGCCACGCCGATCTTGAGCAGGAAGGCCCCCCAGTCGGGGCCGGCCTGCCAGCTGCCGCTGCGCCGGGTAAGCCACCACAGCCAGGCGGCATTGAACGTCGCGCCCAGGGAGATCGCGGCGGCGAGCCCCGCGTGCCCCAGCCAGGGCACCAGCGCGATGTTCGCGACCTGCGTCACCGCGAGCGTGACGAGGGCGACCTTCACCGGCGTGCGGATGTCCTGGCGCGCGTAGAAGCCCGGGGCGAGGATCTTCACCAGGATGATGCCGGCGAGGCCCACGGCGTAGGCGATGAGCGCCGCCCGCGTCATGAACACGTCGTGGCGCGTGAACTCGCCGTGCCAGAACAGCGTGGTGATGACCGGGACGGCGAGGAGGGCGAGGCCCACCGCCGCCGGCAGCGCGAGGACGAGCGTGAGCCTGAGGCCCCAGTCGAGCAGCCGGGAATAGGCGCCGGCGTCGTTGTTGCCGTGGTACTTCACGAGGGAGGGCAGGATCACGGTGCCCAGCGCGACGCCCAGGAGCGCGGAGGGGAACTCCATCAGGCGGTCCGCGTAGTAGAGCCAGGACACCGGGCCGTCGCCGAGCCAGGAGGCGATCTGCGTGTTGATCACGAGGCTCACCTGCGCCACCGACACGCCCAGGGCGGCCGGGGCCATGAGCTTCAGGATGCGCACCACCCCCTCGTCCCGCGGGTCCCACTTCGGCGCCGGCAGCATGCGGATGCGCAGCAGGAACGGCAGCTGGAAGGCGAGCTGCAGCACGCCGCCCACGAACACCGCCCACGCGAGGGCCACGACGGGCCGCTCGAAATGCGGCGCGGCCAGGAGCGCGAAGCCGATGAAGGAGAGGTTCAGGAGCACGGGCGTGAACGCAGGCACCTTGAACTGTCCCCAGGTATTGAGGATGCCGGCGGCGAAGCTCGTGAGCGAGATGAAGAAGATGTACGGGAAGCAGATCCGCAGCATCGTGACCGTGAGCGAGAACTTGTCCGCGTCCTTCGCGAAGCCCCACGCGGTCCCGTAGACCAGGAGCGGCGCGGCCACCACGCCCACGGCCGTGACCACGAGCAGGGCCGCCATGAGGGAGCCCAGCACGCGCGCCGCGAGGAGCCGCGTCGCCTCCTCGCCGCGCCGTGCCTTGTACTCGCCCAGGATGGGTACGAAGGCCTGCGAGAAGGCGCCCTCGGCGAAGAGGCGCCGCAGCAGGTTGGGCAGCCGGAAGGCGACGACGAAGGCGTCCATCGTGAGCCCGGCCCCGAAGGCGATGGCGAGCAGGGTGTCGCGGACGAACCCGGTGATGCGCGACAGGAGCGTCATCGCGCTGACCGAGGCGGCGGCCTTCAGGAGGTTCATGGGCGCGTTCGGGCGTCGGGGGCCGCCGCGGGCAGGAAATGCCGGGGGGAAGCTAGGGCTTTGTTTTGACAGGACAAGCGCTGTATAATATCAGGCTTCGCTTTTGACCCCCGACCCTAGGATTCAGACATATGGCCAATTCCAAACAGGCCGCGAAACGCGCCAAGCAGGCAGCCAAGCAGCGCACTGCCAACATGGGCCTTCGCACCACCCTTCGCACCGCGATCAAGAAGGTGAAGACCGCGATCGCGTCCGGCGACGCCGCCGCCGCGCAGGCCGCCCTCGCCGAGAACGTCTCGACGATCGACCGCATCGCCGACAAGAAAATCATCCACAAGAACAAGGCCTCCCGCCACAAGAGCCGCCTGGCGCAGCAGGTCAAGGCGCTCGCGGGCCGCGCGGCCTAGGCTTTCGTTTCCGGGGGCGTCCCGCCCCCGGGCCCGAGCCCCGCGCCGGGCACCGGGCAGTACTCCGCCGAGCCTTCCGGCCGGGTGGGGTCGATCACCACCAGTTCGTTGTCGTTCGCGAAGTCGAGCAGGAACCGGTACGCCCGGGGCTCGATGGCGCGCAGCTCCGCCTTCACGAAGACGCAGCGCACCCCGTCCATGAGGATCGGCCGCACGTACGGCGAGTAGCGCATCTGCTGGTCGCCGCCGAAGGTCGAAAGCACGCCGCAGAGCCGCTCGGCCCAGTCGCTGGGGCGGAAGGCGCGGCCGGCGCGGGTGATGCCCTGGATGACGATGGCCGCGGGGGCGGTGGACATGGTGCGAAGCCGCCGGGCGCTCTCCCGGGCGGAATCGAATCGCGAAACGCGGGACCGGCATTCTAGCGCGCCGGCCCGCCCGCGGTTGCCTCACCCCGTGAATTTGCCGATAATCGTCCTTCCCACATCCACGGCGGCGCGAGGCCGCCGTGATCGTTTCTGCGAGGCGTTTATGACTGCCGCCCATCTCATGAAGACCTATTCTCCCCAGCCCGTGGCGTTCGCCCGCGGCGAGGGGGCCTGGCTATGGGATACCGGGGGCCGGCGATACCTCGACGCCCTGGCCGGCATCGCGGTGAACGGCCTGGGGCACGCCCACCCGGCGCTCACGAAGGCGATCGCGGAGCAGGCCGCCAAGCTCATCCACACCTCCAACCTGTTCGTCGTGCCGGAGCAGGAGCGGGCTGCGGAGAAGGTCTGCGCGCTCGCGGGCATGGACAACGCCTTCTTCTGCAACTCGGGGGCGGAGGCCAACGAGTGCGCCATCAAGATCGCCCGCCTCCACGGCCACCAGCGCGGCATCGAGAACCCTTCCATCGTGGTGATGGAGAAGGCGTGGCACGGGCGCACGCTCGCCACGCTCTCCGCCACGGGCTCGCGCAAGGCGCAGGCCGGCTTCGAGCCTCTCATGGGCGGGTTCCTGCGCGTCCCCTACAACGACCTCGGCGCCATCGAGCGGCTGAGCGAGCACCCGTCGGTGGTGGCGGTGCTGCTCGAGGTGCTGCAGGGCGAGGGCGGCATCCACGTCGCGGACGCCGGGTACCTGCGCAAGCTGCGCGAGCTGTGCGACCGCCGGCAGTGGCTCCTCATGATCGACGAGGTGCAAAGCGGCATCGGCCGGACGGGCAAGTGGTTCGCCCACCAGTGGGCGGGCATCGTCCCCGACGTGATGCCGCTCGCCAAGGGGCTGGGCTCGGGCGTGCCCATCGGGGCCTGCCTCGCGCGCGGGGCGGCTGCCGGCGTGTTCAAGCCGGGCAACCACGGCTCCACCTTCGGCGGCGGCCCGCTCGTGTCCGTGGCCGCCCTCACGACCCTCGAGGCCATCGAGAGCGAGGGCCTCCTCGCCAACGCCGCGCGCCAGGGCGAGGCGATCATGCAGGGGCTCGCGCGCGAGCTCTCCGGCGTGGCCGGCGTGAAGGAGATCCGCGGCAAGGGCCTGATGATCGGCGTGGAGCTCGACCGCCCCTGCGGCGACCTCGTGCGCCGCGGGCTGGAGGCGGGAATCGTGATCAACGTGACGGCGGACAAGGTGATCCGGCTGCTGCCCCCGCTCGTCTTCGGCGACGCCGAGTCGCGCGAGCTCGTCGCGCGCCTGGCGCCGCTGGTGAAGGCCTTCCTCGCCGAGGCGCCGGCCGCCGCCGCGGGCTAGCCGCCATGAGGCACTTCCTGCAGCTGCGCGACTTCAGCGCGGACGAGATCGGGCACCTCATCAAGCGCACGCGCGTCATCAAGGAGCGCTTCAAGAACTACGTGGCCTACCAGCCGCTCGTCGACCGCATGCTCGCGATGGTCTTCGAGAAGAGCTCGACGCGCACGCGGGTCTCCTTCGAGGCCGGCATGTTCCAGCTCGGCGGGGCCTCGATCGTGCTCAACATGGGCGACACGCAGCTGGGCCGCGGCGAGCCCATCGAGGACGTGGCGCGCGTGGTCTCGCGCATGGTGGACATCGTGATGATCCGCACCTTCGAGCAGTCGATCATCGAGCGTTTCGCCGCCCACTCGCGCGTCCCGGTGATCAACGGGCTGACCGACGAGTACCACCCCTGCCAGGTGCTCGCCGACATCTACACCTACGTCGAGCACCGCGGCCCCATCGCCGGCAGGACCGTGGCCTGGATCGGCGACAGCAACAACATGTGCAACACGTGGCTGCAGGCCGCCACCCTGCTCGACTTCAAGCTCAACGTCGCGAGCCCCCCCGGCTACGAGCTGGAGAGCTCCCGCGCGAGCGGCGTCGGCCGGGGCCACCTCGAGCTCTTCGCGGACCCGCTCGCCGCGGCGCGGGGGGCCGACCTCGTGACGACCGACGTCTGGACGAGCATGGGCTGGGAGGAGGAGGCCGACGCGAGGAAGGACGCCTTCGCGGCCTTCACCGTCGACGCCGAGATGATGGCCGCCGCCGGCAAGGAGGCGCTCTTCATGCATTGCCTCCCCGCCCACCGCGGCGAGGAGGTCACCGCCGAGGTTCTTGACGGGCCTCAGAGCGTCGTCTGGGACGAGGCGGAGAATCGACTCCACGCCCAGAAGGCGCTCATGGAGTACCTGCTCCTCGGGCGCGTCGAATCCTGAGCGCCCCCTTCACCGACATTGCCGAAAGCGCGCAAACCATGAAAAAGATCTCCAAGGTCGTCCTCGCCTACTCCGGCGGGCTCGACACCTCCGTCATCCTCAAGTGGCTGCAGGACACCTACGGCTGCGAGGTCATCACCTTCACCGCCGACATCGGCCAGGGCGAGGAGCTCGAGCCCGCGCGCAAGAAGGCGAAGCTCATGGGCGTGAAGAAGATCTTCGTCGAGGACCTGCGCGAGGAATTCGTCCGCGACTTCGTCTTCCCGATGTTCCGCGCCAACGCGCTCTACGAGGGCGAGTACCTGCTCGGCACCTCGATCGCGCGCCCCCTCATCGCAAAGCGCCTGGTCGAGGTCGCCAGGAAGACGGGCGCCGACGCCATCTCGCACGGCGCCACGGGCAAGGGCAACGACCAGGTCCGCTTCGAGCTGGGCGCCTACGCGCTGATGCCGGAGGTGCGCATCATCGCCCCCTGGCGCGAGTGGGACCTGCTGTCGCGCGACAAGCTCCTCAAGTACGCCGAAAAGCACGGCATCCCCGTCGACTTCAAGAAGAGGAAGGGCGGCGGCGCGCCCTACTCGATGGACGCGAACCTGCTGCACATCTCCTACGAGGGCGGGATCCTGGAGGACCCCGCCTTCGAGCCCGAGGAGTCGATGTGGCGGATCACCGTCTCCCCCGAGAAGGCGCCGGCCAAGCCCGAGATCATCGACCTGGACTACGTCCGCGGCGACATCGTGGCGGTGAACGGGAAGAAGATGTCCCCGGCGCAGGTGCTCACGGAGCTGAACCGCCTGGGCGGCAAGCACGGCGTGGGGCGCCTGGACCTCGTCGAGAACCGCTCGGTGGGCATGAAGTCGCGCGGCTGCTACGAGACGCCCGGCGGCACCATCATGCTCAAGGCGCACCGCGCGATGGAGTCGCTCACGCTGGACCGCGAGGTGGTCGCGCTCAAGGACGACCTCATGCCGCGCTACGCCCGCCTCGTCTACGCCGGCTACTGGTTCAGCCCCGAGAGGAAGCTCCTGCAGACGCTCATCGACGCCTCCCAGGAGTACGTGAACGGCCGGGTGCGCGTGAAGCTCTACAAGGGCACGGTGCTCGTGGTCGGGCGCTCGTCGAAGAAGGACTCGCTCTTCGACACCGCCATCGCCACCTTCGAGGAGGACCAGGGCGCCTACAACCAGGCCGACGCCGAGGGCTTCATCAAGCTGAACGCCCTGCGCATGCGCATCGCCGCGCGGCACGGCCGCAAGTAACCCCCCCGGGAGGCGCCATGCCGTCCTTCGACATCCTGTGCGAGGCCAACCTGGTCGAGGTGAAGAACGCCGTCGAGCAGGCCAACAAGGAGATCGCGAACCGCTTCGACTTCAAGGGCTCGGACGCGCGCGTCGAGCAGAAGGAGCACGAGCTCACGGTCTTCGCCGACGACGACTTCAAGCTCGGCCAGGTGCGCGACGTGCTGAATGCCAAGTTCGCCAAGCGCGGCGTGGACCTGCGCCTGCTCACCCTCGACAAGCCCGAGAGAATCGGGGGCGACAAGGTGAAGCAGAAGGTCACCGTGAAGAACGGCATCGAGTCGGAGCTGGCCAGGCGGATCGTGAAGATGCTCAAGGACGGCAAGCTCAAGGTCACTGGCGCGATCCAGGGCGAGGTCGTGCGCGTCACCGGCGCCAAGAAGGACGTGCTGCAGGAAGCGATCGCGCTGGTGCGCAAGGGCGTGACCGAGGTCCCGCTCTCCTTCCAGAACTTCCGCGACTGAAGCGATGTAATCAGATTACTTTTCCCGAACAGGTCGGGAAAAGTAATCTGATTACATCGCTTCAGTCGCGCAGGCCGCGGATCCAGCGGGCGTAGAGGCGGCGGGCCGTGTCCGTGAGGACGGGCAGGCGCTCGCCCGAGAGGGCCTCGATCGTCGCCGCGGGCTGGACGGCGGGGCTCGCCCGGCTCGCGGCGATCTCCGGCGCGCCGCTCTCGCACCATGTCCGGATCATCTCCGGGGTCATCTCCACGTGGCACTGCATGCCCAGGTGGCGCCCGCCCGCCACGTAGGCCTGGTTGGCGCAGTGCTCGCTGCGCAGGATGCGGTGGCCGCCCGGCGGGATCGAGAAGGTCTCGCCGTGCCACTGGAAGGCCGCGAAGGCGCGCAAGTCGCCTCCCAGCCAGTCGCGCGCTTCTTCCGAGTCCTCCACGTCGACCCGGTGCCAGCCGATCTCCTTGACGGGATTGCGGGTCACCTCGCCGCCCAGCGCCTTCGCGAGGAGCTGCCCTCCCAGGCAATGGCCGATCACCGGCACGCCGCGCCGGGCCGCGTCGCGGATCAGCGCCAGCACGGGCGCGGTCCAGGGCAGGTCGTCGTTGGCGCTCATGGGGCCGCCCATCAACGCCAGCCCCGCGAACGCGCCCGCGTCCGCCGGAACGGCCTCGCCCTCGTCCAGCTTCACGAGGCGCCAGGCGATCCGGCGCTCGTCGAGGAAAGTGGCAAAATAGCCTGGCCCCTCCGTGGGGGCGTGGCGGAAGACGATGACGGGCTTCATGGAAACGGGGATCCTCCGGGGACTGGGCAATTCTATGGCGCTGGCGGTCCTCGCGGCGCTGCCGGCGCACGCCATCGAGGTCACGGTGATCGGCCTCTTCCCCGGCAAGGCGGTCGTCGTGGTCGACCGCGGCGCCCCCCGGACCCTCGCGGCGGGGCAGCGAACGCCGGAGGGTGTCCTCCTGGTGTCGTCGGACTCGCGCTCGGCGACCCTCGAGATCGACGGCAAGCGCCAGGTCCTCGAGATGGGGCAGCACGCGGAGTCGGCCGCCCTCACGGGCGCGCTCTCCAGCGTCACGATCGCCGCCGACGGCAACGGGCACTTCATGGCCGAGGGGCAGGTGAACGGCGCGCACGTGCGCTTCCTCGTGGACACCGGCGCCACCCTGGTGACGCTGTCCGCCTCGGAGGCGAAGCGCCTGGGCATCGACTACAGGCGCGGACAGCAGGCGGTCTCGCAGACGGCCAACGGGCGGGTGCTCGTCTACCGCGTGAGGCTGGATTCCGTGACCGTGGGCGGCATGACGATCCGGGACGTGGACGCCGTGGTGAACGACGCGCCCGGCATGGAGGTCTCGCTCCTGGGGATGAGCTTCCTCAACCGCACCGAGATGCGCCGCGAAGGCGCGAACCTCACCCTCACCAAGCGCTACTGAAAGCTCAGCAGGCGGGCCAGTTCTTGCGGATCATCGCGTAGGCCGAGTGGTTGTGGATGGACTCGAAGTTCTCCGACTCCACCACGTAGGCATCGATGCGCGCGTCGGCGTTCAGCTTGGCGGCGATGTCGCGGACCATGTCCTCGACGAACTTCGGGTTGTCGTAGGCCAGCTCCGTGACGTACTTCTCGTCGGGGCGCTTGAGCAGCCCGTAGAGCTCGCTCGAGGCCTGCTTCTCGACCAGGTCGATGATCTCCTCGATCCAGACGAAGCTGTGCACGCGCGCGGCGACCGTGACGTGCGAGCGCTGGTTGTGCGCGCCGTATTCCGAGATCTTCTTGGAGCAGGGGCAAAGGCTCGTCACCGGCACCAGGACCTTGAGCGCGAACTGCTCGCGCCCTTCCACGATGTCGCCGATGAAGGTGACCTCGTAGTCGAGCAGGCTCGTGACGCCGGAGACGGGCGCCTTCTTGGAGACGAAGTAGGGGAAGCTCATCTCGATGTGGCCGGTCTCGGCCTCGAGCTTCTTCACCATCTGGCGCAGCATCGCGCGGAAGGAGTCCACCGTGATCTCGCGCTCGTGGGCGTTGAGGATCTCCACGAACCGCGACATGTGCGTGCCCTTGAACTGGTGCGGCAGCCCCACGAACATGGCGAAGTTGGCGATGGTGTGCTGCACCGCCCCCGCCCTCTCGAGGATCTTCATCGGGTGGCGGATGGACTTGATTCCCACCTTGTCGATGGCGAGCCGGCGCACGTCCGGGGTGGCCTGGACGTCGGGGATCGGGATCGGGCTGCGTTGGTTCACGGCATGTTCCTGGCTGCGGGACCGGTAATTATAGGGCCGCCCCATAGTTGAGTAAACTACTCAACTATGGGGCCTTGGGTTCAGGTCCCCGGATCCGGGGCGGATGCGTCAGTACCGGTTCCCCGAGGGAAAGGTGCTGAACGGCGGCTCGCGGCCCACCAGTGACTCGAGCAGCATCAGCTCGTCGTCCGTGTGGTTCATGACCGGGCCGGGCACGGCGGCCATGGCCCCGCCCCTGTCCGTGATGACCAGCGGGGTTTCGTGGTGGGTCGTCGTGATGCGCTTGGGGGCCGACATGCCGGGGCCGTCGAGGTCGGCCTCGCCGTAGCACAGGCAGAAGTACACCCTGTCCGGGTCCACCTCGAGGTAGGCCCCCGTCCCGCGGATGCCGATGGTGGCGGTGCGGGCCTTGATGACCACGGGCTTCTTGCCGAAGACCGAAAGCACGCGGCCCGACTGGATGAGCACCCGGCTCAAGACCCCGCCCGTTTCGGCGAACTCGAAAGTGGTGTTCTCGCGCACGAGGAAGGCGTCGTCGGCCACGACCACGACGGCCGTGCTGCCGGGGCCGGTCGCGATCCGGTCGCGCGGCGTCACCGGGGTGCCGATCGCCGCTGACCGGCCGTTCACCGTGGCGGTGCCCTTCAGCTGGTTGATTCCCGGCGGCAGGTCGCCCTTGGCGAGCGCCCGGCTCATGAAGCCCGAGAGCCCTCCCGCGCCGAGCGCCCCGGCGGCGGCCAGGCGGGCGACGAATCGGCGGCGGTCGTTCGAAAAGCGGTCGGCGGCATCGTGGCTCAAGGGGTTCCTCCCGTCTCGGGGTATCGCCTGCGAAACATCACGTCCCACGAATCGTGCCCCAGGCGGCGCCCCCGCGTCTCGAACTTCGTCTCCGGGCGGGCGGCGGGGCGAACGGCGAAGCCGCCGTGGGGATTCTCGAGCGCGGCCACGCCCGACAGCGTCGCGAGCATGTGCTCGGCGTACTCCTGCCAGTCCGTGGCGGCGTGCAGGTAGCCCCCCGGCGCGAGGCGCGTGGCGAGGAGCTCGGCGAATGGCGGCTGGAGGAGCCGGCGCTTGTGGTGGCGCTTCTTCGGCCAGGGGTCGGGAAAGAAGATGTGGATGCCGGCCAGGGAGCCCGGCGGCAGCATCGAGCTGACCACATCCACTGCGTCGTGGCGGATCACACGAATGTTTGTAAGTGCCTGCTCATCAATGCGCTTGAGCAGCGCGCCAACGCCCGGAATGTGAACTTCCACCCCCAGATAGTCGTTTTCAGGGTGCTCGGCCGCGATCCTGGCGGTAGTTTCCCCCATTCCGAAGCCGATTTCGAGGATTTTTGGAGCCTTCCGGCCAAAAACGGCCTCAAGATCGACAAAAACGGGGGAAAACTCGACGCCAAACTGCGGCATGAGCATTTCGTAGGCACGTTGCTGGCCCGGAGAAAAGCGCCCCTGGCGAAGCACGAAGCTGCGGATCGGCCGGTTTGTTGCGTCCATGCCGCAATTTTACGCTGCAAGCCCCCGGCCACCCCCCATTTCGTTGACGCCTTGGGGCGACAACCCCAACATCGGGGTATGCGAACCCCCTTTCGATGGCTTCCGGCGATGGTCTTGGCGGCGTTTCCTGCCGCCCAGGCCGCTCCGGGCGACTACGTCGGCACGCTGCGTCCCACGGCGAAGCCCTCGGCCATCGCCATTCCGGATCCCGGCTTCTACTGGCCGGGCGCCGATCCGTTCGCGAGGAGCCTGGGCGATCCGGCGCCCGCGGAAGGCTTCAAGCTGAAGTTCGGCTACCGCTACTCCAGGTACCTGGCCGTAGAGACGGGTTTCGCGGACTTCGGTAACCCCTCGCAGGCGCCCGGATTCGGCGCAACGCCCGCTTCCCGCGGGCGCGGCTTCAGCATGGACACCATCGGGACGCTTCCCCTGTGGCGCCATGCCTCCCTCTACGGCCGCTTCGGGGCGTGGCATTCCGGCGCGGGGGTATCCCTTCTCGGCGCGGCCGACCCGGGCATGCGAACCGGGTCCGGGCTGCGCTACGGGCTGGGCGTCAAGTACGACGTGACCCGGACCGTCGGCCTGCAGGCGGAGATGGGGCGGTTCTCGACGCTCGACCGCTGGGGGCCGCGCGAGGGCGAATCGGACCAGTTCACCCTGGGCGTCCGCTGGCGCTTCTAGCCGCCCTCAGGCGGTCTTGCCGATGAGCCCCTCGGCGGGCGAGCTGGCCGAGGCCTGGTAGGGCTTCTTCGCCATCCTTCCCGCGAGCCACGCCTCCCGTCCCGCCTCGACGGCGAGCTTCATGGCCCGCCCCATCCGCACCGGGTCCCGCGCGTTGGCGATCGCCGTGTTCATGAGCACGCCGTCGCAGCCGAGCTCCATGGCCACCGCCGCGTCCGATGCCGTGCCGATTCCCGCGTCCACGAGGACCGGGACCTTCGCGCGGTCGATGATGATCTGCAGGTTCCAGGGGTTGAGGATGCCCATGCCGGACCCGATGAGGGAGGCGAGCGGCATGACGGCCACGCAACCGGCCTCCTCGAGCGCGCGTGCCTGGATCGGGTCGTCGCTGCAGTAGACCATCACCTGGAAGCCCTCGGCCACCAGAGTCTTCGCGGCGGCCAGCGTCTCAGGCATGTTGGGGAAGAGCGTCTCGCTGTCGCCCAGCACCTCGAGCTTAACCAGGGAATGCCCGTCCAGGAGCTCGCGCGCCAGGCGCAGCGTCCGCACCGCCTCCTCGGCCGTATAGCAGCCTGCCGTATTGGGCAGGATCGTGTAGCGCGAGGGCGGGAGCGCCTCGAGCAGGCTCGGCTCGCCGGCCCGCTGGCCGATGTTCACGCGCCGGATGGCCACCGTGACGATCTCGGCCCCGCTCGCCTCGATGGCGAGCCGCGTCTCGGCGAAGTCCCGGTACTTGCCCGTGCCCACCAGCAGCCGCGAGCCGTACGCCTTGCCCGCGATGACCAGGCGGTTCTCCATCAGCCGCCCCCTACCGCGACCACGACCTCGAGGCGGTCGCCATCGGCGAGCTCCAGCTCGCCATAGCGGCTGCGGGGCACGATCTCGCCGTTCCTCTCGATCGCGATGCGCTTGCCCTCCATGCCGAGCTCGCCGACGAGCTCCTTGACGGTGAGGGGGCGCGCGAAGCGCCGGTCGGCGCCGTTGATCCGCACTAGCAGTTCCATGAACGCAATTCTATCGCGGGTGCCCCGCCCCGCGTGGGAGGGCCGCGCTACATCTGCCGGAAGAGGTGGGCGTAGGCGCGCGAGACCGGGAGCTCCGTGCGCTTGCCGTCCTTCAGGCGCACGAAGAGACGCCCGCCCAGGTCGCGGCGCGTGGAGGCGACGACGTTCATGTTCACGACGGTGGAGCGGTGCACCTGCGCGAAGAGCGCGGCGTCGAGCTGCTTCGAAAGCTCCGAGAGCGCGGTCCGGATGAGGTACTCGCCCTCGCGGGTGATCACGCACGTGTACTTGTCCTGCGCCTGGAAGTAGAGGACGTCGTCGATCGCGATCTGGTGCACCTCCTCGCCCTTGAGGGCGCGCACCCAGCGAATCGCGCCCCCGCCGCTTCCCGGGAGCGAGGCGGCGATGCGCGCGAGAACTTCCCCGAGGCCCGGGGGCGCTTCGCGGGCGGCGATCTTCGCCTTCAGCCGGTCGATGGCCCGCAGGAGCCGGTCGTCGGCCACGGGCTTCACGAGGTAGTCCACGGCGCTGCGGTCGAAGGCCTCCACCGCGTACTGGTCGTAGGCCGTCACGAAGACCACGTGCGTGGAGCCCTCGATGCGCGAGGCGAGCTCCAGGCCCGTGAGCCCCGGCATGCGGATGTCGAGGAAGGCCGCGTCGGGCTCGTCCTCGCGGATCGCCGCAAGCGCCTCGATGCCGTTTCGCGCCGGCGCAAGGAGCGTCGCCTCCGGCCAGAGAGCCGCCAGGCGGCCGCGCAGGTACTCGGCGAGCGCGGGCTCGTCGTCGGCGACCAGGACCGTCGGCGAGGCGGCGCTCATGGGGCGGGCAGGGGAATCTCGATCGCGACGATCGTGCCCTGCGGGGAATTCTGGCGGATCGTGAGGCGGCCCTCGCCGCCATGGGCGAGGCGCAGGCGCTCGCGGATGTTCGTGAGCCCGAGCCCGCCCGCGGTCGCCTCGCCGAAGCCCGCGCCGGTGTCGGCCACCTCGAGGACGAGCTTTCCGCCCTCGCGGCGCGCGCGCAGCTCCACGCGGCCGCCCTCGACCTTCGGCTCCAGGCCATGGCGGATCGCGTTCTCGACGACCGGCTGGAGCAGCATTGCGGGGATCTGGGTCGCCCCGAGATCCGCGGGAAGGTCGATCGCGACCTGCAGCCTCTCGCCCATGCGCACCGATTGCACCTCGAGGTAGCCGCGCAGCATGGCGAACTCCTCGGCGAGCGTGGTCCACTCCTTGCGAGTTGCCTGCAGCGTGGCGCGCAGCCAGTCGTTCAGGTGGCCGAGCATGGCGCGCGCGCGCTTCGGGTCGACCTGTATGAGCGCGTCGAGGTTGGCGAGCGTGTTGAAGAGGAAGTGCGGCTCGATCTGCGCCTGCAGGAGGCGCAGCCTCGCCTCGGCGGCCTCGCGCTCGATGGCCGCGGTGCGGCTGCGCGACCAGAAGTACGACATGCCGACGAGGCTCGAGGCGGCGGTGATGCCGAGCACCGC
>JBGARD010000021.1:0-50389 GCA_044230355.1 Usitatibacteraceae bacterium | reverse complement strand
GCCTTCGCCACCGCCTCGAGGAGCTCGCGCACGCCCGGCGAGCGGTACTGCGGCTCCTGCATGGCGAGCGCGACGAGGTCGAACTTCGCGGGATCGACTTCCCCGGGGCCGGCGGCGTCGAGCAGGCCCGGGAGTTCGCGCGAGCGCAGCTCGACGAGGCCTTCGCGCCCCTTGACCGGCAGGCGAACGATCGCGCCCTTGGCGTTGATGAGCGCCGCCTCGGCGGGCAGGCAGACGAGCTTCACGGCGTGGCCCGCGGCGGCGAGCTTCACGCCCAGGAGCGACCCGTAGGAAGCCCCCAGGATCAGGATTCTGCGCACTGGCATGCTTTTTCCCTCCTCGGCTTGTGGCGGCGCGGATGGGAAGCGGCCTCTGGTGGACGCCGGTTCCCGCTCGCATCCCCTGTGGTTGTGACGCCATGTTAGGCCCGCCGCGCCGCCGCGGTGGCGCAACCGGAGACGAAAGGGTTGTTACCGGGCGGTGCGGAGTGGACGCGGGCCGGCTGGCGCCTTCAGGCCTTGGCCCGCAGCAGGCGCTGCTTCTCGCGCTGCCAGTCCCGCTCCTTCTCGGCCTCGCGCTTGTCGTGCTGCTTCTTGCCCTTCGCGAGCCCGATCTCGGCCTTGATCCGGCCCTTGGCGAAGTGCAGGTTGAGCGGCACCAGCGTGTAGCCGCTGCGCTCGACCTTGCCGATCAGCTTGGCGAGCTCGGCGGCGTGCAGCAGGAGCTTCCTCGTGCGGGTGGGGTCCGGGTGCACGTGCGTGGAGGCGGTGGGCAGCGCGCTCACGTGCATGCCGATGATGAACGCCTCGGCGCCCCGGACCATCACGTAGGCCTCCTTGATCTGCGCGCGGCCGGCGCGGATCGCCTTCACCTCCCAGCCCTCGAGCACGAGCCCGGCCTCGAAGCGCTCTTCGATGAAGTAGTCGTGGAAGGCCTTGCGGTTGTCGGCGATGCTCATGGCGGGGCGCGCGGGTACGGGGGCGGGAGCGCGAGGTTCGCATTCTACCGGGGGCGGGCCTTAAAATGCCGCACCCATGCCCACCGTCACCCGAAAGGTCATCGTCGACCAACCCGCCGAGGCGATGTTCGCCCTCGTGGACGGGGTGGAGGCCTATCCGCAGTTCCTGCCGTGGTGCTGCGGCGTCGAGGTCTTCGGCCGCACGCCCACCGAGACCCACGCGCGCATCGACATCGATTTCCACGGCCTGAAGAGCCACGTGGCCACGAGGAATCGCAACGAGCCGCCGGAGTGGATCCACCTGGAGCTCGCCGACGGGCCCTTCGAGCGCCTGGCGGGGCACTGGCACATCCGGCCCCTGGGCGCGCAGGGCTGCGCGGTCGAGTTCTCGATCGACTACGCGTTCGCGAGCCGCGCGCTGGAGGCTGTCATGGGACCGGTCTTCGGCCAGATCATGGAGACGATCGTCGAGCGCTTCGTGGAACGGGCGGCGAGCCTCGCGCGGGCGTCGCCCGCCACCGTCGCGGCGCCGGGCGGCTGATGCGCGTCCTCGTCGTCGTGGCGCTGGCCGGGGGGCAGGACCTCGTCGAGGTGGACCTCGAGGAGGGAGCCAGCCTCGCGCGCGCGCTCGCCGCGGCGCGCGTGGCCGAGCGGCACCCGGGACTTTCGCTCGAGCGCGCGGGCGTGTGGGGACGGCGCCGGGATCCCGGCTTCGTGCTGCGCGAAGGCGACCGCGTGGAGGTCTACCGGCCCGTGCGGGCCGACGCGAAGGCGATGCGCCGCGCGAGGGCAGGGCTCAGGCGCGCGCCTCGATCTCGAAGCGCGCCCTGATCCAGTCCGAGCCCTTCTTCGCGATGCGGTTCAGGCGGATGCGGTAGGCGCCGCCGCCGGCAGCGAGGCGGTAGGGCGTCGTCGCCGAGAAGTCGGCCGCCCGGACCACGATGGAATCGAGCTTTCCGTTGCCCTCGAAGCCGGGCAGGTACAGGGCCTCGATGGCCGCGCCGCCCTCGGTGGGCACGAGCTCGATGCGAAGCGGCCGGAAAGAGAGCACCTCCACGCCCGCGAGTATCTCGCCGCGGACCCGGTTGGCGAGCTTGCGCACCACCGTGCCGAGGATCCACCCGCCCGTGGACTGGTTGCGGATGCCGATCACGCCGTTCAGCATGATGCCGTCGGCGGAGGCCTTGTCCACGAGCAGTCCGTAGCCCTTGGAGCTCAGGTCCTTCACGCGCCAGGTCTGCACGTCGGGGTCGAGCGCGATCGCGGCAGCGGTCCCCGTCTCGACGGAGGTGAGGGACAGGCCGGACGGGCTGATCTCCACCATCTCGGTGGTCGCGGGCGCGAAGGTCGCCGCCACGGACGCCTGCGCCACGTCGGGGCCGCGGCGTATCTTCGCGAGGAGTGTCTCCAGCCCCACCACCACGTCGATCTCGCGGTCCTCGAACCGGGTGCGCTCCTCGATCCGGTTCTCGGCGCCGGCGACCATGGACTGGTAGAGCTTCTCCACGATGGCGAGCAGCGCCACATGCTCCTCCACCGGGAAGACCGCGCCCGCGCCGTGCCCGGCATAGAGCCGGCCATGGCGCAGCCCCGCCTGGACCTCCTCGAGCTGCGCCTTGAGGCCGTCGGCGCGCACGTAGCGCACCGAGTCGCCGTGGCTGTCCTTGCGCATGAGGTGCAGGCCCCGGTCGGAGGCGAGGTCGACGAAGAACAGGTGCGTGCGCGACGAGTAGTCCGAGTCGAGCGCGTAGTCGCCGCACCACGACGAGAACCAGCCGTCGGCGATCTCGACCTGCACCCGCGTGAGGTTGCCGGAGTTCACCAGGTCCAGGACGAGGGTTCGCAGGTAGAGGGACTGCACCGAGGGCTTGAAGCTGGGCTGGGCGGCATGCAGGACGAAGGGCGCCTGCGAGTAGCCCTCGGCCTCGGCCAGGGCGTAGAGGGCGTGCAGCTGCTTCCACGGGACGCTGCGCCCGGGCTCGGCGAGGAAGCAGCCCCACTTCACGAAGCAGTGGATGGCGTTGAGGGCGAGCCCCGTGACCCGGAAGCGAAGGCTGGCGTTCTCCTCGGTCGCCCACTCCTCGCGGTGGCGCAGGAAGCGCTGGAAGCCGTTGGCGGCCTCCAGGCAGATGCGCTGGACGGTGAGTGCGAAGTCGCGGTCGGCGTCGGACACCGCTGCCGGGCCGCGCAGGAACTCGAGCTGGTCGTAGAGGAGCAGCGCCTGGAAGTGCTCCTCGACGCGCGTGAGGCGCGCGAGGCGATCGGCGTCGTAGGGCGGCTCGTCCCGGCCGAGCTCGCGCACGGCCGAGAGGAACAGGGCGCGCCCGCCGGCTTCGCGGACCGACTTCACCGCGAGGACGCGGTCGATGTCGACGGGGTAGGCCGGGTTGGGATCGTGGGTCACGTTCCGGCCTCAGGCGACGTTGAACATCTCGACGTTCTTGAGCGCGGGCATCGGGTCGGCCACGATATCCGTCTCCGGGATCCCCGCGTCGGCGAGCAGGCCCGCGCGCAGGCTCGCGGCCAGCGCGTCGGTGGTGAAGTCCATCGGGGCGTTGAGCCAGTTTTCCGCCAGCGGGTCGAAGGTGACGGGCATCGCCCGGCGCGAGGCCGCCGGCCCGATCGTCTCGAGGTGGTCGACGGGCGCCTCGCGATAGAGCGCGTTGGACGGGTCGATCTCGCGGCCGATGAACTGCACCTTGCGCCAGTAGTCGCTCGCGCCGTGGTGCTCCTTGAAGCGGCCCGCGAGCTCGCCGAACTCGCCGGAGAGTCCCTCGAGCCGGAATATCTCGAAGAGGGCGAGCCAGGGCTTGAGGGAGGCGGGGTCCTCCTCGACGGCGAACTGCAGCAGCTCCACCGCGCGCGCGAGGGCGCCGTCCTCGTAGAAGAGCCGGGCTGCCTTCACCACGGAATCCGCATCGGCCGGCGCGATGGTCCCGCTCGCGATCTCCGGGAAGCGCTCCTCGATGTAGCGCCGGCGCAGGGCGTCCGGGTCCGCGCCCGGGATGCGGGTGGCGAGCGACTCGTCGGAGGCGGCCACCACGCGGTGCTCGGCGGGAGATGCGGGCGCGGCCGGCAATTCGCCGCTTTGGAACATCGCCTCGGCGTCGTCGAGGTCGGTGTGCGGCTTCGGGCGCGTCGCCGCGGGCGCTTCCGGCTTCATGGCCTTGCGCGGGCGAGCCAGCAGGCGCCACGCGATCGCCGCGATGCCGCCCAGCGCGAGCGCCAGCACGCCCCAGAGCCACAGGGGCACGCCATCCTCGGCGGTTTCCGGATCGGGCGTCGGGACGGCGACCGGCTTCTGCGCGGCCTGGGGCGGCTTGGGCGGCTCCGCGGGCGCGGCTTCCCGTGCGGGCTCGGGCGCCTTGGCCGGTTCGGCCACTTTCACCGGTTCGGCGGCCTTCGGGGGTTCGACGGCCTTTACCGGTTCCGCAACCTTGACCGGTTCGGCGGACTTCGCCGGCTCCGGCGCCGGCGGAACGGGCTTCGCCGGGGCCTGCGGGGGCAGGGTGGAGAGCTTGAGCTGCAGCTCGGCCACGCGGCCCTCGAGCTGCTTCAGGCTGTGGCGCATCGCGAGCAGCGCCGAAACCTGGTCGTCGGCGTCCAGGATCAGGAGTCGCTCGCGGAGCTGGGCGCGCGTGCGATCGTCGATGCCGCGGCTTCGGCTGAGGTCGACCTCCGCCGAGGACAGGCGCAGCACGAATCGACCGGGCTTCGTCGCCGCTTCGGGCGCGGCCTTCGGAGCAGGGGGCGCTTCCGCCTTCGGCGGGGCCTGCCGCTCGGCCTTCGCGGGAGCCGGCGGGGGCTTCTGCGCCTGGACGGGAGCAGGCGCAGGCGCAGGCTTTTCCGCCCTGGCCGGTGCGGGCTTCCTTTCCGCCGGCCGGGGCTTCGGTTCCACGGGGGCGGACTTCGCGGGCACGGCCGGCGGCGCGATCCGGGCCGGGGCCATGGCGTGGGTCAGGGAAAATCGCCGCAGGTCGGGCAGCACGATCGCGGTGCCGGGGGGAATCGGCTCATCGGGAGCGAGCGAGCGCACGGACGGGTTCGCGGCGCGGATCGCCTGCACATAGGCCTCGCGCACCGCGCGGCTCTTCGGGTAGATGGCGGTGGCGAGGGAAGCCAGGGTCTCGCCGGCGACGGAGGTCAATGCCGGCGCCGGGATTTCGGGCGCGCGGGGGTCCAGGAGGATGTCGTAGGTCCGCGAGGCCACCGCCTTGCCTTCGCACGAGGCGTCGAGGCGCAGGCGGTAGGCCGGCTCCTGCATCGCCACGCGGGTCCGGATCCGCACCTTCCATCCCGCCCCCTCGGGCTCGACCGCGAACGTGGCGCGCGTGACGGCAGGCAGCTCGCCCGTCGGCAGTCGTCCGACGCGGAAGCAATCGCCACGCGGCGTCTCGCCCTGCGCGCTTTCGATCGCCGCCGAGGCGTCGAGGGGCTCCCCGAGGGCGGAGTGCACCTGCAGCTCTCCCAGGCCGATGGCCGCAGACGGCAACGCCACCGCGGCGAGCACGCAGGCAAGCGCGAGCCGGGGGGCCGGGAAGGGGTGCGCCGTCATGGGATTTCGGTCTTCGCCTCTGGCGGGCGGTTAGCCGGCGTGGAGGGTCACGATGTCTTGCAGGCCTCGTCGACCGCCTTCTGCGCCTTCACGCGCTCGGCCGCGATCTGCTCGTCGTCCAGGATGACCTGCTCGCCCTTGTCGTCCATCGTGGAAACGCGCACGCCCGACTCCACGGTCTTCAGGTAGGCGCGCGCGGCCCTGCAGTTCTGCTGGTCGATCTCGCTCTTGCGCTCCTTCTCCGAGGCCACCTTGGCCTTCTCGCGGGCCTCGACGCGGCCCTTCTCGATCTCCTTGTCGCGCTCGATGGCCGAGCGCGTGGGAGGGGAGGCGACGCCCGTGTTCAGGTTGAGCTGCTTGGACTGCTGCGCGGGGGGCGGCTGGTCCGAGTAGGTCACCTTCCCGTCCTTGTCGACCCACTTGTAGAGCTGGCCTAACGCGGCGGTGGAGGCGGCGAGCGCGCAGGCGAGAACCAGGATGCGTTTCATGGCGAACTCCTTGAAGCGAGCTTCACGGCCGGATAGGCCAGTTGTTCCAGTCCGAGCTGGGCGAGCTCGCTCGCGCGCCGGGCCTGGCGGATGGCGCCTGCGGCATCGTCCGCCGCGAGCGAGGCGCGGGCGCCCACCAGGGCTTCCCAGGCCTTCGACCACAGCGCCCGACGCGCGCGGGCGCGTTGGATGTCCGTCTCCGCCTGCGCGACGAGCGCGCGGGCCTCCTCGGCGCGCGCGCGTGGATCGGCCAGCGGCTTCTGCGCCACGGAAGGGGTGGCGGGCGCCGTGACCGCGCCGGGCGCGGGTTCCACCGGCGCCGTCGTCGCGCATCCGGCGAGCGCCAGTGCGATGCCGCCGGTAAGGCCTGAAACGGCCTTCGAGACGGCCACCCAAATCCGTGATCTTTCAAGCATTTAGGGAACCTTACCGAGAAACTACCGCAACGTCAATCAACCGGGCCGGCTGGCGCCGCGATTGTTGGGCCGGGGGAGCGCCGGTATAATTTCCTTTTGTGTCGAGGCCGAAAGCATGCGCGTCATCCAGAAAGCGCTCACATTTGACGACGTCCTCCTCGTTCCCGCCCATTCGACCGTCCTTCCCCGCGAAGTCAGCCTCGTCACCCAGCTCACGCGGTCGATCCAGCTGAACCTCCCCCTGCTTTCCGCCGCCATGGACACGGTGACGGAGTCGCGGCTCGCCATCGCGCTGGCCCAGGAGGGCGGGATCGGCATCGTCCACAAGAACATGACGCCCGACGCCCAGGCCGACGAAGTGGCCAAGGTCAAGCGCTTCGAAAGCGGCGTGGTGAAGGACCCGATCACGGTTTCCCCCGCCATGAGCGTGCGGCAGGTCATGGGGATCACGCGCCAGCACCACATCTCGGGGCTGCCCGTCCTGGACGGCGGGCGCGTGGTGGGCATCGTCACCAACCGCGACCTGCGCTTCGAGACGAACCTCGACCAGCCGGTGAGGAACATCATGACGCCGCGCGACAAGCTCGTGACGGTGAAGGAGGGCGCGAGCCTCGAGGAGGCCAAGTCGCTCATGCACCGCCACCGCCTCGAGCGCGTGCTGGTGATCAACGACGACTGGCAGTTGCGGGGCCTCATGACCGTGAAGGACATCCTCAAGTCCTCGGAGCACCCGAACGCCAGCAAGGACCTGCTGGGCCGGCTGCGCGTCGGCGCGGCGGTCGGCGTGGGCGAGGGCACCGAGGAGCGCGTGGCGAAGCTGGTGGAGGCCGGAGTCGACGTCCTCGTCGTCGATACCGCCCACGGCCATTCCCAGGGCGTGCTCGACCGCGTGCGCTGGGTGAAGAAGAGCTACCCGCAGGTCCAGGTGATCGGCGGCAACATCGCCACCCGCGACGGCGCGCGCGCGCTCGTCGACCACGGAGCCGACGGGGTCAAGGTCGGCATCGGCCCGGGCTCCATCTGCACGACGCGCGTCGTGGCCGGCGTGGGCGTGCCGCAGATCACCGCCATCCAGAACGTGGCCGAGGCGCTCGCCGGATCGGGCATCCCCTGCATCGCCGACGGCGGCATCCGCTTTTCCGGCGACGTGGCCAAGGCCATCGCCGCGGGCGCTTCCAGCGTCATGCTCGGCAGCCTTTTCGCCGGCACCGAGGAGTCGCCCGGCGAGATCGAGCTCTACCAGGGGCGTTCCTACAAGTCGTACCGGGGCATGGGCTCGCTCGCCGCGATGCAGAAGGGCTCGAGCGACCGCTATTTCCAGGAAGGCGACATGAACGCCGACAAGCTCGTTCCCGAGGGCGTCGAGGGGCGCCTGCCGTACAAGGGGCCGGTGACCGCGATCGTCCACCAGCTCATGGGCGGGCTGCGCGCGAGCATGGGCTACACCGGGTGCCGCTCCATCGAGGAGATGCGCGCGCGGGCGGAGTTCGTCGAGATCACCACCGCGGGCATGCGCGAGTCGCACGTCCACGACGTGCAGATCACCAAGGAAGCGCCCAACTACAACATCGAGTAGCGGGCGCTTCGTGACCGCGGATCGCGTAACCCGGGCGGCGCCACTGGCGCCGCTCGGCACTTAAGGACAGGCGAATGGACAAGATCCTCATCCTCGACTTCGGCTCCCAGGTGACGCAGCTCATCGCGCGCAGGATTCGCGAGGCCGGCGTCTACTGCGAGCTCCACGAGCACGACGTGGGCGAGGCGTTCATCCGCGACTTCGCGCCCAGGGGGATCATCCTGTCCGGAAGCCATGCCTCCGTGACCGGGGAGGCGCCGCCCGCGGCCGATCCCTACGTGTTCCGCGCCGGCGTCCCGGTGCTGGGAATCTGCTACGGCATGCAGACAATGGCCGCCCAGCTGGGCGGCGAGGTGGAGAACGGCAAGGTGCGCGAGTTCGGCTACGCCGAGGTCCGTGCCCGCGGCCACTCGCGGCTCCTCGAGGGCATCCAGGACCGCGCCAACGCCGAAGGCCACGGCCTCCTCGACGTCTGGATGAGCCACGGCGACAAGGTGACCAAGCTCCCCGCCGGATTCGCGGTGATGGCCTCGAACGAGGCCTGTCCCATCGCCGGCATGTTCGACGGCTCCCGGAATTTCTACGCGGTGCAGTTCCACCCGGAAGTGACGCACACGCGCCAGGGCAAGGCCATCTACGAGCGGTTCGTGCACGACATCTGCGGCTGCGACCGGCACTGGAACATGCCCGAGTTCGCGCCGCAGGCGATCGCGAGGATCCGCGAGCAGGTGGGGAGCGAGGAGGTGATCCTGGGCCTTTCGGGCGGGGTCGACTCGGCGGTGGCCGCGGCGCTCATCCACAAGGCCATCGGCGACCAGCTCACCTGCATCTTCGTCGACACGGGGCTTCTGCGGCTGGGCGAGGGCGACCAGGTGATGGCCACCTTCGCGCAGCACATGGGCGTGAAGGTCGATCGCGTGAACGCCGCGGAGATGTTCTACCGCGAGCTCGAGGGCGTTGCCGACCCGGAACAGAAGCGGCGCATCATCGGCCGCCTCTTCGTCGAGGTGTTCCAGGCGGAGGCGAAGAAGATGCCCGGCGCGAAGTGGCTCGCGCAGGGCACGATCTACCCGGACGTGATCGAGTCGGCGGGGGCCAAGACCAAGAAGGCGGTCACGATCAAGTCGCACCACAACGTGGGCGGGCTCCCGGAGTCGCTGCACCTGAAGCTCCTCGAACCGCTGCGCGAGCTCTTCAAGGACGAGGTGAGGGCGCTCGGGCTGGAGCTGGGCCTGCCGCGCGAGATGGTCTACCGCCACCCCTTCCCGGGCCCGGGGCTCGGGGTGCGCATCCTGGGCGAGGTGAAGCCGCGCTTTGCCGAGCTCCTGCAGCGCGCCGACGCCATCTTCATCGAGGAGCTGCGGGGCACCCGCGACGCCGACGGCTCGCCGTGGTACGACAAGGTGGCGCAGGCCTTCGCCGTGTTCCTCCCGGTGCGCTCCGTGGGCGTCATGGGCGACGGGCGCACCTACGACTACGTGGTGGCCCTGCGCGCGGTGCAGACCACGGACTTCATGACGGCCCACTGGGCCGAGCTGCCCTACGACCTCCTCGGCCGGGTGTCGAATCGCATCATCAACGAGGTCCGCGGCATCAACCGCGTCGTCTACGACGTGTCGTCGAAGCCGCCCGCGACGATCGAGTGGGAATGAATTCGGTATCCTTGCAACGCAAACAAGAACGCTGACTCTTGGGGGAATGACATGTCGCTGCAGATCGGAGTGCCGCGGGAAACTTTCGCGGGCGAAAAGCGCGTCGCCACCGTGCCGGAGGTGGTCGAGAAGCTGAAGAAGCTGGGGTTCGGCGTCCTGGTCGAATCCGGCGCGGGCGACCTGGCGAACTTCGCCGACGACACCTACCGGGCCGCCGGCGCCGAGGTCGTGCCCGACGCGGCCACCCTCTGGGCGAAGGCGGACATCGTCTTCAAGGTCCGTGCCCCGAGCACGGACGAGGTGCCCCTGGTTCGCGAGGGCACGACGCTCGTGAGCTTCATCTGGCCCGCCCAGAACCCGCAACTCATGGAGGCGCTTGCCGCGCGAAAGGCCACGGTGCTCGCCATCGACTGCCTGCCGCGCCAGCTCTCCCGCGCGCAGAAGATGGACGCGCTCACCTCCATGGCCGGGATCAGCGGATACCGCGCCGTGATCGAGGCCGCCAACGCCTTCGGTCGCTTCTTCAACGGCCAGATCACCGCTGCGGGCAAGGTCCCGCCGGCAAAGGTGTTCATCGCCGGCGCCGGCGTGGCGGGCCTCGCCGCCATCGGAACGGCGGCCAACCTGGGTGCCATCGTGCGCGCCAACGACACGCGTGCCGAGGTGGCCGACCAGGTCAAGTCCCTGGGCGGCGAGTTCGTCAAGGTGGACTACGAGGAGGAAGGCTCGGGCGGCGGCGGATACGCCAAGGTGATGAGCGAAGGCTTCCAGCAGGCCCAGCGCGAGATGTACGCCAAGCAGGCCGCGGAAGCCGACATCATCATCACCACCGCGCTCATTCCCGGCAAGCCGGCGCCCAAGCTCATCACGGCCGACATGGTCAAGACCATGAAGCCCGGCAGCGTGATCGTCGACATGGCGGGCGAGCAGGGCGGCAACTGCGAGCTGACCGTGCCCGGCGAAGCGGTGGTGCGCCACGGCGTCACCATCATCGGCTACACGGACCTCGTGAGCCGGCTGGCCAAGCAGTCCTCGACGCTTTACGCCACGAACCTGTTCCGCCTCACCGAGGAGCTGTGCAAGACGAAGGACGGCGTCATCGACGTCAACATGGAAGACGACGCCATCCGCGGCCTCACCGTCATCAAGGACGGCGCCGTCACCTGGCCCGCGCCGCCGCCCAAGCTTCCGGCGGTGGCCCCCAGGGCGGCCAAGCCCGCCATGCCGCCGCCGGCCCCCAAGGGACACGGTCACGGCGGCGGGGAGCCGATGTCGGCGGGAAGCCTCGCCACGGTGTTCGGCATAGGCGCGGCTGCGTTCCTGTTCGTCGGCCTCTACGCGCCGCCGGCCTTCCTCGGCCACTTCACGGTGTTCGTGCTGGCCTGCTTCGTGGGCTACATGGTGGTCTGGAACGTGACGCCGGCCCTGCACACGCCGCTCATGAGCGTGACCAACGCGATCTCGAGCATCATCGCCATCGGGGCGCTGGTGCAGATGGCGCCGCCGGAATCGGGGGGCGGGCGCCCGGACGAGCTCATCCGCTGGATCGCGGTCGTGGGCCTCGGGCTCACGGCCATCAACATGTTCGGCGGCTTCGCGGTGACGCGTCGCATGCTGGCCATGTTCCGCAAGTAGGCGAGGGAACCGACCATGACCTCCAGCGTCGTCACCGTCGCCTACATCGGCGCCATCATCCTGTTCATCCTGAGCCTCGGGGGGCTGTCGAATCCCGAGACCTCCCGCCGCGGGAACCTCTACGGCATCATCGGCATGACCATCGCGGTCCTGGCCACCGTCCTGGGGCCGCGCGTCACCGCTGCCGGCATCCCGTGGATCGTCGGCGCCATGGTCGTCGGCGGGGCGATCGGCCTATACGCCGCGCGCGCCGTGCAGATGACGCAGATGCCCGAGCTGGTCGCCATCATGCACAGCCTCGTGGGCCTCGCCGCCTGCCTGGTGGGCTTCGCGAGCTACATCGACACGTCCATCGCCTACACGGGCGCCGAGAAGACGATCCACGAGATCGAGATCTACCTGGGCATCCTGATCGGCGCGGTGACCTTCTCGGGGTCCGTGATCGCGTTCGGCAAGCTCTCCGGCAAGATCGGCGGCAAGCCCCTGCTGCTGCCGGCGCGCCACTGGCTCAACCTCGCGGGGCTCCTGGTGATCCTCTGGTACGGTCGCGAGTTCATCATGGCGAAGGACGTCGCCTCGGGCATGACGCCGCTCATCGTGATGACGGTGGTGTCGCTCCTCTTCGGCATCCACATGGTGATGGCCATCGGCGGGGCGGACATGCCGGTGGTGGTCTCCATGCTCAACAGCTACTCGGGCTGGGCGGCGGCGGCCACGGGGTTCATGCTGTCCAACGACCTGCTCATCGTCACGGGGGCGCTGGTGGGCTCCTCGGGCGCGATCCTCTCCTACATCATGTGCCGGGCGATGAACCGCAACTTCATCAGCGTCATCGCCGGGGGCTTCGGGACGGGCGGCGGCGCGCCGGCCGCGAAGGGCGCCGGCGAGCCGGCGGGCGAAGTGGTCCCCATCGCGGCCGCCGAGACCGCGGAGCTGCTGCGCGAGGCGAAGAACGTCATCATCGTGCCCGGCTACGGCATGGCGGTGGCGCAGGCGCAGCACACCGTATTCGAGATCACGCGGCACCTGCGGGAGAAGGGCGTCAACGTCCGCTTCGGCATCCACCCGGTGGCCGGCCGCATGCCGGGGCACATGAACGTCCTGCTCGCCGAGGCCAAGGTGCCCTACGACATCGTCATGGAGATGGACGAGATCAACGCGGACTTCCCGGACACGGACGTCTCGATGGTCATCGGCGCCAACGACATCGTGAACCCCTCGGCCCAGGAAGATCCCTCGAGCCCGATCGCGGGCATGCCCGTGCTCGAGGTCTGGAAGGCGAAGACCTCCATCGTGATGAAGCGCTCGATGGCCTCGGGGTACGCCGGCGTCGACAACCCGCTCTTCTACAAGGACAACAACCGCATGCTCTTCGGCGACGCGAAGAAGATGCTGGACGAGGTCCTCGCGGCGCTGAAGGGGTAGCCCTGGCCCGGCGCCGGCCGGGCGCGGCGTTCGTTTTTCTTGTTCCCGTTCAAGGCGGCCCCGCGCGGGCCGGCTAGGCTTGGGCGCATGAAAGCCGCCCTTCCTCGCCTTTTCCCCGCGCGGGCCCTCCTGCCCGCGATCCTCCTTTGCCTTGTCGCGCAGCAGGGCGCCGCCTCGCCCCCCGCGGATCTCACGGGTGGCAAAGTCGACGATCCCAAGGGCGCCGGCGTCGTCGCGAGCGGCGTCGCGCTCCCGGCCATTCCCCCCGTCACCGGCAGCCGCAAGGCGCCCGTGCCCTCGTGGGGCAAGCCGCTGCCCTATCCGATCCTGATCGCCGATCGCCGCAACAACCGGCTCCTCGAGGTCACGCCCGACAAGCGCATCGTCTGGGAATTCCCGACCCCCAACCTCACCGTCTACAGCGGCAACGAGGACGTCAACTTCTCGGAGGATGGAAAGCGCCTGGCGGTGAGCGAGGAGGACAACTACGACGTGCACATCGTCGACTACGAGAAGCGCGAGCTGGCCTGGACCTACGGCGTCCCGGAGAGGAAGGGCTCGGGGCCGGGCTACCTCAACTACCCCGACGACGCCCACCTGCTCTCCGACGGCAAGTTCCTCACCGCCGACATCCGCAACTGCCGCGTGGTGATGATCGACACGGAGAAGAACGAGATCGCCACCCAGTGGGGCAAGCCGGGCGACTGCCGGCACGACCCGCCCGCGCGCCTCGCCTACCCGAACGGGGCAACCCCGATGGACAACGGCGACATCCTCGTCTCCGAGATCCGCGACGCCTGGATCTCGCGCATCACGCGCGAGGGGAAGGTCGTCTGGAGCGTGAAGGCGCCCAACGTCCGCTACCCGTCGGACGCCTTCCCGACCGTGGACGGGAAGAACGTGATCGTTGCCGACTTCTGGAAGCCGGGCCGCGTCGTGATCTTCGACCCGGCCACGCGCAAGGTGCTCTGGCAGTACGACGCGAAGTCCGGCGAGGCGATGCTCGACCATCCCTCGCTCGCCCGCGAGTTGCCCACGGGCGACATCATCGTCGCCGACGACCTGCGCCACCGCGTCGTCGTCATCGACCGAGCCACGAAGAAGATCGTCTGGCAGTACGGCGTGACCGACACGCCCGGCCACAAGCCCGGCTATCTGTTCTATCCCGACGGCTTCGACCTCGACGTCTTCCGCGACTGGAAACTGCCCGGATCCTAGGGCGCCGCCTTCCCGAGTTGCCGCGCGACCTCGGCCAGCCCATCGGCCAGCCGGTCGGCCTCCTTCTCGTCGAAGCGGCGGTGATAGCGCTTCTTCACGCCATGCTCGTGCAGCAGGACGTGGCGGGCGGGGGTGATGCCACGCTCGGCGAGGCAGCTGCGCGTGCAGGCGAGGGGGCAGCCGTCGAGCGCGAGGATCGGGCGGCCCGAGCGGGCTATGCGCACCAGGTGCGCGACGTTTCCGCCGACGCCGGCGATGCAGGACATCTCGGCGATCCCGCGGCGGTCCAGCTCGAGGGCGATGTGGTTCGCGGTCTGCGCGGCGCTCGAGCACCCGGAGCAGGAGTAGACGAGGGGAAGATGGCGTTTCTTCGTGTCCAATGCGGCGTTCCAGGTCGGTGGGAGGCTCCGGATGGCGCGGGTCCGGCGGGAGACTGCGTGGAAGTCTACCGGGGCCGCGTGACCGCCAGATTGCGCGCGCGCCGGGCCGGGGGCTGGAGACCGTGCCCGGGATCCTTCAAGATGTCGGCGTGAATGGCTCGCCTCCCGGCTCGAGAGTGCTCCCGCGTCCGCCCCGTCCGCGAGCGGCGCCGGGTGCCCGGTGCCCGTCCCCGCGGCGATGGCGGGCACTGCCGGTAGCGCCGGGAGCGCGGCCTTGAGCGACGAGACGTTCATGCGCGAGGCGCTGGCGCTCGCGGCGGACGCGGCCAGGGCCGGGGAGGTGCCCGTCGGCGCCGTCGTCGTGAAGGACGGCGGAATCGTCGGCCGTGGCTGGAACCGCCCCATCGGCTCGAGCGATCCCACGGCGCACGCCGAGATCGTCGCGCTGCGCGAGGCGGCCGCCCGCCTCGGCAACTACCGGCTTGTCGGCTGCGAGCTCTACGTGACGCTCGAGCCCTGCGCCATGTGCGTGGGCGCCATGCTGCATGCGCGCCTGGCGCGCGTCATCTTCGGCGCGGCCGATCCCAAGACGGGGGCCTGCGGCGGTGCCGTGGCGCTCTCGGGCGAAGCGAGGATCAACCACCAGACCGCCTTCGAGGGCGGGGTCCTGGCCGGGGAGTGCGGCGAGCTCCTCAAGCGTTTCTTCGCCGATCGCCGCCAGGGCGGCCGCGCCTCGCCGGGGGTGTAGAATTTCCGGCGGAATTCCCCCCTCGTCGGCCCCGATGCCCGCTCCCCGTTTCGTCCACCTGCGCCTGCACACGGAGTACTCGATCGTCGACGGCACGGCGCGCGTGGACAGCGCCGTGGCCGCGGCGGCCGCGGACGGGATGCCGGCGCTCGCGGTCACCGATGCCGGCAACCTCTTCGGGGCGGTCAAGTTCTACCTCGCCGCCCGGGCCAGGGGCGTGCAGCCGGTCATCGGCTGCGACCTCGCGATCACCAACGAGAAGAACCGCGACCAGCCCTTCCGGGTCGTGGCGCTGTGCCGCGACAGCGCGGGATATCTCGCCCTGTGCGAGCTGGTCACGCGCGCCTACGCCACCAACCAGTGGCGAGGCCGCGCCGAGCTGCGGCGCGAATGGCTCTCCGGCGCCCGCGGACTCATCGTCCTCTCAGGCGCGGAGTCCGGCGACGTGGGCGCGGCCCTCCTCGCGGGCGCCACCGGGCAGGCCGAGGAGCTCGCGCGCGGCTGGGCGCGCGACTTCCCAGGCGCCTTCTACGTCGAGCTGCAGCGCGCCGATCCGGAGAGGAGCGCGCCCTACGTGCGCGCGGCGCTGGCGCTCGCGGGACGGCTCGAGCTTCCGGTGGTGGCCACGCACCCGGTGCAGTTCGTGCGGCCCGAGGAATACACCGCGCACGAGGCGCGCGTGTGCATCGCGCAGGGCTGGGCCCTCACCGACTCGCGCCGGCCGCGCGACTTCCGCCCGTCGCAGTACTTCAAGACCCAGGGCGAGATGGCCGCGCTCTTCGCCGACATTCCCGAGGCCCTCGAGAACACGGTCGAGATCGCGCGCCGCTGCGCGTTCGAGTTCACGCTGGGCAAGACCCGGCTGCCGGATTTCCCGACGCCGGCGGGGGTTTCCGTCGGCGACCACCTGCGCGCGCTGGCCCTCGAGGGACTCGAGCGCCACCTGGCCGAGGCCTGGCCCGACCCGTCCGAGCGCGAGGCCGAGCGCCCGCGCTACCTGGAGCGGCTCGACTACGAGGTGAAGACCATCGAGCAGATGGGCTTCCCCGGCTACTTCCTCATCGTCGCGGACTTCATCAACTGGGCCAAGAGGAACGGCGTGCCCGTGGGGCCGGGCCGCGGCTCCGGCGCCGGCTCGCTCGTGGCCTGGTCCCTGGGCATCACGGGCCTGGACCCGCTGCGCTACGAGCTCCTCTTCGAGCGCTTCCTCAACCCCGAGCGCGTGTCGATGCCCGACTTCGACATCGACTTCTGCCAGGACGGGCGCGACCGGGTGATCGAGTACGTGCGGGACAAGTACGGCGCGCAGAGCGTCTCCCAGATCTCCACCTTCGGCACCATGGCGGCGAAGGCCGTCGTGAGGGACGTGGGCCGGGTGCTGGGCATGGGGTTCGGCGAGGTCGACCGGATCGCGAAGCTCATTCCCTTCCAGCTGGGCATCACGCTGGACGAGGCGATCGCGGCCGAGCCGCAGCTCAAGCAGCTCATCGAGGAGCAGGAGGAGGTCGCCGAGCTCATGCGCCTGGCGCGCTCGCTCGAGGGGCTCACGCGCAACGTCGGCATGCACGCGGGCGGCGTCCTCATCGCCCCCGGCAAGCTCACCGACTTCACGCCGCTTTACTGCGCGGACGGGTCGAACGCCACGGTGAGCCAGTTCGACAAGGACGACGTCGAGAAGGCGGGCCTGGTGAAGTTCGACTTCCTGGGCCTCACCACCCTCACGATCATCGCGGAGTGCGAGCGCCACGTGCGCCGGATGGGGGTCCCGGATTTCGACATCCAGGCGATCCCGCTGGACGATCCGGCGGCCTACAAGGTGTTCTCCTCGGGCAACACGGTCGCCATCTTCCAGTTCGAATCGCGCGGCATGCGCGACCTCATCATGAAGGCGAGGCCGGACCGGCTCGAGGACCTGATCGCCCTGAACGCCCTCTACCGCCCCGGGCCGATGGACCTGATCCCGGAATTCATCGAGAGGAAGCACGGCAGGCAGCGCTGGGAATACCTCGACCCCCGGCTCAAGGACATCCTCGAGCCCACCTACGGCGTCATGACCTACCAGGAGCACGTCATGACGATCGCGCAGGTGATCGGCGGCTACACCCTCGGCGGCGCGGACCTGCTGCGGCGGGCCATGGGCAAGAAGAAGCCCGAGGAGATGGCCCAGCAGCGCGAGATCTTCCTCAAGGGCGCCAGCGGGCGCGGGCTGGAGGAGAGGAAGGCGAGCGTCCTCTTCGACCAGATGGAGAAGTTCGCGGGCTACGGCTTCAACAAGTCGCACTCCGCCGCCTACGCGCTGGTGGCGTACCAGACCGCCTTCCTCAAGGCGCACTACCCGGCGGCCTTCTGCGCCGCCAACCTCTCGGCGGTGATGAACGACACCGACAAGGTGCAGGTGATCTTCGACGACGCGCGCGCGGGCGGCCTGGAGGTGCTGCCGCCGGACGTGAACGAGGGCGGCCACCGCTTCTCGCCGCTCGACGCGAAGCGCGTGCGCTACGGCCTGGGGGCCGTGAAGGGGACGGGCGAGCAGGCGATCGAGAACATCGTGGCCGCCCGCGAGGCGGGCGGGCCATTCCGGGACCTGGGCGACTTCTGCCGGCGCGTGGACCGGCGCATCGTCAACCGTCGCGCCATGGAGGCGCTCGTGAAGGCCGGCGCGTTCGACCGCATCGAGCCCAACCGCGCGAGCCTCGCGGCCTCGCTCGGGGCCGCGATCGAGCTGGCCGAGAAGGCCGAGCGCTTCGCGCAGCAGACGAGCCTCTTCGGCGGCGCGGAGGAGGCCACGGCGGAGGCCTTCGAGCTCATGCGGGTGCCGGACTGGGCCGAGCGCGAGCGCCTCCTCGCCGAGAAGCAGAGCCTGGGCTTCTACATGAGCGGCCACCCCTTCACCGCCTGGAGGGACGAGATCCGCCGCGTGGCGCGCACGCCGCTCGCGGAGCTGCGGCCGGCGAACGAGCCGCAGATGGCCGCGGGCGTCATCTACGGCGTGGCGATGCGCAACTCCCGCCGCGGGCGCATGGCCGTCCTCACGCTGGACGACGGCAGCGCCAAGGTCGAGGTGGTCGTCTTCGGCGAGCTCTTCCACGAGAAGCGCGCCATGATCCAGGAGGACCAGGTGGTCGTGGTGCAGGGCCGCGTGTCCCAGGACGATTTTTCGGGCGGCATCCGCTTCACCGCGGACAAGCTGATGGACCTCGCGGAGGTCCGCGGGGCCTACGCCCGCGCCATCCGGCTGTCGATCAACGGGCAGGCCGACTCCGCCAGGCTGCGCGCGCTGCTCGCGCCCTACACCGGCGGCAAGTGCGCGGTGGCCATCCACTACCGCAACGCCCAGGGCGAATGCGACATCCGCCTGCCGGACGAGTACCGCGTGAAGGTGTCGGCGCCCCTCCTGGATTCGCTCTCCGAGTGGCTCACGGAGAGGAACGTCGAGGTCGTCTACTAGCGCGGCCGGCCTGCCTCAGGCCGTCGGGCGCTGCTCGAAGCCCGTGAAGTGCCCCTCGTCCGGCGCGACCTCCACCCGGTCGACGCGCGCCGAGGGCGGCCCCCGGTGCGCCCAGGCGACCAGCGCGTCGACGGCTGGCGCCGGCCCGCAAGCGAGAGCCTCCACGGTCCCGTCGCGGCGGTTGCGGACCCAGCCCGCGAGCCCCAGCCGGACGGCCTCGCGCTGCAGCGAGTAGCGGAATCCCACGCCCTGGACCACGCCGTGGATGCGGAGCCGCTTGCAGGCCGGTTCATTCATCGCCCACCCGGCCGCGGCCGCGCTTGGTGACGCCCCGCTGCTTCTTGGCGCCGATGCGGCGCTCCTTCGAGGCGCGCGTGGGCCTCGTGGCTACCCGTTTCTTGGGTACGTAATTCAGGCGCTCGAGCCGCTCGGCGAGGCGCTCGAACGCGATCTCGCGGTTCCGGTGCTGGCTGGAGGAGTCCTGCGCGATGACGACGACCCCGGAGGGCGGGTGAACCAGCCGCAGGGCCGATTCCGTCCTGTTGACGTGCTGCCCGCCCGGGCCGCTCGCGCGGAACACCTCCACGACCACCTCGCGCTCGAGCGTCTCCCTGTCCGTCGCGTAGGGGGGAGGCAGGAGCGGCGTTCGGCGGATGGCCACGGCCGGATGCCGCCTACTTGATCCGCATTCCCGGCGTGGCGCCTGCCTCGGGCGCGAGCAGGTAGATGGAGCTGCCGTCGCCGGCGGCGAGCACCATGCCCTGCGATTCGCCGAAGCGCATCTTGCGCGGCGCGAGGTTGGCGACCATCACCGTGAGGCGCCCCACGAGGTCCTTGGGCGTGTAGGCCGAGCGGATGCCGGCGAAGACGGTGCGGGTCTCGATGCCGATGTCGAGCGTGAGCTTGAGGAGCTTGTCGGCGTCCGGGACGAGCTCGGCGTCGACGATCCGGGCCACGCGCAGGTCGATCTTGCCGAAGTCGTCGATCGAGATCGTCTCGCCCACGGGCAGGATGGGGGCGGGCTTCGGGGGCTCGACGGGCTCGAGGCGGAACTCGGGCGCCTCCGCGGCGGCGGGCTTGGCCGCCTCGGGCTTCGCCTCGGACGGCGGCTCGAGGAGCTGCTCGATCTGCTTCGGGTCGATGCGCGAGAGAAGGTGCCTGTACGGCTGCACGACGTGACCGGCCTTGAGGGCGTTGGGCACCTCTTCCCAGGTGAGGGGCTTGGCCAGGGCGAGGAAGGCCTCGACGTCCTCCGCCACCTTCGGCAGCACCGGCTTCAGGTAGATCGTGAGGATGCGGAAGAGCTCGAGGTAGAGCGTGCAGAACCACTGCAGCGCGGCCTCCTGGCCGGGCTCCTTGGCGATCTCCCAGGGCTTCTGCTCGTCCACGTACTGGTTCACGCGGTCGGCGAGGAACATCACCTGGCGGATGGCCTTCCCGAACTCGCGCGCGTCATAGTCGGCCGCGACCTGGTCGGCGAAGCTGCGGACCTCGAAGAGGATGGCCGGGACCTGCTCCTCGTTGTCGGGGGAGGGCGCCGTCACGTTGCCGCGCAGCTTGTGCTTGAGTTCGCGCCCGGCCGACAGGGGCTCGTCGGAGAGCCGGCCGCCGAAGCGCTTGGAGATGAACCCCGCGGCGCGGCTCGCGATGTTGACGTACTTGCCCACGAGGTCGGAGTTGACCCGGGCGAGGAAGTCGTCGGGGTTGAAGTCGAGGTCCTCCACGCGGGCGTTCAGCTTCGCGGCGAGGTAGTAGCGCAGCCACTCCGGGTTCAGGCCCAGGTCCGCGTACTTCTGCGGGCTCACCGTGACGCCGCGCGACTTCGAGAGCTTCTCGCCGGTGAGGGTGAGGAAGCCGTGCACGTAGACGTTGTCGGGGACCTTCCGGCCGGCGAACTTCAGCATGGCCGGCCAGAAGAGGGTGTGGAAGTAGATGATGTCCTTGCCGATGAAGTGGATCTGCTCGAGCTTGGGGTCGGCGAGGACCTTGGCGAAGTCGAGCCCCTTCTTCTCGAGGTAGCTCTTGAGCGAGGCGAGGTAGCCGATGGGCGCGTCCAGCCACACGTAGAAGTACTTGCCCTTGGCGCCCGGGATCTCGATCCCGAAGTAGGGGGCGTCGCGGGTGATGTCCCAGTCGTTGAGCCCCCCGTCCAGCCACTCGCGGACCTTGTTGGCGACCTCGGGCTGCAGGCGGCCGTCCTGGGTCCAGCCCTTGAGGAACTCCACGCAGCGCGGGTCCGAGAGCCGGAAGAAGAAGTGCTCGGACTTCTTCATCACCGGCGTGGCGCCGGTGAGCGCCGAGAAGGGGTTCTTCAGGTCCGTGGGCGTGTAGACCGCCCCGCAGGCCTCGCAGGAGTCCCCGTACTGGTCCTTGGCGCCGCACTTGGGGCACTCGCCCTTGATGTAGCGGTCCGGCAGGAACATCCCCTTCACGGGGTCGAAGAACTGCTCGATCGTCTTGGTGGCGATGAACCCCGCCTCGCGCAGCGCCGCGAAGATCTGGCCGGCCAGCTCCCGGTTCTCCTCCGAGTGCGTGGAGTGGAAGTGGTCGAAGCTCACCCCGAAGCGGGAAAGGTCGCGCCGGTGGGACTCGGCCACCCGCGCGATGAGCTCCTCGGGAGGTATGCCCTCGGCCTCGGCCTTGAGCATGATCGGCGCCCCATGGGTGTCGTCCGCGCAGACGAAGTGCACCTTGTGCCCCTGCAGCCGCTGGAATCGCACCCAGATGTCGGCCTGGGTGTACTCCATGATGTGCCCGATGTGGAACGGGCCGTTGGCGTAGGGGAGCGCCGTCGTGACGAAAAGCTTGCGTGGCATGAAGCCGGGTGGCGAGCCTTGATGTGGTTGGCGGGCGGCTCGGGCCGCCGCGCGAGGCGGCGGCGAGTGCGTGAAATTCGTCGGGATATGAGTCAACGCGATTGTAGCAAATTGCTTTAAAATTGCATGCTTCCCTCCTCGCATCCGCGTTCGCCCCGGCGATCGCCACACTCCGAACATGGCTATTACCGACAAGGACGTCCTCGCAGCCCTTTCCGAACTCGTCGACCCGGTCACGGGCCGCAACTACGTGGAGGGGCGCTCGGCGAAGAACGTGAAGGTGGATGGCGGGCGCGTCACGCTGGACGTGGTCCTGGGCTATCCCGCCCGCGGCGTGATCGAGCGCGTGCGCTCCCAGGTCGTGGACCGCCTCAAGCAGCTTCCCGGCGTGTCGGCCGTGACCGCCAACGTCCAGTCCAAGATCGTCTCGCACGCGGTGCAGCGCGGCGTGAAGCTCGTCCCCGGGATCAAGAACATCATCGCCGTGGCCTCGGGCAAAGGCGGCGTGGGCAAGAGCACGACGGCGGTGAACCTCGCCCTCGCTCTCGCCGCCGAGGGCGCCACGGTGGGCATGCTGGACGCCGACATCTACGGCCCCTCCCAGCCCACCATGCTCGGCATCACCGGCCGGCCCACCTCGCAGGACGGCAAGTCCATGGACCCGATGGAGGGCCACGGCATCCAGGCCATGAGCGTGGGCTTTCTCATCGAGGCCGACACCCCGATGGTCTGGCGCGGCCCCATGGTCACGCAGGCCCTGGAGCAGCTCCTCACCGAGACCCGTTGGCGGGACCTCGACTACCTCGTGGTCGACCTGCCCCCGGGCACCGGCGACATCCAGCTCACCCTCGCGCAGAAGGTGCCCGTCACCGGGGCGGTGATCGTCACCACCCCGCAGGACATCGCCCTCATCGACGCGAGGAAGGGCCTCAAGATGTTCGAGAAGGTGGGCGTGCCCATCCTCGGGATCGTCGAGAACATGGCGATCCACGTGTGCTCCCAGTGCGGCCACGCCGAGCACATCTTCGGCCACGGCGGCGGCGAGCGCATGTGCAAGGATTTCGACGTCGAGTTCCTGGGCGCGCTGCCCCTGGACATCGCGATCCGCGAGCAGACCGACAGCGGCAAGCCCACGGTGGTGTCGGACCCCGACGGCAAGGTCTCGGGCATCTACCGGGAAATCGCCCGCAAGGTCGCCGCGCGCATCGCCCGGCAGGCCGAGGACCGCACCGCGATCTTCCCGAAGATCGTGGTCCAAAACACATAACCGCCGGCCATTGAAAGGACATCGGGGCGATCGTTCGAGCGGACGATCCCGCCGCCCAACTCCGTGAGCGAAAAACCATGAGCATCAAGAGCGACAAGTGGATCCGGCGCATGGCGGCCGCGCACGCGATGATCGAGCCCTTCGAGCCGGGGCAGGTCCGGCAGGTGGACGGCAAGCGGATCGTGTCCTACGGCACCTCGAGCTACGGCTACGACATCCGCTGCTCCAGCGAATTCAAGATCTTCACCAACATCAACGCCACGATCGTCGACCCCAAGAACTTCGACGAGAAGTCGTTCGTCGACTTCAAGGGCGAGGTCTGCATCATCCCGCCCAACTCCTTCGCGCTCGCCCGCACGGTGGAGTACTTCCGCATCCCGAGGAACGTCCTCACCGTCTGCCTGGGCAAGTCGACCTATGCCCGCTGCGGCATCATCGTGAACGTGACGCCCTTCGAGCCGGAGTGGGAGGGGTACGTGACCCTCGAGTTCTCGAACACCACGCCGCTGCCGGCCAAGATCTATGCCGGCGAGGGCTGCGCGCAGGTGATCTTCTTCGAGTCGGACGAGGTCTGCGAGACTTCCTACCGCGACCGCGGCGGGAAGTACCAGGGGCAGCAAGGCGTGACGCTGCCCAAGATGTGACCGCCCCCGGCGAGTCCATGCCCCCAATGGGTAACGACGGCTTCTACCGCAGGAATTTGCGGCGGCGGGGCGGATTTGCCCTATACTGCGCGCATTTTTCGCCCCCTCCCCCCGGGGCCTCGACGACCCGTCACGAAAGACATCGATGTCCCGAGCCGTAGTCAAGAAGCTCCGCCCCGCCCCGGAGTTTCCCCTCGATACGCATCCCGAAGTCAGCCTCGACTTCGGCTCCGTGAAGCAGTACCTCGCCCGGCACGCCTACAAGAAGCCGGTCCTCCTCGTCGACCTGGGCATCGTGCGCGCCAAGACGCGGCGCTTCCGCGCGTCCCTCCCCCGCGTGCGTCCCCACTTCGCCGTGAAGGCGAACCCGGACCCGCGCGTCCTCAAGGTGCTGATCCAGGAAGGCGCGGGCTTCGAGATCGCCTCCATCGCCGAGCTGGACCTGCTCCTCACGCTGGGCGTGCCCGTGGCCGAGATCTTCTACTCCAACCCGATGAAGTCGCGCGCCTACCTCGAGTACGCCGCCGCCAAGGGCGTGGAGTGGTACGTGGTCGACTCCGAGGAGGAGATCCGCAAGGTCCGGTCGGTCAAGGCCGACGCCAAGCTCTACCTGCGAATCGACGCGCCCAACATCGGCAGCGACTGGCCGCTCGCGGGCAAGTTCGGCGCGCACATGACCGACATCCCGGAGCTCATCGCCGCCGCCGTCGACTGCAAGGCGGACCTGGCCGGCGTCACCTTCCACGTGGGTTCGCAGTGCCTGAACCCGGAGAACTGGCGCGTGGGCATGGAGCGCGCGCGCAAGGTGTTCTCCTCGATGCGGCAGGCGGGGCTGAACCCGCGCCTGCTCAACCTCGGGGGCGGCTACCCCGTGCGCCACGTGAAGCCGATCCCCTCGATCGAGACGATCGCCGAGCTGATCAACAAGGAACTGCGGCATTTCGGCCCCGAGATCCAGGTGATCGCGGAGCCGGGACGCTACCTCGTGTCCGACGCCGGGTACTTCATCTGCCGCGTGGTGGGCACCGCCACGCGCAACGGCCAGCGCTGGATGTACTGGGACGCGGGCGTGTTCGGCGGCGTGATCGAGACCACCGAGGGCCTGCGCTACAACCTGTACACGGACCGCGACGGCGAGCCCGTGGCTTGGAACGTGGCGGGCCCCACCTGCGACTCGGTGGACGTGGTGATGCGCGACGAGCTCCTGCCCGGCGACCTGCAGGAGGGCGACTTCATCTTCATCAAGAACGCCGGCGCCTACACCACGGCCTACGCCTCGAACTTCAACGGCTTCCCGCTGCCCGAAGTGGCCGTCATCGGCAACGGCAACGGGTGACGACCGGCCCGCGGCCCCCCGGCGAAGCCCCGGTCCTCGAACCCGCCGACGCCGGCGTGCAGGGCTAGGCACCTTGGCGCAGGACTTCTGGTCCTCGAGCGGCTTTTCGCTGCTTCGGCGCGGGCCTGACGGCTGGCTCGTTCCCGGCGACGACTACCTGCGGCACTTCCTCGCCCGCGCGGAGCTCGCCCCCCCTCCGGAGGCCGGTCCCGGCGAGCGCCACCTGCACGCGAGGCTGCTCGACAAGCCGAAGCTTGCCGTCCCGGAGGGCGACCTCGCCGCCGTCGAGGACGCGGACGCCCGCGAGAACTGGGCGGAGTTCCTGCGCTTTCGCGAGCGGCTCCTCGAGGCGGGGTCGGTCGAGGCCTGCTACGTCGGGCAGTTCCGCCGCGAGCGAGTCGACATCGCGCCGCCCTTCGTCGATGCCCTGGCCCAGGCGATCGTCCGGGGGCTGCTCGAGGGCACGGCCGATCCCTGGCTCGCCCGCGCCGGGGAGCTCTTCTTCCGGCCCCAGCGCGTGAGCGTCGAGGCAGGGCAGGTGCTCGCTGCCGACGCCTCCACGATCGAGGCCTACGCGGAGACGGGCGGGTTCGGCAACCTCGGGCGCCTCATCAAGCAGCAGCAGACGCCGGTGGCCACGGTGAAGATGGACGTTCTCAACCCGGAGAACGCGCCGTTCTACTTCCTGCGCGACGAGCTCTTCTCCTTCCTGCTGGACCTCACGCCGGGGCGCGAGGGCGCGCGGGCCCTCGCCACCGTGCTCGAGCGCTGGGTGGCGCACCTCGCGGGCGTGCGGGTGGCGATCGAGCCCGTGGAGCGCGTGGCCGACGAGCGCTGGCGCTGGCACTCGGGCCTCGACGTGGAGTCCACGGCGATCCTCAACGCGCTCTACCGCGGCGAAAGCGTGCCGGAGCAGACCCTGGCGAGGCTCGTCGCGCTCTTCCGGCTGGAGTTCGCCGATCCCGCGAACGCGCTCGCCGAGGCGGCGGGCCGTCCCGTCTACCTCGGCCTCGCCTGCCGCGAGGACCGCACGCTGCGCATGAAGCCCCAGAACCTGCTCCTGAACCTGCCGCTCGCGACGGCGAGCTGAGGCCACGGCGCGGTAAAATGATCCTCCAGCAACCCAACCGGAAACAGGCGATGACCAAGGTCGGCGAGAACACGGGCACCTACATGCTCGGCAAGGAGCTCGACATCCTGATGAAGGAGCGCGCGCGGCTGCTGCGCGTGGCGGGCGCGGCCGCGCAGTTCGTCGCCCTCATGGAGAGCCGGGCGCTGCCGCCCTCCGTGGCGACGGAGGCGGAGCTGCTCGCCGAAAGCGTGAACGCGCTGCCCGAGGACACCCTGCGCGACGCGCTCGGCTCCATCACCCGTCCCCTCCAGGAGGCACCATGAATCCCGAGACCTTCAACATGAGCATCCGCAAGTTCCTGAAGAGCGTGGGCGTGCAGTCGCAGCGCGAGATCGAGCACGCGGTCGAGAAGGCGCTCGCCGAGGGAAAGCTCAAGGGGACGGAGGCGCTGCCCGCGAAGATGACCCTCACGATCGAGGGCCTGGCGATCAGCGTGACCATCGACGGGCGCATCGCGCTCGAGTAGCCCGGCCATGGACGACCTCGGCGCCGCCGCGCCCGTCACCTGGACCGACGTCGAGTCGGCCGCGCAGCGCCTCGAGGGCGTGGCGCACCGCACGCCCGTGCTGACCTCGCGCACCTTCGACGCGCGCACTGGCACGAAGGCTTTCTTCAAGTGCGAGAACTTCCAGCGCATGGGCGCCTTCAAGTTCCGCGGCGCCTACAACGCGCTTTCGCGCCTCGCGCCGGAGCAGGGCAGGCGCGGGGTCGTCGCGTTTTCCTCCGGCAACCATGCGCAGGCCGTGGCGCTCGCGGGGAAGCTCCTCGGGATTCCCGCCGCGATCGTGATGCCCGCCGACGCACCCGCGGTGAAGGTGGCCGCCACGAAGGGCTACGGCGCCGAGGTGATTTTCTACGACCGTGCCGCGGGCCAGGACCGGGAGGCCTTCGCGGCCGGCATCGCCGCCGAGCGCGGGGCGACCCTCATCCCGCCGTTCGACCACGCGCACGTGATCGCGGGGCAGGGCACCGCGGCCAAGGAGCTCCTCGAGGAGACCGGGCCGCTCGACTGGCTGTTCGTGTGCTGCGGAGGGGGCGGCCTGCTGTCGGGCTGCGCCGTGGCGGCGCACCACCTTTCGCCGGGCATCAAGGTGGTGGGCGTGGAGCCGGCCGCCGGCGATGACGCCGCGCGCTCGTTCCGCACGAAATCGCTGCAGCGGGTGGAGAACCCGCAGACGATCGCCGACGGCGCTCGCACCCAGTCGCTGGGGCGACTCACCTTTCCGCTCGTCCTGGCCAACGTGCACGACTTCCTCACGGTGAGCGACGTGGAACTCGTGGAGGCCATGCGCTTCCTCTGGGAACGGATGAAGCTCGTCGTCGAGCCCACCGGGGCGCTGGCGACGGCCGGCGTCCTTTCCGGCCGGCTCGACGCGCGCGGCGCCCGCGTCGGCATCATCCTGTCCGGCGGGAACGTCGACCTGCGCGCGGCCGCCAGCCTGTTCGCGTGATCCGCCCCGTCCCGGAGCTTCCCCCGGCGGTCCCGAGGCGCGGCTCGCCGCTTTGGCGGTGGATCGGCCGCACCGTGATGCGACTGGCCGGCTGGGGAATCGAGGGCACATTTCCCGACCGGGCCAAGCTCGTGCTCGCCGTCGCGCCGCACACCTCGAACTGGGACTTCCTGCACGGCGCGGCCGCGATGTTCGCCCTCGACCTCAAGGCCTCCTTCATCGGCAAGCACACGCTCTTCGTGTGGCCCCTGTCCGGCTTCCTGCGCTGGATGGGCGGCATACCGGTGGACCGCTCGGCGGCGCGGGGCATCGTGGGAGAGGTCGTCGACCGCTTTCGCGGCGAGCCCTCGCGCGTGCTCGCGATCGCCCCCGAGGGCACGCGCAGGAAGGTGGAGCGATTCAAGACCGGATTCCTGCACATCGCCCGCGGCGCAGGCGTGCCGGTGGTCCTCGTGGGGCTCGACTACGCCACGCGGACCGTCCGGATCGGCCCCTGCTTCGACGTGGGCGAGGACATCGAGGCCGAGCGGGTGAAGGTGGAGGCGCATTTCGCGGCCATCCCGGGCCGCCATCCGCACCTGGGACCGCGCGCCGCCTGACCCATCGTGGTGCTGCAGTGCACCAACATGCGTCTCGCTTGGGCTGCGCGTCACCCCAACGAATTCCACAACCTGTTGATCCGGCAGAAGAATCCGCATCCGCCAGGCTTGGCACGCTCCCTGCAACAGAGATCTTGTCGGCGCGCTTCTCTGTGTGCCGGCAGTTTCTCCTCCGAGAGCGGTTTAGCCCGCCGGTTTCCCCGGCGGGCTTCTTTTTTCCCGGCCCCGGAAAGAGGGCGAAAAAAAGGCCCGCCGTCGGGCGGGCCTCTTCTCGGCGGAGGAGCCCTTCGTCAGTCGGCGTAGATGCCGGCCTTCTTGATGATCGGGGCCCACTTGTCCACTTCCGCCTTGAGGTGCTTGGCGAGCGCGGCGGGCGTGGCCTGGTCCTGCGGGACCGGATCGGTGCCCAGGTCGGCGAACTTCGTGATGACGTTCGGGTCCTTGAGGGCGGCCTGGAGCGCTGCGGACAGCTTGTCGATCACGGGCTTGGGCGTGCCCTTGGGCGCCCACATGCCGTGCCAGATGCCCACCTGGAAGTCCTTGATGCCGGATTCCTGGACGGTCGGCAGGTCGGGGAAGGTCTTGATGCGCTGCGCGGTGGTAACCGAGTAGGCCTTCACCTTGCCGCCGCGGATCTGCGGCGTGGTGTTGGTCGTCTGGTCGCACATGAAGTCCACCTGGCCGCCCATGAGGTCGGTCATCGCGGGCCCCGTGCCCTTGTAGGGCACCGTCGTGAGGTCCGTCTGCATCGCGGTCATGAGGAGCATGCCGCACAGGTGCGAGGCGGCGCCGACGCCGGCATTGGCGTAGGTCACCTTGTCCTTGTTCGCCTTCACGTAGGCGATGAGCTCCTTCATGTCCTTCGGCGGGAAGTCCTTGCGCGCGATGAAGGTCATGGGCACGTCGGTGACGAGGCCGATGGGCTCGAGGTCCGTCTGCGGGTTGTAGCCGAGGTTGCGGTACAGGGACACGCTCGTGGAGATCCCGATGTGCATGAGCACCAGGGTGTAGCCGTCGGGCTTGGAAGCCGCGACCTTCTTCGGGCCGATGGTGCCGCCGGCGCCGGCGACGTTTTCCACGATCACCGTCTGGCCCAGCGACTTGGTCATCGACTGCGCGATCAGGCGCGTCACCGTGTCCGTGGGGCCGCCGGCGGCGAACGGGACGACGACCGTAATCGTGCGGGTGGGATAGTCCTGCGCAAGGACCGCAGTGGATGCGACGAGTGCCGCCAGGGCGGCGAGGAATTTGCGGAACATCGGTTTTCTCCTCCGTGGGGTGGTGCGCTCGACAACATGGGGGCCGGCGAATCACCGGCCCTCGGCGGGGATTATCCCTCTTTTTCGGCCGTCGGCGGCGCCGCGGCCCCCTATAATCGTGGAGCAGACTGGAGCCCCGTTTGATCCTCGTCACACTTCTCGCCGCCCTCCTGGCCCTCTACGCCTATCCCCCGGCCGGGCGCCAGCCGCTCCAGGCCTTCTACGGCCGGCTCTGCCTGTCGACGGCCAAGCGGCTCAATGCCGGCGACCGCAATTCGGGGGTGCTCGCGTACGCGGCCCTCCTCGGCGTGGTGCTCGTGCCGCTGGCGCTCGTCTCGGCGCTGGCCGCCTCGATCCACGGCGCGGTCCTCGCGCTCCTCGAAGCGGCCGTCCTGTACGGGAGCGTGCGCTTTCTCCAGACCACCTCGCACCTCGGGGCGATCGAGCGCAGCCTGCGGGAGGGCGACTCCGCCGCCGCCTCCCGGCGCCTGGCCGAGTGGCTGGGGGAGGCGCCACCCTCCGACGATCCCGGGACAACGGCGCGCCTTGCGGCGGAGCAGGGGCTGCGGGAATCGCACCAGGGGACGTTCGCGATCCTCTTCTGGTTCCTGGTCCTGCCCGGCCCGCTGGGGGCCGTGGCCTACCCGCTCACGCAGCGCGCCGCGCGCCTGTGGGACGCCGCCGTGGATCCCGACGAGCGCGAATTCGGCTGGTTCGCCGGCCGCGCCTTCGAGGTCCTGGACTGGGTGCCCCAGCGCGTGAGCGCGTTCGTGTTCGCGATCGTCGGCGACTTCGAGGACGCCCTGTACTGCTGGCGCTCGCAGGCCGCCCAGTGGCTGCGCCCGGAGGAGGGCATCGTCCTCGCGAGCGGCGCGGGCGCCCTCGGCGTGCGCCTTGGCGATCCCATCGTCCGCGGCGAGGCCCTGGTCGACAGGCCGGCGCTGGGGGTCGGGGAGCCGGCGGGCGAGGAGGCCCTGGCAAGCCTGGAGGGCATGCTCTGGCGCTCGCTCGTGCTCTGGCTCTTCGCCTATCTCCTCGTGGGCGTCCTGGCTTCCTCCTGAATTCCCGCCGCGGTGCGGCGGCGGGGTGCATTTGCTACACTCGCGGCGACATCCTTCAGCAGCACCCGCAGGCACTCGTCCGGCGGGCGTATCGAATCCAGTCGAGGAGAAGACCAACATGGCACGCATTTCCCCACGCAACCTGCTTCGCGCCGCGGCCCTGGCCGCCGGCATCGCGCTCGCCGGCTCCGCCGCGGCAGTCGACAACGTGAAAATGATGATCCCCGCCAACCCGGGCGGCGGCTGGGACACGACCGGCCGCGAGCTGGGCAAGGCGATGCTCGCCGCCGGCGCGGTGAAGAACATCCAGTACGACAACAAGGGCGGCGCCGCCGGCGCCATCGGCCTGGCGCAGTTCGTGAGCGCCTCGAAGGGCGACCCGAACGCGCTGATGATGGGCGGCATGGTGATGGTGGGCGGCCTCATCCAGAACAAGTCCGCGGTGACGCTCGACCAGGTCACTCCCATCGCCCGCCTCACTTCCGAGTACGAGGTGATCGTGGTTCCCGCCAGCTCGCCCATCAAGGACATGAAGGACCTGATGGCGAAGTTCAAGGCCAACCCGGGCAGCATCTCCTGGGGCGGCGGCAGCGCCGGCGGCACCGACCACATCCTCGCGGGCCTGCTCGCGGGCGCCGTGGGCGTGGAGCCGGGCAAGGTGAACTACGTGCCGTTCAAGGGAGGCGGGGAGGCCGTCGCGGCGATCATCGGCGGCCACGTTTCCGTGGGCGTGTCGGGCCTTTCCGAGTTCGCCCAGCACATCCAGTCCGGCAAGATGCGCGCGCTGGGGATCTCGTCGTCCGCGAAGGTCGGCAACATTCCTTCGCTGAAGGAGCAGGGCTACGACGTCGAGCTCGCCAACTGGCGCGGCATCTTCGGCGCGCCCGGCATCAGCAAGGAGCAGCAGGCGGCGCTCGTGAAGGCCGTCGAGGCGGCGACCAAGCACGCGTCCTGGGCGGAGACGCTCAAGAAGCAGGACTGGACGCCCTACTGGCTCGCCGGCGACGACTACGGCGCCTTCATCCAGTCGGAAATCAAGCGCATCGGCGCGATCCTCGCCGGCCTGAACCTCGGCAAGAAGTGACCCCGGCGCCCGGGAAACCGGGCGTCGCCTTTCACCCACCCGGCACGGCTCGCTCCTCGACCACGTGGCCCAACGCCGCCCCAAGGGGCAGATCGCGCTCTCCGCGGGCGTCCTCGCCCTCGGCGCATTCGTGCTCGCGGGCGCCTGGGAGCTGCCGGCGGGCGGAGGCTATGCGCAGGTAGGTCCCGGCGTCGTCCCGCGCGTCGTGGGCGCAGGGCTGCTCCTGCTGGGCGCGTTGCTGATGCGCGAGGCGCTCACCGGCGGCTTCCGCGGCGTCGACGAGGAGGCGGAGGTCCACCTCCCCATGGACTGGGGGGCGTTCGCCTGGGTGAGCGGCGGCATCCTCGCCTATGGGTTCCTCGTGGAGCGCGCCGGCTTCCTCATCGCCTCCACGCTGCTCTTCATCGCCGTCGCGAGGGGCTTCGCGAGCCGGCGCTGGCTCTCGAACGCCCTCGTGGGCCTCGCGGTCGCGGCCTTCATCTTCGCGGTGTTCAACTACGCACTCGGCCTGCAGCTCCCGGCGGGCATCCTCAAGGGAATCCTTCCCTAGATGGACGTCTGGGCCCAGCTCCTCAACGGCTTCGCGGTCGCGCTCACGGCGCAGAACCTGATGTGGGCGCTCGTCGGCGTGACGCTGGGCACGGCGGTGGGCGTGCTGCCCGGCGTGGGCCCCGCGGTCACCGTGGCGCTGCTCCTGCCGATCACCACGAAGGTCGACGCGAGCGGCGCGCTCATCATGTTCGCCGGCATCTACTACGGCGCCATGTACGGCGGATCGACGACCTCGATCCTGCTCAACACCCCCGGCGAGAGCGCGACCATCGTGACGGCCATGGAGGGGAACCAGATGGCCAAGCGCGGCCGCGCGGGGCCCGCGCTCGCCACGAGCGCCATCGGCTCGTTCGTCGCGGGGACGATCGCCACCATCGGCCTGACCTTCCTCTCGCCCCTGGTGGTGGAGCTCGGCCTCAAGTTCGGCCCGCCCGAGTACTTCGCGCTCATGATCGTCGCGTTCACGACCGTGTCGTCGGTGCTGGGAGACTCCACGCTGCGCGGGATGGCGAGCCTGTTCCTCGGGCTCGCGATCGGGATGGTGGGCATCGACAACCAGACCGGGCAGGCGCGCTTCTCCTTCGGCGTCCCGCAGCTCCTGGACGGCATCGAGGTGGTCACCATCGCCGTGGGGCTCTTCGCCGTGGGCGAGACGATCTACTTCGCCTCGAAGATGAACCAGGTGAAGGAAAAGCTCGAGCAGGTGAGCGGCTCCATCTGGATGAAGTGGGACGACTGGAAGCGCTCGTGGAAGCCCTGGATCCGCGGCACGATCATCGGGTTCCCGTTCGGCACCATCCCCGCCGGCGGCGCCGAGATCCCCACCTTCCTCTCCTATGCGATCGAGAGGAAGCTCGCGAAGAACCCCGAGGAGTTCGGCCAGGGCGCCATCGAGGGCGTCGCGGGCCCCGAGGCCGCGAACAACGCCTCGTCCACGGGGGCCATGGTGCCCCTGCTCACGCTGGGCCTGCCCACCTCGGCCACGGCGGCGATCCTCCTGTCGGCGTTCCAGCAGTACGGGCTGCAGCCGGGCCCGCTGCTCTTCGAGGCCAACCCGGCGCTCGTGTGGGGGCTCATCGCCAGCTTCTACGTGGGCAACGTGATGCTCCTCGTGCTGAACCTGCCCATGGTGGGCCTGTGGGTGAAGCTCCTCACGATCCCGAAGCCGCAGCTCTACGCGGGCATCCTCGTGTTCGCCACCATGGGCGTCTACGGCATGCGCCAGTCGCCCTTCGACGTGTTCCTGCTCTACGGCGTGGGCCTCGCCGGGTTCCTGATGCGCCGCTACGGGTTTCCCGCCGCGCCGGTGATCGTGGGCATGATCCTGGGCCCGCTCGCCGAGGAGCAGATGCGGCGCGCGCTCGCCATCAGCCAGGGCGACCCGATGATCTTCGTGACCCACCCCATCTCCGCGGTCCTTCTCGCGCTTGCGGTCGCGGTCATCGTAGTCCCGGGACTCTGGCGCCGCTTCGGTCCGGGCCGCCGGGCCCCCTGACACGGGCGGGGCTCCCGCCGTCCAGCCCCTTGCGGAAGTGCTAACCTGACTCCATCTCCGTTGATGACGGAGGTGCCCGATGGTGACGATCCGTCCCGCTGCCGTGGCGGGAGCCTTCTACCCCGATGATCCGGCGGTCCTTGCCGCCGAGGTGAGGCAGTGCCTCGAAGCGGCAGCGCCGCCGCGGCAGGGCGAGCGCCCTCCCAAGGCGATCATCGCCCCGCACGCGGGGTACATGTATTCGGGGCCGGTCGCCGGGACGGCCTATGCGCGGATCGCGCCCCTCCGGGGACTCGTTTCGCGGGTGGTGCTCGCGGGGCCCGCGCACCGGGTCTACGTCCGCGGCGCCGCGGTTCCCCGTGCAGGCGCCTTCGACACGCCCCTGGGCAGGATCGAGCTCGACCGCGAGGTCCTCGAGCGCCTGCGCGCCCTGCCTTTCGTCGAGTCGAGCGACCAGGCGCACGCGCTGGAGCATTCCCTCGAGGTGCACCTGCCGTTCCTGCAATCCGTGCTGGGCGCCTTCCGCCTCGTGCCGGTCGTGGTGGGCGATGCCTCGGCCGCGGAGATGGCCTCGCTTTTCGAGGCCGCCTGGGGCGGCGAGGAGACGCTGGTGGTCGTAAGCTCCGACCTGTCGCACTACCTTCCCTACGCGAGCGCCCGCGAGAAGGACCGCGAGACGGCCCGGCGGATAGTCGCGCTTGCGCCCGGGGTCGAGCCCGACGAGGCGTGCGGCGCGGCGCCCGTGAACGGGCTCCTCGAGTTCGCGCGCCGGCGGGGAATGCAGGCCGAGCTGCTCGACCTGCGCAGTTCCGGCGACACGGCGGGCGGGCGCGGCCAGGTGGTGGGTTATGGCGCCTTCGCCTTCCGGGAAGGGGAGGCGGGCCATGCCTGAAGCCGCACGCGGGCCGGTGCTCGTCGCCATCGCGCGCGAGGCGATCGCCGAGCAGCTGGGCCGGGGCATCGTCCTCGCCCGGGACGAGCCGTGGCTCGCGCAGCCGGCGGCGAGCTTCGTGACGCTGCACCTGGACGAGCTGCTGCGCGGCTGCATCGGCTCGATCGACGCGCGCCGGCCCCTCGCGCAGGACGTGGCGGCAAACGCCCGGGCGGCGGCGTTCCGCGACCCGCGCTTCGAGCCGCTCACGGTTGCCGAGTTCGACGCGGTCGCCATCGAGGTGTCGGTGCTCTCGCCGCGCACGGCGCTCGCCGCCGCGAGCGAGGCCGAGGCGGCCGGGAGGCTTCGCCCCGGGGTGGACGGCGTCTACCTCGAGTATGCCGACCACGCGGCGACGTTCCTGCCGCAGGTGTGGGAAAGCCTCCCCGACCCGGTCGACTTCCTCGCGGCGCTGCGGGAGAAGGCGCACCTGCCGGCGCGATTCTGGGACCCCGCGATCCGCCTCACGCGCTACACCGTGGAGAAATTCGGCGATGGATACCCCGCACATTGAGCCCGTGGAGGGCTCGCATCACCCGGCGCGCTGGTGGCACCGGCTGGACGACGGCCGCATCCAGTGCGACCTCTGCCCCCGGGACTGCCGCCTGCACGAGGGGCAGCGCGGGGCCTGCTTCGTGCGCGCGCGGGTCGGCGACGCGATGGTGCTAACCACCTACGGGCGCTCCTCCGGATTCTGCCTGGACCCGATCGAGAAGAAGCCGCTCGCCCACTTCTACCCCGGCACGTCCGTGCTTTCCTTCGGCACCGCGGGCTGCAACCTCGCCTGCAAGTTCTGCCAGAACTGGGACCTCACGAAGTCGCGCGACATGGACAGCATGATGGACCGGGCCTCGCCCGCGGCCATCGCCCGGGCCGCGCGCGAGGCGGGCGCGAGGAGCGTGGCCTACACCTACAACGACCCGATCATCTTCGCGGAATACGCGATCGACGTGGCGCAGGCGTGCCGTGAGGCGGGCGTGGCCAACGTCGCGGTCACGAACGGCTTCATCCATGCCGGGCCGCGCCGCGAGTTCTACGGGTGCATGGACGCGCTCAACGTGGACCTCAAGGGCTTCACCGACGAGTTCTACGTGAAGCTCACCGGCTCGAGGCTCGCGCCCGTGCTCGACTCGCTGGCCTGGATCGTCCACGAATCGAAGGGGTGGCTGGAGATCACGACCCTCCTCATCCCGGGCCACAACGACTCGGACGCCGAGATCGAGGCCGAGTGCCGCTGGATCTTGCGCGAGCTGGGGGCCGAGGTGCCGCTGCACTTCAGCGCCTTCCATCCCGACTTCAAGATGATGGACGTGCCGCCCACGCCCGTGGAGACGCTGCGGCGCGCGCGGCGGATCGCGATGGCCGAGGGCCTTCGCTACGTCTACACCGGCAACGTCCACGACCGCGAGGGCGACACGACCCTCTGCCCGGGCTGCGGCGCGAAGCTCGTCGAGCGGGACTGGTACCGCATCGAGTCCTACCGGCTCACGCCCGGGGGCTGCTGCCCCGACTGCGGCACCGCGATCGCGGGTCGCTTCGAGGCTTTCGACATCCGGCGCCAGTTCGGGCCACGACGCATCCCGGTGGCCATCGGCGCCACGGCGTGACGCGCGGCGCGGCCCGGGTCAGGCGGCCGGAAGGCGGTCGTCGACCTCGTCGATGAAGGCGCGCAGGGCGGCGTTGAACGCCTCCGGCTGCTCGATGTTGGAAAGGTGGGCGGCGTCCTCCAGGATCACGAGCCGGGAGCCCGCGATCACGCGGTGCAGCACCGTGGCGTGGGCCACCGTGGTGGCGGGATCCTGGCGGCCGGTGAGGACGAGGGTGGGCGCCGTGATGGCGAGCAGCATCGTCGTCTGCGCCATGTCGCGGATGGCGCTCGCGCAGGCCATGTAGCCCTCCACGCCCGTGCCGAGGATCATGGCGCGGACCTTCTCGATATCACCGGGGGCGCGCCGGGCGAAGGGCTCGGTGAACCAGCGCTTGAGGGTGCCCTCGGCGAGCGCCGCGATTCCCTGGCTGCGCGCGATGGCGAGCCGCTCTTCCCACATCTCCCGCGGCGGCATCTCGCTCGCGGTGTCGCACAGGCTGAGCGAGAGCACCCTGGCGGGAAAGCGAGCGCCCAGCTGCTGGCCCACCATGCCTCCCATCGACAGGCCGACGAAGTGCGCGGCCTCGATGCCGAGCGCGTCCAGGAGGCCCGCCGCGTCGTCGGCGAGCGCGGCGATGGACCAGGGGCCCGGCGGCGTCGAGGACCGGCCGTGCCCGCGCGTGTCGTAGCGAAGGACGCGGTAGCGGTCGGCGAGCGCCGGGACGGTCCAGTCCCACATGTCGTAGCTCGACATGAGGCTGTTGCTCATCAGCACCACGCGGCCCTTCTCCGGGCCGTCGAAGCGGTAGGCGAGCCGGGCGCCGTTGACGGTGACGGTGCCGGTCACGGCTCAGCGGCTCCAGTCGGGATGCTGGTCGTGCAGCTCGCGATGCTGCTCGATGAGCACCTGGTAGAACGAAAGGCGCTCGGCGGAAATGGCGCCGCGCCCGGCTGCCGCGACGATGGCGCAGCCGGGCTCGGACAGGTGCGCGCAATCGTTGAACTTGCACTCGCCCAGGAACGGGCGGAACTCGCGCATCGCCTCCGCGATCTGCGCCTCCGTCAGGTGGAACAGGCCGAAGGACTGGAAGCCCGGCGTGTCGATGATCGCCGCGTCGCGGTCCAGGCGGAACATGCGCGAGAACGTCGTGGTGTGCGTGCCGATGCCCAGGGAAGCCGAGATCTCGCCCACGCGCGCGACCTCCTCCATCACCAGCGCGTTCACGGTCTTCGACTTGCCCATGCCGCTCTGGCCCACGAGGAGCGTGATCCTGCCCTCCAGCAGCGGCAGGAGTGCGGCGGTGTCGAACTTGGCCGACATCGAGATCACGGTGTAGCCGATCTTCTCCCACGCCTCCAGCGAGCGGCGCGACTCGGCGTGCTCGGGCAGGTCCGACTTGTTCAGGGCGATGATCGCCGGGATGCCGGCGGCCTCGCAGGCCACGAGGCTCAGGTTCAGGAAGGCCTCGCTGAAGGCCGGACGCGGGGCGAGGAGGATCACCGCCTGGTCCACGTTGGCCGCGAGGGTCTTCTCCTTCCACTGGTCGGAGCGGAAGAGGATGTTGCGGCGCGTGCCCACGCGCTCGATCGAGCCCTGCGCCGAGCCCGTGAGCCGGACCTCGACGAAGTCGCCGCAGGCCGCGTCCTGCTTGCGGCCCTTGCGCGTGCAGACGATCTGGCGGCGGTCGACGAGCTCGACGAGGAAGTCGCGGCCGAAGTCGGCCACCACGCGCCCCTCGGCGACGACCTGCTGCTCCCTTTCGCGCCGGGTGGTCACCTGCGGCCCTTCCTAGAGATCGAACAGCGCGTCGATCTTGGCGGCGCAGATGAAGTCGTTCTCGGAGAGCCCGCCGATGGCGTGCGTCCAGTAGGTGACCGTGCACTGGCCCCAGCCCACGGCGAGGTCCGGGTGGTGGTCCTCGCGGTGCGAGATCCAGGCGGTCGCGTTCACGAAGGCCATCGTCTCGTGGTAGTTGGAGAACCTGTAGGTCTTGGCGATGGCCTTGCCCTCGCGCGCCCAGCCGGAAAGGCCCTTGAGGAGGGGGCCGACTTGCGCGTCGGTGAGCGGGGCGACGCCGCCCTCGCAGGGCAGGCATTTCTTGCGGGCGAGTTCGTTCATGGCGGGCGGGGAGGGGTGCGAAGGGCGAGGGGCGCTGCGCTTCAGGCGGGCTTGCCGCCCAGCTGCCGCAGGTGCGCGATTCGCAGCGCCGCGGGCGGATGAGAATCATACACCAGCGAGTGCAGCGGATCGGGCGTGAGGGTGGACGCGTTGTCGCGGTAGAGCTTGCCCAGGGCGCTCACCAGGTCGTCGGCGCTGGCGTGCCGGGCGGCGAACTCGTCCGCCTCGAATTCCTGGCGGCGCGAGAGCAGGCTCGCCAGGGGCTGGAAGGGGAAGGTGAAGGTGGGCACCGCGAGCATGAACGCGGCGAGCAGCGCGCCGGTGGGCGCCGGCGAGGCGAGCCCGAAGGCCGCGGCGAAGGCAGGCTCGCCGGCGGCCCAGCCCAGCACCGCGAGCAGGCCGAAGGCGAGCGCGAAGCGCACGGCGAGGAGCCTGGGGATGTGGCCGCGCGCGTAGTGGCCCAGCTCGTGCGCGAGCACGGCCTCGATCTCCTCCCGGGTGAGGCGCTCGATGAGCGTGTCGAAGAAGACGATGCGCTTGGCGCGCCCGAACCCCGTGAAGTAGGCGTTGCCGTGGCTCGAGCGCCGGGAGCCGTCCATCACGTACAGGCCCTCGGCGCGGAATCCGCACCTCGCCACCAGCGCCTCGATGCGCCGGCGCAGCTCGCCCTCCTCGAGGGGCGTGAAGCGGTTGAAGAGCGGCGCGATCCAGCGCGGGAAGATGGCCACGAGGAGGAGCGTGAAGGCGACCCAGGCGACCCACGCCCAGACCCACCACCAGGGGCCGGTGGCCTCGATGAACCAGCACACGGCAAGGATGAGCGGGGTTCCCAGCGCCGCGGCGAGGGCGAGGCCCTTGGCGATGTCGGTGGCGAATGTCGCGGGCGTCGACTTGTTGAAGCCGTGGCGCGCTTCCACGCCGAAGGTGCGCCAGGCGTCGAAGGGCAGGGAGGCGGCCGCCCCCACGGCCATGAAAGCGAAGACGGTCGCGAGCTCGCGTGCGTACCCGCCGCCGAAAAGCGAGGCCGACAGGGCGTCGAGCATGGCGAGGCCGCCCCCCACGCTCATGCCGAGCAGCAGGACGCCGTCGATCGCGACCGCCTCGAGGCTTGCCACGCGCACCTTGTCGAGCGTGTAGTCGGCGGCCTTCGCGTGCGCCTCGGGCGGGACGAGGGAGGCGAAATCGGCGGGGACGCGGTCGCGGTGGCGCGCGACGTGCCGGGCGTGGCGGGCGAGGAGCCAGAGGCGCCAGCCGAGGGCAGCGAGCGCGAAGGCGACGAAGGTGAGGGCGAAGGCGTTCAAGGCGTCTGCGTTTGGAGGATAGGTGCGCCGCGTGACACAATCCGGGCGCTGAAACAATCGGAAATTCTATGGCACAGGATAATGCACCGCTCGTATGGGTCGACATGGAGATGTCGGGGCTCGTCCCCGACCGCGACCGCATTCTCGAGGTCGCGCTCGTGGTGACCGACGGCGAGCTCAACACGATCGCCGAGGCGCCCGTCTGGGTGGTCCACCAGCCCGACGAGGTGCTGGACGCGATGGACTCCTGGAACAAGGGCACGCACGGGCGGTCCGGTCTTATCGACAAGGTGCGCGCCTCGAAGTTCACCGAGGCCGAGGTCGAGGCGATGATCCTCGACTTCCTGCGCGCCCACGTGGCTTCCGGCACGGCGCCGCTCGCCGGCAACACGGTCCACCAGGACCGGCGCTTCATGGCGCGCTACATGCCGGCCTTCGATTCCTACCTCCACTACCGGATCGTCGACGTCTCCACGCTCAAGGAACTGGCGAGGCGCTGGCGCCCCGAGGTGCTCGCGGGAGTGGTGAAGGAGTCCAAGCACGAGGCGCTCGCCGACGTCTACGAGTCCATCGAGGAACTGCGCCACTACCGGCGCACCTTCCTGCGGGCCGACCCCGCGGCGCCCGACGCCGCGCCCGGCACCGCGGGCTAGTCCCGGGCCCAGTGGCGCGCGCGCTCGACGGCGCGGCGCCACTGCGCGAGCATCGCCTCGGCCTGATCGGCCGGCATCTGCGGCTCGAAGACGCGCTCGCGCGACCACAGCGCGGCGATCTCCTCCTCGTCCTCCCAGAATCCCACCGCGAGGCCCGCGTGGTAGGCGGCGCCGAGCGCCGTGGTCTCGGTCACCCGCGGGCGCACCACCGGCACGCCAAGGATGTCGGCCTGGATCTGCATGAGCAGGTCGTTCGCCGTCGCGCCGCCGTCCACGCGCAGCTCCGTGAGGGCTATGCCGGAGTCGGCCGTCATGGCGGCGAGCAGTTCCGCGCTCTGGAAGGCGATGGCCTCCAGCGTCGCCCGCGCCAGGTGCGCCCGGTTGGAGCCGCGGGTGAGGCCGACGATGGTGCCGCGCGCGTGCGGATCCCAGTAGGGCGAGCCCAGCCCGGCCAGCGCGGGCACGAAGTACACGCCGCCGCTGTCGGGCACGCTCGCCGCGAGCGGACCCACGTCCGCGGAGCTTTCGATGATGCCCAGCCCGTCGCGCAGCCACTGCACCGCTGCGCCGCCGACGAAGACGCTTCCCTCGAGCGCGTAGTGGGCTCCTTCCGGGCGGCGCCAGGCCACGGTGGTGAGCAGGCGGCTTGGCGAAGCCGACGGGCGCTCGCCGGTGTTCATGAGGAGGAAGCAGCCCGTCCCGTAGGTGTTCTTGGCGAGCCCGGGACGGTGGCAGGCCTGCCCGAAGAGCGCGGCCTGCTGGTCGCCCGCCATGCCGGCGATCGGGATGCCCGCCGGCAGGCCCTCGCAGCGCGTCGAGCCGACGACCTCGCCGGCCAGGGCGACGCGGGGCAGGAGGGAGCGCGGGATGTCCAGCAGGGCGAGGAGCTCGTCGTCCCAGTCGAGGTCGTGGATGTTGAACAGGAGGGTTCGCGAGGCGTTGCTCGCGTCGGTGACGTGGGCGTCGCCCCCGGTCAGGCGCCAGGCGAGCCAGGTGTCGACCGTCCCGAAGGCGAGCTCGCCGCGCTCGGCGCGCCGGCGCGCCCCGGGCACCTCGTCCAGGAGCCAGGCGAGCTTGGTCCCGGAGAAGTAGGCGTCGAGCACCAGCCCCGTCCGGTCGCGGACCCCGGCGCCGTGGCCGGCCTGCCGGAGCGCGTCACATCGGGACGCGGTTCGTCGGTCCTGCCACACGATGGCATTGGCGATCGCCCGGCCGGTGGACCGGTCCCACAGGACGGTCGTCTCGCGCTGGTTGGTGATCCCGATGGCCGCCACGTCCGAGGCGGAAAGCCCCGCCTGGGCGAGCGCCCGGGCGGCGACGTCGCGCTGGCTGGCGAACAATTCCTCGGGGTCGTGCTCCACCCAGCCGGGCTGCGGGAAGATCTGGCGGAATTCTTGCTGTGCGACGGAGATGGGCAGCCCGGCGCGATCGAAGAGGATGGCCCGGGAGCTGGTCGTTCCCTGGTCGAGGGCGAGGATGGCTTTCATGGGGACTGCCGGCGCGCTGATGATACGATAAAATGCCGAGTCGGCCGTCGAGGCTGCTGAAGGAGCTGCGAGTGGGACTTCTGGACGATCTGAAGAAACAGGCCGACGCGGCCAAGGCGCAGGACGTCGACAAGACCGAGAGCCTTCGGTCCAACGCCGTGTCCGTGGACCACGCGCTGCGACGGGCGTTCCTCTACATGAACGACCTGGGCAAGCAGCTGAACGTGGTGAAGATGCCGTGCCCGTTCGTCTACAGGCTCCCGACGGTCGGCGACATCACCGGGCTCGCCTTCAGGGACTTCTTCGTCGACTTCCGCACCAAGAACTTCATCGACAAGGACTACTACAACGAGGTCCACGTGGCCGCGCGCTGCTCCTCGGAGCAGGTCCTCGCGGTGAAGAAGGGCCCGGACGACATGGAGAAGTTCCGGGACATCCTCTGGCAGTTCAACATCGAGCACAAGAGCGAGCAGTACCGCGACCAGAGGAAGGTGATCACCCACGAGATCTTCGAGGTGAAGTGCGACTTCCGGGTGCAGGCGAAGTTCGAGGGCGACCACGAGACGGGCAAGCTGAAGATCATGGCCAAGAACGTGGGCGACTTCAACATCGACGTCTTCCAGATGATGGCCCTGGAGTTCAACGACAAGGCGGTCGAGGAGTTCGCCAAGTACTTCATCGGCAGGCCCAACGAGTGGAACGAGATCGTCAAGCGCTCGACGCTCAACCAGAAGATGGCCGCGGCGCCCGTGCCGCGCCCGAAGGTCGCGCCGCAGTACGTCGCGCCCAAGGACCCGCCCAAGGCCGCGCCCGCGGCCGAGGAGAAGCGCGGCCTCCTGGGTTCCCTGCGCTCCTTCATCAAGAAGGACTAGCGCCCGCCCGGGTGCCCCGCGCGCATGCCGCGACTCGCGATCCTCGTCGGAACGCGCAAGGGGCTCTTCCTCCTGAAGTCGGGCCGCGACCGGCGCAGCTGGTCGATGGACGGCCCCCATTTCCTGGGCGAGGTCGTCAACCACGCGGTGCTGGACCCGCGCGACGGGCGCACCGTGCTCGCCGCCGTGCGCGCCGGCCACCTGGGCCCGACAGTGTTCCGGTCCGGCGACGCCGGGCGGACGTGGCGGGAGTCGCGCAAGCCGCCCGCGTTCGCGACCGCGGCGCCCGGCGAGGCCGGCGAGAGCGTCTCCCACGTCTTCTGGCTCACCCCCGGGCACCCTTCCGAGCCGGGGCGCTGGTACGCCGGCACCTCCCCGCAGGGGCTCTTCGTCTCGGATGACGGCGGGGAGACCTGGCACGGCGTCGACGGGTTCAACGCGAATCCCGACCGCCGGAGATGGATCGGCGGGCCACAGGACGCCCCTCCCGACGGGGGCACGCTGCACTCGATCAACGTCGATCCGTTCGACAGCGCCCACCTGTACATCGGCCTGTCCGGCGGCGGGGTCTTCGAGAGCCGCGACCGCGGCGCGACCTGGACGCCCCTCAACCGCGGCTGCGCGGCCGATTTCCTCCCCGACCCGGAAGCGCCCTTCGGGCACGACCCGCACTGCCTGCGCGTGCACCCGCGCGAGCGGGGCGTCGTCTACCAGCAGAACCACTGCGGCATCTACCGGCTGGACCGCGCCGCTTCGCGCTGGGATCGCATCGGCAGGAACATGCCGGCGGCGATCGGCGACATCGGCTTCCCGATGGTGCTGCACCCCCGCGATCCCGGCGTGGCGTGGGTGTTCCCCATGGACGGGACCTCCGTGTGGCCGCGCACGCCCATCGGCGGGAGGCCCGCCGTGTACGGCACCCGCAACGCCGGGCGGACCTGGCGCCGCCTCGCCAGGGGCCTTCCCGCGGGGCAGGCGTGGTTCACGGTCAAGCGCCAGGCCATGGCCGCGGACGCCCTGGACCCCGTCGGGCTCTACTTCGGCACGACCGGCGGCGAGGTGTGGGCGAGCTTCGACGAGGGCGCGCGCTGGCACTGCCTGTGCCTGCACCTGCCGCACGTCTATTCGATCGAGGCGGCGCTCGTCGCATGAAGGTCGTCCTGCCCAGCCCGCTCGCCAGCTACACGGCCGGGCGGCGGGAGGTCGAGGCGAGCGGCGCCACGCTCGCCGAGGCCCTCTCCGACCTCGACCGGCAGTTCCCGGGAATCGCCTTCCGCGTGGTGGACGAGCAGGGGGCGATCCGCCCCCACATCAAGTTCTTCGTGAACCGCGGGATGGTGCGCACGCTCTCGAGGCGCCTCGCCGCCGGCGACGAAATCCTCGTGGTGGCGGCCCTGTCCGGGGGCTGAGAATCCGCGCTGGATTTGCGCTGCGTCACAATCCGGAAAAGCGCCCCGGGACGGGCCGTTGTAACATGAGGCCACGTTGAAAGTAGCGGCCAGGGGGCCGCCCTGAGAAGCCCCCGGCCGAGAGCGACCTGGCCAACTGAAAATCCCTTTCATGGAGAAACGCTCAATGACCCGCAAAATCCTGCTGGCCGCCTTCGTCGCGGCCGCCTTCTCGTCCACCGCAGCGCAGGCCCAGACCGAGATCCAGTGGTGGCATTCGATGGGCGGCGCCCTCGGCGACAAGCTCAACGACCTCGCCAACAAGTTCAACGCAAGCCAGAAGGACTACAAGGTCGTCCCGAGCTACAAGGGCAGCTACCCCGAATCGATGACCAACGCCATCGCCGCCTACCGCGCCGGCAACGCGCCGCACATCCTTCAGGTGTTCGAGGTCGGCACCGCCACCATGATGGCGGGCAAGGGCGCCGTCGTCCCCGTGTACAAGCTCATGAAGGACGCCGACGAGCCCTTCGACCCGAAGGTCTACATCGGCCCCGTGTCCGGCTACTACTCCGACAGCAAGGGCAACATGCTGTCCTTCCCGTTCAACAGCTCCACCGTCGTGTTCTACATCAACAAGGACGCCTACAAGAAGGCCGGCCTGGATCCCGAGAAGGCCCCGAAGACCTGGAAGGAATTCATCGCGGCGGGCGAGAAGCTCAAGGCCGCCGGGCAGCAGTGCGTGTACACCACGGGGTGGCCGTCCTGGATGCACATCGAGAACTTCTCCGCCTGGCACAACGTGCCGATCGGCACCAAGGAAAACGGCATGGGCGGCATGGACACCGAGTTCAAGGTGAACTCGCCCCTGCACGTGCGCCACATCGGGATGCTCGGCGACATGGCGAAGAAGGGGCTGCTCACCTACGCCGGCCGCACGAACCAGGCCGAGGCCAAGTTCGCGAGCGGCGAGTGCGCGATGCTCACCTCGTCCACCGGCGCGCAGGCCAACATCCGCCGCACCGCCAAGTTCGGGTGGTCGGTGAACATGATTCCCTACCATGACGACGTCAAGGGCGCCCCGCAGAACTCCATTATCGGCGGTGCTTCCCTCTGGGTGATGGGCGGCAAGACCAACAACGCCTACAAGGGCGTGGCCAGGTTCTTCGCGTTCCTCTCCAAGCCGGAAATCCAGATGGAATGGCACACCGGCACCGGCTACGTGCCGATCACCTATGCGGCCTACGAGATGACCCGCAAGTCCGGCTTCTACGACAAGAACCCGGGCGCCGACATCGCGATCAAGCAGCTCACGAACAAGCCGGCGACGGCCAACTCCAAGGGCCTGCGCTTCGGCAACTTCGTGCAGGGCCGGGAGGTGATCGAGGAGGAGATCGAGGCCGTGATCATGGGCAAGAAGGACGCGAAGACCGCGATGGACGAGGCCGTCCGGCGCGGCAACGAGATCCTTCGCAAGTTCCAGGCTGCGAACAAGGGCTGATCGAAGGGGCATGACGAAGGGGCCTTAACCGGCCCCTTTCAACAACCATGGCCATGGAAAAGCGCGTCGTCTTCAGGTCGGCCTGGCTGCCGTACGTGCTGCTGCTCCCGCAGATCACGATCACGGTGATGTTCTTCTTCTGGCCCGCGGCGCAGGCCGTCTATTTCTCGTTCCAGCTGCAGGACGCCTTCGGGATGACCTCGCAGTTCGTCTGGTTCGACAACTACACCTACCTCTTCAGGGACTCGCACTACCTGTCGTCGTTCAAGGTGACGGCGTTCTTCAGCGTGATGGTGGCGACCACCGGCATCCTCATCTCGCTCATGCTCGCCACCATGGCCGACTCGGTCGTGCGAGGCGCGCTCGCCTACAAGACCTTCCTCATCTGGCCCTATGCGGTGGCGCCCGCCATCGCGGGCGTGCTCTGGGCGTTCATCTTCGCCCCGTCCATCGGCATCGTCACCTACTTCCTGAAGAAGTTCGGCATCGACTGGAACTGGATCATCAACTCCGAGCAGGCGATGCTCCTGGTGGTGATCGCCTCGGTGTGGAAGCAGATCAGCTACAACTTCCTGTTCTTCCTCGCGGGCCTGCAGTCGATCCCGAAGTCGCTCATCGAGGCGGCCGCGATCGACGGCGCGGGGCCGTTCCGGCGCTTCTGGACGATCGTCTTCCCGCTGCTGTCGCCGACGACGTTCTTCCTGCTGGTGATGAACATCATCTACTCGTTCTTCGACACCTTCGGCGTGATCGACGCGACCACGCAGGGCGGGCCGGGGGACGCCACGAAGATCCTCGTCTACAAGGTCTACTACGACGGCGTGAAGGCCGCGGACCTGGGCGGGTCCTCGGCGCAGTCGGTGATCCTCATGGCCATCGTCATCACGCTCACGGTGATCCAGTTCCGCTACATCGAGCGCAGGGTGCAGTACTGACATGGTCGAGAACAGGCCCTTCCGGGACTTCCTGGCGCACGCCGTGCTCATCACCGGCGTGCTTCTGGTCGCGTTCCCGTTGTGGGTCACGTTCGTCGCTTCGACCCTCACCTTCGAGCAGATCGTGAACGTGCCGATGCCGCTGTGGCCCGGCGACCAGTTCATGCACAACTACACCCAGGTGCTCACCGCCGGCTCGGAGAAGGGCTCCTCCGCCCCGGTCTCGACGATGCTCGTGAACAGCCTGATCATGGCGCTGTCGATCGCCATCGGGAAGATCTCGATTTCCATCCTCTCGGCGTTCGCGATCGTCTACTTCCGCTTTCCCGGCCGGTCCTTCTTCTTCTGGAGCGTCTTCGTCACCCTGATGCTGCCGGTCGAGGTGCGCATCATCCCCACCTTCAAGGTCGCGGCGGACCTGGGCATCCTCGACTCGCACGTGGGCCTCGCGATGCCGCTCATCGCCTCGGCCACGGCGACATTCCTCTTCCGCCAGTTCTTCATGACCATCCCCGACGAGCTGGCCGAGGCCGCCCGCATCGACGGCGCCGGGCCCATCCGGTTCTTCATCGACGTGGTGCTGCCGCTGTCGAAGACGCACATGGCCGCGCTCTTCGTGATCCTCTTCATCTACGGCTGGAACCAGTACCTCTGGCCCCTTCTCATCACGGCGTCGGAATCGATGTACACCGTGGTGATCGGCATCAAGCGCATGATCGCCGGCGGGGACGCCTCCAACGAGTGGCACCTCATCATGGCCACCGCGATGCTCGCGCTGATGCCCCCCGCCCTGGTGGTGGTGCTCATGCAGAAGTGGTTCGTGAAGGGCCTCGTAGAGACCGAGAAGTAGGAATCCAAGGAACCGGACGACACATGGCGGAAATCAGTCTCCACGGCGTGACCAAGAGCTTCGGCAAGACCGAGGTCATCCACAGGACGGACGTCACCATCAACGACGGCGAGTTCGTCGTGATGGTGGGCCCCTCGGGCTGCGGCAAGTCGACGCTGCTGCGCATGATCGCCGGACTCGAGACCACGACCGACGGCGAGGTCCGCATCGCCGGCAAGCGCGTGAACGAGGTCGAGCCCAAGGACCGCAACATCGCGATGGTGTTCCAGAACTACGCGCTCTACCCGCACATGAGCGTGTACGACAACATGGCCTACGGGCTGAAGATCCGCAAGCTCGCGAAGGACGACATCGAGAAGCGCGTGCAGCGCGCGGCCAAGATCCTGGAGCTCGGCCAGTACCTCCAGCGCAAGCCCCGCGAGCTCTCCGGCGGCCAGCGCCAGCGCGTGGCCATGGGACGGGCCATCGTGCGCGAGCCCGCGGCCTTCCTCTTCGACGAGCCGCTCTCGAACCTGGACGCCAAGCTGCGCGTGCAGATGCGCCTGGAGATCCAGAAGCTGCACCGCGAGCTGCGCACCACCAGCGTCTACGTGACCCACGACCAGGTCGAGGCGATGACGCTCGCCAACCGCATGATCGTCATCAACGCGGGCGTGGTGGAGCAGATCGGCGCGCCGCTCGAGGTCTACGACGAGCCCGCCTCGCTCTTCGTGGCCGGCTTCATCGGCTCGCCCTCCATGAACTTCATGCCGGGCAGGCGCTCGGGCGACGGCGTCGACGTGGGCGGGGGGATCGTGATCCCGATGCCGGCGGAAGCGCGCGCGAAGGCCGGCGAGCAGGTGACCGTGGGCGTGCGCCCCGAGCACTTCGTGACGGGCTCAGGAGGAGAAGGGCCCACCTTCAAGCTGCACGTGGACACGGTGGAGTCGCTGGGCGCGGATTCGCTGCTGCACGCGGGCTTCAACGGCACGCTCCTGGTCGTGCGGATCGAGGGGCACTCGACTCCCAAGGCGGACTCGGCGATCGAGGTCTCCATCCTGCCGGGCAAGGCCTACTTCTTCGACACCGCCACGGGCAAGCGCCTGAAGGCATGACCACGGGCCCGCGGCGCCTCGAGGAGCTCACGCTCAACTCGTCCGCGCCGCCCGGGCAGCTCCTTTACGACGGCTGGCTCCTGCGCTTCTCGCCGGGCAAGGCGAAGCGGGCGCGGTCGGTGAACCCCGTCTATCCCTCCACGCTCCCGCTCGAGGAGAAGGTCTCCCACTGCGAGCGCCTCTACGGCGAGCGCGGCCTGCCGGCGATCTGGCGCCTCGCCGAGCCCACGCAGCCCGCCGGCCTGGAGGACTTCCTCGCCGCCCGGGGCTACGAGCGCTTCGACACCACGCAGGTGCGCCACGCCGCGATCGATGCCGCGACGCTCGCCGGCGGCGAGGTGGAGAGCCCGCGCCTGGAGGAGTGGTTCGACATGGTGGGGAGCCTTCGCGGCTCGCCCATCGCGCAGCGAGCCGCCCACCTCGCGCGCCTGGCGGCCCTGCCGCTCCCCGTCCGGACGGGGGCGATCCTCGAGGCGGGCGTCCCGGTGGCCACGGGCCTCGCCATCCTCGAAGGGGACCACGTGGGGCTCTTCGACGTCGTGACCCGCGAAGGCTGCCGCCGCCGCGGGTTCGCGAGGACAATGGTGTCGGCGCTGCTGCGCTGGGGCCTTGAGGCCGGGGCGAGGCGCTCCTACCTCCAGGTGGAGGAGGGCAACGCGCCCGCGATCGCGCTGTACGAGCCGTTCGGATTCACGCTCGCCTACCGCTACTGGTACCGCGGGCTCCCACAGGAGGCCCCATGAACGAGATCGACGATCTTTCCGCGCGGCTGGGCGAGGCCTGCGGCCGGGCCCACCTGCTCGTGGCGACCGCGGAGTCCTGCACGGCCGGCGGCGTGGCCGAGGCCGTCACCCGGACGGCGGGCAGCTCCGGCTGGTTCGACCGGGGCTTCATCGCCTACTCCAACGAGGCCAAGGTGGACCTCCTGGGGGTTCGGCAGGAGACGCTGGGCTCCCACGGCGCCGTCTCCGAGGCGGTGGCGCGCGAGATGGCGCTGGGTGCCCTGCACCAGAGTGCGGCCGACCTCGCCGTGGCCGTCACCGGCGTGGCCGGCCCCGGCGGCGGCACCGCGGCCAAGCCCGTCGGCCTCGTCTGGTTCGCCTGGGCCTCCCTGGGCGGCACGGTGGAATCCCGATTCGAGGTCTTCGGGGGAGACCGTGCGGCGGTTCGCGGCCAGGCGGTGCGGGAGGCCCTGAAGGGGCTCCTCGAGCTCGCGTCCCGGGATGCTTGAGGGCGGGCCCGGGCGGGGCCCAAACGGCGCTTGACACCAGAACGATCGTTCTGTAGCTTACCGAACAATCGTTCTGTCCACCGTTAGCCCGCCCATGGCGTTGAAGAACCACCAGCCCCTCGACCCGGCGTACCTGGAGAAGCTCCAGGACTACTACGCCGAGCACAAGGTGATCCCCTCCTACTCGGTCCTCGCCTCCCTGTGGGGGATCTCGGCCAAGTCGTGGGTGTCGGAGTGCGTGCGGCGCTTCGAGGAAGCGGGGTACCTGGACTGGACGCCGGACCGGCAGCTGAAGCCCGGGGCCCGGTTCTTCGAGCGGCGCCTCGCGCACGACACCGTGCAGGCGGGGCTCCCCAACCCGGCGCTCGCCGACGGCTACGACCTCGTCACGATCGACGACTACCTGGTGCGCGTGCCGTCGAAGACGAGCCTCGTGCGCGTGAAGGGCGACTCGATGATCGACGCCGGCATCCACGAGGGCGACCTCATCGTGGTCGAGCAGCAGCCCAACGCGAACGTGGGCGACATCGTCGTCGCCATCGTGGACAACGAATTCACCGTGAAGTACCTGGACCGAGAAAAAGGCGCGTTCGTCCTGAAGCCCGCGAACAAGGCCTTCCCGGTCATCCGCCCGAAGGGGCGCCTGGAGATTTTCGGTGTGATGGCGGGGTTGGTGCGCAGGACGCGCTGACCCTGGGCGGAAAGTTCAACCTCAACGATATGGGATAATTCCGATGCTCAAAGTCATCTCCACCCCCGCCGGCGAAACCCCCAAGATGGACGAGAACAAGGCCAAGGCCCTGCAGGCCGCCCTCACGCAGATCGAGCGCCAGTTCGGCAAGGGCTCGATCATGCGCATGGGCGACAAGGACGTCGAAAAAGGCATCGAGGTCGTCTCCACCGGCTCCCTGGGCCTCGACCTCGCCCTCGGCGTGGGCGGGCTGCCGCGCGGCCGCGTGGTCGAGATCTACGGCCCGGAATCCTCCGGCAAGACCACCCTCACGCTGCAGGTCATCGCCAACATCCAGCGGCTGGGCGGCACGGCCGCCTTCATCGACGCCGAGCACGCGCTCGACCCGCAGTACGCGCAGCGCCTCGGGGTCGACACCTCGGAGCTGCTCCTCTCCCAGCCGGACAACGGCGAGCAGGCCCTCGAGATCGCCGACATGCTGGTGCGCTCGGCCTCCGTCGACTGCGTCGTCGTCGACTCCGTGGCGGCCCTCACGCCCAAGGCGGAGATCGAG
>JBGARD010000020.1:0-52890 GCA_044230355.1 Usitatibacteraceae bacterium | reverse complement strand
ACGCGGGCCATGCGATGCCGACCGAGGCTCCCCGCGAGGTGGTGGCGGCGCTTCGCGAGCACCTGTCGACCTGACGCGGAGCGAACCATGCCCATCGACGCCATCTTCGCCCGTGCACGCCGCACGCCCGAGCACGCCGCGCTGATCCAGAACGGCGAGGCATGGAGCTACGGGGCCTTCGCCCGCGCGATCGCGCAGGCTCGCTCGCAGCTGGAGGGTGCGGGACTTCGCCCCGGGGGGCTCGCGGTCATGGCGGCAAGCCGGCCGATCGACGCCTGGGCGGGGTCGTTCGCGCTGCGCAGCCTCGGGTTCACCACGACCCTGGTCGAGCGCAGCAAGGACTTCCTGGACCTCGACTTCCGGAACGTGTCCGGCGTCGTGGTCGCCGACGACAAGCCGCACGAGGCGGCCGAATCCGTCGCCCGCGCGGCGCGGTGCCCGGTCACCCTCCTGCCCGCCGCGCGCCATTTCGGCCTGTCGCAGGGCCCCGTTCCCGAAGCGCCCGCACCGGCGGGGAACGGCATGGCGGGCCACGTCATGCTCACGTCCGGCACGACGGGGACCTTCAAGAAGGTCCTGCGCTCGCCCCGGGTGGACGAGGAGCTCGTCCGCTCGCTCTCCTCGCTGTACGGCATGACGGAGTCTTCCGTCGTCTACCTCGGCAATTTCCCGGTCTGGACGGCGGGCGGGTACCGCTGGCCGCGCGCCGCCTGGAGCCGGGGCGGCACCGTGGTGTACGAGGACCCGCCCTGGTCGTACCGGCCGTTCGGGGAGCTCGCGTTGACGCACGCCTTCGCCACGCCCGCCACGCTCGCCGTGCTTCTCGAGGCGCCCGAAGGGGCGATCCGCCACGACGACGCGTTGAAGCTCATCGTGACGGCCGGCGCGCTGCCGAAGTCGCTGGCGGAGCGCGCCCGCAAGCGGATCACCCGCAAGCTCTATGGCGCGTACGCCTCCACGGAAGCGTCGATGGTCACGATGACCCTCGTCGAGAACGACGAGGACCTGCACTGGCACCGCCCCGTCGACCCGACGGCTGTCCAGGTCGTCGACGAGGCCGGCCGCGCGCTGCCCGTGGGCGAGACGGGCCTCGTCCGGGTCCGGGTGTCGCCGGGGATCGAAGGCTACCTCGACGACGAGGCGGCCACGCGGGAGTTCTTCCGGGACGGCTGGTTCTACCCGGGCGACCTGGGCAGGCTGCGGGCCGACGGCAGGCTGTGCCTCGAGGGCCGCGCCACCGACGTCATCAACCTCATGGGCGCCAAGATCGCGACCGGGCCCGCCGAGCGGTCCCTGCAGGACCTCCTGGGCGCCGAGGGCGTGTGCGTCTTCACGCAGGGCGAAGGCGACGCGCAGGAGCTCCACGTGGCGATCCAGTCCCGCAGCCCGGTAGACCGGGATACGCTGGCCGCTTTCGCCCGGCGCGAGCTCGCCGCATTCCCGCGCGTGCATTTCCACGTGCTGGCCGAGCTGCCGCGAAACGCCATGGGGAAGGTCAGGCGGCTGGACCTGCGGCGGCAGCTGCTGGGCGGCCCGGCCTAGAAGACGGTCTTCTGGCAGGCGAAGATGGCGGAGATCGCGCCCGCCGCGTCGCGATGCACGGGCGAGACGAGCTTCGCGCTCGTGGGGCAAAGGCCCCTGTCCCGCAGCTCGCGGCTCGCCTCCTCCTCCAACCCGTCGACCTCGCTCACGTTCGGGTCCAGGCCCTCCGGCGCCTGCGCGTAGCCCGCGCGCGCGGCGACCTGCCTCCAGCGCCGCTCGTCGAAGCCCACGCGGAAGAGCCCTTCCGAAGGCTCCGCGTTCCACGTCGTTCTCGCCACCTTGACGACGGTGACGGTGCCTTCCGGCGCCGGCCCGGGAACCGACCCGCACGCCGCGACGACGGCCCCGGCCGCGATCGCCGCCGCGCGCCCCGCCCCGATCCAGTCCACGATCCTCATGTTCCCTTCCCTCCGCCCTCGCCGGGCTCCGCCTTCTCGGATTCCTCCTGCTGCAGCCGCCACATCTGCGCGAAGCGGCCGTCCTGCGCCATGAGCTCCCGGAAGCTGCCGCGCTCCACGATGCGCCCTCCCTCCATCACCAGGATCTGGTCGGCGTCCACGATGGTCGAGAGCCGGTGCGCGATCATGAGCGTCGTCCGGTTGCGCGAGATCTCCGCGAGCTCGGCCTGGATCGCCTTCTCCGTGCCCGAGTCGAGCGCCGAGGTGGCCTCGTCGAAGATCAGGATCGGGGGGTCCTTGAGCAGCGTGCGCGCGATCGACACGCGCTGCTTCTCGCCGCCGGAGAGCTTGAGCCCGCGCTCGCCCACCGTGGTCTCCCAGCCGTCGGGCAGGCTCTCGATGAAGTCAAGGATGTGGGCGACCTTCGCCGCCTCCACCACCTCCTCGCGCGTGGCCCGCGGGCGCCCGTAGGCGATGTTGTAGTAGATCGTGTCATTGAAGAGCACCGTGTCCTGCGGGACGATGCCGATGGCGCTGCGAAGCGACAGCTGCGTCACGTCGCGGATGTCCTGCCCGTCGATCGAGATGCGCCCCTCGAGCACGTCGTAGAAGCGGAAGAGCAGGCGACCGAGCGTGGACTTCCCCGAGCCGCTCGAGCCGACGACGGCGACCGTCCTGCCCGCGGGCACCTCGAAGTCCACGCCGGCAAGGATCTGCCGCCGGCCGTCGTAGGCGAAGTCCACGCCCTCGAACCGGATCGCGGCCCCCGACACCGCGAGCGCGGGCGCCCCCGGCTTGTCCTCGATCTCGCGGTTCACGGAGAGCAGGCGGAACATCTTCTCCATGTCCGTGAGCGACTGCTTGATCTCGCGGTAGAGCACGCCCAGGAAGTTGAGCGGGATGTAGAGCTGGATGAGGAGGGCGTTCACCATCACCAGGTCGCCCAGCGTGAGCGCCCCGTTCACGATGCCGTCGGACGCGCGCCACATGAGCAGGGAGACCGTGAGCGCGATGATCCCGGCCTGCACGGTGTTCAGGAGCCCGAGGGAAGTCTCGCTCGTGACCACCGCCGCCTCGTAGCGCGACAGGTTCTCGTCGTAGCGCCTCGCCTCGAAGGACTCGTTGCCGAAGTACTTCACCGTCTCGTAGTTGATGAGCGAGTCGATGGCGCGCGTGTTGGCCTTCGAGTCCGACTCGTTCATGGCCCGGCGGTGGTGGATCCGGCGCTCGGAGATGAGGAAGGTGGCGGCGATGTACAGGACCAGCGCGCCCACCGTGATGACGCCGAACCAGACGTCGAACTTCACGATGAGGAACCCGGTGACGAGCGCGATCTCGAAGAAGGTCGGGAGCACGCTGAAGACCATGAAGTTCAGGAGCGTGGAGATCCCGCGCGTGCCGCGCTCGATGTCGCGCGTGAGCCCGCCCGTCTGGCGCTCGAGGTGGAAGCGCAGCGACAGCGAGTGCATGTGCTCGAAGACCTCGAGCGCCACCCGGCGCATGGCGCGCTGGGCCACCTTCACGAACACCACGTCGCGCAGCTCGTTGAAGAGCGTGGACGCGAGGCGCAGCATCCCGTAGGCCGCCACCAGCAGGACCGGGACGGCGAGCGCCGCCTTCGGCCCGGAGAGCCCGTCCACGATCGCCTTCATGAGGAGCGGCACGGCCAGGTTCGCGAACTTCGCCGTCACCAGGAAGGCGAGCGCGAGGATGACCCGGCCGCGGTACTCCCACAGGTAGGGAAGGAGCTTCGCGATGACGCCCGCGTCGCCGGTGGCGGCGGGCTCGGCGGTCTTCGGGGAATCCTGCGGGGCGGTGGCGGTGCTCATCTTCGGCGGGCGCTTCGTCCGTTATAGTAGCGCGAGACGATGCCCCGCTTCGCCGCCAACCTCGGATTCCTCTTTCCGGAGCACGCCTTCACGGAGCGCTTCGGCGCCTGCGCGGCCGCCGGCTTCGGCGCCGTCGAGTTCGCGCACCCCTGGGACCTCGAGGCGCGCGAAATCGCCGAGCTCCTGGAGGCCAACGGGCTCGAGCTCGTCAACTTCAACCTCCCCATGGGCGACAAGGCGGCCGGCGACTTCGGCATCGCCTGCCTGCCGGGGCGCGAGGAGGAGTTCCGCGAGGGGGTGGCGCGCGCCATCGCCTACGCGGCGGTGCTGGGCAACGAGCGCGTGAACTGCATCGCCGGCAAGATCCCGGAAGGCGCCGACCCGGCGCTCGCGCGCGCCACGCTCCTCGCCAACCTGCGCTACGCCGCGCGCGAGTTCCTTCCCGCCGGTCTCACCCTGCTCCTCGAGCCCATCAACACGGTGGACGTGCCAGGCTTCGCCGTCGCCCGGCCCGCCGAGGGCGCAGCGCTCATTGCGCAGACCGGCGCGCCCAATGCCGGGCTGCAGTACGACATCTACCACGCGGCCATGATGGGCGAGGATCCGGTGGACGGGCTCGCGCGCTTTTCCCCCGTGATCCGCCACGTGCAGTTCGCCGACGCCCCGGGGCGGCACGAGCCCGGGACGGGACGGGTAGACATCGCCGCCTGCTTCGCGCGACTCGACGCCCTCGGCTACGAGGGCTGGACGGCGGCCGAGTACCGCCCCTCGAGGGCCACCGCCGAGACACTGGGCTGGCTCGCCTGAGGCGGCGCTTGCGCCGCCCGCGCGCGGTGCTAGGATGGCTTCGCCCCACCCGTGCACCGAGGAGGCGACCATGCGCCCGGATCGACTGGCGGCCCCGTTCCTGATCCTCGCCCTCGCGCTGGCCCTCCCGGCCCCGGGCACGGCCAGCCCTTCGGCCGCGGAGAAACCCGCCGTCGCCAGGGACGACGAAGCCACGATGCAGATGCTGCAGGAGGCCGCGGGGGCCGTGGTCTCGGTCCGCACGCGGGCCCTGGGCGACGCGCGTTCCCGGGAGAGCCTGGGCGGGGAGCGCTCGGGGTCCGGAATCCTAATCGCGCCCTCCGGCCTCGTCCTCACCATCGGCTACCTCATCCTCGAGGCCGACCAGGTGGAGCTCACCGATTCCGGCGGGCGCTCGGTGCCGGCGAGCGTGGCGGCCTACGACCACGCCACGGGCTTCGGGCTGCTGCGGCCCATCGTCCCGCTTGCGGCCAAGCCGATCCGCCTGGGCGCCTCGCAGGCCGTCGAGCAGCTCGACCGCCTCCTGGTCGCCACCGGCGGGGAAGGCGGCGTCTCGGTGGCCACGGTCGTCTCGAAGCGGCCCTTCGCGGGCTACTGGGAATACCTCATCGACGGCGCCATCTTCACCGCCCCGCCGCGCCTGGACCACAGCGGCGCGGCTCTCATCAACCGGGACGGCGAGCTGGTGGGCATCGGCTCGCTCTTCGTGATGGACGCCATGACGCCCGGCGAGCGGCTGCCGGGCAACATGTTCGTGCCCACGGACCTCCTGAAGCCCATCCTCGCCGAGCTGATCGCGACGGGGCGCCAGCAGGGAGGGCGCAGGCCGTGGATCGGGCTGAACTCGGTCGAGGACGACGGGCGGATCAAGGTCCTCCGGGTGAGCGACGGCGGTCCCGCGCAGAAGGCCGGCATCCGGCCCGGCGACATCGTCCTCGCCGTCGGCGGCGAGAAGTTCCGGGACCTCCCCGACTTCTACCGCAAGCTCTGGGCGACGGGCGAGCCGGGCGTCGAGGTGGGGCTCACGGTGCTCCAGGGGGCGGAAGTGAGACTGATCCGCGTGCGCTCCATCGACCGCCTCGACTTCCTGAGGCGAAAGCCCACGATCTGAAGGCGGTTATCATCGCCGGGTGAGCTCCCCCGCGGCGCGGCTGCGCCGCATCCTCTACGCCGCAGCCTTCCTGCGCGCCCTGGCCATCGGCATGATGGCCGTGCTGATCGGCCTTTACTGCGCCAGGCTGGGGTTCTCGGCCACGCAGATCGGCGTGGTGCTCTCGGCGGCCCTCTGGGGCGCGGCGCTCGCCACCCTTCTCACCATGCTCGCGGGCAGCCGCTTCACGGAGCGCTCGCTCCTCGTGGCGCTCGCGGGGCTGCCGGTGCTGGGCTGCACCCTCCTCATCTCGAGCGACGCCTTCCCCGTGATCGTTTGCGCGGCCTTCGTGGGCATGTTCAACGTGAACGGCCGCGACCGGGGCGCCATACCGATCCTCGAGCAGGCGATGTTCCCGGCCACCACGACCGACGCCGACCGCACGCGCGTCTTCGCCTGGTACAACGTGCTGCTGGACGGCGGCTACGCGGTGGGCGGGCTCCTCGCGGGGCTGCCGACGCTGCTGGAGGCGGCCGCCGGCATGGCGCCGCTGGCGGCGATGAAGGCGGCGCTCGTCATCTTCTGCGCGCTCTACCTCGTCTCCGCGGCGCTCTACGCGCTCCTGCCGCCGCGCGTGGGCGAGGCGGCGCCGGCCGGGCTTCGCGACCTTTCTCCCGAGAGCCGGCCCATCGTCGCGAAGATCTCGGCCCTCTTCTTCATCGACGCCTTTGCCGGGGGCTTCATCGGCTCGGCGATCTTCGCCTACTGGTTCTCGGAGCGCTTCGGGGCCACCGCCGCCACCGTCGCCGTCCTCTTCAGCGCCGGAAGGCTCCTGTCGGCCGGATCGCACATCGTGGCCGCCTGGCTCGCGAAGCGCATCGGCCTCATCAACACGATGGTCTACACGCACATCCCCTCGAGCCTGCTCCTGTTCACCATCGTCGCCACGGACGAGCTCGCCTGGGCGGCGTTCTTCTTCCTGCTGCGCGAGTCGCTCAACGAGATGGACGTGCCCACGCGCCAGTCCTACGTGATGGCGGTCGTGAAGCCGGCCGAGCGCCTGGCGGCCGCGGGCGCGACGAACCTGGTGCGTTCCGGCGGCTGGGCGCTCGCGCCCATGTTCGCCGGCGCCCTCATGCAGACGGCGGGCCTCGCCGTGCCGCTCGTCTTCGCCGGGGCCGCCAAGATCGCCTACGACGTGCTGCTCTGGCGCGAGTTCCGGCGCGTGAAACCCCCGGAGGAAAGATAGGGACTGTCCCTATTTCTTCTTGCGCGAGGCGGTCCGGATGCCGCGGCGCTCGAGGGCATCGCGAAGAAGGTACTCGACCTGCCCGTTGGCGCTGCGCAGCTCGGCCTGCGCGAGGCGCTCGATCTCGGCCCACAGCTCCGGGTCGATGCGAAGCAGGAACGCCTTCTTGTCGGGGCTGGCCATGCGCGGTGGCGCCGCGGCCTCAGGTGTAGAGCGTGCCGGCGTTCACGATCGGCTGGGTGTCCCTCTCCGAGCACAGGACCACCATGAGGTTGGAGACCATGGCGGCCCGGCGCTCGTCGTCGAGCTCGACCACGTTCTTCTCCGAGAGGTGCTTGAGCGCCATCTCGACCATGCTCACCGCGCCGATGACGATCTTGCTGCGCGCGCTGATCACGGCCTCGGCCTGCTGGCGGCGCAGCATCGCGCCGGCGATCTCCGCGGCGTAGGCGAGGTGGGTGAGCTTGGCCTCCGCGACCTTCACGCCCGCGAGGTCGACGCGCGCCTGCAGCTCGGCGCACAGCGCGTCGGCCACGACGTCCGCCCCGGCGCGCAGCGTGACCTCGCCGGCCTCGTGCTCCTCGCCCTCGTCGTAGTTGTAGCGCGTGGCCACGTGGCGCAGCGCCGACTCGCTCTGCACGCGCACGAAGTTCTCGAAGTCGTCGACGTCGAAGAGGGCCTGGGCCGTGTCCTCCACGCGCCAGACCACGACCGCGCCGATCTCCACGGGGTTGCCGCGCTTGTCGTTCACCTTGAGGGTTTCGACGTTGTGGTTGCGCGCGCGCACGCTCACCTTCTTGCGGATCATCCAGGGCCAGGTCCAGCGCAGGCCGGGCGTGCGCTCGGTGCCCGAGTAGTCGCCGAAGAGCGTGAGCACGCCGGCCTCGTTGGGCTGCAGCATGAAGAAGCCGCCGGCAATGAACGCGACGCCGATGCCTGCCGGCACGGCGATGGACGGTGCCCGGGCGCCCAGGATGGCGAAGACCATGAGCGCGGCGAGCCCCAGCAGGACCAGCAGCATGAACAGGCCGTTGAAGGTGCTTGCCGGCTTCTCGAAATTGCCTTCCTTGCGGTACTCGGCCATGGTGTCCCCCCGGAGAGGAGCTATTAAAGTGATATCACTTTGGCGGGAACGGGGGGCGCTGTCAAGCCTTCGAGCCGCCGCGGGGGAACCGGGGACGGTCCCGGGAACCGTCCCCGCCTTCAGAGCGCCGAGATGACGGCGTCGGTGACTTCCGTGGTGCGGGCGGCGCCGCCGATGTCGCGCGGCAGGTGCCTGCCCTCGCGGCAGACCCGCTCGATGGCGGCCATGATGGCATCCGCCGCCGGCTTCTCCCCCAGGTGCTCCAGCATCATCGCCACGGTCCAGAAGGTGGCGATGGGGTTGGCGACGCCCTTGCCGGTGATGTCGAAGGCCGAGCCGTGGATGGGCTCGAACATCGAGGGGAACACGCGCTCGGGGTTCAGGTTCGCCGTGGGCGCGATGCCCAGGCTTCCCGCGAGCGCGCCCGCCAGGTCCGAGAGGACGTCGGCGTGCAGGTTCGTCGCGACGATGGTGTCGAGCGAGCGCGGATCCTGGACCATGACGGTGGTGGCCGCGTCGACCAGGAGCTTCCTCACGGTGACATCGGGGAACTCGCCCGCGACCTCGCGCGCGATCTGGTCCCACATCACCATGCCGTGGCGCTGGGCGTTGGACTTGGTGATGACGGTGAGGTGCTTGCGCGGGCGAGACTGCGCCAGGCGGAAGGCGAAGCGCATCACGCGCTCGACGCCCACGCGGGTGAAGACGGACGTCTCCATCGCGACCTCGATGGGAAGGCCCGTGTGCACGCGCCCGCCCGCGCCCGAATACTCGCCCTCGGTGTTCTCGCGCACGATCACCCAGTCGATGTCGCCGGGCCCGCGGCCCGCGAGCGGGCTCGCGATGCCGGGGAAGATGCGCGTCGGGCGCACGTTGGCGTACTGGTCGAAGCCCTGGCAGATCTTCAGGCGCAGCCCCCAGAGCGTCAGGTGGTCCGGGAGATCCGGGTCGCCCACGGCGCCGAACAGGATCGCGGAGAAGGGCTTGAGCGTCTCGTTGCCGTCCTCCGGCATCATCTCGCCGTGCGCGCGGTAATAGTCCGAGCCCCAGGGAAAATGCGTGGGCTCGCAGCGGAAGCCGCCGAGCTTCTTCTCCACCGCCGCGAGGAGCCGCAGCCCCTCGGGCACCACTTCCTTGCCGATGCCGTCCCCGGGGACGACCGCGATCCGGTATTGCCGCATCAGTCGCCCGCCTTGATCTTGTTTTCCTTGACGACCTTGGCCCAGCGCTCGATCTCGCCCTTCACGAACCGGTCCGCCTCCTCCGGGCTGCTGCCGACGATGTCCATGCCCTGCGCCCCCAGCTTTTCCGCGATGGCCGGGAGCTTGAGGGCCTTGGCGATCTCCTCGTTGAGCTTCTTCACGATCGGCGCGGGGGTGCCGGCCGGCGCGATGACGCCCCACCAGGCCAGCGCCGCGAACCCGGGCACGCCCTGGTCGGCCACGGTGCCCACGCCCGGCATGGTGGCCGACGGCTTCGCGGAGGTGACGGCGAGCGCCCGGACCTTGCCCGCCTTCACGTGCGGGTTCGCGAGGAACACCGTGCCGATCGCCAGGGGCACCTGCCCGCCGATGGCGTCGATCATGAGCGGCCCGCCGCCCTTGTAGGGCACGTGCGTCAGCTCGACGCCCTGGAGGTTCCCGATCTGGGCGACGGCGAGGTGCCCGAGGCTGCCGGTGCCGATCGAGCCGATGGCGACGGACCCCGGCTTCGCCTTGGCCGCCGCGAGCGCATCCTTGAAGTCCTTGTAGGGCTGGCCCGGGTGCGTGACGATCGCCATCGGCGAGGTGCCGATGAGCATCACGTTGGCCAGGTCCTTCGTCGTGCTGAAGGCGAGGTTCGGGAGCACCGAGGGATTGACGCCGTGCGTGTCGAAAACCACGCCGAACGTGGCGCCGTCGGGCGCCGCCTGGGCGACGGCACCGGCGCCGATCGAGCCCGAGGCGCCCGGGCGGTTCTCGACGATGAACTGCTGGCCGAGCGCCGTCGTGAGCTGGGCCGCGAGGATGCGGGCCACCTGGTCGGTCGAGCCGCCGGGCGGGAAGCCGACGATGAACTTCACCGTCTTCGAGGGCCAGGCCTGCGCCTGGGCGAAGGGGGCCGACAGGGCCGCAAGGGAGACCGCGATTCCCGCGGCCACGCGAAGGGCGATGCGCATGGATTGCCTTTCCTGGAAGAGAACCCGAGACACTATCAGAAGGCGAGCCGCATGACGTGCTCGCCTCCCCGCAACTGCCGTCAGGCGACGGTCGCGAACGACTGGCCCCCGCCGTAGCTCGCGAGGCCCGCCAGCTTGCCGCCCTTCGTGACCTTCACCGCGCAGTACTTGAGCTCCGCGATCTTGCCGAAGGGGTCCAGCGCGGGGTTGGTCAGCAGGTTGGCCGCCGCCTCGTAGAAGGCGAAGGGGATGAAGACGCTGCCCCGCGGCGTGCCGTCGTCGGCCCGGGCCGTGAGCGAGATCTCCCCGCGCCGCGAGGCCACCGTGATCACGTCGCCGGGAGCCGCGCCGAGGGCGTCGAGGTCCAGGGGGTGCATGGACACCACCGCGCGCGGCTCGATCGCGTCGAGCACCGAGGCGCGGCGCGTCATGGAGCCGGTATGCCAGTGCTCGAGCTGGCGGCCGGTGATGAGGACGAAGGGATAGGCGTCGTCGGGCCGCTCGTTGGCCGGGATGAGGTCGGCCGGCACGAACCTCGCCTTTCCGTCCTTCGTCGGGAACCTGTCGGTGAACACGACGGACTGGCCGGGGTCGTCCTCCGTGCGGCAGGGATAGGTGACGCTCGAGTGCGCCTCGAGCCGCTCCCACGAGATGCCGCCGATGGAGTTCATCGCGCCGCGCATCTCCTCGTAGACCTCGGCCACCCCGCTCTCCGGCCCCTCGTAGTTCCAGTCGAGGCCGAGGCGCTTGGCGATCTGCTGGGTGATCCAGAGATCCTGTCGCGCCTCGCCGGGCATGTCGAGCGCGCGCCGGCCCATCTGCACGATGCGATCCGTGTTGGTGACGGTGCCCGCCTTTTCCGGCCAGGCCGATGCCGGCAGCACGACGTCCGCCAGGTAGGCCGTCTCGGTGAGGAAGATGTCCTGGACCACGAGGTGCTCGAGCTTCGCGAGGCCCTCGCGCGCGTGGTGCGCGTTGGGGTCCGACATCGCCGGGTTCTCGCCCATCACGTACATCGCCCGGATCTTCCCCTCGCAAGCCGCGTCCATGATCTCGACGACGGTGAGGCCCGGCTTCGTGTCGAGCTTCGCTCCCCAGTACTTCTCGAAGCGCGCATTGGCCTCCGGGTTGTCCACGCGCTGGTAGTCCGGGAACATCATCGGGATGAGCCCCGCGTCGGACGCCCCCTGCACGTTGTTCTGGCCGCGCAGCGGATGCAGGCCGGTGCCGGGCCGCCCGATCTGCCCGGTCATGAGGGTGAGCGCAATGAGGCAGCGCGCGTTGTCGGTGCCGTGCACGTGCTGGGAGATGCCCATGCCCCAGAGGATCATCGCGCCCTTCGAGGTCGCGTAGGCCCTCGCCACCTCGCGGATCGTTTCCGCGGGGATGCCGCAAAGCGGCCCCATCGCCTCGGGGCTGAAGCCCTTCGCGTTCTCCTTCAGCGCCTCGAACCCCACGGTGCGCGTGCGGATGAACTCGGGATCGACGAGGTTCTCCTCGAGGATCGTGAAGATCATGGCATTGAGGAGCGCCACGTCCATGTCCGGCTTGAACTGCAGCACCCGCCAGGCGTGGCGCGCGATGTCGGTGCGGCGCGGATCGGCCACCACGAGCTTCGCGCCCCGCTTGGCGGCGTTCTTGATCCAGGTGGCGGCCACCGGGTGGTTGGACGTCGGGTTGGAGCCGATGAGGAAGATGAAATCGGCCTTCGCGACGTCCGAGACCTGGTTGGACACCGCGCCCGAGCCGATGCCTTCGAGCAGCGCCGCCACGCTCGAGGCGTGGCAAAGGCGCGTGCAGTGGTCGACGTTGTTCGAGCCGAAGCCGGTGCGCACCAGCTTCTGGAAGAGGTAGGCCTCCTCGTTCGAGCCCTTGGCGCTGCCGAATCCCGCGAGCGCCGTGCCGCCGTGCGCGTCGCGGACCTTGCGCAGCCCGCCGGCGGCGAGCTCGAGCGCCTCCTCCCAGGTGGCCTCGCGGAAGACCTCGCTCCAGCGCGTGGGATCGACCGTGAAATCGGCGTGCTTGGGCGCGCCGGGCTTGCGCACGAGCGGCTTCGTGAGGCGGTGCGGATGGTGCGCGTAGTCGAAGCCGAAGCGGCCCTTGACGCACAGGCGGTCGTGGTTCGCGGGGCCGTCGATACCCTCGACCCGCACGATCGTGTTGTCCTTCACGTGGTAGGTGAGCCTGCAGCCCACGCCGCAGAACGGGCAGACGGAATCGACGGTCTTGTCGGCCTTCACCGCGTACGCGCCCTTGGCCGGCGCGAGCGCTCCCGTGGGACAGGCCTGCACGCACTCGCCGCAGGCCACGCAGGTCGACTCCCCCATCGCGTCGTCGAAGTCGAAGGTGATCCTCGCGTGCGACCCGCGCCAGGAATAGCCGATCACGTCGTTCACCTGCTCCTCGCGGCAGGCCCTGACGCAGCGCGTGCACTGGATGCAGGCGTCGAGGTTGACCGCCATGGCCGGGTGCGAGACATCCGCGGAAGGCTGCGCGCGCGCCGCGAACCGGGGCTTGCCGACGCCGAGCTTCCCGCTCCACAGGCGCAGCTCGTTCATCCCGGGCTTCAGGTCCGCCGCCGGCGCGTCCGCCTCCAGCAGTTCGAGCACCATCTTCTGCGAATGCACCGCGCGCGCCGAGATGCTGGAGACCTCCATGTCCTTGGCGGGGCTGCGGCAGCACGAGGGCGCGAGCACCCGCTCGCCCTTGATCTCGACCATGCAGGCGCGGCAGTTGCCATCCGGGCGCAGGCCCTCCTTGTAGCAAAGGTGCGGGATCTCCACGCCGTGGCGCTTCGCGGCCTGGATGATCGTCTCGCCCGCGAGCGCGGAGACCGTCTCGCCGTTCAGCTTGAAGTCGATCGTCTCGGCTCTCGCCACGGGTTCGTTCATCGCGTTCATTTGGCAGTACCCCTTTGGATCACGGATGAACACGGATGGACACGGATAAAGGCGGATGAATGCAGGGCCGGATCCAGCGACGAACGCATCGAGGCCGCGCTCCGACTCCTTTTCCTCAAACATCCGTGTTCATCCGTGTTCATCCGTGTCCCCGTCTTTGGGTCATTCCGTGCGAAGCCGCATCAAACTTCGTGCGGGAAGTGCTTGATGACGCATCGAATCGGATTCGGAGCCGCCTGGCCGAGTCCGCATATCGAAGCGTCCGCCATGGCCTGCGAGAGCTCCTCGAGGAGCGCCGCGTCCCATTTCGGCGCCTCCATGAGCCGCGCGGCCTTTGCCGTGCCCACGCGGCAGGGCGTGCACTGGCCGCAGGACTCGTCCTCGAAGAACCGCATCATGTTGAGGGCGGCGTCCCTCGCCTTGTCGTGGTTCGAGAGCACGATCACGGCGGCCGAGCCGATGAAGCAGCCGTGCGGCTGCAGCGTGTCGAAGTCGAGCGGGATGTCACCCATCGACGCGGGCAGGATCCCGCCGGAGGCGCCGCCCGGCAGGTAGGCGTGGAACTCGTGGCCGTCCAGCATGCCGCCGCAGAACTCGTCGATGAGCTCCTTCACCGTGATGCCGGCGGGCGCCACGTGCACGCCCGGCCTCTTAACGCGGCCCGAGACGGAGAAGGAGCGCAGCCCCTTGCGGCCGTTCCGGCCGTGGGAGGCGAACCAGGGCGCGCCCTTCTCCAGGATCTCGCGCACCCAGAAGAGCGTCTCGAAGTTGTGCTCGAGCGTGGGGCGGCCGAAGACGCCGACCTGCGCGACGTACGGCGGGCGCAGCCGCGGCATGCCGCGCTTGCCCTCGATGGACTCGATCATCGCCGACTCCTCGCCGCAGATGTAGGCGCCCGCGCCGCGGCGAAGCTGGATCTCGGGAAGCGGCCCCGGCGGGTCCGCCCGCAGCAGCGCGATCTCCTTCTCGAGTGCCTCGCGGCAGGCGTGGTATTCGTCCCGCAGGTAGATCCAGATCCTGTCGATGCCCACCGCCCAGGCGGCGACGAGCATGCCCTCGAGGAAGCGGTGCGGGTCGCGCTCGAGGTAGTGGCGGTCCTTGAAGGTTCCCGGCTCCCCCTCGTCGATGTTCACAGCCATGTAGCGCGGGCCCGGCTCGGCACGGACGATCCGCCACTTGCGCCCCGTGGGAAAGCCCGCGCCGCCCAGGCCCCGGAGCCCCGCGTCCTCCATGGTCTTCAGGACCGCCTCGAGGTCGCGCTTTCCGGCGAGACACTCGGCCCAGAGCGCGTAGCCGCCGGCCTTGCGGTAGTCCGCGTAGCCGATGTGGGAATTGCGCGGCGCCTTCGTGACGCCCTCCTTCACGACCGTGGCGACCTTCTCGGCGCTCGCGTGGCCGAAGGCGTTGTGGCCGACGCATACGGCGGGCGCCTCGGCGCAGCGCCCGATGCAGGGCGCGGCCAGCACGCGCACGTTCGGCCCCAGGGTGACCTTGAGCCGCTCGAGCAGCCCTTCGGCTCCCGCCATGCGGCAGGAGAGCGTGTCGCAGACGCGCACCGTCAGCTTCGGCGGCGTCTCCTCGCCCTCCTTCACCACGTCGAAGTGGTGGTAGAAGGTCGCGACCTCGAAGACCTCGGCCTGCGATAGCTTCATGGCCTCGGCGAGGGCCGCGAGGTGCGCGGCCGAAAGGCTTCCGAACCGGTCCTGGACCTTGTGCAGGTTCTCGATCAAGTACTCGGGCGCGCGCGGCGCCTCGCCCAGCAGGGCGGCGATCTCCTCGCGGGCCCCGGCGTCGACCGCGCGGCCCTTGGGCGTCGGGCGGGCCTTGCGGATCTTGGAGAGCGGAATGGCGACGCGGTCGTTCATGGCGGACCCTGGGCTTGACGGTCACGGGGCCGGCTTGGCTGGCGGCCCGGAAGGGATTCCCTCGCTTGGCGCAAGGGCTTCGGAATCAGGTCATTAGACTACTGAAGTGGGGGGTGGTTTGGGCTTGACCCGAGTCAAGGGGCGCCGGGCGCCGGGATCCCCTGTGCCAGAATGCGCCCCATGTGCCGCGCCCTCCTCTACCTCGGCGAGCCCGTCCTGCTGGACGACCTTCTCTACCAGCCCGATTCCGCGCTGGTGCGGCAGGCCACGATGCCCAAGATGCTGCACATGCTGAACCTGGCCGGCTTCGGCCTGCGCGCCTGGGACCGGGGCTCGCGAAGCCCCGAAAAACCCTGGGCCTATTGCTCGACGGAGCTGCCCGTCTTCGACCGGAACCTGAAGAACCTGGCGGAAAAGGTGGAGGCCGGGGCGGTCCTGGCGCATGTCCGGGGGGTGGCCTACAACACGACGGTCGACATCTCCCTCGCCAACGTGCACCCCTTCCAGTTTCCCGGCTGCGCCCTCGCCATGGCGCACAACGGGGACCTGGCGCGCTTCGCGGAGCTGAAGCCCGCGCTCGCCGCGCACGTTCCCGCGGCGCTCGCCCGGCACGTGCGGGGCACGACCGACAGCGAGTGGATCTACGCCCTGGTCCTCGCGGGGCTGCGCCACCCGCTCGCGGTGCCGGAGGGCACCGAGCTGGTCGACGCGATTGCGCGGGCGCTCGCGATCATCCGGGGCGAAAGGGAAAAGCTCGGCATCGACGTGTCGTCCTCGGTGAACCTGTTCTTCGCGGACGGCACCCAGATCGCGGCCGTGCGCTACTGCTTCGACTTCGGCCGCTACGCCACGCAGGATGCCGCGCGCATGCACGAGGCGAACCTCAGCTTCCTGAGCCTGTGGTACACGCTCGGGCGCGGCTACGGCCTGCACGGGGGCGAGTGGAAGATGACGGGCGGGGCGGAAGCGGCCAGGTCGATACTGGTGAGCTCGGAGCCGCTAACCCGCGACGTCGCCTCCTGGGTCGAGGTGCCGGAATACTCGGTCCTGCATGCCCGGATCGGCGACGGGCGTCCGGACGTGAGCGTGAGATACCTCGACTGACGCCGCGCGGGCGGTGGCGTACATTGCAGGCTTCAGGCACTGCGCTCGCCCCTCTCCGGCGCGCGCCCGGGAGGCTTCGACGATGACCGAGACCAACCGCACTTCCGACGACGCGCGGGCCCGCTTCTCGGTGCTGCGCCAGTCCGCGGACGAGGCATCCGTCCGCGTCATCGAGTCCCTGGTGCGGGGCGGAACCGACCGGGCGCTCAACCGCGTGAACGTCCTCGACTTCGCCCGCCTGAACGGGCTCGACGAGGAGAAGGCGATCGCCGCCTTCCTCCACGCCTCGCGCCTGGGCATCTTCGACCTCTCGTGGAACCTGCTCTGCCCCGGCTGCGGCGGCGTGCTCGAGGCCAACGCGACGCTCAGGACGGTGCGGCAGACCGAATACCACTGCGCCCTTTGCGCGGCCGGGTACGAGCCGACGCTCGACGAGATGGTCGAGGTGAGCTTCACCGTCAATCCGCGGGTGCGGCGGATCGCCGCGCACGACCCGCACTCGCTCTCCATGTGGGACTACCAGAAGCAGGTCTTCTGGAGTTCCGGCATCGACCTTCCGGAGGAGCGGTTCGACGAGATCATCCGCGAGATCGTCATCGACTCGGTGGAGCTGCCCGCGGGGGAGAAGTGCATCCTCTCGGTGCAGCTTCCGGCGCAGTTCGTGATCGTGTTCGATCCGGTCACGCACGCGACCCAGTTCATCGACGTGAAGGGCGAGCCGACGCGCGATCGCCAGGATGTGGCGATGGTCTTCAACAAGGTCCAGGCGCCGTCGGGCACCGTGACCCTGCGTCCGGGCCCGCTGCGCCTTGCGCTCGAGAACCGGACGGGCGAGCGCGTGCTCCCCGCGCTCTTCATCGCCGGGGATGCGCTCCACGATCTTCTCGGGAAGCGAAAGGTGTTCCTCACGGCCAAGCGCCTGCTCACGAACCAGGTCTTCCGCGACCTTTACCGCACCGACGCCCTCGACGTGGACCAGCGCCTGGGCATCACGAGCCTCACGTTCCTCTTCACCGACCTCAAGGGCTCCACGGAGCTCTACGAGCGCGTCGGCGACCTGCAGGCCTTCGACCTCGTGAAGGCGCACTTCCGCACGCTGCACGAGGTCGTCGCCATGAATGCGGGCGCCGTGGTGAAGACGATCGGGGATGCGGTGATGGCGACCTTCCCGACCCCGGACCGCGCGGTGGGCGCGGCCCTCAGGATGAGGGAGGCCATGCGCGAGCTCAACCGCGAGCGCGGCCACGAGGACCTGGTCCTCAAGATCGGCATCCACGAGGGTCCCTGCCTCGCCGTCACGCTCAACGACCGGCTCGACTACTTCGGGCAGACGGTGAACATCGCGGCGCGCGTGCAGGCGCTGGCCACCTCGAGCTCCATCTTCGCGACCCGCTGCGTGGTCGACCATCCCGCAACGGCGCGCGTGCTCGGCGATTCCGGCTACGAGCCCGTCGCGCAACAGATCGCGCTGCGCGGAATCGCGGGCGAAGTCGACGTCTACGAAATACCCTGGGACAACCCGTCGGCCGGCGAGACATCGAGGGCATAGCCGGCAGCCTCGAGTTGCGCGGCCTCTCGCTCGCGCGCCGCGAGGCGGGCATGGGCGGCCAGGCGCGTGAGCGAACGGTTGGTGCGGCCCAGGGACTCCAGCAGGCTGCGCTGCACCGCCCCGCGCAGCCGCGAGGCACAGGGGCCCTCCCCGAAATAGAGGGCGCGGAAGGCGGCGGACGGAATCTCGAGCAGCGTCGAAGCCTCGCGCGCCCAGGCATGGGTGCCGTGCGGCGAGCCGAGCAGGACGCCCATGAACCCGAGCAGCCTGCCCGGACCCAGGACGGCGACGCGGCGCTCGCGGCCATCGACGGGGCGCACGACCTCGACGGCGCCGCGGGCGACGACGTAGACCGCATCCGCGTCGCTGCCCGGCGCATACAGCATCGCGCCGCGGGCAGCCTCGATGACCCGCGCCGAAGCCGCCACCTCGTCGATCTCTTCCGCGGGGAAGCGCTCGAAGAACGCGAGGCGGGGCAGGAAGGCCCCGAGGTCGAACGGGGCGCGAGCGCGGCGATCGATTCCATCCCCCGGCCGCGCGGGAACCGTCCGCGCCGGGCGATCCTCGGGCGAGGCGATCGCGGCCAGCTTCGCGTTCACCGCGCGAAGCCTTTCCGCGAGCACCAGGGTCACCGCATGCTGCAGTTCGCGCGACGCCCGGTGCCGCTGGGAGACGACGGCGCGGAAATCCTCGAACGCGAGGAACCAGCCGTCCACGTGCGCCGTGGCGACGACGGTGGCGGTGCAGGTGCCGGCCTCCACGAGAGCCATCTCGCCGAAGATGTCGCCCGCGCAAAGGCGCGCGACCACGAAGCACTCGCCGCCCGGCGCGGGAATGCGGGCCTCGGCCTCGCCCTCGCGCAGCACGAACGCGCCGCGGGCGGCCTCGCCGTGGCGGACCAGGGTTGCGCCCTTCACGAAGGAGACGGGACGGGCGGCCGCGAAGAGGAGCTCGCGCGCCTCGGCGCCGAGCCGGTGCAGGAATGCCGGCGAGGGATCGGGACCTGGCATGGGAAGGGAGAATGCCGAGAGAGCGTCCTTACTGGAAGGGGTTGAACCCCAGAGGGGCGAGTATGGCGATCGTGGCGAGCACGAGCGCCGTCCAGATGACGATGCGCCGGCGCTGGAGGGCTCGCGCGGCGGCCGGGTCCGTGGCGCCCCCGTGCGCGTCCGAACCCTGCTGCAGGATGCGCACGATCCACCCGTCGGCGCGGTCGCCGAAGCACTCCATCGGCGAGCGCCCCATGACCTTGCCGTACGCGAGCGTCGCGGCAAGGCACGCCACGAGCACGACGATGTTCGGCCATTCGCCGATGGTCCATGACCAGGACGCGTGCCATGCCGCGTCGCTCAAGGGCCAGAGCGGATAGATCGGCCAGGTGGGCCCGCCCGCGGCGACATCGAGGAAATTGTGGATTCCGCTCGCCAGCATGGCCAATGCCGCAACCCTGACGCTGCCCCTCCTGCCCCGGGCTCCTGCAAGCCAGTAGGCGACCACGCCGGTCAGCACCACGAAAGCGAGCCCGTGCGTGTAGCGGTGATGGACGACCCGCCAGACGTTCTCGAACGCCAGGTCCTTGTCGAGCCGGTAGTACACGAGCGCAGCGATGTAGGCCACCACGTCGATGTCGGGCGCGAGCCCCGCCCACGCGACGATCCGGCGGTCGCGGGCCTGCTCGAGCGAGCTTGCCTCGGCGTAGAACCAGCTGATCACGAGATGGGACGGCCCCTGCACGGCCCTATCCCCCTACCCGGGGTTCGTCGGCCCGGCGAGCCATCCTGAAGGCGATCTCGCAGGCGAGCGAGCCCAGGAATGCCACGAGAGAGGCGATGGCGACGACGCGAAACACTTCGTCCGCAGGATCCCGGGAGACGAGGAGCGGCCAGCCGAACGCAAGGAAGATGCACGATGCGACCGACAACCGGAACAGGACTGCGCAAGCGCGGGCGATCATGGGCGTCGGTTGCCGATCACGATTCCGGGCGGATGCCGGACGCCGGGGCACGCCGCCCGGTGAGCCAGAACGTCCGCATGGGACCGCGACCCTTCACTTCCACCGCCCCCCTTTCCTCCAGCAGGTGAGTTCGCTTCAGCAAGAGTGCCGTTGCCTCCGATACCTGGATGCGCCCGGGCAACCCGTGGGACTCCATCCGGGCGGCGGTGTTGACGGTCTCGCCCCACAGATCGTAGGCAAACTTGTGCGTTCCGACAATGCCGGCCACGACGGGGCCCGTATGCATGCCGATGCGCAGCTCGAGGGAGGCGAGGTGGTCGCGGTTGAAGCGCGCGATGGCGTCCAGCATCGATAGCGCAAGATCGGCTGCCCGGGCAGGGTGGTCCTCCACGTAGTCGGGAACCCCCGCCGCGGCCATGTAGGAGTCGCCGATCGTCTTGATCTTCTCGACGCCGCTCGCCTCGCAAAGCGCATCGAACCCGCAGAAGAGCTCGTTCAGGACCGCGACGAGCGCCTTGGGGCCGGTCTCCCGCGCGAGCGACGTGAAGCCCACCAGGTCCGCGAACAGCACCGTGCATTCGGCGATGCCGTCCGCGATCGACTGCCCCTCGACCTTCAGCCGCGCCGCGATCGTGTCCGGCAGCATGCTCCGGATCAGGCCTTCCGAGCGCTCCTGCTCCGCCTTGAGGAGGCGTTCGCTGGCCGCCAGGCGGCGCTCGCGCTCCTCGACTTGCGCCCGGGCGGCGAAGAGCCCGCGCGCGGTTCGCTCGGCCAGGTAACCGACCGGGAATCCGAGGGCGGACGCGCCGAGGAGCATCGGCACGTGGCTCACCGCCACTGCGCTCCCCAGTTGGAAGCCGGTGACGGCGGCGTGGGCCGCAATGAGGCTGGCGGCAAGGAGGATGCCCCTTGGAGGCGGGAATCGGCCGAAGGCGAGCGCCAGAAAGAGGAGAAGCGCCGGGTAGGAGAAGCCGTACGTTTCCGCGACGAACCGGTCCGCCTGGAGGTGCGGGTACGCCACGCATACCCCGCCCAGCGCGGCCACGTAGGCGGCGACCACCCAACGGGGCCGCCGCGATGTTGCCTTGCCGTACAGGGCCGCCAGGGCGACCAGGGTCAGGGGAATGAGCGCCCACCAGAGCAGCTTCTGGATGCCGTCCCGGTTGACGGAGAAGGTCACGACGAGGCCCGTGAGGCTGACGGCCACGAGGAATCCCAGGACGGCAATCGCGAGCATCCGGTAGGTGTCTAGCGCCTCCTCGCGATACTCGCGATGGAACGCCGCCTCGAGGTCCGGCGACGCGAACTGCAGGGAAAACCGGTCGATGGGCTCCGGGACCAGGAAGCCTCCTAGGGCCGCGAGGGCGCGGTCGGCCCCCGCCGGCAGCTCGCGGGAAGGTACTTGTCGGGGACATCGGGCGCGCGGCAGGTCCACTCGGCGATCCGCCCCTCCTGCAGGCGGGGTGCAAGAACGAGCAACTTCCCGTCGAGCTGCGCGCGCCCCGGCATCCTCAGCTCGCCGACGAGCCGCCCTTCGCCTTCGATCTTCAGGGAACGCAACCTTCCGTGCGGATTCGCGGAGAGGGGCATGGGCTCCGGGAGCCCGCGCTTCGCCTGGAAATAATCGGCGACCTCCGATTTCGCCGCGTACATCTCGGTCAGCGCCTCGAAGACCATCGTGCGTTCGATCATCGGCGGCTCCCGCAGGCGCGGGAAGGCGAAGAGGGCCGCGACGATGAGCGCATAGGACACCGCATTGGCCACCAACGCCACTTTTCTGGGGCTCGCGGCGGAGTCCTTGGGCCGCTTGTTCCGGATGCCTGCCCACTCGATCAGCCACGAGATCACGAACAACGGGAGAAGCGCGCCGACCATCCCGCCGGCCGTGACCGGGAGCGACACATGGTAGGTGGCAATTTCCGCGGAAAAGCCCACAAGAGCACCCGCAACGGTCGAGACGAGATTCGCCAGGGTCATCCACCAGAGCGCCCGCAGGAATCCGACCTTCCAGATGCGCCAGACGACCAGCCCCTCCACGAGGATTGCCGGGAGCAGGAAGAGGAACGCGAGGGGCCAGACCAGGCCGAACAGCCCGATCCCGGAGTTGGCCTCGGCGGGCAGCGGCGCGAGGAGCGCGAAAGCCAGGACCCGCGCGGAAACCGCCGGCTGTCCGGTCGCCCTCCGGAGCGGCATCTCGATCGCAGAGTTGAGCGCAGTCACCGGCCGGCCTCCTCGATCAGCGCCTGACGGGCCACCCGGCCGGAGGTGATCCGGAAACAGGCTCGCCGACCCTGTAGCCGCTGCGCTCGACCCTCTCGACGTCTTCCCGGGATTGGCGGCAGCGGGAGGGCAGGAAACGCGCGGCCATGATGAGATCCGCGTCGGTATGGCAGATCCAGCGGTCCACGCGCCCCTGCTCGACGCGAGGCTCCATCACGATCGCCTTAGCGTGGAGATCCTGCTCGCGCTCGTTCCGCAGCACGCCCTCGATGCGGCCCTCCGTGCCGATCTTCAGCGACTGCAGGGCACCGTCCGGCGCCACGGGGACGGACCGCGGTGCGGGATATCCCTTGCCCGACGCGACGCTCGCGGTGACCTCGCGCTCGGGCACGGCCATCTCGGCGAGAGCCTCCCGAACCTTCGCGCCCGGCGTGCCGTCGGGACCGGGCATCGCCGCGACGACGATGGCACCGGTGATCGCGAAGCAGATGGCGTTGGCGGCGAGCGTGGCCCCGCGGGCGGACATCCGGGTTTCCTTCGCCCCCCGCCTCGCGAGCGCCGCGGCCACCGGCCACTGCACGAGCCAGGAAACGGCGTAGAGGAGGCCGAGCATCGCCGTCACCGCGACGAAATGGGCTTCCGCCCGAATCATCACCAGCGCCAATACGCCTGCCACGACGACCGGCAGGGAGGCGAGGTGACAAAGCACCGACCAGCCGAGGGCGCGAAGCGAGCCGACGCCCAGCGTCCGCCGGAAGACCGCCGCCTCGATGAGCAAGGCGAACACGGCGAAGAACGCGAAGGCGGTCGCCGCGGCTCCCGCCGCGTCACTGCCGTGCTTCGCCAGCGCCGGCGCGGGGACGAGCAGGGCGGTGGCGAGGAGAAGCTCGCGCGCCGTCGGGGACGGCATCTTCAGGCTGGGCTTCGGCATGTCATTGCCCCCTTGAGCGGACCCTCACCCCCGACCCCTCTCCCAAGGGAGAGGGGAGCCACGCACCCTCACCCCCGACCCCTCTCCCAAGGGAGAGGGGAGCCACGCACCCTCACCCCCGACCCCTCTCCCAAGGGAGAGGGGAGAGATCCCCTACAGCACCGACTTGAGCAGCTTGCCCATCTCGGCGGGATTGCGCGTCACCTTGATGCCGCACTCCTCCATCACCGCGAGCTTCTCCTGCGCCGTGCCCTTGCCGCCGGAGATGATGGCGCCCGCGTGGCCCATGCGCTTGCCCGGGGGCGCGGTGACGCCGGCGATGAAGCCCACGACCGGCTTCTTCATGTTGTCCTTGATCCAGCGCGCGCAGGTCTCCTCGTCTGAGCCGCCGATCTCGCCGATCATGATCACGGCGTCGGTCTCGGGGTCGTCGTTGAAGAGGCGCAGCACGTCGATGTGCTTGAGCCCGTTCACCGGGTCGCCGCCGATGCCGACCGCCGACGACTGCCCCAGGCCGAGCGCGGTGAGCTGCCCCACGGCCTCGTAGGTGAGCGTGCCGGAACGCGACACGACGCCGATGCGGCCCTTCCTGTGGATGTGGCCGGGCATGATGCCGATCTTGATCTCGTCGGGCGTGATCGTGCCGGGGCAGTTGGGCCCCAGGAGGATGGTCTTGCGGCCCTTCATGCGGTCGCGGGTCCTGATCATGTCGCGCACCGGGATGCCCTCGGTGATGCAGATCACGAGGTCGAGGTCGGCGTCCACCGCCTCGTCGATCGCGGCGGCCGCGAAGGGCGGCGGCACGTAGATCACCGAGACCGTGGCGCCCGTCTGCTTCTTCGCGTCGGCGACTGTGCCGTAGATCGGGATTCCCTCGAAGTCCTCGCCCGCCTTCTTGGGGTTCACGCCGGCGACGAAGCAGTTCTTCCCGTTCGCGTAGTCGCGGCACATCTTGGTGTGGAACTGGCCGGTCTTGCCCGTGATGCCCTGCGTGATGACCTTGGTGTCCTTGTCGATGAGGATGCTCATGTCGTTTTCCCTGTCAGCCCTTGGTGGCGGCGACGGCCTTCTGCGCCGCATCGCCCATGTCGGAGGCCGAGATGATCGGCAGCCCCGAGTCGGCGAGGATCTTCTTGCCGAGGTCCACGTTGGTGCCCTCCAGGCGCACGACCAGCGGCACCTTGAGGCCCACCTGCCTGGCCGCCGCGACCACGCCGCTCGCGATCGTGTCGCACTTCATGATGCCGCCGAAGATGTTGACGAGGATCGCCTTCACCTTGGGGTTGCCCAGCATGATCTTGAACGCCTCGGTCACCTTCTCCTCCGTGGCGCCGCCGCCCACGTCGAGGAAGTTGGCCGGGGTGGCGCCGTAGAGCTTGATCGTGTCCATCGTCGCCATGGCGAGTCCCGCGCCGTTCACCAGGCAGCCGATGTTGCCGTCGAGAGAGATGTAGGTGAGGTCGAACTTCGACGCCTCGACCTCGGCCGGGTCCTCCTCGTCGAGGTCGCGGTAGGCGACGATGTCCGGATGGCGGAAGAGCGCGTTGGAGTCGAAGTTGAGCTTCGCGTCGAGGGCGACCACCTTGCCCTCGCCGGTGACGATGAGGGGGTTCACTTCCGCCAGCGAGCAGTCGCACTCGTCGAAGACGCGGTAGAGGTTCTTCAGCAGGTCGCGCGCCTGGGCAATGGAGCCCTCCGGCACGCCGATCTTGCGCGCGACGTCCTCGGCCTCCGCGTCCCTCAGGCCCGTCTTCGGGTCGATGGCCACGCGGTGGATCTTCTCGGGCGAGTGCGCGGCCACCTCCTCGATGTCCATGCCGCCCTCGCTGGAGGCCATCATCGTGGCGCGCTGCGTCACGCGGTCGACCACGAGGGCCACGTAGAGCTCCTTGCGGATGTCGGCGCCTTCCTCTATGAGGAGGCGGCGCACCTTGCGGCCCTCGGGGCCGGTCTGGTGCGTGACGAGCGTCATGCCGAGGATCTTGCCGGCGAGGTCGCGGACCTCCTGCATCGACTTGGCGACCTTCACGCCGCCGCCCTTGCCGCGGCCGCCGGCGTGGATCTGGGCCTTCACCACCCAGACCTTGCCGCCGAGGGTTTCAGCGGCCTTGACCGCCTCGTCGACGGAAAAGGCGGGGATGCCGCGCGGCGTGGGCACGCCGAAATTCCGGAAGATTTCCTTGCCCTGGTATTCGTGGATGTTCATGGTCGTCGGGGGGCGCAGTCGGGGTGGGGAGGAGCCGGAGCATTCTAGCAGCCGGGAGGCATTGCCCGGCCTTGACGCCGGTCAGCAAACGGCGGAATCGCGCGCTAGTGGTTCTCGGTGGGGCCGGCACCGTCCTCGGGCGCGGCGCCGCGGTACCACTTGGGGTAGAACCGGGCCACCGCGGGCGCGTGGGCCTCGAGCGCGTGGCAGCGGTCGAGCTGCGGAGGCCTCCTGTCCGCGGGGGCGAGCCCCTGGCCGGCGAAGGTCTGGAACGCGGCCGTGGCGAGGGAGCCCGCCAGCTCCGTGATGTGCGTGCAGCCGCGCACGCCCCCGAGGAGCTCCTTCACGTGCCGCAGGTAGCCCGGCCCGATGGAAAGGCCGATCAGCTTCCGGTAATCCGGCGCGATGCGGTCGCATTGCCCGACGTAGGGCACGGCGTCGGCGGAGGCCGTGCAATCGACGATGCGCAGCTCCCGGTCCACGGTGATCCGGAGCCACATGTCGTGCACCGCATCGCCGGGCGCGAGCCGGCGCCCGCCCACCGGGAACTCCACGTCCTTGCGGTCCGTGAGGCGCCCCTCGATGTCGTAGAGGCCGTCCTCGCGCCTGTAGCCGACGATCTCGATCGTGCGGCGGTGCAGCGGCTCGCGCCTGGCCCTGGGCTCAGAGAGCGACATCGACCCCGGCGCCGGCCTTGCGCGCCTGGCGGATGGCCTCCGCGAATTCCTGGCCGGTCTGGTAACGCTGGTTGAAGTCCTTGGCGAGCGCCTTGTCGATGATGGCGTCGATCCAGGGCGGCAGGTCCGGGTTGTACTGGCGGATGGGCGGGTGCGGGTTGCTCGCGATGGCGAACATGAGCTGCGTCATCGACTCGCCCTCGAAGGGGAGCCGCCCGCAGAGCATCTGGTAGAGCGTGACGCCCAGGGAGAAGAGGTCGGAGCGGCCGTCGATCTTCTTGCCGGCGAGCTGCTCGGGCGACATGTAGGACGGCGTGCCCAGGACCATGCCCGTCTTCGTCTTCGAGGAGTCCGTGATGCGGGCGATGCCGAAGTCCGTGACCTTCGCCGTGTCGCTCTCCGGCTCGAACATGATGTTGGCGGGCTTGATGTCGCGGTGCACCACGCCCATCGTGTGCGCGTAGCCCAGCGCGTCGGCCACCCGCTCGACGATGGAGAGCACCCGGCCGGCGGGAAGCAGGTTGGGCTGCTTCACGTAGGGCACGAGGTCCTTGCCCTTGAGGAACTCCATCGCGATGTAGGCGAGGTCGTGCTCCTCGCCCGCGTCGTAGATCGTGACGATGTTCGGGTGGGTGAGGCGCCCGGCCGTCTCCGCCTCGCGGAAGAAGCGCTCCTTGGCCTCCTGCAGCTCGTCGCCCTCGAACTCGGAGGACAGCGCCAGCGTCTTGATCGCGACCGTGCGGCCGATCTTGGGATCCTTGCCGAGGTAGACCACGCCCATCGCGCCCTTGCCCAGCTCCTTCTCGACCTGGTAGCGGCCGAGCATCGGCTTCTCCGCCTGCCCGCCCTGGAGCACCATCGTCGCGGAGTTGGAGCGCGCGGCCGAGGAGCCACCGAGGATGATGGTCTCGCTCATGGCCTTGGCGCGCTGCATGCGCTCGGCCACGTCCTTGAACTTGGGGTCCACCTTGTGGATGAAGCCGAAGACCGACTCCGCCTTGTTGAACTGCCGCCGGCGCTCGAAGTCCAGCGCGAGAGAGTAGAGGTTCTCGCCGAGCTGCTCGTCGTAGGGGCACTTGCGGAACTTGTCGAAGGCCATGTCGAGCTGGCCCTGCTGCTGGAAGGCGAGCCCCAGCATGCGGTTGGACTCGGCCCCTTCCATGTCGGCCTTCTCCTTGCCGCGCTCCGTGACGAGGTAGCGCTTGGTCGTGAGGAGCAGGTGCCCCACCACCAGGAGCGTCGCCGGCAGCATGAGCTGCAGCCACAGGCCCGCGCCCGTCATGAGCCCCAGGTGCGCGCCGAAGAGCGCCACGAGCAGGAGCGCCGTGAGCGCGGCGCCCATGCCCGCGCCCAGGCGCGGCAGCAGGACGATCAGGTAGATCGCCACGAGGAGGTAGATGCCGAGGGTCGCCCAGGTGCCCCAGGTGGGCGCCACGAAAAAGTGCTCCTGCAGAAGCGACGACACGGAGTGCGCGAGCGTGGTGACCGGGTTCATCTGTGCCGAGATGGGCGTGACCTGGCTGGTGCCGATTCCGGCGGCCACCGCGCCGAGGAGGACGATCTTGTCGGCGTACTTCGAGGCCGGGATCTTGCCGGTGTAGACGTCGAAGAACGAGTCGACGGGGAAGGCGGCGCGCCCGTCGCGGTCCTTGTAGAAGTAGGTGAACATGCGCGCCTGCTCGTCGGTGCGCACCAGCTTGTTGCCCATGGCCACGCTCTCGCCGGCGTTCACCTTGATGTCCTTCGCGCCGAGGTTGAGGCTGCGGGCCGCCACCATCAGGGCGAGCGAGGGGAACTGCTGGCCGTAGTAGTCGATGACCAGGGGCTCGTTGCGGATGGCGCCGTCAGCCGGGTCGGGCGAGGCGTTCAGGTGGCCGATGGCCGCCACGTAGGTGCCGATCTGCTCGATGGGCGGGATGATCGCGGCCCCGAAGATGAAGTTCTGCGCGCCCTGGGACATGCCGATGGAGTTCCTCGCGACATATTCGGGCAGCGGCTTGTCGGGCCTGCCCGGCGGCGGGCCGCCCATCAGCTCGTCGAACACCAGGGGCACCACGACGCTGCCCGCCTTCTTCACGCTGGCGGCCAGGATGACGTCGTTGTTGAGCGCCACGGAGGCCTCGCGCAGGAGCTTGCCGATCTCGGCCACCTCCGCGGGAGGCTGCGCGACCTGCGCGGCCGGCGTGGCGGCCCCGATGGTCCCGACGCCCGGCGCTTCCTGCGGGGCCGCGCCGGGATAGGCGTTGTCGTAGAGCTCGAGCATCTGCTGGACGTAGGCGAGGCCCGGGTCGATCTGCGGCTCGAAGTAGAAGATCGTGTTGCCGATCACCTTCGCCTTGGCGGCGGCGAGCTGGTCGATGAGCTTCGCGTGCACCTCGCGCGGCCAGGGCCAGCGGCCGATGTTCTCGATCGACTGCTGGTCGATCGCGATCACCGCGATCTTGTCGCTCGGGTTCTTGGAGGTCATCCGGACGCCCAGGTCGTAGGCCCAGCGTTCCATCCCGGGGATCAGGTTCGACACCGAGTTGAAGGCGAGCACGGCGACGGCGATCACCACGCCGAGGAACCAGTCGGCCTTCCAGAATTGGCTCTTCATGGGTTCTCCCTTTTTTCTTCCCCGCTACCGGGCGGAATTCCGCCCCGGCGACCGCTGCAAGTGCCGGAATCTTACACGCTGTCGTTGACCGACGCCTCACCGGGCCCGGGACCGGCGCCGCGGCGGCCCGGCGGCCCCTTCCCGAGCGCCGCGCGGATCGCCTCGACGCGGTCGCGGTTGACGGAGAAGTCGCGGATCCCGAGGCGGGCGGCGCTCTTCGCGTGGATGACGCGGGCCGCCCCGTCGAGGGCGAACTCGGCGTCGTCCACGAATCCCAGCCCCTTGCTCGCGAACTCCACGTGCAGGTAGCCGGGAGCGCGCGAGGCGACGCGCGCGCGAGGCATCACCGCCACCGCGGCCTCGAGGGCCGCCCAGGCGGCAGCCGGATCGCCGGCGAAGGCGATGGGCGCCACGTAGTGCGCCGCGTCTTCCGGCGGCACGGTGGACGAGACCCAGTTGGGGCGCCAGTCTCCCGGCGCGAAGCGTCCTCCGGAGAACCCCAGCGCGGCCGGGCGCGTGCCCGAGAAGAGTCCCACCGAAGGACCGAAGAGCGCGGTGGCGGCGCCCGCGAGGAAGAGCGCCGCGGCCGCGCGGCGCGCCCTCCGCGGGATCACGGCACCAGGATGGTCGAACCGGTGGTTCTGCGGGCCTCGAGGTCGCGGTGGGCCTGCTGCGCGTCCTTGAGCGCGTACTGCTGGCGCGGGGCGACCTTGATGCGCCCGGCGACGACGTGCTCGAACAGCTCGGCCGACGCGGCGAGCAGCTCCTCGCGCTTGCCGATGTGGGTGTCGAGCGTGGGCCGCGTCACGTAGAGCGAGCCTTTCTGCGCGAGGACGCCGAGGTTGAGCGGGTCGACGGGCCCGGTGGCGTTGCCGAAGCTCACCATGAGGCCGCGCGGCTGCAGGCAGTCGAGCGACTTCATGAAGGTGTCCCTGCCGATCGAGTCGTAGACCACGGGGACGCCCTTGCCGCCGGTGATCTCCTTCACGCGGGCGAGGAAGTCCTCCTTCGTGTAGATGATCGTGTGCGCGGCGCCGTGGCTGCGCGCGATCTGCGCCTTCTCCTCGGAGCCCACCGTGCCGATGAGGTTCACGCCCAGGGCCTTCGCCCACTGGCAGGCGATGAGGCCCACGCCTCCCGCGGCGGCGTGGAAGAGGATCGTCTCGCCCGCCTTCACCGGGTAGGTGCGGCGCAGCAGGTAGTGGACCGTGAGGCCCTGCAGCATCATGCACGCCGCCTGCTCGAAGGAGATCGCGTCCGGCAGCTTCACGAGCCGCTCCGCGGGATGGATCTTCACCTCGGCGTAGGTGCCCAGGGGACCGGTGGTCCAGGCCACGCGGTCTCCCGCCTTGATGTCGGTGACGCCGGGGCCCACCGCTTCCACGACGCCCGCCCCCTCGCGCCCGATGGCCGCGGGCAGGGGCAGCGGGTACAGGCCGCTGCGGTGGTAGGTGTCGATGTAGTTGAGGCCGACGGCCTTCAGGCGGATGCGGGCTTCGCCCGGGCCGGGGTCGCCGACGGCCACTTCCTCCCACTGGAGGACTTCGGGGCCGCCGGTCTTGTGGAATCGGATCGCGTGGGGCATTTCTCTCTCCTGTTCAGTGCGTCTCGTAGCATACCGTGCAAAAGCGACGCCCCGCGAACCGCGGGGCGTCGCAGGTCCGGCGGGCGCGCCGGTCAGGTGCCCAGTATCGTGCCCGGCCCCGCGCCCGCGGCCCTGGCCCACTCGGCGGCGGAGACCTTCTTGCCCTCCTCGGGCTTCACCTTGGCGATCTCGACCTGGCCGCCCTGCGCCGTGACGCGCATGGACTCGGCGCCGATCTCGGTGATCTCCCCGATCTTGCCCTTCACCGCTCCGAAGGTGCGCACGAGGTGCTTCCTCGAGCCGAAGAGCTGCAGCTTCCTGCCGCCGATCGTCGTCCACGCGCCCGGCGCGGGATCGGAGCCGCGGATGGTGTCGTGGATCCAGTCGACGTGCTGGTTCCAGTTCACCTTGGCCTCGGCCGCCCGGAACCAGCCCTCGTAGGAGGCCTGCGACTCGTCCTGCACCACCTCCTTGTGCTTGCCCGCCACGACGAGGTCGGCGGCCTCGAGCATCGCCTGCACCCCCATCGGGAAGAGGCGGTCGAAGTAGACGGTGCCCAGGGTGTCGTTCTCGGAAACGGGCGTCTCCTTCTGCAGGATCACCGGGCCCTCGTCCAGGCCGTCGGAGGGCCGGAAGATCGTGAGGCCCGTCTTCGTCTCGCCCTTGGTGATGGGCCAGTTGATGGAGCTGGGCCCGCGGTACTTCGGCAGCAGCGAAGGGTGGTACTGGATCGTGCCGTGCTTCGGGATGTTCACGAACTCCTGCGGCGCGAACTGGAGCACGAAGGCCATGATGCCGATGTCGGCGCCGAGCTCCTTCATCGCGACCGCGGCCTCGGGGGCCTTGAGCGAGGGGAACTGGAAGACATTGAGGCCCTTCTCGACGGCGGCGACCTTCATGGGGTCGGGCTTGGCGCCCTCCTTCTCGGGGGCGCAGAACACGCCTGCGACCGTGTCGCCGCGGGCGAGGAACGCCTCCATGACGGCCTTGCCGAAGTCCTGCTGTCCGATGATCGCTATGCGCATGGTCGAGTTATCCAGTCAGTAAACCTTTGGAACACGGATGAACACGGATAACTGCGGATGAACACGGATGTTTCCTGACCGGGAAGCGCCCTGCCGACCGGAACGTCACCGCTCCCATCGGCAATGCGTTCATCACGTCAGGAAATATCCGTGTTCATCCGTGTTCATCCGTGTCCTAGCCTTTGGGTCGCGTAACTCCCTACGCGGCCTTCTTCGGCGGCGCGGAGAAGGCGCCGGCGGTCTTCATCGCGGCGATCTTCGAGTCGTCGTAGCCGAGCACGTTCTTCAGCACGTCGTCCGTGTGCTCGCCCAGCAGCGGGCTCCTCTCGATCCTCGCGGGCGAGGCCGAGAGCTTGATCGGCATCCCGACGTTGAACCACTTGCCGCGCTGCGGATGGTCGAGCTCCACGTACATGTCGCGGCCGCGCACGTGCTCGTCGTCCGCGAGGTCGCTGGTCGACATGATGGGGCCGCAGGGCACGTCGATCTCGTTCAGGATCGCCATGACCTCGCGCTTGGTGTACTTCTCGGCGAACTTGCCGAGCAGGCCCCACATCTTGGCCTGGTGCCGGCGCCGGTCGGCGATCTTGGCCAGGTCCGGGTCCGTCGCGAGGTCGGGATGGTGGACCTCGGGACCGATGCGCTTCGCGAGCGCCTCCCACACCGCCTCCTGGACCACCACGTAGATCCAGTCGTTGGGGCCGTGCGGCCTGCAGTGGATGGCGTTGCCGAGCTGGCCGCCGCCGGAGTCGTTGCCCGCGCGCGGCACGTCGCCCATCCCCTGGTAGGTGGGAACCGAGTACTCGCCGAGCTCCTGGCGCGTGAGGCGCTGGTGGTCGCGGAACTTCACGCGGCACAGGTTCATCACCCCGTCCATCATCGCCACCTCGACGTACTGTCCCTGCCCCGTCCGGTTCGCCTGGTGCAGGGCGGCGAGCAGGCCGATGGCCAGGTGCAGGCCCGTGCCCGAGTCGCCGATCTGCGCGCCGGTGACGAAGGGCGCGCCGTCGTGCAGGCCGGTCGTGCTCATGGACCCGCCCATGGCCTGGGCCACGTTCTCGTAGGCCTTGAAGTCGGCGTAGGGGCCGGAGGAGCCGAAGCCCTTGATCGAGCCCATCACGATCTTCGGGTTAAGGTCGTGGATCTTGTCCCACGTGAAGCCGAGGCGGTCGAGCACGCCGGGGCCGAAGTTCTCCATCACGATGTCGCACTTCTTCACCAGGTCCACGAAGACCTGCTTGCCCTCGGGGCTCTTCATGTTGACGGTGATCGAGCGCTTGTTGCAGTTGAGCATGGTGAAGTAGAGGCTGTCGGCGCCGGGGACGTCGCGCAGCTGGCCGCGCGTCGCGTCGCCCTGCGGGGGCTCGAACTTGATCACGTCCGCGCCCATCCAGGCGAGCAGCTGCGAGCAGGTCGGGCCCGCCTGCACGTGGGTCATGTCGAGAATCCTTACGCCCTTCAATGCTTCCATGTCGTTTCCCTCGATGCGGTTTCCTGGCGGACAGTGAACGGCGCCCTGCGCGTCCGTTCGTCTGGACGCCCGCCTGAGCGGCGCGCCCGAATCCCTATTCTAGTTTCCCGCGCCTTTCGCGTCCGCTCCAGGCGCTATTTCTTCTTGGCGGAGGGGTTCAGCGCGGTGATGCGGCCGCTTTCGGTGCCCGCGCCCTCGTCGATGACGGCGTTGACGAGGGTGGGCCTGCGCGAGGCGATGGCATCCTCCATGGCCCGGCGCAGCTCCGCCGGCGTCGTGGCCTTCACGCCCACGCCGCCGAAGGCCTCCATCAGCATCTCGTAGCGCGCGCCCTTCACGAACACCAGGGGCGACGGGTCGCGGCCCCCGGTCGGGTTGACCTCGTCGCCCCGGTACACGCCGTTGTTGTTGAGGATCACCACGCAGACGGGCAGGTTGTAGCGGCAGATCGTCTCCACCTCCATGCCCGAGAAGCCGAAGGCGCTGTCGCCCTCGATCGCGATCACGGGCTGGCCGCTCATCACGGCGGCCGCGACCGAGAAGCCCATGCCGATGCCCATCACGCCCCAGGTGCCGACATCCAGGCGCTTCCTCGGCTTGTACATGTCCACGATGCTGCGGGTGAAGTCCAGCGCGTTGGCGCCTTCGTTGACCAGCATCGCGTCGGGGTTGGCCTTGACGATGTCGCGCACCACGTTCAGCGCGCTGTGGAAGTTCATCGGCGAGGGGTTCCTGGCCAGGGTCTCGGCCATCTTGGCGACGTTCTTGTTCCTGCGCTCCGCGATGGCGCCGAGCCAATCGGCCGGGGGCTTCGCCCAGCCCGGGCCGATGCCGGCGAGGAGGGCCGACACGCAGGAGCCGATGTCGCCGACGACCGGGGCGTCGATGCGCACGTTGCTGTCCGCCTCCTGCGGCGAGATGTCGACCTGGATGAACTTCTGGCCTCCCCAGTCCTTGGAGCCCTTGCCGCCCCAGGTCTTGCCCTTGCCGTGCGAAAGCAGCCAGTTGAGGCGCGCGCCGATCAGCATCACCACGTCGGCCGCGGGCAGCACGTAGGAACGGGCCGCGGCGGCGGACTGCTCGTGCGTGTCGGGGAGAAGGCCCTTGGCCATGGACATGGGCAGGTAGGGGATGCCGGTCCTCTCGACCAGGGCGCGGATGTCGGCGTCCGCCTGCGCGTAGGCGGCGCCCTTGCCCAGCAGGATCAGCGGACGCTTCGCGCCCTTCAGAAGCTCGAGCGCGCGCTGCACGGCGTCCTGCGCGGGAATCTGGCGCGGCGCCGGGTCGACCACCTTGATCAGCGACTTCCGGCCGGCTTCGGCCTCGACGGCCTGGGGGAAAAGCTTCGCCGGCAGGTCGAGGTAGACGCCGCCCGGGCGGCCGGAGACGGCGGCGCGGATGGCGCGCGCGATGCCCACGCCGATGTCCTCGGCGTGCAGCACGCGGAAGGCGGCCTTGCACAGGGGCTTGGCGATGGCGAGCTGGTCCATCTCCTCGTAGTCGCCCTGCTGCAGGTCGACGACCTCGCGCTCGCTGGAACCGCTGATCAGGATCATCGGGAAGCAGTTCGTGGTGGCGTTCGCCAGCGCGGTGAGGCCGTTCAGGAAGCCTGGCGCGGACACCGTCAGGCAGATGCCGGGCCTTTGCGTCATGAACCCGGCGATGGAGGCGGCGTAGCCCGCGTTCTGCTCGTGGCGGAACGAGATCACTCGCAGGCCCGCGGCCTGCGCCTTGCGGGTGAGGTCGGTGATCGGGATGCCGGGAAGGCCGAATATCGTGTCGATGCCGTTGAGCTTGAGGGCGTCGATGACCAGGTGGAAGCCGTCGGTCATTTCCGGGGACTGCGCATCGGCGGCGATCTGGCCGACGCCCGACGGGGGCGTGGCCGGCGCGGCGGCAGGAGCGGCGGGATCGGTGACGCTTGCCATGATTTCCTCCTCGGGGGGGGTAGGCCCGTCGCGCGCCATTGGCGGGTCGCGCGGGCACCTTGCTGGGTCGATCGTTCGTCGGCGCCTTCGTCGTGCGAAGGTCCGGCCGCATTGAATCGCGATAGAATGGTAGGGACCCGCGCGAGCGCACCGCCTTGATGCGGGTCAATAGTCCAATCCCCCATGACCCTGCTGGCCAATCACCCCGACCGGGCCGATATCAGCGCCCAGCTTCGGAGGAACATCGTCCTCCGGCGCCTGGCGCCGCGGGCCTTCGACGAGATCGAGCCCGTCCTGGCCGTCGTCGACTACCGCAAGGGCGACGTGCTGCTCACCCAGGGCGCGCACGACATGGAGCAGTACTTCGTGCTAGACGGGGTCCTGAAGCGCGTCGTCTCCAACCCGGAGGGCAAGGAGATGATCCTGCGCTTCACCAAGGAGGACGACATGGAGACGAGCTACGCGGCCTGGCGCCTGCGCACGCCCGCGCCCTACTCCATCCGCGCCGTGACCAAGGCGCGCGTGGCGAAGCTGCCCCTGCCGCAGTGGGCCGCCATCCTCGAGGGCAACACCGAGCTCAAGGACGACTTCGAGTACGAGGTGATGTTCCTCATGAGCGAGGTGATGGCCCACACCATCACGCTGCACCTGCTCGACGCGCCGGGGCGCGTGCACCGTTTCCTGCGCAAGCACCCCGAGCTCGCGGAGCGCGTGCCCAAGAAGGAGCTGGCCTCCTACCTCAACCTGTCGGCCGAGACGCTCTCCCGCCTCAAGCACGCCGGCAAGATCTGACCGGCCCCGGGGCTGGCGCCGCCGCCGGGCGCAGCCTATAGTTTCCCGACAGACTGCGGTCCACGCGGCGTGCGAATGGGGGAGCCATGCTCGACGAGAACCTGGTGTTCCACAAGACGGAGGCCGGCGCGCGCGAGATCGCCGGCACCGACCGCGGCGTCTCCTCGAAGCTGCGCCGGGCCCTGATCCTCGTCGACGGCACGAAGACGGTGGCGGACCTGGCGCCGATGTTCCGCCCCGGCGAGGTGGAGGCGATCCTCGTGGAGTTGCAGTCGCTGGGCCTGGTGTCGCTGGCCGGCGGCCAGGTCGCCCCGGTGTCCGCTCCCGGAAGCACGCCAGCCGGCCCCGCCGCCGCCGTCACCCCCGCGCGGTTCGACGAGATCCGGCTGGCCGCGGTGCGAGAGATCTCGCACCGGCTCGGGCCCAACGGGGACACGCTCGCGATCAAGGTCGAACGCTGCAAGACGCCGGAGGAGCTGCGCGCCGCGCTTCGCGAGGCGGAGAAGATCCTGGCCAGCTTCCTCGGCGCGGAGTACGGGCGGACCTTCGCGCAGAAGATCGGCCGCGACCTCCTCTAGGCGCTACTTGCGCAGGTGCTGCTGCGGGAAGGTCTTCATCCTTCCCGACATCGTCGTGAGGTCGTCCTCGACGCCGGCGGGGCCCGCGAGGCCCCCCACCACCTCGTGGCAGAGGGCGTGCTCGCGCTCGTTGGCGACAATGCCGCGCAGGAGGAGCCGCCCGGCGCGCGCCTCGATGTGAACGTTGATGTCCGCCGTCGCCGGGTTCGCCTTGAGCGCCGCTCGGGCCTTCGAGGCGAGCGCGAGGTCCTCCAGGTGCCGGCGCGATTCCGGCGTCTCCTGGAACGGCGCGCTCCTCGCGAGGCCGACCACCATGTCCACGCAGGTCGGCACGGGGATGCGCTCGGTGTTCAGGGTGAGGTCGTAGAGGGCCGGGTCGCCCCAGTGCACGCCGAAATGCTCCGACATGCGCGAGGACCGGGCGTGGTCGTCCCCCTCGATCTCGTGGCGGGCGAGCTTCTCGTCGTCGGTCTCCAGGCGCTTCATCAGGCGCTCGACGCGCAGGTCCATCGGCGCGCAGACGCGGACGCAGGGCACGTGGGCCACGGAGCGCAGCAGCATCGTCGCCCCCCAGCCGCGGATGAGGACGTCGCCCTTCACCGCCAGGTCGAAGATCTCCTCGGCCGTGAAGATCGAGATGGACTTCTCGTCGGCCGTCCAGCGCTCGAAGGGGCCCGCCTTGCCCTCGCGCAGGCGCCGGATCAGGCTCTTCTTCACGTGCATCTTTCCGGCGACGTGGTCGCCGACCTCGTGCCGGACCATCTGCAGGCCCAGGGCCTCGCACACGCCCATCGCCACGTCGGAACCCAGCGTGGCCATCTCCTGGGTGAACGCGATCACTGCCATGTCGCACTTCCTTTCAGCTCTCGGCCCGTCACTCGGCCCCCGTTGCCCGGATTCGCCAATGTTCCCGCGCCCTACCGGCGACCGCGAGCGATCGCGATGGCCTTCGAGATGAGCGGCCAGAAGAGGAGCAGCAGCGCGGCGCCCGTGATGGTGCCGACCAGGGGATTGGCGAAGAACACGCCGAGGCTGCCCTCGGGGCCCAGCATCGACTGGCGGAAGGAGTCCTCGGCGCGATCGCCCAGCACCAGGGCCAGCACGAGCGGGGCCATCGGGTAGTCGAGCTTCTTGAAGACGTAGCCCAGGATGCCGAAGACCAGCATGAGCCAGACGTCGAAAATGGAGCTGTGGACCGTGTACGCGCCGATCGCGCAGATCACGAGGATCACCGGCGCGATGATGGAGAACGGCACGCGCAGGATCGCCGCGAAGAGCGGCACGCAGGTGAGGACCACGATGAGGCCCACGATGTTGCCCAGGTACATCGAGGCGATGAGGCCCCAGACGAAGTCCGGCTTCTCGACGAAGAGCAGCGGGCCGGGCTGCAGCCCCCAGATGAGCAGGCCGCCCAGCAGCACGGCCGCCGTGGGCGAGCCCGGGACGCCCAGCGTAAGCATGGGCAGGAGCGCCGAGGTGCCCGCCGCGTGCGCCGCGGTTTCGGGGGCGACCACCCCCTCCACCTTGCCGGTGCCGAATTCCTCGCCGTCGCGCGACATCTTCTTCGCGAGGCCGTAGGCCATGAACGACGCCGGCGTGGCGCCGCCGGGCACGATGCCCATCATGCAGCCGACCGCGGACGAGCGGATGGAGGTCTTCCAGTACTTCGGCAGCTCCTTCCAGGTCTCGAGCACCACGCGCAGGTTGAGCTTCGCCTTGGCGCCGCGGAACTCCAGCCCCTCCTCGATGGTGAGCAGGATCTCGCCGATGCCGAACAGCCCGATCACCGCGATGAGGAAGTCGAAGCCCTTGAGCAGCGCCTGGATCTCGAAGGTGAGCCGCAGCTGTCCCGTCACCGTGTCGATGCCCACGCAGGCGAGCGCGAAGCCCGTCATCATGGCCGTGATCGTCTTGAACGGCGCGCCCTTGGACATGCCCACGAAGGCCGAGAAGGTCAGGAGGTAGACCGAGAAGAACTCCGGTGGACCGAACTGCAGGGCGAACCGGGCGATGATGGGCGAGATGAAGGTGATGAGGATGACCGCCACCAGCGCGCCGACGAAGGACGAGGTGAAGGCAGCGGTGAGCGCCGCCCCGGCGCGGCCCTTCTGCGCGAGCGGGTAGCCGTCGAAGGTCGTGGCGACCGACCAGGGCTCGCCGGGGATGTTGAAGAGGATGGAGGTGATCGCGCCGCCGAAGAGCGCGCCCCAGTAGATGCACGACAGCAGGATGATCGCCGACGTGGCGCCGCCCGGCTGCTGCGACATCGAGAAGGTGAGCGGCAGCAGGATCGCCACCCCGTTCGCGCCGCCCAGGCCCGGCAGGACGCCGATCAGCACGCCCAGGGTCACGCCCGCGAGCATCAGGGCGAGGTTGAACCAGGTCATGGCGACCGCGAAGCCGCCCATCAGGGACTGGATTTCCTGCATCGTCAGTTCCCTTTCAGCTGAAGCCGATCGCGGCTTCGATGGGCCCCTTGGGAAGCGGCACCTTGAACCAGATCTCGAACATCATGAAGAAGAACACGACCACCCCGAGCGACACGGGCGCGATCTTCGCCCAGCTGTACTTGCCGAGGTACCACATGAAGAACGCGATGTAGATCGCCGAGGAAAGGTAGATGCCCAGGCTGTACCAGGGGTTCGCGATGAGGGCCGCGTAGACGGCCGTCGGGATCATGACCAGCAGCACCATCCTGAGCTGTCCCCACTCGACGAACGCCTTGCGGCCCTTGTCGCCGAGGTTTATCGCCCGGAGGATGTTGGCCACCGACGAGACGACGATGAAGAGCCCGATGTAGAAGGGGAAATACCCGGCCTGGGGGCCATCGTCGCCCCAGGACACCCCGAGACGGCGGGTGTCCCACATCACGAGCGCGCCGAAGGCGAGGAACAGCCCCGCCATCACCAGTTCCGCCGTCCTCACGGACGCGACCGGTTGGTTCTCCTGCATGCCTGTTTCCCCTTGAGGTCGAAGACGAAAAGCTCCGGGGGCCGCCGGGCGGCCCCCGGGTCATGCACGGATCACTTCTTCGCCATGAATCCGGCTTCGGTCATCAGCCCCTGGTGCAGCTGCTCGGCCTTGGCGACCCAGTCGGCGTACTCCTTGCCGGAGATCGCGGTCTGGTTGAAGGCGCCGTCCTCCATGAACTTCTTCCATTCCGGGGTCTGGCGGACCTTCTCGAACAGGTCCACGTAGTACTTGACCTGGTCGGGCGTGACGCCGCCGGCCATGAAGATGCCGCGCAGCATCACGTAGTCGGTGTCCACGCCCGCTTCCTTGCAGGTCGGGATGTCGTTCCAGGAGTACTGTCCGGCGACCGGGTTCTTGTAGGGCATGCGCTCGTTGTCGAAGACGCACAGGGGCTTCAGGTTGCCGGCGCGCCACTGCGCCACCGCCTCGATCGGGTTGTTGACCGAGGAGTCGATGTGCTTGCCGACGAGCTGGGTGGCCACCTCGCCGCCGCCCTTGTAGGGGATGTAGGTGAACTTGATGCCCGCCTGCTTCTCCAGCGCCACCGTGATGATCTGGTCTTCCTGCTTGGAGCCCGTGCCGCCCATCTTCGTCTTGCCGGCGCCGGCCTTCTTCACGGCCTCGACGTACTCCTTGGCGCTCTTGGCGGGGTTGTCCTTGTTCACCCACAGGACGAACTGGTCCAGGGCCAGCATGCGCACCGGCGTGAGGTCCTTCCAGTTGAACGGAACCCCCGTCGCCATCGGCGTCGTGAACAGGTTCGAGAGCGTGATGATGATCTTGTGCGGATCGCCCTTGGCTCCCTTCACCTCCAGGAAGCCCTCGGCGCCGGCGCCGCCGCCCTTGTTCACCACCACCATCGACTGCTTCATCAGGTTGTGCTTGGCGATGATCGACTGCGTGAGGCGCGCCATCTGGTCCGCGCCGCCGCCCGTGCCCGCGGGCACGATGAACTCGACGGTCTTGGTGGGCTCCCAGGCGAGCGCCGGGGTCAGGGCGGAGAAGGCGCTCGCCACCACGGCGGCGAGCAGGCCTTTCGCGAAAGTGCGGGTCTTCATGTTTCTCTCCTCTATATGGGCGGTCGTTTTGGATAACGGCGTGCCGGATTCTATCCCGCGGGATGAGATTTCGGGACGACTGCCCGCATACCCCCCCGCCAAGACCGCTCTTCCGGCGGCTGGCCCATTCTAGAACCGGCAGGGGTCGCGAGTCTCTTGACCCGCGTCAAGCGCGCGCCTCAGTGCGACATCAGGACCGCGATGCTCCCGCTCCGCAGGACCGCGCGGGTTGCGCCCCCGAGGATGAGCTCCGCCATGCGCGGGCGCCCGTAGGCGCCCATCACGACGAGGTCGGCGCCCACCTTCCTCGCGCGGGCGAGGATGGTGTCGCCCGCCTTTTCGTCCGAGGCGGTCGCGTGCAGCGTCTCGGCCGCGACGCCGTGCCGCGCGAGGTAACGCACCGCGGCCTTCGCGCCGTGCAGCGGGCCCTCGTCCCCGGCGGGGCCGGCCGAGAAGACGACCACCGCCTTGGCGCGCGCAAGGAGGGGCACCGCGTCCGACAGCGCACGCGCGGCCTCGCGGCTTCCGTTCCACGCCACCAGCACCTTGCGCGGGAACCCGCCCGGAAGCCCCTTCTCCGGGACGAGGAGGACGGGACGGCCGACCGAGAGGATGGTGGCCTCCACCACGTGGCCGCCCAGGATGCCGATGTCGTCCTCGCCGGGCAGCGGGAGCACGACCAGGTCGGAAGTGCGGGCGCGGATCGCGAGGATGGCCTGCGCATCGGCCTCGACTGCGAGCCCCTCGGCCGAGGCGACCCCGGCCTTGGCGGCGCGGGCCTCGAAGTGCTTGACGGCAGCCCGCGCCTCCTTCTTGTCGTGCTCGTACTCCTTCTTCATGAGCGCCGCCCCGCCTTGCCGCGGGCGCAGCCGGAGGGGCACGGCCAGGGGCGGGACGATGGCGAGGCCTTCCAGGTGGGCGCCCATGGCGCCCGCCAGCCGGATGGCGGCCTCGAGGCTTCCTGCCGCGGCAGGGTTCTCGTCGATGGGAACCAGGATCGATCCGTACGTCATGGCGACTCCTCTCGGGAAGGGGTTCCGGCCGCGGCCGGGGCACGTTCTTGTGTTCACCGCCAGTTTAAGCGAGCCGATCCACCCGGGACTTGGCACAGGTCAATGCCGGGGGCGACCCGCGACAGCATCATCTGCTACATTTCCCGATCGCCCCGCCCCGGGCATCGAAAACGGTAATACCAAAAAGAGGGAGGAAGCACCCGATGGACACGATGACCATACTCGCGCTCGCCATCTTCGCGGTGACGATCGTGATCGTCATCACCGGCTGGATCGACAGCACCGCCGCGGCGCTGCTGGGCGTGGCGGTGATGATCTGGCTGGGCCTCATGAACGAGGACGACGCCTTCAAGATCGTCGACTGGAACGTGATGGCGATCCTCGTCTCCATCTGGACCATCGCCGGCTACTTCGGCAAGTCGGGGATACCGGAATGGCTCTCGGTGAAGGCCCTCGAGCTCTCGCGCGGCAACGGCGGCATGCTCATCGTCATCCTGTCGATGCTCTCCGGCCTCGTGTCGATGGTGGTGGACAACGTGGTGGTGATCCTCATGTTCGCGCCGGTGGCCATCCCGCTCGCCCGCCACCTCGGGCTGCCCCTCACGCCGCTCGTCCTCATGATCGGCTTCAGCGCCAACTTCATGGGCTCGGCCATGCTCCTGGGCGACCTGCCGCCGCAGATGATGCACAGCGTCTCGGGGGCGGAGTTCTTCGACTTCATCTGGTCCAAGGGAAGGCCCAGCTCCTTCCCGATCCTCTTCGTCACCTTCGCGCTTACCCTCGCGCTCATGTACTGGCTCTTCTTCCGCAAGTTCAGCGGGTCCAAACCCGTGGCCGCGGGCGGGGAGAGCATGGGCGAGGCGAAGATCCCGGACAAGCTCTTCGCCACGGTCGTCATGGTCGGCTTCATCGGCACGATCGTCGCGATGAGCATGCGCGAGCACCTCGGCGTGAAGCTCGGCTTCATCGCCATGACCGGCGCGCTCGTGCTGGTGCTGGTGCTGGAGCTCCTGGGCGACCGGGTCAAGAAGCCCAGCTTCGAGGAGGTGGTGCAGGAGCTCGACTGGCGCGCCGTCTTCTTCTATATCGCGCTCTTCGCGCTGGTGGGCGGCCTCGAGAAGACAGGCATCCTCGAGAAGCTGGCGCACGCCATGGCCCCGATCTTCGCGCAGAACATGGCGCTCGGCGCGACCCTCCTCTACTGGGTCACCATCCCGATCGTGGGCATCGTCGAGCACGACGCCTACATCCTCACCTTCCTCTACACCGTGCGCGACCTCGGCCAGACCGGGGTGGACCCCTGGCCGCTGTGGTGGATGCTGCTGTGGTCCGGCACGCTGGGCAGCAACCTCACCATCGCCGGCGCCCCGGCGCTCTACGTGGCGGCCAACATCTGCGAGCGCGAGGAGAACCGCAAGGTGAGCCTGCGCGAGTTCCTGCGCTGGAGCGTGCCCTTCACGCTGATTTCCTGCGTGATCTGCTACGCCTTCGCGATGCTCATCTGGGTGCTGCCCGCGATGAAGTGAACCCCGGGCCGGGAGCGCGGTCAGCGGGGAATATAATCCCCCGGTGAACGCGCTCCTCCCGATGCGACTTTCGCAACTGCTCGCCGTCCTCGCCCTCGCCGCCGGGCCGGTCCTCGCCGCGCCTTCGTCCGCGCCCGCCACCGAGGCCGATCTCCCCGCCGCGCGCGATGCCTTCCAGCGCCGCGACGTGAAGGCGCTCGAGACCTGGCAGCGGCGCTTCGCCGGCCACCCCCTCGAGGCGTATCCGGCCTACTGGTCCCTCTCGCTCGGCATCGACAAGGCCGACCCGGCGGCGGTCCGCGCCTTCCTTCAGCGCCACGCCGACACGCCCCTCGCCGACCCGCTGCGGCGGGACTGGCTGAAGGCGCTGGGCGCCGCCGGCCAGTGGGACCTCTTCCGCCAGGAGTTCCCGGCGCTCGCCTCGGACGACGTGGAAGTCGCCTGCCACGCGCTCCAGGACCGGATCGACCGCGGCGACGCGGAGGCCCTCAAGGAGGCGCGCTCGCTCTGGCTCGCCGGCCGCGAGGCGCCCGCCGCCTGCACGCCGCCCTTCGAGGCGGCGGCCCGCGAGCGCCTCATCGGCCCGCCGGAGGCCTGGGAGCGGATCCGCAAGGTCCTCGCGGCCGGCAACGTGTCCGAGGCGCGCCGCGCCAACGCGTTCCTGCCCAACAGCGAGCGGATCAACGAGAAGGCCCTGGACCGGGCCGCCGCGGACCCGGCCAAGTACATCGCCGGCGAGAAGTCCCGCATCCCGGGCCGCGCGACCCACGAGCTGCTGCTGTTCGCCGTGACGCGGCTCGCCCGGAGCCGCCCCGACGACGCGGCGGCGCTGTGGAAGACCCACACGGCGGTCCTCGGGCCGGACGACCCCCGCCAGGGGTGGGCCCGCATCGCCCACGCCGCGGCGCAGCAGCATCACCCGCGCGCCCTCGAGTGGTACGCGCTGGCAGGCGAAGGGCCGTTCACCGCCGAGCAGCTGAAATGGAAGGCGCGCGCCGCGCTTCGCGCGGTCGACTGGGCGGCGCTGCGCGCGGCCGTGAACCTGATGCCGCCGGAAGAGGCGCGCGATCCCGCCTGGCGCTACTGGCTCGCGCGGGCCCTTGCCGCGGAAGGGGCCGGGCCGGCGGCCGAGGCGATCCTGCGGCCGCTTTCGCGGGAACGCCATTTCTACGGCCTGCTGGCGGCGGAGGAACTCGGCGGAGCCGAGGCTCCCGACTGGACCGCCCGCCCCGTTGCCGAGGAAGACCTGGCGCGCATCCGCGCCATCCCGGCGGTGGGCCGAGCCCTCGCCCTCTACCGCGTGGAGATGAACCCGGAGGCGTTCCGGGAATGGGTCTTCGCCCTGCGCGCCGTGGACGACCGCGGGCTGCTCGCGGCCTCGGAGGTGGCCCTGCAGGCGGGGCTCGCGGACCGCGCCATCGGCGCGGCCGACCGCACCGCGTCCCTGCACGACTACGGGCGCCGCTATCCCACCCACCACCGCGAGCCGCTCGCCGCCGCCGCCCGCCAGTGGAACGTGGACGAGGCCCTGCTCTTCGGGATCATCCGCCAGGAAAGCCGCTTCAACGCGGGGGCGAGGTCGCGCGCGGGGGCGATGGGTCTCATGCAGCTCATGCCCGCCACCGCGCGCTGGGTGGCCAAGCAGATTCCCGTGCAGTCCTACAGGCCCGCCCTGCTCGTGCAGCCGGACGTGAACGTCGCGATGGGCACGTACTACTTCCATCGCGTCCTCGCCGACCTGGGAGACCCGATCCTCGCCACGGCGGGCTACAACGCGGGCCCCGGCCGGGCGAAGCGCTGGCGCGACGCGAAGCCCCTGGAGGGCGCCGCGTACGCCGAGTCGATCCCTTTCGACGAGACGCGCGACTACGTGAAGAAAGTCATGGCCAACGCGTGGTTCTACACCCACCGCCTCACCGGGAAGGCGCCGAGCCTGCGCCGGATGATGGGCACCGTGCCGGCCCGGAACGCGGGCGACGCGTCCAACGTCGCCTCCCTGCCATGAGCGCGCGCGTGCTGGTGCTCGGGGCGAGCGGCTTCGTGGGGCGCTCGGTGTGCGCGAGGCTCGCCGCCGCGGGGTTCGCCGTGCGCGCCCTCACGCGCGAGCGCCTCAAGTCGCGGCCCCTCACGGTGATCCCTTCCCTCGAGATATTTCTCGGGAGCCCCCACGACGACGCCGGCCTCGCCCTCGCCCTGGACGGCATGGACGCGGTGGTGAACCTGGTGGGCATCCTGCACCAGAGCCGGCGCGAGAGCTTCGAGAAGGTGCACGTGCAACTGCCCGCCCGCCTCGCGCGCGCCTGCCGCGCCGCCGGCGTGCGCCGCCTGGTTCACGTGAGCGCGCTGCACGCCGCCCCCGACGGCCCCAGCGAGTACCTGCGCTCCCGCGGGCGGGGCGAGGCGGCGCTGCGCAGCGAGGGCACGGGGCTCGCGATCACCGTCCTCAAGCCTTCCGTCATCTTCGGGCGCGACGACAGCTTCCTCAACCTGTTCGCCGGGCTGGTGAGGCCCCTGCCCGTGGTGCCGCTCGCCGGCGCCGGGGTGCGCTTCCAGCCCGTGTGGGTGGAGGACGTGGCGCGGGCGGTGGCCGCGTGCCTCGGGGACGCGCGGACGGCCGGGCAGTCCTACGACCTGTGCGGCCCGCAGGCCTACCCGCTGGCCGAGATCGTGCGCTACGTCGCCCGCCTGCAGGGCCTGGAGCGGGTCATCGTGCCCCTTCCCGGCTGGGCCGCGCAGGCGCAGGCCTTCGTGCTCGAGCACCTGCCCGGGCCGCTCATGACGCGCGACAACCTCGCCTCGATGAAGCTGGACAGCGTGTGCTCCTGCCCCTTCCCCGCGGTCTTCGGATTCGCGCCCTCGGCGATGGAGGCGATCGTGCCCGAGTACATGGCGGCCGCGGGCCTGCGGGGCCGTTACGCGAGCTACCGCCGCACCGGGAGGTGAAGATGGAAGGCCTGACCCTGGTCATCGGCAACAAGAACTACTCCTCGTGGTCTATGCGGGCCTGGGTGCTGCTGGCCCAGCTCGGCATTCCCTTCGAGGAGCGAAAGCTCCGCTTCCATTCCGACGAGTGGGACGCGGGCATCGGCCGCTGGTCTCCCTCGGGGCTGGTGCCGGTCCTCTGGCGCGGCGACCTGGCCGTGTGGGACACGCTCGCCATCGCCGAGTCGGTCGCGGAATGGTTCCCCGGCAAGGGCGTCTGGCCCGAGGACCCCGCCGCGCGGGCCTTCGCGCGCTCCGCGTCGGCGGAGATGCACGCGGGCTTTCGCAACCTGCGCTCCGCGATGCCCATGAACATCCGCTCCAGCCATCCCGGCAAGGGCATGACGCCGCAGGTGCGGATGGATATCGACCGCATCGAGCTCCTGTGGCGCGAGGCGCGCTCGCGCTTCGGGACGGGCGGGGACTTCCTCTTCGGGCGCTTCTGCGCGGCCGACGCGATGTTCGCGCCGGTGGTGATGCGCTTCGCGACCTACGGCGTGGCCTGCCCGCCCGTCGCGCAGCGCTACTGCGAGGCCGTGACTGCCGCGAGCGCCGTGCGCGACTGGTGCGAGGGGGCCCGCGCCGAGACCGAGTTCGTGGCCGAGGACGAGCCCTACGCCGAGCCCCCGCGGCAGTGAGGGCGCGCACCGGGCACCCGCGATGAAGATCTACGCCGTGGGCGGGAGCGTGCGCGACGAGCTCCTCGGGCGGCCCGTGGCCGACCGCGACTGGGTGGTGGTGGGCTCCACCCCGGAGGAAATGGCAGCCCGCGGGTTCCGCGCCGTCGGCTCCGACTTCCCCGTGTTCCTGCACCCCGAGACGCACGAGGAGTACGCGCTCGCGCGCACGGAGAGGAAGACCGCGCCCGGCTACAGGGGCTTCGCCTTCCACGCCTCGCCCGAGGTCACCCTCGAGGAAGACCTGCGCCGGCGCGACCTCACCATCAACGCCATCGCCCGGGGCGAGGACGGCGTCCTCGTCGACCCCTACGGGGGCGCGGAGGACCTGAAGCGCGGGATCCTGCGGCACGTGAGCGAGGCCTTCGCCGAGGACCCGGTGCGGATCCTGCGCGTCGCCCGCTTCGCCGCGCGATTCGGATTCACCGTGGCGCCCGAGACGATGGCGCTGCTGCGCCGCATGGTGGAATCGGGAGAGGCGGACCACCTGGTGCCGGAGCGCGTCTGGCAGGAGATCGCGCGCGGCCTGCAGGAGCCGGGTCCCGCCCGGATGGTCGCGATCCTGCGCGAATGCGGCGCGCTCGCGCGCGTGCTGCCCGAGGTGGAGGCGCAGGCGGCCGGCGACGACGCGGCCCTGCTCGCGGCGCGCCTCGACGCGGCGACGGCGTACGGGCTGCCCGTTCGCTTCGCCTGCCTCACGCTGGGGCTCGCGCCCGAGGCGGTGACGAAGCTCTGCGAGCGCATCAACGCGCCGGGGGAGTGCCGCGACCTGGCGGGCCTCGCCGCGCGGGAGCGGGCCGCCGTGGAGGGCGCCGGCATCCTCGGAGCCGAGCATCTCCTCGCGCTCCTGGAGCGGACGGACTCCTTCCGCCGTCCCGAACGCCTCGAGCGGCTCATGGAAGCGTGCGAATGCGACCTGCGCGCCCGCCGCCTGGACCGGCAGGTGCCCCGGGAGCGGCTGCGCCGGGCGCGCGCGGCGGCCCTCGAGGTGGACGCGGCGGCGATCGCCCGCGAGCAGCCCCTGAACGTGCCGGCGGCCCTCCACGCCGCCCGCGCGGAGCGGATCGCCAGGATCCTGCCGGCGGGTTGAGCCGGGGCTCGCCCGAAAGCGAAATCGAAGGCGAAAAAAAGCCCCCGGGATCACCGGGGGCCTTTCGGGGTGCTGCGCGTCACGCCCCTCGCGGGGCGCGATCGGCTAGCGACGCTTCGCGGCCTTGCGGACCGGGGCCTTGGGGGCCTTGGCGGCCGACTGGACGGTCGCGACGTTCTGCTCGACGGTCTTCTCGACGGTGTCGTAGAGCTGCTTGTTGATCGAGGCGAGGTTCGCGTAGGCGTTCTGGGCGGCTGCCATCGCGCTCTTCACGTTGCCGACGTAGGCTTCCGAGCCGGCCGGCGCGTACTTGAAGGCCTCTTCCAGCGAGGAGGCGGCGGTCTTGTTGAGGTCGGCGGCCTGCTTCTCCATGACCTTCTTGACTTCGGCGTTGGTCTCGGCGGCGGTCTCGTACACGGTGCGCGAGTAGGCGTAGGCGCGCTTCATGACCGGCTCGAGGGCGGCGGAGTTGATGGCGATGACTTCGTGCACGTCCTTCGCGCCGGCGAGGGCGGCGGCATGCGCGGTGGCCTGCTCGACGGAGTCGCGGGCGGCGTCGAGGCCGATCTCGGCGAACTTCTCGAGGTTGGCGAGGGAAAGCTGGGCGAAATGCGCGAACTGGTTGATGGCGGCCTCGTTGGCGGCGCTGAACTGGTCGACTTTGAACATGGTGTTCTCCTTGGACTGTGATCGCTGGGGTGACGTTTGCGGCAGCCTGTTTTGCTGCACTGCACAAAACGAATTTTAGGCCAACCCGCAGCCAAGTCAAGGGGGTATGGCAAATATTTATTGCACTGCACCATTTTCCCCGGCAGCGCCCGCGGCGCGCCCGGGAAATCAAGGACTTGCGCGCGCCCGGCGGGGGGGCCGGCAAAGGAAAAGGGCCCGCGGACGGGCCCTTTCCGGGGAACATGGCCGGCGCGGGGCCGGCCGGCGCCGGCTCAGTCGACCTTGAGCCCCTTCTCCTTGAAGTACTTCAGGGCGCCCGGGTGGAACGGGATGGGGGAGCCGCCCGTGAGCTGGTTGTCGAGGGCGAGGAACGCGGCGTCCTTGTGCGCCTTCACCAGCTCGTCCTTCTTCTCGAACATGGTCTTGGTGATCTGGTAGACAAGGTTCTCGTCGGCCGATTCGGGCACGACCAGGAGGTTCCAGACGTCGACGTTCGACGTCTCGCGGGTCTCGCCCGGGTAGGCGTTGGCGAGGATGCGGTTCTTCACGTAGAGCGGGCCGTACTTCTTGCGCATGGCCTCGGCCCCGTCGCCGTGGTCGACGAGCCTGATCTTCTTGCCGGGCGTGGCCGCGAAGTCGGTGATGCCGGGCGTGGGAACGCCGCCCACCCACATGAGGGCGTCGACCTTGCCGTCCTTGAGGGCGTTCACCGACTCGGCGAGCGACAGGCGCTCGCGGTTCACGTCCTTGTTGGGGTCCATCCCGAAGGCCTCGATGAGGCGCATCGACATCACCTCGGTGCCCGAAGCCGGCGCGCCCGTGGCCACGCGCTTGCCCTTGAGGTCGGTCATCTTCTCGATGCCCTTGCCTTCGGCCGTCACGACGTGCATGCGGTTCGGGTAGAACACGACGAGGGTGCGCAGGGGCACCTTCTTGTCCTTGAACTTGTCGAGGCCGTTGTAGGCATCCCACGCCGCATCGGCCATCGTGAAGCCCACCTCGGACTTGCCGCCGCCGATGAGCTGCAGGTTGGCGATCGAGCCGGCGGTCACCTCGGCCGTGGCGTCCAGGCCGGGGACGTACTTGGACAGGGTCGCCGCCAGGCCGCCACCCAGGGGGTAGTAGACCCCCGCGGTGCCTCCCGTGCCGATCGAGATCCGTGCCCTCTTCTCCTGCGCGCCGGCGCTGGCCAGCCCGAATGCCGCCACCAGGGCGGCCGTTACCGCGATGAATCTCCTCATGAGTCCTCTCTCCTCTTGTCTCGGGCTCGCGCCCGTTGGTTTGCCAGCCGCTCGAACTGCGCAAGCGGGCGATTCTAGCCCATGCCCTGCTATTCCCCGGCCTCCGGCTCCAGCGCCAGCGGGCGCGCCGCCTGGAAGCCCTGCAGGGGCGGGTCGATCCCCCGCCCGATCCCCAGGACCTTGAAGAGCTCGCCCATTTCCGACGGGCTGATCAGCCGGTTCACTGCGCTGGTCGTCTTCAGGCGCGAGAGCGTCATGCCCGGGTCGGTGTCGGCCACCATCACTCCCAGTCCGCACGAGATGAGGAAGTGGGCCTGGGTCGTGTAGCCCATCACCTCGGCGCGCGCCGACTGGGCCGCGCGGGCCATGGCCGTGAAGTCCACGTGCGCCGTGATGTCCTGCAGGCCCGGCAGCAGGAACGGATCGTTGTGGACGCGGTGGCGGTAGTGGCAGCGCAACGTGCCCGTCGCGCGCTGGGGATGGTAGTACTCCGCCTGCGCGTAGCCGTAGTCGATGAAGAGCGCGAGGCCGCGGCCCAGCGCCGCCGCCACGGAGCGCACCAGCGCCTCGGCGGCGAGGTTCACCTCGGTGAGGTACTCGTAGTCGCCGGCGGGGATCACGGCGGCCGCTCGGCGCTTGAGCTCGCCGTCCGGCAAGGCCATGTCGTCCCAGGCGAAGCCGGACTCGGTCAGCACCACGCCGCGCTCGAGGATCTCGCCGCCCGTCCGGTGCAGGAGCGAGCAGGGCAGGACGTCCAGCACCTCGTTGGCGACGACCAGGCCGTCGATGCGATCGGGCAGGCGGTCGATCCACTCGAAATGCCCGATGTCGCCCGGCAGGCGCTCGGCGACCAGGGCCCGCTGCCGCTCGCGCAGCTCCGGGCTCACCTCGAGGAGCCGGTAGCGCGCGGGCGCCACCCCTTGGGCCTTGAGCTCGGCGTAGAGGTCGGCCGCCAGCACGCCGGTGCCCGGGCCCAGCTCCAGGATGTCGCCTCCCGTGCGCTCGAGCGCCTGGCGCGCCTGCATGGCGATGCAGCGCGAGAACATCGGGGAGATCTCGGGAGCGGTGACGAAGTCGCCGTCGGCGCCGATCTTGCGCGAGCCGGCGGCGTAGTAGCCGTAGCCGGGCGCGTAGAGGGCGAGCTCCATGAAGCGCGAGAACGGGATCCAGCCGCCCTCGTGGACGATCGCCGTGGCGATGCGCTCGGCGAGCTCGTGAGAGTGCGCGATGGCCTCGGGAGACGGGGGAGGAAGGGAGAAGTCTGCCTGGGAAGACATCTGGTGCTCGCGGCGCCGTCGGGGATCGATCGCGGAATTCGTTAAACTTTCGCCTCTGGCGCCGCTTGGCTGCGGGCGCGGCGATTGTCGGGGAATATAGCACCATGGGCGGACCGGTGGTTCTGGTGACGGGAGGCGCCCGGCGCGTGGGGGCCGCGATCGTGCGCGCGGCGCACGCGGCCGGCGCTCGCGTGGTGGTGCACTGCAACCGGTCCTGCGGGGAGGCCGATGCCCTGCTGGCCGACCTCGAGGCGGCCCGGCCCGGTTCGACGGCCGTCGTCCGGGGCGATCTCCTGGACCTGGCGCGCCTGCCCGGCCTCGTGGAGGAGGCCGCCGCGCGCTTCGGGCGGCTCGATGCCCTGGTGAACAACGCCTCCTCGTTCCACGCCACCCCCCTCGAGGAGCTCGGCGCCGGCGCCTGGGACGACCTCGTGGGCACGAACCTGCGAGCGCCGCTCTTCCTCTCCAAGGCCGCCGCGCCCCATCTGCGCCGCGCGCGCGGCGCCATCGTGAACATCGTGGACATCCACGCCGAGCGCCCCCTGGCGGGCTTCCTCGCCTATTCCGTGGCCAAGAGCGGGCTGGCGGGCCTCACGCGCGCCCTCGCCCTGGAGCTCGCGCCCGAGGTACGGGTGAACGGCGTCTCGCCGGGTGCCATCCTGTGGCCCGAGGACGGGGAGGCCTTCCCGCCGGCCGAGCGCGAGCGGATCACGGTACAAACGCCTCTTCGCCGCACGGGTACTGCGGAGGACATCGCCGGCGCGGTAAAATATCTGGTTTTCGACGCCCCCTTCGTGACCGGGCAGGTGCTCGCCGTGGACGGCGGGCGCTCCATCGCCCTCTAGAGGCCCATGACCACCGCCACCGCACCCGCGCGCGACACGCGCAAGGCCGATTTCGAGGCCGCCAAGCGAAGGAAGCGCATCCGCCGCCTCGTGGGCGAGGCCATCGCCGACTTCTCGATGATCGAGGCCGGCGACAAGGTGATGGTCTGCCTCTCGGGGGGCAAGGACAGCTACGCGCTCCTCGACGTCCTCGTGCACCTTCGCGACTGCGCCCCGGTGCCCTTCGAGGTGGTCGCGGTGAACCTGGACCAGCGCCATCCGGGGTTCCCGGCGCACGTGCTGCCCGAGTACCTCTCCGCGCGCGGCATCCCGCACCGCATCGAGGTGCAGGACACGCACTCGGTGGTGAAGCGCGTGATCCCCGAGGGAAAGACCATGTGCAGCCTGTGTTCGCGGCTGCGGCGTGGCGTCCTGTACCGGGTGGCGAAGGAACTGGGCGCCACCAAGATCGCGCTGGGGCACCACCGCGACGACATCCTCGAGACCTTCTTCCTGAACCTGTTCCACAACGGCAAGATCAAGGCGATGTCGCCCAAGCTCGTCTCCGACGACGGGCGCCACATCGTGATCCGCCCGCTCGCCTACGTCGAGGAGAAGGACCTCGCGGCCTACGCCGAGGACCGCCGCTTCCCCATCATCCCCTGCGACCTGTGCGGCTCGCAGGAGAACATGCAGAGGAAGCAGGCGAAGGCGATGCTGCGCGGATGGGAGAAGACGCACCCCGGGCGCGTGATCTCGATCTTCAGCGCGCTCACCCGCGTCACCCCCTCGCACCTCATGGACCGCAGCCTCTACGACTTCGCGGGCCTCGTCGCCGACGGCACCCCGCAGCCCGAAGGCGACACGGCCATCGACCCCGACGACCTTCCCCACCTTTCGCAGGGGACGATCGTGCGCTTCACGCCCGGCCGAGGTTGACCCCGGACAACCGGACCTTCACCCGCATCCTGCTACGATTTCCCCACGGGGCGCATTTGCAAGACGCCCCGGAAACAAGGACACAGACATGACGCTCAAGCACCTGGCCCCCACCAAGAAGATCCACTCGTTCCACCCGCCCCAGCGCACCCTGCTGGGCCCCGGCCCTTCCGAGATCAACCCGCGCGTGATGGCGGCGATGAGCCTGCCGGCGATCGGCTACCTCGACCCCGTCTTCGTCGAGATGATGGAGGAGCTCAAGAGCCTCCTGCGCTACGCCTACCAGACGAAGAACGCGCTCACCTTCCCCGTCTCCGGCCCCGGCTCGGTGGGGATGGAGTACTGCTTCGTCAACATGGTCGCTCCCGGGGACAAGGTGGTCGTCTGCCGCAACGGCGTTTTCGGCGGCCGGATGATCGAGAACGTGGAGCGCGCCGGCGGCGTCGCCGTCGTGGTCGAGGACGCCTGGGGCGAGCCCTGCGATCCCAACAAGCTCGAGGAAGCCCTCAAGAAGAACCCCGACGCCCGGATCGTGGCCTTCGTGCACGCGGAAACCTCCACGGGCGTGCAGTCGGACGCGAAGACGCTCGTCTCCGTGGCCCACAAGCACGGCGCGCTCACCATCGTGGACGCGGTCACCTCGCTCGCCGGCTGCCCCGTCATGGTCGACGACTGGGAGGTCGACGCCATCTACTCGGCGAGCCAGAAGTGCCTGTCGTGCACCCCGGGCCTGTCGCCCGTGTCCTTCAACGACCGCGTGGTCGAGCACGTGAAGGCGCGCAAGGACAAGATCCACAGCTGGTTCATGGACATGAACCTGCTGCTGGGCTACTGGGGCGCGACCACCCGCACCTACCACCACACGGCGCCCACCAACAGCCTGTACGCGTTGCACGAGGCGCTGCTGCTCATCAAGGAAGAGGGGCTCGAGAACTGCTGGGCCCGCCACCAGAGGAACCACCTCGCGCTCAAGGCGGGGCTCGAGGCCATGGGACTGAAGTACCTCGTGAAGGAAGGCGCGCGCCTGCCGCAGATGAACGCGGTCCACATTCCCGAGGCCGTGCGCGACCGCGAGGCCGAGGT
>JBGARD010000001.1:217192-277278 GCA_044230355.1 Usitatibacteraceae bacterium | reverse complement strand
GTGGATGTCGAGGAAGAAAAGGCGCGGGGCGTGCGCGGCGAGCACCTGGTCGACGTCGCGGCCGTCCGCCATCTCGTGGACGATGGCGAGCTCCGGCCAGAGCTTGCCGAGCCTCGCCTTGAGCTGCGCCCGCAGGAGCGGCTCGTCGTCCGCTATGACCGCGGTGACGGAGGCCTGGGCAGCATGGGAACCGGACATGCGCGGATCATGCCGCGGCCTTGGCCGGCGGGGCAACCGGCTGCGGCGCCTCTTCCGGCAGGCCCGTGTCGACCTCGATGGTGGCGACGACCCCCCGCGGCGCGTTCTCCTCGATGAGGAGGCGCGCGCCCGCGCCGTGCAGCGCCTTCAGGCGCTCGCGGATGTTGGTAAGTCCCACGCCCGTGCCCTTGCGCGGCGAGATGCCCTCGCCCGTGTCCGCCACCGAGAAGCGCAGCTTCCCGCCCTCCTCGGAGGCGCGGATCGTGACCGTGCCCGCCTCGCAGCAGGGATCGACGCCGTGCTTGATGGCGTTCTCCACCAGCGAGATGAGCATCATGGGCGGGAAGGGCCGGCAGCGCAGGTTCTCGGGCACCTCGAGGACGTAGTCCAGGCGCGAGCCCATGCGCATGCGGTGGATGTCGAGGAAGGCCTTGGCCATGTCCGCCTCGCGGCCCACGGTCGTCGCGTCCTCCCGCATGCGGGGCAGCGCCGCGCGCAGGTACTGGATGAGGCTCTCGAGCATGCGCGAGGCCGAGGCCGGGTCCGTCTCCACCAGGTGCTGGACGTTGGCCAGCGTGTTGAAGAGGAAGTGCGGCTCCACCTGCGCCTGCATGAGGGCGAGCTGGGCCTGCAGGACGTTCTTCTCCAGCTGCGTCCGCTCGGCCTGGGCCCGGGCCAGCTCCGCGTCGCGGCGGGACTCGCGCACGCGGAAGTTGTAGACCCACAGCACCATGCACCCGAAGCCGATGCCCAGCCCCATGGTGATGAGCACGCCGTAGTAGCGCTCCGTGAACATGGTGGCGAGCGGCCGGCCCTTCACGATCCCGGCGAGCATCGTGCCCAGGAACGAGCCCACGATGATGGCGCCGACCTGGATCACCCACTGCGGCAGGCGGTGGCCGCGGACGTTCGTGGCCGCGGTGAACAGCACCATGCTGGTGTAGCCCACGCACAGGGCGCTCACCAGCAGGTCGAGGTAGGTGTTGGCGAAGAACCAGACGATCGCTCCGGCCGCCCAGACGCACAGGACGGTGACCAGCAGCACCCGCTTGAGCGTGAGTCCCTCGAAGAGTCGGGTGGTGTCGATCACGGCGGCTGGGGGCGGGGGGTCGGTGGCCGGAAGGGTATCAGTTGCCGGCCGCGCTGACCCGGTCGCGCGGCTTCCACCGGGCGGCGATGCCGGGGCGGGCGGCGGCGAGAGCGGCATCCGGCCTGGGCGGCAACGGGCGCGGGATCCTCGATTCGCGCAGGCGCGCGGTCCAAGTCACGGGCAGGGAGCGGGTCGGTCGTTTCATGGCGTTTCTCTTTGTTCTCGAAGGTTACGCAGCAGCCCCCGCCGCCATCCACCCGCCTGCGACGAAACGCGCCGCCGGGGTATCCGGGCGCGCCCGCGCCGGACAAAAAGGGGGCGTTTCCCCTTGCCGTACCAGGTACCCGTACCAGGTACGCGTACCTGGTACGGAAAAAAAACCCGGCCGGAGCCGGGTGGGGATGGTTCCTACAGGGGAATCGGGTCAGGCGCCGAGGAGGACTCCACCGACGGTGACGAAAAAGGTGAGCGCAAACCAACCGGCAACCACGCCGGTGATCGCGGACGAAAGCCGGAACACCCGTGGCGGAATGACCTGGTCGATGGAGCTCATGGCTGCCTCTCAGGGGCGCAGCGCGTACGGGAGCGCGACTTCCAGCGCCGGGCCGGCCATGCTGCTGGCGGACGTGGAACGGGCGGTCGCGGAGTACTGCTGCGGGCGCTCGTGGCTCGCGGTCACCGTGAGCTTCATGCTGCCGTCGTGGGTCAGGGTGACGGCCGGGGCCTGGGCGACCGGGCGAACCTGGCTTGCGGCGTTGTGCGTGGTCACCATCCAGGCCACCAGCAGCGCGGCGGTCACAGCGGCCAGCGAGGCGACGCCAATCAGGTCCAGCTTCTCGAGTTTGCTCATGGTCCCTCTCCTTCTTCACGGCTCGGCACCCGGCGGGTGCGTTCGACTTGGCGCCAGATTAAGGAGGCGCAAGGGGGGCCTGAAGCGGAAAGCGACGAAATGCGGAAAAGCGGGGGCGAAACGCCGCCGGAGGGGGGGTATGCGGGACCGGCCGGCCCCGGAAACCCGGGAAATGCCCCCTAGTCTCTCGCGTGGGTGCCGTGCCGCGCGTCCTTCACCAGCTGCGGGGCGAGGGAGCCGGCGACCATGCCGATGGCGGCGGCGGCCAGGCCGACGAGCTGGGGCGGGATCTCGGCCTCGGCGAAGAACTTCTCGCAGATCCCCCACACCACCAGGCCGACGAGCGACGAGACGAGCGCCCCCTGCGTGGAGGCGCGGTGCCAGTAGATCCCGCACACCAGGGGCACGAAGGCGCCCACCAGCGTCACCTTGTAGGCGTTCTGCACCATCTCGTACATGGTGCTGGTGTTGTTGAGCGCGAAGATCAGGACGCCCGCGGTGAAGAACACGAGCACCGTGCGCAGAAGGACGAGGAAGCGCTTGTCGCTCATGTCGCCGAATAGCGGCTTCAGCACGTTCTCGGTGAACAGGGCCGTCGGCGCGAGGAGCGCCCCCGAGGCGGTGGACAGGATCGCCGAGAGCAGCGCCCCGAAGAACATCACCTGCGCGAACATCGGCATGTGGTTCAGGACGAGGTTGGGCAGGATGAGCTGCACCTCGCGGCCTTCCGACTGCAGGAGGGGCTCGACCATCTTCGGGTCGACGAGGAGCGCGGCGTAGGCGAGGAAGATCGGCACGAAGGCGAAGCAGAAATACGCCAGGGCCCCCAGGAGCGAGCCCTTCACCGCCGTGTTCTCGTTCTTGGCACTGGTCACGCGCTGGAAGACGTCCTGCTGCGGGATCGAGCCGATGGCCATCGTGATCCACGCGCCCGCGAACAGCCACCACTCCTTGCTGCCCCCCGTCGGCCAGAACTGGAACTTGCCGGCTTCGGAGGCGTGGGCCACCACCTTGCCCACGCCGCCCGCCATCCCCGAGACCAGGAACGCCACGTAAAGGAGGCCCAGGACGATCACCACGGACTGGAAGAGGTCCGTGAGCGCCACCGACCACATGCCGCCGAAGGTCGTGTAGATGAGGACGATCACCGCGCCGATGAGGATGCCCTGGTCGAGCGAGATGGCACCCTGGGAGAGGGAATTGAAGACGATCCCCAGGGCGGTGAGCTGCGCGGAGGTCCAGCCGAGGTAGGAGAGCGTCACCGCGAGGCTGGTGAGCACCTCCACCCCCTTGCCGTAGCGCTTCTTGTAGAAGTCACCGATGGTGAGCAGGTCCATGCGGTAGAAGGCGCGGGCGAAGAAGAGCGCCACGAAGACCAGGCAGAAGCTCGCCCCGAACGGGTCGGCCGGAATTCCCCCCAGGCCATCCTTCACGAATGTGGCCGACACCGACAGCACCGTCTCTGCCCCGAACCAGGTGGCGAACACGGTCGCCACGTTCATGTAGAGAGGCAGGCCCCGGCCGGCCACCAGGTAGTCCTTCGAGTTCGAGACGAACTTCGCGGCGTACAGGCCGATGGCGATCGTGACGACGAGGTAGGCGATCGTGAAGAAGACGAGGGTGGACATGGGGCGCTGGGGCAGCGGTTCGGAATGCGGGCGAGTCTAGCAAAAAGGTTGCTGCACCGCAGTAACGGCGCCGTTACCCTCACCCCAGCCCTCTCCCAAGGGAGAGGGAGCCCATTTCTCCCCTCCCCCTTCGGAGAGGGAGCCCTTTTCTCCCCTCTCCCTTGGGAGAGGGGTCGGGGGTGAGGGTAGATAATGAGGGCATGAAGCTCATCACCTGGAACCTGCAGTGGGGCCGCGGGATCGACGGCCGCGTCGACCTCGCGCGCATCGTCGCGCACGCGCGCTCGATGGCCGACTTCGACGTGCTGAACGTGCAGGAGATCGCGGACAACTTCCCCGGCCTCGAGGGCAACGACGAGGCAGACCAGTTCGCGCTTCTCGCGGCACTGCTGCCGGGCTACACCGCGATCCCGGGCTACGGCGTGGACCTCGAGGGGCCCGGAGGGCGCCGCCGGCGCTTCGGCAACATGATCCTCACGCGCCTGCCGGTGGTTTCCGTGCGCCGCCACGCGCTGCCCTGGCCCGCGGACCCGGGCAAGGAATCGATGCCGCGCGTGGCCATCGAGGCGACGCTCAAGCTGCCGATGGGGCCGGTGCGCGTCACGACCACGCACCTCGAGTACTACTCGCCCGTGCAGCGCACCGCCCAGGCGGTGAAGCTACGCGAGCTGCACGACGAGGCGTGCGGCCGCGCGGCGCGGCCGGGCTTTCCCACGGCGGAGAACGGCCCCTTCGACCTCACCGCGCAGACGCCCTCGGCCATCCTCACCGCGGACTTCAACTTCCCGCCCGAGAACCCCGCCTACGACGAGATCTCGAAGCCGCTCGCGAGCGGGGGGCCCGCGTACCGCGACGCGTGGGCGCGCGTGCACGCAGGCAAGCCGCACGAGCCCACCTTCTGCGTGCACGACCACCGCTATGCGAAGGAGCCCTACTGCTGCGACTTCGTCTTCGTGAGCGAGGACATCCTCGCGCGCGTGCGCGACATCCGCGTGGACGGGGACACGACCGTCTCCGACCACCAGCCCGTGCTGCTGCACTTCGACGAGCGTTGATCCGGGGGATCAGTCGTCCTCGTCCTCGTCGTCGTCGCGGGACGCCAGGCAGCGGCCGCTGTCGCCGCGCTCGGAATCGCGCGTGATGGGCTTCTGCGTCCCGGTGAAGCGGCCGGCCTCCATGAAGGTGAGCTCCGTGGGGAAGGCCTGCGGGTTGGCCGGATCCAGCAGCGCGTCCACCTCGATGCAGTCGACGCGGAACCTGTCCACGCCCCCGGGGAACCCGTTCGCGCGGAAGTCGAGCAGCTCGCCCCCGGCGATGAAGAACCGGCGCCCCTTCACCTTCACCTTGTACCAGCTGTCGCCGATGCCGATGGGCAGGCGCACCGTGGCGATGCGCGGGTTCTTCTTGCCGATCCGGTAGTCGTAGCCCACGGCCACCACCGGGTCGATGAAGATCGGCACGTTGGGCACCACGTCCACGGAGAAGACGTACGCGCCGCCCGAGGTCGTGCCCGTGGGCATCGAGACGGGCGTGGCGATGAAGCCGCGCGTGGCGCCGCCGGCGTCGTGATAGAGCCCGCTTACCTGGCCCGCGTTGTTGATCGCCTCGCCGACCGTGAAGGTGGAGCCGGGCACGTCGAGAAGCTGGTAGCCGAGCGAGTCGCCGACGAAGCCGCTCGTCACGGCGCCGATCGTGACGAAGCCGGTCATGAGGCCCGTGTCCGAGATGCCGCGCGCGCGCGTGGGGTTGCCGCCGATGCGGAAGAGCACGATCGTGCCGTCGTTCTGGCGCAGGAGCGCATGCGCGCCGCCCGCAAGGATCGCGCTGCCCACCACCTGCCCGGCGTTGTTGATGCCCTGCGCGATCGTGAGGCCCGAGCCCGGAATGGAGATGTCGGTGAAGGCGCCCGTGACCGGGTTGTAGATGAACCCCGAGAAGACGGTGCCGGCCGCGTCCTCCGAATAGCCGGTGACGAGGCCGGAGGCGCTGATGGCGCGGCCGTGCGAGTGCGTCCAGCCCGGGCGCATGAAGTAGGTGTAGGCGCCGCCGGAGAGGATGAAGCCGCGCGTGGGCAGCGGGTCCTCGAACGTGGAGCCGATGATGGTGCCCGCGTCGTTGATCCCGTGCGCGATCGAGGTCACCGGCGCCGGGGGCAGCAGCGAGAAGGTGCCGCCGGCATAGGAGAAGCTGAAGTTGTTGACGCCGTCGACGCTCGCGTAGCCCACGATGCGGCCGGTGCCGTTGAGCCCGCGCACGTCGGTCATGACCGAGCCGGGATAGTTGACGGTGTTGAAGACGTAGGCCGCGGAGGCGGTGGTGGATGCGAACGCCGCGGCGGCGAACGCCAGGCGGCCGAGCAGGCGCGGAAGCACGGAATTCATCGTTTCCCCCCAGTTGGATGACCGTGAAGCCGGCGAGTCTGCGCCCGCGAGGGGCCGGGCGCAACGCGGAAAATTCAGCACCCGCGGGCGGAAATCCCCGAGAATCGCAGGCGCGGGAGGGGGCGGAAATGCGCATTCGGGTCTTCGGGGCGGCAATCGCGGCGCTCGCCATGGCGGCGGGCGCGCAGGCGGCATTCGAGCTGCCCTGCAAGGCGGGCGACCGGCCCTGCTTCATCCAGGCCATGCGGGCGCACCCGGCGCGCAGCGCGGCGTTCTGGAAGCCGTCCCTGTCGCGGCCTGTCACCGAGCGCCTCGGCCCCGCGCCAAGGGAGCTGGTGGAGTTCCTGCACCTCGACAACGCAGCCAACGGCTTTCCGGAGAAGCCGCGCGCAAGCCGCCTGTCTGCCGATTTTCTGGCCGACGTGCGGGGCGCGATCGCCGACCTGCCGCCATCCGTGCGCCGGGCCTTCGATGCGACCTTCGCCGGCGTCTGGTTCGTGGACGACCTGGGCGGCACGGGATTCACCGACATGTACTCCGACGCCTCCGGCAATCCCGTGGGCGGATTCATCGTGCTGGACGCCGCCGTGCTCGGGAAATTCACCGCGAACGCCTGGGCGACATGGAAGGAGAACACCCCCTTCAAGCCGGCGAAGGCGTGGAAGCTCGAGGCGAGGATCGAGGGCGCGGCGACAGACGATCGCCGCGGCGCCATCCGCTACATCCTGCTGCACGAGCTCGGGCACGTGCTCTCCATCAACCGCGGCGTGCATCCGCGCTGGGACATCCCGCCCGCCGAGGTGCCGGCGACGGCGCGGTTCCCGTTCTTCGATCTCTCGTGGACGATCGACCGGAAGGGGGACCGCTACGCTTCGATCTTCGACGCGGGCTTCCCCGCGCGCGGCTCCGTCGTGTATTACCTCGGGGCGAAGCTGGACGCGGCCGCCATGGCGCCGGCCTACGAAGCCTTGCGGAAGACCAACTTCCCGACGCTCTACGCGGCCACCAGCCCGGGCGACGACTTCGCGGAATCCTTCGTGAGCTACGTGCACACCGTGCTCATGAAGCGGCCGTGGGAGATCACGATCCGCAAGGACGGCAAGGTCGCGATGGCCTACCGCACCTGCTGGGAAGAGCCGCGCTGCGCCGCCAAGCGCAGGATCCTCGAAGACCTCCTGCGATAAGTCGCGTCCTAATCAGATTACTTTCCCGGATTACTTTCCCGGCGGAAGTCAGCAACCTCGCACCGAAAGTAATCTGATTAGGACGCGACTTACTTTCTTCAGGCGCCGCGGACGAGGACGCCGAGCACCATGAAGGCCAGGATGAGGGCGATGGCGAGAAGGATGTTGGTCTGCCGTCGCTGCGCGGCCTCGAGCTTGGTGAGCGCGCGCTCGATGCGCCCCGGCGCGTCGTCCGCGAGCACCTTGTGGACCAGGCGCGGGATGTGCGGCAGCGACTTGGCCCACATGGGCGCTTCGCTCCGGATCTGCTTCCACAGCCCGCGCGGCCCGTAGTTCTCGCGCATCCAGCGCTCGAGGATGGGCTGGGCGGAGGTGCGCAGGTCGAGCTCCGGGTCGAGGTGGCGGCCCAGGCCCTCCACCTGCAGGAGCGTCTTCTGCAGCAGGACCAGCTGCGGCTGGATGTCCATGCGGAAGCGCCGGCCGACCTCGAAGAGCCTCAGCAGGAGCTTGCCGAAGTAGATGTCCTTGAGCGGCTTGTCGAAGATGGGCTCGCACACGGAACGGATCGCGCCCTCGAACTCCTCCAGGCCCGTGTCCGCCGGCACCCACCCCGCGTCGATGTGCGCCAGCGCCACCGCCTTGTAGTCGCGCTTGAAGAAGGCGATGAAGATCATCGCGAGGCAGTTCTTGTCCACCTCCGGCAGCGACCCCATGATCCCGTAGTCGATGCCGCAGTAGCGCCCGTCGCGCGCGACGAAGATGTTCCCCGGGTGCATGTCGGCGTGGAAGAAGCCGTCGCGGAAGACCTGCGTGAAGAAGATCTCGACGCCGTTCCTGCCGAGCGTGGCGGTGTCGATGCCGTGCGCGCGGATCTGCTCGAGGTCGTTCACGGGGATGGCGTCGATGCGCTCCATCACCATGACCTCCTTCGTGCACCAGTCGAAGTACACGTCGGGCACGTAGAGGATCGTGCTGCCCGCGAAGTTGCGGCGGACGGTGCTCATGCTGGAAGCCTCGCGCAGCAGGTCCAGCTCGTCGTGGATGATCTTGTCGAACTCCTGCACGACCTCGCGCGCGCGCAGCAGGTCGGAGAGCGGGTGCATGCGCTCGATGAGCCCGGCCACCACGTAGAGGATCCCGGTGTCGTTGTCGATCGTCTCGGCGATGTGCGGGCGCAGGATCTTCACCGCCACCTCGCGCCCGTCCGGCAGCTCCGCGAAATGCACCTGCGCCACCGAGGCGCTCGCCACCGGCGTCAGGTTGAAGTTGCGGAAGACTTCCGCGTAGGGCTTGCCGTAGGCGCGGCCGAGCGTCTCGACGACCTGCTCCGCCGGGAAGGGCGGCACGCTGTCCTGCAGCTTCGAGAGCTCGTCGGTGATGTCGGTGGGGATGAGGTCCGGGCGGATCGACAGCAGCTGCCCGAACTTCACGAAGATGGGGCCCAGCTCCTGGAGCGCGAGCCGCAGCCGCACGCCCCTCGGTCCCGACCGGTCGGCCCAGAAGAAGGCCGCCCGGAACGCCAGGCGCACGATGCCCAGCCCGCGCCCGACGAGGAACTCGTCGAGCCCGTGCCGACCGATCGTGGAGACGATGCGAAGGAGCCGGAAGAACCGCATGGAACCGCGATTCTACCGTGAGGGGACGCTACCCTTTCTTCAGCCTGTCGGTGAAGGCCTTGCGGAACTTCGCCACCTTGGGCTCCACCACGAAGGAGCAGTAGGGGTTCTGCGAACCCACGCGCGCGAAGTACTCCTGGTGGTAGTCCTCCGCCTGCCAGAAGGTCGAGGCCGGCACGACCTCGGTCACGATGGGGTTGGCCCAGAGCTTCTCGGCGGAGAGCCGCGCGATGACCTCGCGCGCGGCCTGCTCCTGTTCCGGCGAGTGGAAGAAGATGGCCGAGCGGTACTGGGTGCCCACGTCGTTGCCCTGGCGATTGGGCGTGGTGGGGTCGTGGATGGTGAAGAAGACCGCCAGCAGGTCGCGGAAACCCACCACCGCCGGGTCGAAGGTGACGCGCACGACCTCGGCGTGGCCGGTGTCCCCGGTGCAGATGTCTTCATAACTGGGATTGGGGGAATCGCCGCCCATGTAGCCCGATTCCACGCTTTCGACTCCCTTAAACTGGTCGAAAACCGCCTCCAGGCACCAGAAGCACCCCCCCGCCAGCGTCGCAACTTCGGTCGCCATCGTCTCTCCAACCCCATGAAATGCAAGAACTGCGCCGGAATCCTACCCACTATAGATTGAAATATCTGGACAGAATTCCCCGGTAAACCACAAAATGTGGGGGTCCAAGGATGACGGCACCCCTTGATCTGGAGCAAGCGTTACCGGGGGGCCGCGGGGACAATCAGCGCTCTGCCAGCCCAAGAAGCAGGCGAGTTCACCTTATAACGAAGTAGAGGGGGATCTACCTCATGAGCGTGGCCAAGTCCCGCCGTTCCGCAGCCGACATTTCCCGGCTGCCCGCCCAGGAAATCAGCACCGAAGTCCTCATCGAGAAGTACGCCAAGGACGGGGAAAGATCGATCCGGGAAGTGCGTGCCCGGGTAGCCAAGGCCCTGGCCGGCAATGAAAGCGAGGACCGCCGCGCCTTCTGGGAGGCGAAGTTCCTCGAGGCGCAGGAAAACGGCTTCATTCCCGCGGGCCGCATCAACTCGGCCGCCGGCACGAGCCTCACCGCCACCCTCATCAACTGCTTCGTGCAGCCCGTGGGCGACTCCATCACCGAGATCGTCGACGGCCGGCCCGGCATCTACACCGCGCTCGCGGAAGCGGCCGAGACGATGCGCCGCGGCGGCGGCGTGGGCTACGACTTCTCCTCCATCCGCCCCGAGGGCGCGTGGGTCAAGGGCACGAACTCGCGCGCGAGCGGCCCCGTCTCCTACATGCGCGTCTTCGACCAGTCGTGCGAGACCGTCGAGTCCGCGGGAGCCCGCCGCGGCGCGCAGATGGGCGTGCTGCGCTGCGACCACCCGGACATCGAGCGCTTCATCCACGCCAAGGACCAGGGCGACCTCACCAACTTCAACGTCTCGGTGGGCGTCACCGACGCCTTCATGAAGGCCGTGGAGGCCAACGGCGAGGTCGAGCTCGTGCACCGCGCCGAGCCCTCGCAGGAAGTGAAGGAAGGCGGCGGCTACCAGCGCGGCGACGGCCTGTGGGTCTACCGCAAGGTGCGCGCGCAGGACCTGTGGGACCAGGTGATGCGCTCGACGTACGACCACGCCGAGCCCGGCATCCTCTTCCTGGACCGCATCAACCGCGACAACAACCTCTATTACTGCGAGGCGATCGAGGCCACGAACCCGTGCGCCGAACAGCCGCTTCCGGCCTACGGCTGCTGCTGCCTGGGTTCCATCGACGTCGCGCGCTTCGTGAAGAGCCCGTTCGAGGACGACTGCGCCTTCGACTTCGAGGGCTTCGGCAAGGTGATCGACGCCTCCGTGCGCATGCTGGACAACGTCCTCGACGTGACGCCGTGGCCGCTGCAGCAGCAGAGGAAGGAAGCCGCCAGCAAGCGCCGCATCGGCCTGGGCTTCACCGGTCTGGGAGACGCGCTGCTCATGCTGCGGCTCGCCTACGACACGGACGAGGCGCGCACGATGGGCGCGAAGATCAGCGAGTACATGCGCGACCGCGCGTACGAGGCCAGCGTGGAGCTCGCCCGCGAGCGCGGTGCGTTCCCGCTCTTCAACGCGGACCTCTACCTCTCGGGCGGCAACTTCGCCTCGCGCCTGCCGCAGGAGATCAAGGACAAGATCAGGAAGCACGGCATCCGCAACTCGCACCTGCTCTCCATCGCGCCCACCGGCACGATCTCCCTCGCCTTCGCCGACAACGCCTCCAACGGCATCGAGCCGCCGTTCTCCTGGACGTACACGCGCAAGAAGCGCATGCCCGACGGCACGCACAAGGAGTTCCGCGTCGAGGACCACGCCTACCGCCTGTTCAAGTTCCTGAACGGCGAGGACGCGAAGCTGCCCGCCTGGTTCGTGACCGCGCTGGAGATCTCCGCGGAGGCGCACAAGGCCATGGTGGCCGCGGTGGCCCCCTTCGTCGACACGAGCATCTCCAAGACGGTGAACGTGCCCGAGGACTACCCGTACTCGGAGTTCGAGGGGCTCTACCTCTCGGCATGGAAGTCGGGCCTGAAGGGCCTGGCCACCTACCGCCCCAACAGCGTGCTCGGTTCAGTGCTCTCCACGGAGCCCGCGAAGCCGGCGCAGGCCGCGCCCGCCGAACTGCCGGTGGACACGATGAACCGGCGCCTGTCGATCAAGACGCTGCCCGAGCCCGTGCTCGCGAGCCTGCGCTGGCCCGGCCGCCCGGAGCTGCCCGAGGGCAACCCCGCGTGGACGTACATGATCGACTCGCCCGTGGGCAAGTTCGCGCTCTTCATCGGCCACGTGGAAAGCGAGACGCACCAGGCCTTTCCGTTCGAGGTGTGGGTGAACGGCGCCGAGCAGCCGCGCGGCCTGGGCGCCGTCGCGAAGACCCTCTCCATGGACATGCGCGCCAACGACCGCGCCTGGCTCAAGATGAAGCTCGACGCCCTCGCCCTCACCGTGGGCGACGACGGCTTCGACATGCGCATGCCGCCGCACGGCGAGAAGCGGCGCGTGCCCAGCATGGTGTCGGCCCTCGGGCAGGTCGTGCGCTGGCGCTGCGAGCAGCTCAAGGCCTTCGACGACGCGGGCGCCTCCCCGCTGCTGGACGCGCTCTTCAGCCTGGAGGAGCCGCGCACCGGCACCGACGGCACGCTCGCCTGGACGGTGGACATCGCCAACCCCGCCTCGGGCGAGGAGTTCGTGATGGGCCTGAAGGAAATGCACATGCCCGACGGCGGCACGCGCCCCTACTCGCTGTGGCTCTCGGGGCACTACCCGCGGGCGCTCGACGGCCTCGCCAAGCTCCTGTCGCTCGACATGCGCGTGATGGACCCGGCGTGGATCGGGATGAAGCTGCGCAAGCTGCTCGATTACTCTGAGCCCCTGGGCGACTTCATGGCCTTCGTGCCCGGGCAGCGCCGGCAGCAGAACTGGTCCTCGACGGTGGCCTACCTCGCGCGCCTGGTGATCCACCGCTACTCGATGCTGGGCGTGCTGGACGAGAACGGATACCCGAAGCAGGAGATGGGCATCCTCGAGTCGCCGCGCCGGGGCGACGAGCCCGCGCTCATGAAGGGCGCCAAGTGCACCGAGTGCGGCAACATGACCGTCATCCGCAAGGACGGCTGCGACTTTTGCAGCGCCTGCGGGTGGGTGGGGGCCTGCGGCTAGTACCGGGCGCCGCGCTCCCGCGAACGCAAGGTCGCGTGCGGCTCCGGGCCGGTCTTCAGGAAGGCAATCGAATGGACACCGTGGCAGCCCGAAAAGTGCTCGACGAATGGCTGGCGAAGCTGCGCGCGGTGCCCTACCGGGAGCTGGCCGCGCGCGTCGACTCGGTCACCTACGACGAAATCGCGCGCGACAGCGAGCGCTCGTGGCAGGTGGAAGTCCAGGTGCTCTGGGACGACGCGCCGGACGGAGCCATCCGTGTCGTGGCGTCCATCGATGACGGTGGCCTGCGGGCATTCGTCCCGGTGACGGGAGACTTCGTCAAATCCCCCTCGGGAGAGATCGTCGGTGAATGAGCGGCCGCTCAGGGATGTCGCCAGGGCGCACATGATGTTCGCGCTGGACACGGACGACGGGGCATTGATCGCCCTCGCGTCCCACGCCGAGGCCCGGGCGCATTGCAAGGCGGTCGACGTGAAGGACGGGTACTGGCTGTTCTTCGACGACGACGGCTCTCCGCTCGAGCCCCGGTTCGAGCAGCCGGGCCCGCCGGATGACTCCACCTTGAGCGTCGGCGAGTACACGCTGCAGCGGGCGATGTCGGGCCGGTGGCTCCAGGAGCGGCTTGGCAAGATCAGGAGCGTGCGGGGCTGCGGCCTGAAATCGGTGGAAGAGCTCGTCGAGACCCTGAGGATCAACCGCGGCAAGCGCGCCGCGACCGTGCCCGGGCGCGGGTAGCGGTCCGCGGCGAATGCTGCCGCCGGTCCTGCACGCCGACGACTGGCTGCTGGTGGTCGACAAGCCCGCCGGGTTGCTTTCGGTGGCCGGTCGCGGGCCCGCCGGCGAGGACTGCCTGCACGCGCGGCTGCAGCAGGCCTGGCCCGACGCCCTGGTCGTCCACCGCCTGGACATGGCCACTTCCGGCCTGATGGTCTTTGCCCGTGGCGAGCGGGCGCAGCGGATCCTGTCGATCGCCTTCGCCGCCCGCGCGGTCGACAAGCGCTATGTCGCGATCGTCGCCGGGAAGCCGGAGCCCGCGAACACGGACGGCGAGGGCTGGGCGACGATCGAGCTTCCCCTGGCTGCCGACTGGCCCGCGCGGCCGCGGCAGAAGGTCGATGCGGCCAGCGGCCGGCCCAGCCTCACGCGCTGGCGCGTTGCGCGCGAAGCCCTGCGCGCGCGGGAGGGCGGCACGCGGCTCGAGCTGCAGCCCGTCACCGGCCGCTCGCACCAGTTGCGCGTGCACCTCGCGGCCATCGGTCATCCGATCCTGGGCGACGCGCTCTATGCACCCGGGCCGATTGCCGGCGCAGCGCCGCGACTCCTGCTGCACGCCGAGTCCCTGGCGCTGGCCCACCCGGCCGATGGCCGGCCCCTCGTTTGGCGATGCGACGCGCCCTTCTGACCACTATCAGGTAGATTCACCTTCTCCGGTGACCCGACGCACGCCATGAACGACACCCCCGAACGCCCGCCCCTTCCCGACCACCTGTCCGTGGATCCGCGCAGCCCGCACTACGTGGCCGCCGTGCTCGAGCACGACATCGGCATCCGGCTGAACGGCAACGAGCGCAGGGACGTCGAGGAGTACTGCCTGAGCGAAGGCTGGGTCAAGGTGCCGGCCGGCAAGACGGTGGATCGCAAGGGCAATCCGCTGCTCATCAAGCTCAAGGGCAAGGTCGAGGCGTTCTACAAGTAGGCGCGTCGCGGGCCATCCTGCCCGCCGCATTCCTACTTTTCCGCGGGCCCCCGGCACTCCAGCGGCAGGAAGTTGGGCGGGATGTCCGTCTCGTCCTTCCCCTGGACCTCCATGCCCTTGGGAACCGGGAGCCTGTGGCAGATCCAGGCGATGGGCACCATGGGCTGGTCGGCCACCACTGCGGGCCGCAGCGTCAGCCGCTTGCCGTCCAGCACCTTCGAGACGTTGTTCCCGTAGGTGAGCGTGATCGCCCCGCCGGCGACGCTCACGTCCTTGATGAGGTTGCCGACGATCTTGTCGCGCGGCGGGATGCCGGCGGCCGCGTTGTCCGCGGGCATCTCTCCCTTGGCGGTCCACGCCGCCTGCACGCCGCGCCTGGCGAGGTCGGCGAGCACGAGGCCATCCCTGACCTGCGACTTCGCGGCGACGTCGCGCAAGCCCGGGATCGCCATCGCCATCAGGATGGCGAACACGGCGAGCACGAAGAGCAGCTCGATCCAGGTGAACCCGGCGGATTTTTCTCGCATGGAAGCGATGATACGACGCCTGCCGTCCCCGGCCGCGGGCCGGGATCAGCCGCCGGGCTTCACCATCGGCCAGCCGCGCCGCGCCCATTCGCTCATCCCGCCGTGCACGTAGCGAACGTGGCCGTAGCCGCCGCTGTTGCGAAGGGCGCGCAGCACGACCGGGGAGCGGTTCTGCGAGTTGCAGATGAGGAACACCGGCTTGCCCGCGTCCGTCGGGATCTCCGCGACGCGCTGGCCCAGCTGGCTCATGGGCAACAGGTGCGCGCCGGCCGCGACGCCATTGGCGTGCTCGCGCGGCTCGCGGATGTCGATGAGGATGACCTCGCCGGCCTCGAAGCGGGCGCGGGCCTCGTCGAGGCTCACGACGTCGGATTCGGGAAGGGAGGCGCTGGCGGCGGTCGCGGCGAGCGCGAGGCCCAGCAGGGCGGTGCGGAACGACATGGCGGCTCCGGTTGGGTCGGGAGCCGTCCATTATACTCCCATGAGTATATGAGCTCAAACGGCCGGTACCATTCCGAGAACGCCTCTTGCTTGCGTAGTGCCCATCGCGGCCCGCCTCGACGAAATCCAAGGACATCCTCCACATGCTCAAGTCACTCCACGCGCCGCGCGGCATGGTCACCGCGCCCCATCACCTGGCCTCCCAGGCCGGCCTCGCCGTGCTGCGCGAAGGCGGCAACGCCGTCGAGGCGATGGTGGCCATGGCCTCCACCATCGCCGTCGTCTACCCGCACATGAACACGATCGGCGGAGACGGCTTCTGGCTGGTGAGCGATCCGGCGAAGGGGGTGTTCGCCATCGACGCCTGCGGCCGTTCCGGCAGCGACGCGACGATGGCCTTCTACAGGGAGCGCGGCTGCGAGGCGATTCCGTCCCGCGGCCCGCTCGCGGCCAACACGGTGGCCGGCGCCATCTCCGGCTGGATGGCCGCGCTCGAGGCCGCGGGGAGCAGGCTGCCCGTCTCGCGACTCCTCGCCGACGCCGCGTGGTACGCCCGGAGCGGCACGCCCGTCACGGGGAACCAGGTCACCTACACGGCCAAGTTCCAGCAGGAGCTCGAGGGCCAGCCCGGCTTCGCGAAGACCTACCTCACCGGCGGCAAGCCGCATGCGGCCGGAAGCCTGCAACGCTTCCCCGCGCTCGCCACCACGCTCGAACGGCTCGCCAGTGCCGGCCTCGACGACTTCTACCGCGGCGAGATCGGCGCGGCCAACGCGGCGGAGCTCGAGCGGCTCGGCAGCCCCGTGCGCGCCGGGGACCTGCGCGCCCACCAGGCCCAGGTCGTGAAGCCGCTCTCCGTGAAGGTGGGCGCCGGCGAGCTCTTCAACATGACGCCGCCCACGCAGGGCCTCGCCTCGCTCATGATCCTCGCCATCTTCGACCGCATCCGCGCGGGCGCGAAGGTGGACAGCTTCGGGCACGTGCACGGCCTGGTCGAGGCGACGAAGCAGGCCTTCCTGGTCCGCAACCGCCACATCTGCGACCCGCAATCGATGAAGGCGGACCCGTGGTCGTTCCTCGCCGAGGCCGCGATCGCCGAGCGCGCCGCCGCCATCGACCCGGCCCGCGCGCGTCCCTGGCCCGAGCCGGCCATCAAGGGCGACACGGTGTGGATGGGCGCGGCCGATTCCGAGGGCCGCCTGGTGAGCTACATCCAGAGCGTCTACTGGGAGTTCGGCTCCGGCGTGGTGCTGGGCGACACGGGCGTGGGCTGGCAGAACCGCGGCAGCTCGTTCCTGCTCGATCCCGCCTCGCACCTCGCACTCGCGCCCGGCAGGAAGCCCTTCCACACGCTGAACCCCGCCCTCGCGAAGCTGGCCGACGGGCGCACGATGGTCTACGGCAACATGGGCGGCGACGGCCAGCCGCAGAGCCAGGCCGCGGTGTTCAGCCGCTTCGCGATGTTCGGCGACGACCTGCAGCAGGCCGTCACCAAGCCGCGCTGGCTCCTGGGCCGCACGTGGGGAACGATGAGCGTGAGCCTCAAGGTCGAGTCGCGCCTGGACGAGGCCGTCATCGCGCAGCTGCGCGCCGCCGGCCACGACGTCGAGGTGATCGAGCCCTTCTCGGACTTCGTGGGACACGCGGGGGCGCTCGTGCGCGGCCCCGCGGGCGTCATCTCGGGCGCCGCCGATCCCCGCTCCGACGGCACCGTCGCCGGCTGGTGATTACCAGCCGATCACCTTGGGCAGCCAGAGGGCGATCTGCGGGAAGAGGAACACCAGCACGACCGCGAGCACCTGCATCCCGATGAACGGGATCACCCCCAGGTAGATCTGCCGCGTCGTCACCTCCGGGGGCGCGACGCCCTTCAGGAAGAAGAGCGCCCAGCCGAAGGGCGGCGTGAGGAACGAGGTCTGCAGGTTCACGCAGATGAGCATCGCCAGCCAGACGAGGTCCACGCCCTGGCTCACGAACACCGGCAGGAAGAGCGGCACCGCGATGTAGCTGATCTCGATCCACTCGAGGAAGAACCCGAGCACGAAGATGAGCAGCATCAGGAACCAGATGTCCGCCCCCACGCCGCCCGGCAGCCACTCGAACATGCGCGAGATGATGTCCTCGCCGTGCAGCCCGCGGAACGAGAGCGAGAAAACCTGCGCGCACACCAGGATGAACATCATCATGGCGGTGATCTTGGTGACGGACTGCACCACCTCCCGCAGCACCCTCGTCGACATGCGGCCCGCGAAGGCCGTCACGATGATGGAGCCGAGCGCGCCCATGGACGCGGCCTCGGTGGGCGCCGCGATGCCGCCGATGATGGAGCCCAGCACGGCGAAGACGAGCAGAACCGGCGGCAGCACGACCTTCACGAAGCGGATCCACAGGTCCCGCTTCGCCAGCGCGTCGCGCTCTTCCTGCGGCAGCGGCGGCACCAGCTCCGGCTTCACCATGCCGACGATCACGATGTAGACGCAGTACAGGGCCGCCAGGAGCATCCCCGGCATGACCGCCGCCGCGAAGAGCGTGCCCACCGAAAGCTGCAGGATGTCCGCGAGCAGGATCAGGATGAGCGAGGGCGGGATGATCTGCCCCAGGGTCCCGGAGGCGCAGATGGCCCCGCAGGCGATGCCCGGGTCGTAGCCGCGCTTGAGGAGCGTGGGCAGCGTGATGAGCCCGAGAGTGATGACGGTGGCGCCCACGATGCCGGTCGTCGCGCCCATGAGGACGCCCACGCCGATGATCCCCAGCGCCATGCCTCCGCGAAGCCCGCCCGCCAGGTGGCCGACGACGTCCAGCAGGTCGTCCGCCAGCCGCGACTTCTCCAGCATCACGCCCATGAAGACGAAGAGCGGGATGGCGAGCCACTGGTAGTTGGCCACCACGCCGTAGATGCGCGAGGGCAGCAGGTTGAACAGGCCCGTGCCGAACCCGAGCGCGCCGAAGCCGAACCCCACGGTGGCGAGCGTGATGGCCACCGGCACGCCCGCCATGAGCAGCACGAAGAAGCTGCCGAGCATGAGGAGGGCGAGGATCTCCTGGCCGCTCATCGGGCACCCCGCAGCTGGCGCAGCTTCGCGACGACGCCCACCAGGGTGGCCACGCTCTGCAGGGCGAGGAGCGCGAACCCCGCGGGGATCAGCGCCTTGAGGGCCCAGCGGTAGGCGAGCCCCCCCGGGTCGGCCGATTGCTCGCCGATGACCCAGGACTGCTGCACGTAGTGGAACGACAGCCACACGAAGGCCGCCGCGATGAGGATGCACAGGACCTGGGAGACGACCTCCACGCGAAGCTGGTTCTTCTCCGTGAACTTCGCGTAGAGGACGTCCACGCGCACGTGGTCGCCCTTGAGGAGCGCGTACGGGATGCCGAAGAGGATGAGCGGCGCGAGCAGGTGCCACTCCAGCTCCTGGGCCCACACGGAGCCGTAGCTGAAGAGGTAGCGCAGCACCACGTTCGTGGCCATGACGACCACGATCACGAGCGCGAGCCAGGAGGTCGCGCGGCCGACCAGGTCGACCACGCGCTCGATTCCCTCCTTCACGGCCTAGGCCTGGATCTTGGTGTGGTACGGCGTCTCGCTGTACTTGGACCAGGCGTCGTACTTGGCCTTGTAGGCCATGTAGGAGTCGTGCACCTTCTTCACGACCGGGTCCTTGGCGACGGCCTCGGCCAGCACCTTGTTCGTCTGCTCGCGCAGCGCCTTGATCACGTCGTCCGGGAGCGGGCGCGCGATGACGCCCTGGTTCTTCACCAGGTCCTCCATCGCCTCGGCATTGGTCTTCTGGCACCAGCCCTCGCTCACCACGTTGCACGCGGCAGCGGCGTTCTCGACGATGGCCTGCAGGTCCTTCGGGAGCTTCTCCCAGGCGGCCTTGTTGATGAGGAGCTCGGAGACGGTCGCCGGCTCGTGCCAGCCCGTCGTGTAGAGGTACTTGGCGGCCTTCTGCAGGCCCAGGCGCCGGTCCTGGTACGGGCCCACGAACTCCGCCGCGTCGATCACGCCGCGCTCGAGCGCCGGGAAGATCTCGCCGCCGGGCAGCAGCTTCACGTCCACGCCGAGCGTCGCGTACACCTTGCCCGCGAGGCCGGGGATGCGCATCTTGAGGCCCTTGAAGTCCGCGACCGACTTGATCTCCTTCTTGAACCAGCCGGTCATCTGCACGCCCGTGTTGCCGCAGGGCATCGCGACCATGCCGAAGGGCGCGTACACCTCGTTCCAGAGCTTGATGCCGTCGCCGTCGTAGAACCAGCCGTTGATGCCCTGGAAGTTCAGGCCGAAGGGCACGGCCGTGAAGTACTGCGCGGCGAAGGTCTTGCCGGTCCAGAAGTAGCTGTTGGCGTGGTTCATCTCGACGGTGCCGGCGCGCACCGCGTCGAAGCCCTCGAGGGCGGGGATGAGCTCGCCCGCGCCGTACACCTGGATCTTGAGGCGCCCGCCGCTCATCGTGTCGATGCGCTTGGCGAGGTCCGTGGCGCTGCCCGGGCCGTCCATGTAGAAGGGCGAGCCCTTGGGATAGGCGCTCGTCATCTTCCACGTGATGGGCGATTGCGCCCTGGCGATCATCGGGAAGCCGAGTGCGCCTGCGGCGGCGCCGGCGGTGAGGAAGGAACGGCGGTTCGTGCTCATGGCATGTCTCCTGGAGGGATCGAATCAGGACGCGGCCGCTGGCTGGGCCACGCGTGTTTCTCCAATAAGCAAACGCCGGGCCATCGAAAAATGGCCAGCTTGCGCACTATACCCGGTCGGTCCGCACTGCAGCGGTGCGGCGCGCACCAAAACGCGCCAACGGCCGGGATCAGGCGGAGCCGCCGACCTCCCGGCCGTCGTTGAGCGCGGTCCAGCCCTTGACGATGCGGTACACGAACCACACCGACGTGGCCAGGAGCACGACGAATCCCACGAGCAGCACAAGGGTCGCGAGGCCCACGAGGCTCCAGGCGAGCGCGATCCAGAAAGTCCTGATCTGCCAGTCGAAATGCGTCTCGAGCCAGGTGCCCGCCACTTCGTCGCGCTTCACGTAGTTGACGATCACGGCCGCAAGAGAGGTCACCCCGACGACGAGCGCCGCCGCGTGCAGGCCGTAGACGAGCGCGGTGAGGCGGCGCAGCGACGCCTCGCGTTCCGGCGTGACGGCCGCGCCTGCCGGCCCGGGCGGGGCCGTCGTTCCCTGCAGGAATGCGTAAAGGGCGAGCGCGCCGCCGGCGCCGATGCCGACGACCGCTGCCCCCATCGCAAGGGCGATCGTCTTGAGGAGCGGCCACAGGAAGTCCGGGCCCGCGACGATCACGCGCGGCGGGACGTCGCCCTCGACGGCCACCTCGTGCGGCCCGGCCTCGCTCGCCTCGAAGCGGGCCACCGAGACGCGTTCCATCGTCCCGGACCTCACCGTCATCCCGCCCGAAGCCGCGATCTCCACCTCCTTGCCGCGGGGATCGGTGACTCTCAGGCGCGCGCCGTCGGGAAGCGCCGCCGGCACGTCGAAGGCGCGTCCCTCGAAGACCGTCCGGTGCTCGTGCCAGATCACGTGCGGCCCCGGCGCCGCCACCACCACGGTGGCGCTTCCTGGCGCGAGGAAGCGCTCGGGCTCTGGCAGGCGCTGGAAGAACCGAAAGACGACAGCGGCGGCGACTGCGAGGCCTGCAAGCGCGAGCACTGCCGCGGCAATGTAGGCCCCCTTGCCGGGGCTCACCGCCACGCCGGCCAAATCAGCGCGCGCCGTACTTGCGAAGGACGGAAAGCATCTCCGGATCGCTGCGCCGGCGCGCGATCGCGGCCGCCGACTGGCCGTCGCCAGACGCCTCGGGATCGGCTCCCGCCTTGAGGAGGGCCTCGACCATCCGCGTGTCGCCCTGCAGGGCGGCCTCGATGAGTGGCGTGCGGCCGCGGCTGTCGCGTTTGTCCGGCCACCACCCGTGCGCGAGCAGTTCTTCCACGCCCTCGCGATCGCCGGAGCGCACTGCGGTCATGAGGTCGTTGTACTTCGGTGAGAAGGAGGGGCCCGTGAGCCTGACCGCCGCCCAGGGCGTGTACGCATCGGGAACCTTCCGGGGCTCGGGCTCGGGGAGTTTCGCCTCGGGCGCCGGCGCATCCGCCTTGGCGGCCTCCTTGCCGGCCCCCGGTGAGCCGGGACCGGCCGGGCTTTCCTTCACGGAAGGCATCGACGCGCTCGGCGGTATCGTCGCCGGCGCGGCGGCGACCATCGCGGCGGATGGCGATTGCATCGGAGCCGGCGCGGGGGCGGCGGCCTGCGCGGGAGCTTGCGCCGGCGCCGCGGCCGATGCGACGGGCGAAGCAGGCGCAGCGGGCGCAGAGGGCGAAGCCGCGGGCCTCGGACCCACCTTGCCGGCCGGCACCGGGGCTGCCGCCGGCGCTTTCGCGGCCGCCTTCATAGGCGAAGGCTGCGTCGTCTGCACGATGTCGAACGAGGCCATTCCGGCCAGGCTGCTGAGGAGGGCGGCGCCCAAAAGCATGGGCGCGGCGATCACCGGGAGCACGAAGCCCACGATGGTGATCACAAGGGCGAGCACCACCCGCGCCTCGCCCTCGCGCACGACGACCGTCGAGGCGATCAGGTCGTGGAGCGCCTGCTTGCGGCCGGTGAACGCCGCGATGATGTAGCCGATGCAGAAGACGGCACCCGACACGATCTTGCCGAGCTCGCGGCCAAAGGCGCGCAGGAAGGAAATCCGCTCCCCGGTGCCCGCGTGCGCGACCTTGAGGCCGAGCAGTCCCTTGCCCACGGTCGCCTGCCGCGCCGACGATTGCATCACCGGAAAGTAGAGCAGGAAGGCGAGGAACAGTACCACGGTGCCGATCGTGAGCCCGGTCTCGCCCAGGAAGGCGGAGGCCGCCATGATGGCGATTCCGACGACGGCGAGGATGGCCGAATCGGTGAAGATGGCGAGGGCGCGAATCCAGAAGCCCCCGTAGCTGCCTTCGTGGGTAGCGGCCATGGCTTCTTCTCCCTTGTTTCGCAAGGCTTATGCTCCCGTATTCCCGATTCGTCAACTGGGCGCCTCGCAACCCCGTCGCCGATCATTGCGACTTTCGGGAAGCGTGGGGTCAAATGGCGCCTTCCGCATCAGCTAGGAGAAGCGCCGTGAAAAGACTGTTGCAGCTCGCTTGCCTCTTCTGCCTTTCCGCCCTGCCCGCGATCGCCGCGGCGCAGGCGTTTCCCTCCCGCGCCGTAACGATGGTCGTGCCCTTCGCGGCCGGCGGCCCGGTGGACACGGTGGCGCGCATCCTCGCCGAGCCGATGAGGAAGTCCCTCGGCCAGGCGATCGTGGTGGAGAGCACGACCGGCGCCGGCGGCAGCATCGGGGTGGGACGCGTCGCGCGCGCCACCCCCGACGGCTACACGCTCTCGATCGGCCACTGGAGCACCCACGTCGTGAACGGCGCGGTCTACCAGCTGAACTACGACCTGCTGAAGGACCTGGAGCCGGTGGGCATGATCGGCGGAAACCCGATGATCGTCGTCTCCAAGCCGGGCCTGGCCGCCACGAACCTCAAGGAGCTGGTCTCCTGGGTGAAGACGAACCAGGAGAAGGTCAACGTGGGCACCGCGGGCGCGGGCTCCTCCACCCACATCAGCGGCATCTACTTCCAGAACGAGATCGGCGCGAAGCTGCAGTTCATCCCCTACAAGGGAACGGGCCCGGCGATGCAGGACCTCATGGGCGGCCAGATCGACATGATGGTCGACCAGCTCTCGAACTCCCTGCCGCAGGTGAAGGCGGGCCGCATCAAGGGCTATGCGATCACCGCGAAGGAACGCTCGGCCGCCGCGCCGGACATGCCCACGGTGGACGAGGCGGGGATGCCGGGGCTGCACATCAGCATCTGGTACGGCATCTGGGCGCCGAAGGGCACGCCAAGGGAAGTAGTCGCGAAGCTCAACCAAGCGGTCGTCGACGCGCTGGCGGATCCGGACACGCGCAAGCGCCTGGGCGACCTCGGGATGGAACTCGTGCCGCGCGAGCGGCAGACGCCCGAGGCGCTGGGCGCGCACCAGAAAGCCGAGATCGAGAAGTGGTGGCCCATCATCAAGGCCGCCGACATCAAGCTCAACTGAGGCCGGGCCTTCAGCCCACGATCCGGCGCGCGATCTCCATCCAGAAGGCCGAGCCCGCGAGCGCCAGCATCGCGGGGTGCGAGAGCACGAGGAAGAGGCCTCCGCGGAGGAAGGCCGGGTGGAGCCTGCGGCTCCTCGCCGTATCCCACGCGATGCACGCGATCGCGAAGAGGTCGGTGAGCCCCATGAAGGCGACGATCCCGCCCGCCTGCAGCGCGTCGATCGGGATGCGCGCGATGGCCGGGGTGAGCACGGAGATGGCCGCGAGCAGCATCAGCCGCTTGTGCCAGTCCGGACGGCGGCGGTTGGCGATCGCGGCGGCCACCAGCGCGCCGTAGACCAGGATCACGCCGAGGGGAATCGCGAGGAAGACGAGCGGCGGCGGGCCCGGCGAGACGCCGCGCCTCGCGCCGTCCACGGCGGTGGCGATGCCCACGACCACCACGAGCGCGGCGAGCACTGCGCCCGCCACGCCCAGCTTGCGGTGCAGGTCCACGCGGCCGGCGGCCACGAGGCCCGCCTGCACCGCGAAGAGCACGATCCACGACGTCATGACGACGCCGTGCAGGTGCACCAGGCCGGGCAGCTTCGGGGCATCGAAGGCGCCCCCGAGGTAGTAGGTGCGCGCGAACCCCGCGAAGGCGATCAGCGCGGCGGCGAGGGCAGCCAGGCCGTAGAAGCGGCGCTCGGCGTTGCGTGGGGCGGCTTCATCGATGACTGCCATGTTCCCTCCCTGGCCGGATCAGGCTGGGCAGCAGCATAGCGCCGTCGGCCGGCGGTGGCGAGGAGAAAGGGCGGGCGAGGACGGCGCTCCAGCCGCGAAAGTCCACTTGCGCCGGGCGCCCGGAGCGCGGAGGCTATCCTGAAGATCACCCTCGGGAGACGATGATGAAACGCGTGCTCGCCATCGCACTCGGACTTTGCCTCGCGTTCGCCGCGACGGCGCAGATGCCCAAGCTCGACGACCTGCTGAAAGGCGTCGGCTCGGTCAAGCAGCCCGCCGCGGGCGCGGTCGACGACAAGACCGGCGCGGCGGGCATCAAGGAAGCGCTCGCCACGGGCACCGAGAAGGCCGTGAAGAGCCTCGGCCAGGCGAACGGCTACTTCGGCAACGACGCGGTGAAGATCCTCATGCCGCAGAAGATCCAGAAGGTCGCGGACATGGCGCGCATGGCCGGCTACCAGAAGCAGGTCGACGAGTTCGTCCTCAGCATGAACCGAGCGGCCGAGGCCGCGGCGCCCCTTGCCGCGAAGTACTTCGGCGACGCGATCCGCAACATGTCGCTCGAGGACGTGCGCGGCATTCTCGCGGGCAGCGACACGGCGGCCACGGACTTCTTCAGCCGCAAGACGCGCGACAAGCTCTATGCCGCGTTCAAGCCCGTGGTCTCGACGAAGGTGGGCGAGGTCGGGGCGACCAAGGCCTACAAGGACATGATGGGCAGCTTCGAGAGCCTGCCGATGATGGGCAGGCAGTCCCTCGACCTGGACGACTACGTGACGAACAAGTCGCTCGACGGCCTGTTCCACATGGTGGCGCAGGAGGAGAAGAACATCCGCTCCAACCCGGCCGCGCGGACCACCGACCTCCTGAAGTCGGTTTTCGGCCGCTAGGCGGGGCTCGCCTCCCGCAAGCGGATCGCGCGCGAGCGCAGCTGCCCGCAGCCGCCCTCGACGTCCTGCCCCGCGGAATCGCGCAGCTTGGCGAGCACGCCCCGCGCGCCGAGCGCGCGCAGCATCGCGAGCGTGCGCTCCTGCGACGGGCGGCGGAACGGCATCCCCTCACCCGCGTTCCAGGCGATCACGTTCATGACGGCGTACTTCCCGGCCAGGAGCCGCGCGATGCCCTCCACCTCGTCGTCGCCGTCGTTGATGCCTTCGAGAAGCGTCCACTGGTACTGGATCGGGTAGCCGGTCTGGCGGGCGTAGCGCTCGCCGAGTTCAACGAGCTCCCCGGGATCGATGCGCGGCGCGTGCGGCATGAGGCTCGCGCGGCGAGATGCGATCGTCGAATGCAGGGACAGGGCGAGCGCCGGCTTCACCGGACCGCGCGGCAGGCGCTCGAACGCGCGCCGGTCGCCGACCGTCGAGAACACCAGGCTCTTGTGCCCGATGTCGCCCAGGGTGCCCAGGAGCTCGATCGCGTCCATCACCTCGTCGAGGTTGTGCGAGGGCTCGCCCATGCCCATGAACACGACCTTCTTCACTGCGCGCCGCGAGCGGGCCAGCGCGACCTGCGCGACGATCTCCGCGGCGCCCAGGTGGCGGGCGAGTCCCTGGCGGCCCGTCGTGCAGAAGACGCAGCCGACCGCGCAGCCGGCCTGCGTCGACACGCACAGGCCGCCGCGCGGCAGGAGGACGCTCTCCACCGCCTGCCCGTCGCCCAGCTCGACCAGCAGGCGAGCGGAACCGTCGGCACCGGGGTGCTCCGAGCGAAGGCGCGCGAGCGCGCCGAATTCCGCCGCCACCTCCGGCAACGCCTCGCGCAGCCGGCGCGGCAGGAAATCCTCGGCCCGCCGCGGGCCTTCGCCCAGCGGCTGCGCCCGCATCCAGGCGCGCAGCACGGATCTCTCGTGGGCCGGGCCGGCGCCGAGCGCCTGCAGGCGATGCCGCAGGTGCTCGAGGCGAATCCCGGGTAGCGTCGTGCCCGTCACGGACGGATGTCGATCATGCGATCGCGGCTCAGCTCGGGATCGAGCTCGAGCGCGGGCTTCCCGGGGCCGGCGCGAAGGACCATGGCGCAGGGTCCCTCGCCGCGGGTCGCGAGCCGCTCCTTCAGGATGTCCGCCAGCCGCGACGATGGACCGGCCCCGCCCGGCGAGGGCGAGATGAGGACGATCCGCGTTCCCTCCAGCGCGACGAACGCCACGCGCACCCCCGAGGCGGGCAGCACGATGCCGGGATCGGCCTCCGCCACCTCCTCGTCAGCGCCGTGGCCCAGCAGGGCGGCGTAGCGTGCGGTCGTCGCCTCGAGGTCGTGCACCGCGACGGTCACGCTCTTCACGCCCACGACGCCGTTGGGATGGATCCTCGCCTCGCCCTCGGGGACGCGAAGCGCGCGCGGCGTCACGTCGCCGCAGAGGAACGGCAGGTCGAACGTCGCCTGGCGGCCCGTTCGCCATTGGATCTGCGTGCCGTCGGGCCGAACGCGCCCGCCGTCGATCGGGCCGCTGAGCTCCAGCCCCCGGGCCTTCGCCTCCGCGATGGCCTGCGCCGTGTCCCCGGGCAGGAGCGCGAAGTCCATGAGCCCGTCGCCGTGCCTCGCGTGCACGTCGTACCAGCGCTCGCCGGGCCCCGGCGCCGTCCACGCGATGAGCTCGAGGTACGCGCCGTCCTGGAACACCACGAGGGCGTTGTGCGACGTGCGCCCGGGATGGCGCCCGCCGATCACCACCGTGAAGCCGAGCGCGCGGTAGCCCTCGACGGCCTTCCCGAGGTCCGCCACCGCGATGACGACGTGGTCGAGCCTCAACCCTATTCTTCCATCTTGAGGCCGGTGCGCTTCACGAAGTCGCTCCAGCGCTCGAACTGGCCCACGGCGAAGCGCTCGAGCGCCGGGCCGTCGGTGGCCATCACCTCGAAGCCGGCGTCCGTGAGCTTCTTCGAGACCTCCTCGTGCCGTAGCGCGGCCTGGAAATCCTCGCTCAGCTTCCTCACCGTGGCGGCCGGCGTGGCCGAGGGCGCGAAGATGCCGATCCAGGAATAGGCCTCGAAGCCGGGGAAGCCGGACTCGGCCACCGTGGGCACGTCCGGCAGGTCCGCCAGGCGCTTCGTGCCCGTCACGGCCAGCGCCTTCGCCTTGCCGCCGGCGATGCTGCCCTTGAGCGCGGCGTAGGACAGGAGGGTGAAGCTCACGGTGTTGCCGAGCACGGCCGCGACCGCCGGCCCGCCGCCGCCGAAGGGCACGTGCAGGATGTCGACGCCGGCCTGGCGCTTGAGGTCCTCGGCCACGAGGTGGTTCATCGAGCCCACGCCCGTGGAGGCGTAGCTGAACTTGCCCGGCTCCCTCTTCGCGGCCTCGAGGAATTCCTTCAGGTTCTTCCCGGGCACGGCAGGGTGGGCGCCGATCACGAGCGGGAAGCGCACGGCGAGCGAGACGCCCGCGAAATCCTTGAACGTGTCGTAGGGCAGGTTCTTCTTGGCGATGGGGTTGATCGCGTGCGTGTCGAAGCACACCAGCACGGTGTTGCCGTCGGGCGCGGCCTTGGCCACGTACTGCGTGCCCACCTGGCTCGCCGCGCCCGGGCGGTTCTCCACCACGACAGGCCGGCCCATGCGCTCGGCGAGCCGCGGCTGGACGATGCGCGCGGTGATGTCGGTCGAGCCGCCCGGCGGGAAGGTGACGACGAGCTTGAGGGAGGCGTCCGATTGCGCCAGGACAGAAGGGGCGAGGGCACCGGCGGCAAGGGCGGCGGACATCCGGAGGGCATCGCGGCGGGAAAAGTCGGTCATGAAGATTCTCCTGTTGAAATCGGGAAAGCTCAGCCCATCCACTGGCTCACGGGCACGGCGGTGTCCTGCAGCTGCTGCGAGATCACGTCCACCAGCGCGGGGCCGTCGTGGGCGAGCGCGGCCTGGATGGCGGCGTCGACGCCGGCGGGATCCTCCACGCGCCAGCTCTTCACGCCGAAGGCCTCCGCGACGCGCGCGTGGTCGGTGCGGTTGAAATCCACGGAGAAGTAGCGCTCCCCGTAGCCGGTCTTCTGGCTGGCCTTGATCCAGCCGTAGACGGTATTCGAGAACACCACCATCTTGAGCGGCACGCCGCGGCGGACGATCGTCTCCAGCTCGCCGCAGGTGAAGTTGAAGCTGCCGTCGCCCATCGCCGCAACCACCATGGCATCGGGCCGGCCGAACTGGGCGCCCACGCCCGCGGACATCGCGAAGCCCAGCGCCCCGTGCGCGCGGTTGGTGATGAAGTGGCGGCCGGCCTGGGGCGCGTCGAAGTAGGCCGAGAAGTACGGGCAGGGCGTGCCGGGGTCCGCGACGACGATCGCCCCCCGGGGCAGGTGGCGGTTCAGCGAATCGACGACGCGTTCGGGCTTGATGGGCGATTCGGCGGAGGCGGCCAGCGCGGCGAAGTCGGCGAGCTTCCTCGCCCGCGCCTTCCCGGCGATGGCGCGGCCGTCCGCGGCATCCGCGGGGCGGTGCTTCAGGCGCGCGCGCACGGCCTCGTTCAGGTCCGCAAGCCCCAGCAGCGCATCTCCCACCAGCGCGACGTCGGTCCGGTAGTTGGTGCCGATGGTCATGCCGTCCACGTCCAGGTGCACGATGGGCACGTCGCGCGCGGGATACTTCCAGTGCTCCGTCGTCGTGGAGCCGACGCGCGCGCCCACGAAGAACACGAGGTCCGCCTGCATCACCACCTCGCGCGTGGCGAGGACGCCTCCGTTGGTGCCGACGACGCCCGCGTTCAGGGGATGGGAGTCGGCGAGCGTCCCCTTGCCGCTCACGGTCGTGCACACCGGCGCGTTCAGCATCGTGGCGAGGGTCTCGAGCATCACGCAGGCCGCCGCCAGGATCACGCCGCCGCCGCAGACGATCACCGGGCACTTCGCCGCGACGAGCCTTTCGGCCGCCAGTTCGATGTCGGCCTGGTGCGGGCGCGAGCGCATCGCGGGATAGCGGTCGTGGCCGGGCTGCGCCCAGACTTCCGAGGCGTCCAGCTCCTGCTTCTGCAGGTCGTAGGGCAGGCAGATATGGGCCGCGCCCGGCCGCCCGGTGGTCATCGCGCGGAAGGCGCCGCGCACCGCGCCGGGGATCTGGTCCACGCGGTCGACCGTGGTGTTCCACTTGGTGAGCGGGCGGTAGAGGGACTGCTGGTCCAGCTCCGTGAGCGGGAACTTGCCGCGCGAGCCCACGGAGACGTCCGAGGTGATGCCGAGAACCGGGATCGACGACTCGTTCGCCTCCACCAGTCCCGGGAGCAGGTAGGTGGCGCCGCCGCCGCTGGGACCCTCGCAGACGCCGGGCCTTCCCGTCACGCGCGCGTAGGCGTCCGCCATGTAGCCGGCGCTGCGCTCGTCGCGGGTCAGGATGTGGTCGATGCCGTGGTCGAGCCGCGCCATGGCGTCGTAGAAGGGCAGGCTCGTGTCGCCGCACAGGCCGAAGATGTGCTTCACGCCGTTCAGCTGCAGCATGCGCACGAGGGCGTCGGCGCCGTTCATCTTGCTCATGGGGAGGGCCAGGCGGAATCAGGGATGTCGCGGGTTCGCTGATTGTAGCGTCCCGGGACCGGGCCTACAGGTGAAATCCGGCCTGTGACGCGCATCACACCGCCCGCCGGGGCTCCGGCCCGACACTCGGGTCGCTCCAAAGGCCCATTCCCACCCCCCGCCACGCGGCGCAACCGGCCGTCACCGTCCAGGAGAAGCCTCATGAACAAGAAGATCGGCAAGCTCATCGCGTCCGCCACCACCGCGCTCGCCCTCGCGACCCTGTCGAATGCAGCCCTGGCATCCCCGGAAGCCTGGGAGGCGGCCAACGACGCCTACGACTCGAACCATTACGCGAGGGCCCTCGAGATCTACCAGGAGCTCGCCGCCAAGGGCGATGCCCGCGCCGCCGAACTGGCGGGCATGATGCTCGCACATGGCGAAAAGCTCTACGGCGACGCCGTGCGCCGCGACCCGGTCCGCGCCGCGCAGCTCCTCACCCAGGCCTCGCAGGCCGGCAGCCCGGCGGCCACGCGCACCCTCGATCGCATCGACACCGCCTCGCTGAAGAAGACGGGCGCCCGATAATCCTCGCGCCGCGCCAGCCTCCGGGCTGCGCGCGCCGTTGGCAGATAAAGGGGACGGTTCGAAGGAACCGTCCCCCTTTTTCGAAGTACATTGGATGGCATGAACGCGCCGATCCGAACTGCCTGCCTCGCCACCTTCCTTTGCGTCACCCCCGCCCTGGCCGAGACGCCTCCCGTACAGACCGTGCCCGCGGTCGATCTCGCGCGCTACGCGGGCAAGTGGTACGAGATCGCCGCCTTCCCGATGTTCTTCCAGCGCAACTGCGTCGGGGACACGACGGCCGAATACGCGCTTCGCCCCGATGGCGACATCTCGGTGCGCAACCGCTGCCGCACGGAGGACGGCTTCGACGAGGCCACGGCGCGCGCCTGGGCCGTCGAGGGAGGCGGCAACGCCCGGCTCAAGGTGCAGTTCTTCTGGCCGTTTCGCGGCGATTACTGGGTGATCGGGCTCGACCGCGACTACCGGTGGGCGGTGGTGGGCAACCCGGACCGCGAGTACCTGTGGATCCTCTCGCGCACGCCGAAGCTGCCGCAGGATCAGCTCGAGTCGGCTCTCGCGATCGCCCGCGCGCAGGGTTTCGACCTCGCGCAGCTTCGCTACACGAAGCACGGCGCCGCGGCGCCCTAGCAGCCGCGTGCCGCTTGACGTTTAACGCGCCGCGTTATACGCTTCACGGGTGATCCGATCCTTCAAGTCCCCGGAGACCGAAGCGCTTTTCAACGGTCGGCGCGTGGCGAGGTTCACGAACCTGGAGAAGGTCGCCACCCGCAAGCTTCAGATGCTGGACGACGCCGTCGAACTGTCGGACTTGATGGCTCCGCCGGCCAACCGCCTGGAGGCACTCCGGGGCGATCGCAAGGGCCAGCACAGTATTCGCATCAACGACCAGTGGCGCATCTGCTTCGTCTGGACCGCGGCGGGGCCCGAGCAGGTCGAGATCGTGGACTACCATTGACGGAGACTGGCATGAACAAGATGCGCGCCATCCATCCCGGCGAGATCCTGAGGGAGGAATTCCTGGAGCCGCTCGGGCTTTCCGCTCACGCGCTGGCCCAGGCGCTGCGCGTCCCGGCACCGCGCGTGAACGACATCGTCCGCGAGCGCCGCAGCGTCACGCCCGACACGGCGCTTCGGCTGGCGCGGCATTTCGGCACGACCGCGCAGTTCTGGCTCAACCTGCAGGCGAGCTACGACCTCAAGGTCGCCATGCGGGAGTCGGGGGCGAAGATCCTGAAGGAGGTCGAGCCGCGGGCAGCGTGATTCGACCCCGGCTCCCCGGATTGGAGAGCGACACAACGACCATGGGCAACGAACAGGGACCCGGCTGTACCGCGGAAGAGGCGCTTGCGCGCCTGAAGGAAGGCAACGCGCGCTTCGTGGGCGGCCGGGGGCGCTTTCCCTCGCTGCAGAAGGACATCCTGTCCGACCTCGCCCAGGGCCAGCAGCCTTACGCCACGATTCTCGGATGCAGCGACAGCCGCGTGCCTCCCGAGGTCGTCTTCGACGCCCACCTGGGCGAGCTCTTCGTCGTTCGCGTCGCGGGCAACGTGCTGGGCAACGCGATCTTCGGGACGCTGCAGTATGCCGGCGCGCACCTGCGCACGCCCCTCTTCGTCGTCATGGGGCACGAGGGCTGCGGCGCAGTGCAGGCGGCCATCGCCTCGAAGTTTCACGGCGCCGAGCACAAGAGCCGGATCGAGCTCCTGGTCGACAACATCCTGCCGGCCCTGGACGGGCTCGACGGCTCGCAGCCGCCCGACGCCCTGCTTCACTGCGCCGTCGAGGCGAACGTGCGCCACACCATCCGGACGCTGCTCGACACGCCGGAGGCGAAGGCGAGCCAGGCGACGAGCGGCATGCAGCTCGTCGGCGCCATCTACGAGCTCGAAACCGGGCGCGTGAGGTTTCTCGAGTGAACAGGATCCCGTCGCTCTTCGTCGCTGCCTGCCTGTGGGCCGGCGCGCCCTCCGCGTCCGCCGCCGCCCCGTGCGAGGCGCGCGACCTCGGCTTCGACAGTGCGCAGGCCGGCTGGAAGCACCAGCCGATGTCGAAGCTCAAGCGCGACACGGCCTACGCAGTGGCGAAGGAGGACGGCCGCGCCGTGCTGCGCGCGAGCGCCGACAAGTCCGCCTCGTTCTTCGTCTCGTACTTCAAGCCGCCGGCGGCAGTGCCCGCGAGCCTCGCCTGGCGCTGGAAGACCGACGCGCTCGTCCCGGGCGCCGACAACCGGGCGAAGGACAAGGAGGACGCGCCGCTGCGCGTGGTCGTCGCCTTCGACGGCGACAAGACCCGCCTGCCCGCGGAGGAGAAGAGGCGCTTCGAGGCGGCGCGCAAGCTCACGGGGGCCAACCTCCCCTACGCGGTGCTGATGTACGTCTGGGGCGACCATGTCCCGGTGGACACCGTGATCGCCTCCGCGCACACGAGCCAGGTGAAGATGATCGCCGTGGCGAGCGGCGCCGCGGGACTGGGGAAATGGCAGGCCGTGAAACGCGACCTCGCCGGGGACTACCGGCGCGCCTTTGGCGCAGAGCCCGGCACGCTCCTCGGGGTCGGCGTGATGACCGATACCGACAATACCGGCGCGAAGGCGGTGGGCTACTACGCCGACATCCGCCTGGAGTGCGCGGCTCGCTGAGCGCTTCCCGCGGCCCGCGGGCTCAGGGCTTGCGGGCGCGGATGAAGGCGGAGACGAACTTGCCGTCCACCGCGCCTGCCACCGAGTCGTCGAAGCCCTGGCCGGCCAGGAAGACGCGGGCGTCCTCCCCGCCGTAGACGCGGGTCACCTCGACGCCCACGTCGGTGAAGCCTGCGGCGAACAGCTTGGCGCGGTAGTCGTTCTCGGAAAGCGCGCCGGCGATGCAGCCCGCCCACAGTTCCATGCTCCGGCGGATGGCCGGCGGCACCTCGCCCCTCACGACGACGTCGGAAACCGCGAAGCGCCCGCCGGGCCTCAGGACGCGGAAGGCCTCGCGCAGCACGCGGTCCTTGTCGCCCGAGAGGTTGATCACGCAGTTGGAGATGACCACGTCCACGCTCGCGGCGGGCAGCGGGATGTTCTCGATCTCCCCGCGCAGGAACTCGACGTTCGCGAGCCCGCTCTTCGCCTTGTTCTCCTCGGCGAGGGCCAGCATCTCGTCGGTCATGTCGAGCCCGTAGGCCTTGCCGGTGGGGCCCACGCGCTTCGCGGAGAGGATCACGTCGATGCCGCCGCCGGAGCCGAGGTCGAGCACGGTTTCGCCGGGCTCCAGTTCCGCGAGCGCCGTCGGATTGCCGCAGCCGAGCGAGGCGGCAAGCGCCGTGCCGGGCACGTCGCCGGACTGGGACGCGTCGTAGAGGTTCGAGGTGATCGGGTCGCACGAGCCCATGGAGGCGGTGCCGGCGCCGCAGCAGCTCGAGGCCGCGGGCGCGGGGGAGCAGCAACCCGATGCGTCCGGCGCGGGCGCGCAGCAGCCACCCTCCCCGTCCTTCACGCGGCGGGCCGCCTCGCCGTACTTCTCGCGGACGATGTCCCTCACGTCGGTGGGTTGGCTCATGGCTGGCTCCTTTGCCCGGGCGGCGGACTGTGAGGCCCGTCTGATCCTCGTCATGTTACCCGCACCCGCGGCGGGGTAGCCTGTCCTTGACCCTTTTCCAACTTGGAGCCTCCCATGTCCAGCGTCGGCTACCACGAACCCGTAGGCGAGATGTCGGACGAGACCCGCGACATGCACCGCGCGATCGTGTCCCTGATGGAGGAGCTGGAGGCCGTGGACTGGTACAACCAGCGCGCCGACGCCTGCAAGGATGCGGAGCTCAGGGGAATCCTCGAGCACAACCGCGACGAGGAGAAGGAGCACGCGGCCATGGTCCTGGAGTGGATCCGGCGCAAGGACCCCACCTTCTCGAAGGAGCTGAAGGAGTTCCTCTTCACCGACAGGCCGCTCACGCACGACTAGGTGAAGGGCCTCGGCCCCATCGAGGCCGTCGTGCCGCAAGCCGGCCGCGGTAGAATAAGGGTTTTCTTATATGCAAATCGCGGAGGCGAAGGCCATGTCGGACGTGAAGAAGGGCAACTACGGATACTCGCGCACGGTGGCGATCCCCTACGAGCAGGCCGTCGAGCGCATCACCGCCACGCTCAAGGAGCAGGGCTTCGGGATCCTCACCGAGATCGACGTGAAGGCCACGCTCAAGAAGAAGATCGACAAGGACTTCACCAAGTACGTGATCCTCGGTGCCTGCAACCCGGGCTTCGCGTTCCAGGCGCTCTCGGGCGAGATCGACATCGGGCTGCTGCTGCCCTGCAACGTCACCGTCTACGAGAATCCCGCCGACGGAAAGACGGTCGTGTCGGTGCTCGATCCGGAGACGATGGTCACCCTCACCGGGCGCAAGGACATCGAGCCGCTGGCGCGCCAGGTGCGCGAGAAGGTCGTCGCCGCCCTCGCCGCGATGTAGTCCCGAAGAGGAAATGGTGTCAGGTTACTTTGCGCAGAAACGGCGCAAAGTAACCTGACACCATTTCCTTTCGGGTTACCGGAAGGAGAAGCGGTAGACGGCGTCGATGCCCTCGAGGTAGCCGGCGCGCAGGATGAACTCGAGGCTGCGGCTGTACTGCCAGGCGATGCGCAGGGACCCTTCGGCGTCCGCGAGGCCCTGGCGGTAGGAAACGTGGATGTCGTCGGTGAGCCGCCCGCCCACCATCACCACGTCGGCGGGGGACGTCGAGCGCGTGCGCCCGGCCACGGTGCTCTGCGGCATCGTGCCCAGCAGGCTCGTGGAATCGGCCCCGATGCCCAGCTCGTCGATCCCGAGGCCGCCCAGGATCTTCCCGCGTCCGGGCGCGTTGGCGCCCAGGATCGCGGTGGCGGCCGTGAGCAGCGTCGCGGCATCGGCCGCCGAGACGTCGCCCTGCCCGCGCCCCAGCACCAGCCACGCGAGCTTCTCCGGGTCCGGCACGTCGGGCGAGGAATACAGCCGCGCCTTCGGGCGCGCCACCGTCCCGAGCACCTCGACGCCCGCCTCCACGGGCAGCCCCTTGCGAAGCGCGAGGATGTTGAGGCCGGGATTGTCCACGCGTCCCTGGAAGTTGAGCGCGCCGCGCTCCAGGGCGAGCTTGTGGCCGTAGGCCTCGTAGGTGCCGCCCACGGCGCGGATGGTCCCCGTCGTGCGCAGGTTGGCCCCGGGATCGCCCTCGAGCCGCAGGGATCCCGCGAGCCGCGTGTCGAGCCCGCGCCCGACGAAGTACAGGTGCTGGCCCAGGTCCACGCGCAGGTCGAGACGGATGCGCCCCGCGCCCCGCGTCGCCGGCGCGGACTCGGGCCCGCGGACCACCACCACGTCGTCGGAAAGGGACGGCGGCGCGGAGGCCGGGATGCCGAACCAGCCGGCATCGGCCGTGAAGCTGCCCGTCATCACCGTGTTCGGGCCATCGAGCTCCGCGCGCCCGTCCCCCGAGATCGCGAGGAACCGCGACTCGAGCCGAGTGAGCGGAAAGGCCGAGGCCTTCACGCGCACGCTGCCCTTGCGCGTGGCGATGTCCATCGAGCCCTCGGCGGTGAGGGTGCCCTTGGCCGGGCGCTTGGCCGCGGCGATGGCGCGCGCGGCACGCTCGCCGGGCCGCCAGGGCATCGAGAGCTCGAAGCGCTCGATGCGCGCCTCGCGATCCTTGAGCGCGACCACGACGGTGCCATCCTCCACCTCGGCGCCGAGCGTGGGCTCGCGAAGCGACAGCCCCGAGAGCTCGAGGCGGCCGTTCCAGGTCGGGTCGCGCGCCGTGCCCTCGAGAACGCCCTCCCCCTTGAGCCGGCCCGCCGTGCGAGCTTCCGGCCCCAACCAGGCTGCCATCCACGAGAGGTCCGGCACGTCGAGCTCGAAGCGGCCCGCGAGCGGCGCGACGGGCGAGATCTCCCAGCCCGATTCTCCGGCGCGAAGGGTCGCGTCCCCTTCGGCGCGCCAGTTGCCGATCCGGCTGCCGCGCACTTCCATCGCCGCCTTCACCCGCCCGCCGGCCGCCTCGGCCCGAAGGTTCACCGCCTCCAGCCCCATCGCCTGCCTCGGCTCGCCCAGGCGCACGTCGCCGCGCACGCGGCGCAGGGAAGCGAAGCCGTCCACCGACTCGCCTATCTTCAGGTCCCAGTCGCCCGCGAGGACCAGGTTCGATCCCACCTCGCCTTGCACGCCGAGGATCTGGCGGATGGTGCGCACGACGACCGCGCTCGAGGACCCGCGAGTGCGAAGGCCCGCCGGCGTCCACTGCGTCTCGGCGAGCCGGATCTCGCCCGGCGCCCCCGCGAGAAGCGTTTCGCCCAATTCGAGGCGCTCGGCGGAGACGACGAGCCTGGCCGGCGCCGATAGCGCGAGGGCCGTGAGCCCGCCCAGCTCGAACGACTCGATGCGGCCGCGCCACTCCGGGACGCGGGCACCCGGAGCCATGCCGCCGTCAAGCAGCGCGCGGACCGCCGACTTGTCGGGGAAGTCCGCCTCTAACCGGACCTCGTGCGCGGAGCGGACTCCCTTCAGCGAGACGGAAGCGCGCGTGGCGAGGGGCGCGGCACGTCCCCGCTTGCCGATCCCCGCGACCTCGATGACGCCCGCGGCCTCGCCGGCATCTCCCGCGCCCAGCGCCACGCTCCCCTTGGCCGAGGCGACCGTGAACGCACCGGGGAGGAGAAGATCCTTCGCGTCCACCGCGATGCGCCCGGAGAGGGCCGCGAACGCGCCCGCGAGTCTCGCGTCGAAATCGAGGCGGCCGCCGAGCGCCACGCCGAAGGCCTTGCCGATCGGGGCGAGGTCCGGCGAGGAGAGCTTCACCTCCAGCGCATCTCCCGCGCGCCCGAGCGCTCCCTTGGCGACGAGGCGCGTCTCGCCGATGGCGAGCTCCGCCTTCGCATCCGTGATCCGGGCCGGCTCCCACGCGAACGCGGCGCGGCCGGCCGTCGCAAGGCCCGCGAACCGGCTGCGCTCGATGTCGAGGCTCAGCACTCCCGCCGCCGCCTTCCCGAGGCGTCCGGTGGCGGAGAAAGCGGCGTTCAATTCGCCGGCCGGCACCTTCGCGAACGCGGCGGGATCGAGGCGCTCGACGCGGCCTTCGGCGCGGAACTCCCGGCGGCCGGCCAGCTCGAGCGACCCGGCCAGGTCCACGAAGGCGGCTCCGCGCGCAACGCGCGCCTTCTGCACCTCGAGGCGCCCGCCCGCGATGCGCGCCTCGCCCCGGATCTCGAAGCGCGGGTCGGCGAGCGCCACCGAGAATGACTGCGCCTGCGCGGTGGCCTGGGCCGTGATGTCCCCGGCCAGGCGCGTGGCGCGAAGCGTGGACTGCCACGAGCGCAGGTCCGCGTCGCGCACGGCGAGCTTTGCGTCGAGCTTGCCTGCGGCCCAGGCGGCCTCGCCCTGCGCCATCCCGCCGCCCGCGAAGACGAGCGACACGCCCGTCGCCTGCACGCGCTCCTTGCCGATCGCGACCGTGGCGCGCGCGGACTCCACCGGCAGGCGTTCCTTGTCGAGCGGGCCGGCCAGCGCGTTCGCGATCGACACCGGCCCCGCGAGAATGGCGCCTGCTCCCGGCGCGAGCTTCGCGTCGATCGAGAGCTTCGTGTGCGGCACGGCGGCGAACGCGGCGAGGTCCACCCCCTGGAGCTTCGCCTCCAGGGCGCGCAGGGGCGCGCCAGCGAAGGGCTCGAGGCGGGCGCGGGCCGATCCGGTGAGCGCGCCCCCGCTGCCGGTGAGCGCGGCATCGATGGCAGCGAGCGTGCCGGTGGCGGTTACCGCGGCGCGGTATGTCGCGTCGCCGCGCGCGCCCTCGAGGACGCCCTTCACGTCGAGCGCGAAAGGCGAATCCGAGGCGAGTGTCCCCGCGAGCTTCGCGCGGCCGATGGGCGTCGCAGCCTCGGCGCCTCCCAGGATCCACGCGGCCTTGTCCGCGGCGAGGCGCAGCGACACGTCGCGCAGCTCCACGGCGTCCTTTTCCAGCCCCAGCTTCGACAAGCTCACGCGCTCCGCCGTGGCGGCGTCCACGCGAATGCGCAGCGGCGGCTTCAACGTCGAGGGCTCGCGGGCCGGCTCGCCGGAGGGCGCCGTGGCGATCTCCAGCAAGGCCGCGTGCAGCCTCTCGACGCGAACCTCGCCCGCGAGGAGGGCATGCGGGGACCAGTCGACCGTGAGTTGCCGGGCGCGCACGCGCAGCTTCGGCGTGCTGATTTCCAGGGCGTCCACGGAGAGCGGTCCCGCGAGGCGGCCTTCCACGCCGCCCACGCTCCCGCCCGCCGCCGCGACGACGCGTTCGAGGACGAATGCCGCTCCCGAGGCGCTCGCCAGAAGCCAGAAGAGGGCGGCCGCGACCGCCACGACGAGGGCCGCGGTGGCCCACGCGCCGCCGGCGAGGATACGCCGCAGCAGGGAGGGTCTCGGTCGCGCTTCGCTCATCGCCCGCCTCAAAAGGCCACCGCCACGGAAAACACGAGGCGCGCCTTCTGATCCCGGTCCGCGTACGCGAGGTCGACCGCGAGCGGCCCTGCCGGCGTGCGCCAGCGAACCCCCACGCCGTAGCCCCAGTTGGCGCGCAGGTCCCCGCGCGCGTCTCCCGCGTCGCCCACGTCGGCGAACAGCGCGCCGCCCCATTTCGGCGAGAACCAGCGCACGTATTCCGCCGTGCCCGTCGCCAGGTAGCGCCCGCCCACGATGGCCTCGCCGTCCTGCGCGCCCAGGCTCTGGTACTTGTAGCCGCGCACCGAGCGCGAGCCGCCGGCACGGAAGAGGTAGTCCTCGGGTATGCCCTCGCGGCTGGCGGCGATGGTGTACCCGCCCTCGGCGCGCAGGATGAGCTGGTCCACGGGCGAGAGCGGGAACCAGCGCTGGTATTGCGCATAGGTCATCACGAAGTCCTGGTCGGACAGGAGCGCCTTCGCCCCGCCGGCGAGCCTGAGGGTGAGGACGCCACCGCGCCGGGGGTCGAGCACGTCGTCCACGTGGCGCCACGTGAGCTCCGCGATGGGCGCGAGGGCGCGGCTCAGCGTCTCCTCGCCACCGTCCGGCAGCTTCTGTTCCGCCTGGAACGCGAGGCCGAACCGCAGCTCGACCTTGTCGTAGAAGAACTGCCGGTAAGCGGCCACCGCGCCCCGGCGCGTGTCCAGGCCCTGGCTCGAGGTGTTCTCCGCGAGCACGCCCACGCTGTCCTTGACGACGTGCGCGCCGAGCAGCGGGAGCCCGACCGTGCCCGTCGGCAGGTAGAAATCGGCGTAGCCGAGCTGCTTCGTCTTGTCGGCCTGCAGCGCGGAGAGCATGTCGTAGCCGCGGCCGAAGGCGTTGCGGTGCCGCAGGGACAGCTCGCCGCGCACCCCCACGTCGGTGCCGTAGCCGGCCGAGACGCCCACGTCGACCGCGGGGCGTTCCAGCACGGCCACGCGCACCGGCACGCGCACGGGGCTCGCCAGGTCGCGGTCGATCTCGACCGTCACGCCCGCGAACCAGGGCGTGCTCTGCAGGGCCCGCTGCAGGTCGAGGAGCCGCTCGCTGCGGTAGGGCTCGCCCGGGTCGATGTCGAGCATGCGGTCCACGAGCGACTTCGGGTAGCGCGAAAGCCCCGACACCTGGACCTCGCCCAGGGTGAAGGCCGGGCCGCTCTCGACCACCAGCGAGAGGTTCGCGCGCGCCGCGTCGGCCTCGATGCGCGCCTCGCTGAAGGCGAGCTCGCCCGCGGCGTAGTCGTCGCCGGTGAGCGCCTCCACCAGGCGCGCCTTCGCCTCGTCCCAGGCCGCCTGCCGGAACACCCTTCCGGCCGGCAGGAGCCAGGCTTCACGCAGCGCGGCGCGGCGCGCCTCGCGGAAGTCGCCCTCGCCCGCGAGGTCGCCGCGGAACTCGATCGCCACGGAGGCGACGGTGGCGCGCTCGCCGGGCGTGAGGACGACGCGCAACTTCCCGTCCAGGTCCGTGACCTCCACGCTCGCCGAGAACCAGCCCTCGGCGGCGGCGATCTCGGGGGCGCGCCTGCGCACCTCGCGCTGCCAGCGGCGCATCGATCCGCGGTCCTCGCGAGCGTCGGCGGGCGGCGCCGGCAGGTGTTTCGCGAAGAGGACGCGAAGCTCCTCGGGAGCCTCCCAGGTCACCGCGAGGGTCGCGGGCTTCTCCTCCTGCGCCGCCGCGAGCCCGGCAGCCAGGAGCAAGGCGAACGCGATGGCGGCGCGCGCCTTCACCTAGCCCGCGTGGTAGCGCGTGACGACCTCGACCTCGTTGCGCGAGCCGAGGTACACCGCCACGCGCTGGTGGAGGGCGGTGGGCGTAATGTCCAGGAGGCGTTCCCGGCCCGTGGTCGCCGCGCCCCCCGCCTGCTCGACGATCAGCGCCATGGGGTTGGCCTCGTACATGAGGCGCAGCCTCCCGGCCTTGCCCGGATCCCTGCCGTCGCGCGGATACATGAAGATGCCCCCGCGCGCGAGGATGCGGTAGACGTCGGCCACCATGGAGGCGACCCAGCGCATGTTGAAGTCCTTGCCGCGGGGGCCCTCCTTTCCCGCCAGCAGCTCGCCCACGTAGCGCTGCACCGGGGGCTCCCAGAAGCGCTGGTTGGACATGTTGACCGCGAACTCCCTCGTATCCTCCGGGATGCGGATGTCCTCGCGCGTGAGAATGAAGGAGCCCAGCTCGCGGTCGAGCGTGAAGGAGTGCACCCCGTGGCCCATCGTGAGCACGAGGACCGTGGAGGGACCGAAGACCGCGAAGCCCGCGCACACCTGCTGCGTGCCGGGCTGCAGGAAGGCCTGCTCGGTCGTGGGGTCCACGCCCTCCGGACAGCGCAGCACCGAGAAGATCGTCCCCACCGACACGTTCACGTCGATGTTGGAGGAGCCGTCGAGCGGGTCGAAGAGGAGCAGGTACTCGCCCTTCGGGAAGCGGTGCGGGATGGCGTGCGGGCCTTCCATCTCCTCCGAGGCCATGGCGGCGAGGTGCCCGCCCCACTCGTTGGCCTCGAGCAGGATCTCGTTGGCGATGACGTCGAGCTTCTTCTGCGCCTCGCCCTGAACGTTGCCGGTGCCGGCCTCGCCGAGCACCCCCGCAAGCGCCCCCTTGCCCACGTTGATCGAGATCGCCTTGATGGCGCGCGCGACCACCTCCACGAGCAGGCGCAGGTCCGAGGGAATGGCCTGCTTCTGCCATTGTTCGTCGAGGAGGAAGCGGGAGAGGGAGATGGTGGCCATGGCGGGACGAGTGCGGTCGAGGACAGCCGCAATTATCCCACTTGGGGGCGGTTCTCCGGGGCGGAATCGCCGACCCGGTCCGGCGACCCGGCCTATTTCACGAGGCGGCGGGGACGCTTCCCTACGGAACTCGCCTTCGCCGTCGCCTCGCCGGAGCCCACCAGATACGCGGGCAATTCCTGCCTGAGGACGTGACGCAGCACCTCCACCGTGACCGGCACGACCGACTTCGACAGGGAGGCGCGCAGCGCCTCGTTCATGAGGGTCTGGTACCCGGAACCCGCGCGCTCGGCACGCGCGCGGAATTCAGCCAGCACGGCATTGTCGATGAAGATCGAGATGCGCGTCTTGCCCTTCTGCGGCACGACGGCGCCTCGCTTGCCCTTCGAGAAATCGTATTCAGTCTTCATAGGCCTTTCTCTCCTTTCGTGTGGCGCGCCGCGCCGAAATGAGCCGATACGCGTCTCCGCGGCCCGTCCACACGACTACCAGCACTTCACCGGCGCCGCCCAGGCCGATCGTCACGTGGCGACGCTCTCCGACGGCGCCCGCGTCCTCGACGGTTAGCGCCATGGGATCGGAGAGGACGACCTCCGCATCGGCGAACGAGACGCCGTGCTTTCGCACATTGTCGGCGGCCTTGGCGGGATCGAACTCGATCGGCATGGCCGATTATACATATAATATATATATCCCGCTCGGCGTCTCCGCGTCCACGACTTTGCGATCGATTGCTCCGGCGAAAAGCGCGCGCCCGCATAGGTGACCGCACAAGATGCAGCAACCAAGGCGCAAGCGATCGCCAGCACATGGGTCATCTGGCGCGATTGGCGATCAGACCGCGCCAGGCCATCACCACGTTCGCCCACGTCAATTCTTCAATCCCCGCGCCCGCAGCATCGCGCGGATTTCCTCCGAGTCGTGGCCCCGGGCGTAGTCCATCGCGGTCCAGCCGAGCCCCGTGCGGTGACGCACGTCGATGCCCCGGTCGAGCAATTCCCTGACGACTTCGCGATGACCCGCCGCGACGGCGGTCATGAGCGCGTTCTCGCCGCCTCCCGACGGATCACCCATGCCCATCCCGGTGGTGAGCGCCCCCACGATGGCCTGCGCTCCGGCCTTGAGCCGCAAGGAACGCGTCTCGTCGATCTTCGCGAGCTTCCGGTCCAAGACCATGCGCACGGCCTCCACGCTTCCCCCGGCCGCCGCCACGATCAGCAGGCGCTGGTCCTCGCCGTCCCGGTCCTGGAACTTCGCGTTGGCGCGAGCGTCAACCAGCGCCTTTGCGGGGCCCGCGAATCCGCCTGCCAAGGCGTAGTAGAGGGCGCCGCAGTCATCGCCCTCGGCACGTGTCCCTCTCTTCACGAGAGCCGCCGCAAGGGTATCGTTGGCCACGGAGAGGCTCCAGACCAGCGGGCCGATGCCTACTCCCGACTTGCGAAGGAATTCGGCCATCTCCACGGGAGGCTTGACGACGCCTCCGCGGTCGAGAAGCGCCTCGATGATGGCGCCGTCTTCCCTGCGCGTGACCATCAACGGCGTAAAACGGTCGCCGAGTGGAAGATTCGGATTGGCTCCGTGCTGCAACAGGAGCGCCACGCTGCGCGCCCGGATCGCGGGATCCGTGGCTGGGTCGATCTCGGCAAGCGGCCTCTCGTCGCCCGGCGCTCGCGCGACGAATTCCGGCGTGCGAATGGCCTTCACGAGCGCCGAGAGTCCGTTGTAATCCCGGTAATCCGGCTTCGCCCCCAGTTCGAGCAATCCGGCCATCAACTCGTGATCGTGGATCACGTTCATGAGCGCGGATTCCGTAGGCGACTGCTGGCGATTGGGATCAGCGCGGTAGCGGATCGCGAGCCGCAGCGGTTCGCGCTCGCGATGGAAGCGATAGGCCTGGCTGGCCCTTTGCGCGGGCTCGAATACTACATCGAAACGACGAGTCTCCTGGTTGATGTCCGCGCCCGCCGCCAGCAGGCGCTCCGGAATGAGGACCGGTTCTCTCCAGTGCGACCTCGCGAGGGCCTCGTCCAGGGCCTCCTGGCTGGGCTTGCGCTCCGCCATCATGCGCAGGAACAGGGTCTCGTTGCGCTGCTCGGCGACCCGCGAGAGAGCCGATGCGCGCCCCGGCACGGGCCGTTCGATGGATGCGCCCCGGTCAAGCAACCATCCGGCCACCCGGGTCGATTGCGAGCTTGGTCGGAGGGCCGCGATCATCGTGAGCGCCGATTGATTCGTGTTCTCGAAACGGACGTCTTCGCCGAGAATGAGCCTGAAGATCTCCTCGTAGTCGGCGTCGGTCGGCGGATTCTTCACGGGCCACTTGTATTCGACGCTCTCTCGGGTGCCGTACCACCCGAATGCTGCCGTATCGGCCTGGACGGATCGGCGCGCGGCCGGGATCGCGCGAACGGCATCGGGTTTCCAGGACACCATCTGCCGGACAATGGCCAGCGCGCCCAAGCCGAGCGCCGTGTCGGCAAGGTAGTGCTTGTTCATCAATGCGACCCGCTCGGCCGGATCGGTCGGCATTTCCCGGACGAAAGCGGAGTGATCGCGGTCGTAGATCGCCTGCCGGATGCGCTGGAGCCGCAGCTCCTCGGGTGTCGGCGTGTACGTCGAGCCACCCCCTGCGCCGAACCCCATCGGCGGTCCCTTGGTTCCTGTCGCTCCCACGGCCATCGGCGGCCCGACGCGGGTCGGGGATGGGGGCCCTTTCAGCAATCTCCCATCAACGACGCAGTTGCCCAGGGCCATCGCATCGAGGCAACAGGCAAGCACGAGGACGAATGCGGCGCGCGCAACGCGAACCTTCGACGAAGGCGAAGTCAAGACGGCACTCTCCCTTTGCACGGGTGCGCCGCAGCCATGGGGTACAAGTCGATCTTGTGTATGCCGTCGGCTCGGGACGAACTTGGCTAACGGTCGTTATCCAATCCTACCATGCGCCTTTTCGCATGCACACTCGGCTGTGAAAGGTCGCCGAGAATATCGCCACCAACGGGGGGTAAACGCACAGCAGAGGCGCCATGAGCCCGCCGAGGCGCAGTGCAGGGTGAGAAGAAGCACTCGGGGTGTCGCGGTCATGGCGTCCACCTTTCCACCGAGGCGCCCTCGCGCCCCGCAAGTCCTGCGAGATCGGTGCGGTATCCTTTCGCCTCGATGTCAACCGAAGGCGCGCGCCGGCCGTTGCCGGTGAGAACCGAGTCCCCGTCCCGAGGCAGGAAAACGTGAGAATGCTTTCGCTGCTTCTGGTTGCGTTCGCGTCGGCAGGCGCGCACGCCGCGACCATCGACTTCACCTCGAACGCAGGGATGGTGGCGACGTGCGCTACGTTCGCCAAGGCCAATCCCAAGTCGCTGTCGCGAGACCCGGACCGGGTCGCCTACGCCATCTGCACGGGCCTGGATCTCGCGAAGGACGTGGCGAGGTGGGTCTTCCGCGACGCGCAGCAGACGCGTTGGGATGACCCCGGGAGCCGTGGCGGCGTGAGGGCGCGTCTTGAGGGATACCTCGCCACGGTGGGAAAGGTGCGAACGGCCCTGGAGCCGGTGCGGGCGAAGAAGCCCCTTTTCGTGGTGGCGCCGGGAACGTGGGAAGTGGACTTCGACGGCGACGGCAGGGTCTCCGTGAACGAGCGTTATTTCTTCTGGGTCCCCAGGCGCGGCCTCGACGTGATGCCGATGGAAAGGGCCGACAACGAAGCGCAGTACCTCGCCCGGTACACGAGCCCCGTGGTCAACGTCGACCAGTCCGACATCCACTGGGCGCTCGCCTACTGCAACTTCCTGGAAGCGGCGATGAACCTGGTGCTGGCCTATGACCTGAAGGGCCCGGGCTTCGACAGCATCGCCCTGGCCTATCCCGAGCGCATCCGCACCGTCGCGTACAAGCGGATGCTCGAGGGCATCCGGCAGTCAAAGATGCTGCGCGAGTCGCTCATGGACGAAGCGGACGACGACCGCGAGTGGATCGGCAATCCCTTGCAGGCCGATACGTCGTTCCCGCTGGTGATGGACGCCGGCACGTTCGCCACCTGGGGCGCGCTGCTGGACGAGATGCAGCGCCTGCTTCAGGGCAAGACCCTGCTGGGCGGGCGCGTCGAGACGGGCGGGATGGCCGGCATCGCGGATCTCGACATGGGCCTGTGCAAGCCCGGCGAGGGAATCAACGTGCGCGACCTCTTCCTCAAGCCGCTCAAGCAGCCGCTGGATCGCCAAGAACTCGCGGCGCGCTGCGGCGCGCCCACGCCGGCGGTGCCGTTCACGGGGCTCGCCACCCTGGCGAGCGAGTCGATCAAGCGCAACGCCGGCCGCCGCGGGCCCGACGAGATGTCGGGGGAGTGGATGGTCCTCAGGCACCTGTACTGGGTCAACTGATGCCGCGCGTCACCTGCCGCAGCGTGCTCGTGGCCGCGTTCCTCCTGGCGGGGTGCGCCACCGCGCCCGTGATCGGGAACCGGCCCGCGGGCGAGGTTCGCGCGGAACTCGACGCCGCCATGGCGGCCAACGTGAGGGCGCACGGCCTGAACGGCGACTGGCTCGTGATCCGCGGCTACCACGCGACGGACAACCTGGTGGCCACGATCACCAACAAGCCCTTCAGCCATGCAGCGGTGCTGGATCTCGACCGCGACCGCGTGATCGAGGCCGAAGCCCAGGGGGTGCACGAATCGACGCTGGCGGATTTCGTGGCCAGGGCCCACCGCCTGGTGCTGATCCGGCCGGTGTGGGCGAGTGCCGCAAGTTCGGCCGCCGCGCTGGCGAAGGCCCGCGCCCTCGTCGGCAGGCCCTACGATTTCCTGGGCCTCATCGGCCTGGACATCCCCGACCGCTTCTACTGCTCCGAGCTGACCCTCGAGGTCTATCGCCCGTTCATCCGGCCCGAAGACGTGGTGCCGAGGCCCGTCGAGCCCGGCCAGCTCTACTACTGGGGGCGGGTGCTCTACGACTCGGGGGCTCGGTAGCGGCAGCGACGCCGGGCCCAGGGCAATCACCGGTTGTGCACGAGCCTCTCGTCGAGGAACGGCTGCAACGCCTGGAATGGCTATCGCGGCCTAGACAACATGGCCGCACTCGCCAGCACGAGCGCCCCGCCCGCGAGCTGCGCCGCCGCGAGCCCCTCGCCCAGCACGATCCACGCGAGCGCCGCCGTGAAGACGGGCTCGAACGTGGAGACGACGGAAGCGGTCGAGGGGCCCACGCGCTTCAGGCCCTCGAAGAACGCGAGGATCGCGACGACGCTGCCGACCACCGCGAGCGCCGCCAGCGCCGCCCACCCCCACCAGGGGCCGGGAAACCTCGGCTCCGTGACGGGCCAGGCGATCGCGAAGGTGGCGGCGGCGGCGAGGCAGATGACGGTGGTGCTCGCGAGCGCGTCCGTGCGCGCGAGTTCGCGCGCGCCCACGAGGATGTACACCGAATAGATGGCGGCGGCTCCCAGTCCGAGGGCCACGCCGGTCGCCGTGCCCGATCCGCCGCCCAGCATGAGCGCCAGGCCCGCGAATCCCAGGGCGAGGAGCGCCAGGCGCGCCGCCGTGAGCCGCTCGCCGAGGAAGATCGCCGAGAGGATCACCACCAGCGTGGGGTAGACGTACAGCAGGAGCGCCACGAGCCCTGCCGAGGCGTACTGCAGCGCGGAGAAGAAGCACGCGGCCTGCCCCGCGTAGCCGATGGCGCCCATGACCACCGCCACCGCGAGCGGCCGGCCGCGCGGCCAGCGCCGGCGCAACGCGAACATGATGGTCGCGAGGATGGCGCCCGCGATCGCAAAACGCGCGAGGAGCAGGCCCGGCACGTTGCCGCCCGCGGCGAAGACCCCGCGCGCGAGGATCGCCATCGCGCCGAAGGCGCAGGCGGAAACGAGGACGAGAACGATGCCGGAGGCGTGGCGGCCGGCAGCAGGCTTCGTCATTGGCGTCGTAATCAGATTACTTTCCCGCGAACGACCCGCAATGTGGCTCGAAAGTAATCTGATTACGAAGCCTTCTCGAGGCGCTCGATGCGCTTGTCGAGCCGCTCCACCGCGTCGCGAAGCTCCGAGACGCTCGCGACGAAGTCCTCCACCTTCACGCGCGAGGCGATGAGGGGGTCCTCCTCCGTCCAGTACTCCGCGGCGCCGGCGATCACGCGCCCGGAGGCGTCCTTGCCCCAGTCCGCGGCCGAGCGCGCGGCCGACACGAGGCGGTTCGCGGCGGCGTCCCCCACCACCTTCGAGAGGTCCTCTTCCGCATCCCACCGGAGGTGCTTGGCGAGGAAGGCCACCTCGCCCGCGAACTCCACGTCGCCGAGGGTCTCGACGTCGCGGTACGCGGCCTCGTCGTGCGCCGCGAGGCGCGGCAGCAGGAAGGGGGAGATGCGCACCTCGAGGTCGGGGGCGGCCGCCTCCGCTGCCGGGAGCACTTCGCCGGTGGTCTGGACGGTGAGCGACACGGCGACGGGGCCGACGCGAAAAAGGGCCGTCTTGCCGGCGAAGCGGCCCAGGCGCTCGCGGGAGAGCGGCGCGGGCTTGGTGAGGCGGTTGATGGCGGCCGCGACGAGCGGCGCCGAGGCCTGGCCGATCACGGCTTGAAGCCCCGGTGCAGCGCCACCACGCCCAGGGTGAGGTTGTGGTACGACACCCGCACGAGCCCCGCGGCTTCCATCATGGCCTTTAGCGTGTCCTGGTCCGGGTGCATGCGGATCGACTCGGCGAGGTACTGGTAGGCGTCCTCGTCCTTGGCCACGTGCTTGCCCAGCCACGGCAGCACGTTGAACGAGTAGGCGTCGTAGGGCTTCGCGAGCGGCTTCCAGACCTTCGAGAACTCGAGCACGAGGACGCGCCCGCCGGGGCGCGTCACGCGCGCGAACTCGGCGAGGCCGCGGTCCTTGTGGGTGAAGTTGCGCAGGCCGAAGGCGATGGTGACGCAGTCGAAGGTATCGTCCGGGAAGGGGAGCCTCTCGCCGTTGCAGATGGCGGGCGGCGCGACCTGGCCGTGGTCCATCACCTTGTCGCGGCCCACGGCGAGCATCGCTTCGTTGATGTCCGTCATCACCACCCTGCCCGTGGGGCCCGCGCGCCTGGCGAAGGCGAGCGCGAGGTCGCCGCTGCCCGAGGCCACGTCGAGGACGCTCTGGCCGGGCTTCACGTCGGCCATCTCGATGGCGAAGTGCTTCCACAGCCGGTGCATCCCGAGCGACATGAGGTCGTTCATGCGGTCGTAGTTCGACGCGACCGAGCTGAAGACGCGACCTACGTGGGAGGACTTCTCCTCCTCGGGGACTTCGCGGTAGCCGAAGTGGGTGGTCTTGTCGCTCATTTCGGGTCGCGGGAGGCTCCGGCCTGCTCCAGGCGCGCGAGATAGCTCTTCCAGCTCGACTCCTGCTTCTCGCCCAGCTCGTGCAGGTACTCCCAGGAATACAGGCCCGTGTCGTGGCCGTCCGAGAAGCCGAGCTTCACGGCGTAGTTGCCCACGGGCTCGATCTCCTTGATCTCCACGTCGCGCTTGCCCACCTGCAGGACCTCCTGCCCGGGGCCGTGGCCGCGGACCTCGGCCGAGGGCGAGAAGACGCGCAGGTACTCGCAGGGCAGGCTGAAGCGCTGGCCGTCGTCGAAGGCGATCTCCAGGATGCGCGACTTCTGGTGCAGCTTGATCTCGGTGGGGCGGGGGGTATTGCGGTCCATGGGAAAGGGCTCGGGATTACAGAAGCGCATTTTCCCATATTCCCCGTGCGCGGGCCCCTCCCGGAACCGAGCACGGCGGTTTCCGGGCGGGGTATCCTATCTCCCTCGAAAGGCAAGGGGATTCCGGTTTGAAGCAGAAGAACGCCTATACCCGCGAGGAGCTCATCGATTGCGGCCACGGCCGCCTGTTCGGGCCGGGGAACGCCCGGCTGCCATTGCCGCCGATGCTCATGTTCGACCGCATCACGAGGATCGGGGGCGAAGGCGGGGCCCATGGCAAGGGCGAGATCGTGGCCGAGTTCGACGTGAAGCCGGACCTGTGGTTCTTCGGCTGCCATTTCGAGACGGACCCCGTGATGCCCGGCTGCCTCGGGCTCGACGCGCTCTGGCAGCTGGTCGGCTTCTTCCTCGGCTGGCGCGGCAACCTGGGCCGCGGCCGCGCCCTCGGCGTGGGCGAGGTCAAGTTCACCGGCCAGGTCCTTCCGGGCGCGAAGATCGTGACCTACGGCCTCTCGGTGAAGCGCCTCATCGAGCGCAAGCTCGTGCTGGGCATCGCCGACGGCCGCGTGCTCGTCGACGGCCGCGAGATCTACACCGCCACCGACCTCAAGGTCGGCCTTTTCACCTCCACGGACAATTTCTGATGCGACGCGTCGTCATCACCGGCCTGGGCATCGTCTCCTGCCTCGGCAACGACAAGAAGAGCGTGAGCGACTCCCTGCGGGAGATGCGCTCGGGGATCACCCACCAGCCCGAATACGAGACGATGGGCTTCCGCAGCCAGGTCGCCGGCGCCCCCGTCATCGACCTCGAGGCCTCCATCGACCGCAAGCTCCGGCGGTTCATGGGCCCGGCCGCGGCCTACGCCTACGTGGCGATGAAGGACGCCATCGCCGACTCGGGGCTCGAGCCCGACATGGTGTCCAACCCGCGCACCGGCCTCATCACCGGGTCCGGCGGCGGCTCCCCCGAGAACCAGGTCGAGGCGGCCGACACGGCGCGCGCCAAGGGCGTGAAGCGCATCGGGCCGTACATGGTGCCGCGCACGATGACGAGCACGACCTCCGCGTGCCTCGCCACGCCCTTCGAGATCAAGGGCATCAACTTCTCCATCGCCTCGGCCTGCGCCACCAGCGCGCACTGCATCGGCGAGAGCGCCGAGAAGATCGCCCTGGGCAAGCAGGACGTGATGTTCGCCGGCGGCGGCGAGGAGCTGCACTGGTCGCTCTCGTGCCTCTTCGACGCGATGGGCGCGCTGTCCTCGCGCCGCAATGCCGAGCCGCAGAAGGCCTCGCGCGCCTACGACGCGGACCGCGACGGGTTCGTGATCGCGGGCGGCGGCGGCATGGTCGTGCTGGAGGAGCTCGAGCACGCCCGCAAGCGCGGCGCCCACATCTACGGGGAGGTCGCCGGCTATGGCGCGACCTCCGACGGCTACGACATGGTCGCCCCCTCCGGGGAGGGCGCCGTGCGGTGCATGCGCATGGCGCTCGAGACCGCGAAGGCGCCGGTGGATTACCTCAACACCCACGGCACCTCGACTCCGGTGGGAGACGTCGCCGAGCTGGGCGCCATCCGCGAGATCTTCGACTTCCTCGGGGTCAAGGCGCCGCCCTTCTCGTCGACCAAGTCGCTGTCCGGCCATTCGCTCGGCGCGGCCGGCGTGCAGGAGGCGATCTACTGCCTGCTCATGATGGCGGGCGGCTTCATCGCGGGATCCGCGAACGTGACGACGCCGGACCCGGCGGTGGGCGAGCTGCCCCTCGTCACGCAAACGCGCGATGCGCGCCTGGACACCGTGATGTCGAACTCCTTCGGCTTCGGCGGCACCAACGCGACGCTCGTGATCCGGCGCGTCTAGGGCGGGTCGGCCCGCGCGGGCGGTCGCGGGCCTGTAACCTTCCTGTCACGACCGGCCCGTAACATGCCGGCAACAATCGCGGTCCACCCCCCATGCCGGCCAAGATCCTCGTCGTCGAAGACGAACCCTCCATCCAGGAGCTCATCGCCCTGAACCTCGAGCAGGCGGGCCAGAGCCCCGTGCTGGCCGACAGCGCCGAGCAGGCCCTGGAGAGGATCCAGGAGGAGCTTCCGGACCTGGTGCTCCTGGACTGGATGCTGCCGGGGCAGAGCGGCCTCGAGCTCGCCCGCCGGCTGCGGGGCGACGCGCGCACGAGGACGCTGCCGATCATCATGCTCACGGCCCGCGGCGACGAGGAGGACAAGCTGCGCGGCCTGGAGACGGGCGCCGACGACTACATCACCAAGCCCTTCTCGGTGAAGGAGCTGCAGGCGCGCATCAAGGCGGTGCTGCGCCGGCGCGCCCCGGAGATCACCGACGACGTGATCGAGTACCACGGCCTGAAGCTCGACCCCGCCGCGCACCGCATCACCGGCAAGGGCAAGGACCTCGCGATGGGGCCCACGGAGTTCCGGCTGCTGCACTTCTTCATGACCCACCCCGAGCGCGTCTACTCGCGCACCCAGCTCCTGGACCAGGTGTGGGGGGACCACGTGTTCATCGAGGAGCGCACGGTGGACGTGCACATCCGGCGCCTGCGCTCGGCCCTCGCCCCCAGCGGCCACGAGGCCTTCATCCACACGATCCGAGGCAGCGGCTACCGTTTCTCGCGGGCCTGATCGTAATCAGATTAGACTTTCTAATCTGATTACGGATCGACTATGCCCGACTGGATCGGCCGCCTCCTTTCCATTGCCGCCATCGCCGGCGCGGGCGCCCTGCTGACCGCCTTCGTGGCCGGCGCGCCCTTCGCGGCCCTCTTCCTCTTCGTGTTCCTCGTGGCCGCCGTGGCGATCTCCCTGCGCTCGCGCGCGCGGCTCGCAAGGTGGCTGGCGAGCCCGTCCGTGGACGACATGCCCGACGACGACGGCATCTGGGGCGAGATCTACGCCCGCCTGCACCGCATGCTTCGCGAGCAGTCCGCGAGCCGCGCGAGCCTGTCGCACGCCCTGTGGCGCTTCCGCCAGGCGGGCGAGGCGATGCCCGACGGCGTCCTCGTCCTCGATGCCGCCGACCGCATCGAGTGGATGAACCCCTCGGCCGAGGAGCATTTCGGCCTCACCTTCAAGCGCGACCGCGGCCGGGCCGTCACCAACCTCATCCGCCACCCGGCCTTCGTGGGCTACCTGGAGGCGCAGCGCTACAGCGAGCCGCTCACGCTGCGCGGGCCCGCCGAGGCCGACCGCGTGCTCTCGGTCCAGCTCGTCCCGTACGGCCAGCACGAGAAGCTGCTGCTCTCGCGCGACGTCACGCGCTGGGAGATGCTCGAGTCGATGCGCCGCGACTTCATCGCCAACGTCTCCCACGAGCTGCGCACGCCGCTCACCGTGCTGCGCGGCTTCCTCGAGACCCTCAGCGATGCCCGCGAAGCCGACGAGAAGCTCTACCGCCGCTCGCTCGAGCTCATGAGCGGGCAGGCCGAACGCATGCAGCGCCTCGTGGAGGACCTCCTGATGCTCGCGCGCCTGGAGGACTCGCGCTACCCCCTCAAGGAGGAGCCGGTGGACGTGCCGGCGCTCGTGCACTCGGTGCTCGCCGAAGCCGAGGGGCTGAACCAGGGCCAGCACCGCCTCGACTCCCGGATCGAGCCGGTGCGGCTCCTCGCGAGCCGCGAGGAGCTTCGCAGCGCCCTCTCGAACCTGGTCACCAACGCCATCCGCTACACGCCCGCCGGCGGCGACATCCTCGTCACCTGGGGGCTGGAAGGCGGCGAGGCGACGCTTCGCGTGCGCGACAACGGCGAGGGCATCTCGCCGGAGCACATCCCGCGGCTCACCGAGCGCTTCTACCGCGTGGACCGCAGCCGGTCGCGCTCCTCGGGCGGCACGGGACTCGGACTGGCGATCGTGAAGCACGTCCTGCAGCGCCACCAGGCGCGGCTGGACATCGAGAGCGCGCCGGGCCGGGGCAGCACTTTCTCGTGCGTGTTCCCGGCGGTGCGGGTCGTCCCCGGCCCGGGAAGGGCCGTCGAGGCCGAGCCCGGCCGCGCCGCCTGAAGGCTGCGAAGGCCGCGCCGCTGGCCTAGAATTGCGGAATGATCGGCATCCTCCTCGTCTCCCACGGCGCCTTCGGCGAAAGCCTCATCCACTGCGCGAGCCACGTCCTGGGCAAGCGCCCCCTCTATGTGCGCCAGCTCGGCGTCACGGTCCACGACGACCCCGACGAGATCCTGCCGACGGCCGAGGACCTCATCCGCTTCCTCGACCAGGGGCAGGGCGTGCTGGTCATGACAGACATCTACGGGGCCACGCCCTCGAACATCGCCATGCGGCTGCTCAAGCCCGGGCGCGTGGAAGGCATCGCGGGCGTGAACCTGCCGATGCTCATCCGCGCGCTCACCTACCGCGACGAGCCGCTCGAGGCCGTGGTCGCGAAGGCGCTCTCGGGGGGCTCTGAAGGGGTGGTGCGCATGCCCGCCAAGGCCTGAGGGGGCGCCGCCCGATGCAGAAGCAGGCCATCACCATCGTCAACAAGCTGGGGCTGCACGCGCGCGCCTCGGCCAAGCTCACCCAGGCGGCCGGGAAGTTTCCCTGCGCCATCCACCTCTCCCGCAACGGCAAGCGCGTCAACGCGAAGAGCATCATGGGCGTCATGATGCTCGCCGCGGGCCTGGGCTCCACCGTCGAGATCGAGACCGACGGCCCCGAGGAGCAGGCCGCGATGGACGCGCTCGTGAAGCTCTTCGCCGACAAGTTCGGCGAAGGCGAATAGGGCCCCGCGCGCGATGGCCGCCGACGGCACCACACCGCACCCGCACAACGTCTGCTTCACGATGCACGGCATCGGCGTGTCGGGCGGCATCGCCATCGGCCATGCCCACCTCTTCCTGGGCATGTCCACGGAGGTGGACCACTACGAGATCCCGTCCCACGACGTGAGCCGGGAGCAGCGCCGCTACGACCGCGCCGTGAAGGAGGTCCGGGACGAGCTGAAGGAGCTCGCCGAGAGCGTGCGCCACAGCGCCGCCGCCGAGCTCGCGCCCTTCGTGAACGTGCACCTCATGCTCCTGGAGGACGGGGCCTTCTCGGAGGCGCCGCGCGAGATCATCCGCGAGCAGCGCTGCAACGCCGAGTGGGCCCTGCGCACGCAGCTGGACGAGCTCACCGCGCAGTTCGACGACATCCAGGACGAGTACCTGCGCGAGCGCGAGGCCGACGTGCGCCAGGTGGCCGAGCGCGTCTTCACGGCGCTGGCGGGCTCGAAGCGGCTGTTCACGATCAAGCCCACGCGCCAGGACGCGGACATGATCCTCGTCGCGCGCGACCTCTCGCCCGCCGACGTGATCCTCTTTCGCGAGCACCCGTTCGCGGCGTTCGTGACGGACATGGGCGGCGCCACCTCGCACACCGCGATCATCGCGCGCTCGCTCGCGATCCCCGCCATCGTCGCCCTGCACCATTCGCGCACCATCATCCGCGAGGACGAGATCGTCATCGTGGACGGCACGCAGGGCGTGCTGATCGTCAACCCCGACCGCGCGGTGCTCGCCGAGTACCGCCTGCGCCAGAACCAGGCGCGGCTGGAGAAGGAGAAGCTCAAGCGCCTGAAGACGGCGCCCGCGGCCACCCTGGACGGCACATTGGTGCAGCTGCAGGCCAACATCGAGCTGCCGTCGGACCTGGACGCGGTGAGGGCGAGCGGCGCGGCGGGAATCGGCCTGTTCAGGAGCGAGTTCCTCTTCATGAACCGGCGCGACACGCCCGACGAGGACGAGCAGTACGAGGCCTACCGCGTGGTGGTCGAGGGCATGAAGGGCAAGCCGGTCACCATCCGCACCCTGGACATCGGCGCCGACAAGGCGATCGACGGCCAGGAGAACGAGGCGGAGAACCCGGCGCTGGGGCTGCGCGCCATCCGCTATTGCCTGGCCGAGCCGCAGATCTTCAACACCCAGCTGCGCGCCATCCTGCGCGCCTCGCGCCACGGCAAGGCGATGATCCTCATCCCCATGCTTTCGTCCTACGCCGAGCTGCACCAGGCCGTGGCGGCCGTGGACCGCGCCAAGGAGGAGCTGAAGGCCGAGGGCGTGAAGTTCGACCCCTACGTGCCCGTGGGCGGGATGATCGAGATCCCGGCGGCGGCCATCGCGCTGCCGATGTTCATCCGCAAGCTCGACTTCCTGTCCATCGGCACCAACGACCTCATCCAGTACACGCTCGCCATCGACCGCACGGACGACACGGTGGCGCACCTGTACGACCCGCTGCACCCGGCGGTGCTCTCCCTCATCGCGGGCGTGATCCGCTCGGCGCACCAGGCCGAGAAGCCGGTCGCGGTCTGCGGCGAGATGGCGGGCGACGTGAGCCTCACGCGCCTGCTGCTGGGCCTGGGGCTGCGCCAGTTCTCGATGCACCCGGCGAGCGTCCTCGCGGTGAAGCAGCGCGTGCTCTCCACGAGCCTGCCGGACGTCGCCCCGCTGGTGGCGCGCATCATGAAGGCCGACGAGCCCGAGAAGCTCGTCACCCTCATCGACAAGCTGAACGCCTGAAGCGCCCGGCCTAGCGCCAGGCCGAGCCGACGATGAGGTAGAAGGCGCTTTCCTCGGGCCCGCGCGCCACGTCGATTCCCGCGTGCAGGCCCATTGCGCTCGCAAGCTTGTAGCGGATCCCCACGCCGCCCGCCCAGCGCGTCTCGGCGGAACCGAGGTCCGCCTCGCGGCCCGAAGCGCGGCCCGCTCCGCCGAATCCCACCAGGGACCAGCGCCCGTCCAGGTTCCAGCGCGCCTCCAGCTCCGCGACCGCCACGCGATCGCCCTGGTAGCGCAGGTAGGGAATGCCGCGCAGCTCGATGAAGGGGACCGCGTAGAAAGGCGTGTCGCCCGAGGATCCCCGGAAGTCCAGGCGCCCGCCCAGGACCACGTCGCGGTGGGGCTTCGCGTAGGAGTTCGCCGCCGCCTTGAAGAGCCGGAAGGACGAATCGCCGCCGTAGCGCGGGTCGAAGTCGGTGGCCTGCAATTGCAAGCGCGTGCCCGAGGCCGGAGTGAAGATGCTGTCGCGGTCGTCGTACTCGACCACGAGCGCCAGGCCCGCGAGGGTGACGTCGAGATCGCGCGCGGGCACTTCCCCCGGCGTTCCCCCGTCGAACCGGCTGCTCGTGTCCGCGCGCAGGTAACGAAGCCCCGCGTGCCAGTCGCTGCCGGCGATGCGACGGCGCGCCTCCGCCACCACGAAATCGGCCTCGAGGTTGTAGTCGATCTCGCCCCCGCCGCCCGGCAGCGGCGAGTCGAGGAAATAGCCGAGGTTCAGGGAGGCGCGCGCGACGCCGCCGAGGTAGCGCCAGTTTCCGTCGCGCGAGAAGCCGAGATGCCCTGCGAATCCCGCCCGCGTGCCGTTCTCCGTGCGGATGCCGCCGGCCGCCGTGATGTCCGGGGGCGTGAAGCGCCCGGCCGGCGCGCTCTCGCCCGGGGCCGGCGCGTTGCGGTTGAAGAAGAGGAGCGCCGCCCCGCCGCCGTAGCCGATGGCCGGCTCGGTCACGACGAGCGGCACGGGCAGGAAGCCGTTCAGGTCCAGGAGGAAGCGCGAGGTGTCGAAGCGTCCGTCCCCGGGGTCGCGGAAGTCCTCCAGCGACAAGGCGGCGGCGGGCAGGGCCGCCGTGGCGAGCAGGACCGCGAGCGCGACCCTCACATCAGCTCGCGCCGCACCTCGGCGAGGATGTCCCGCTTCGGGATCTCGCCTCGCGGGATGGCGATGGGAAGCGGCACGGCGCTGGCCCCCGCGGCGTTGCGAAGCTCCCGGAGCTGGAGCTCGATGGTCGTGTTCCCGGGGGCCGCCTGCCGGATGCCGAGGCGGTCCATGAGGATCGTCACCGGCTCGATCCACAGCTGCTCCTCGGCCTTGCCGAGGGACTGCGCGACCAGGTCCAGGTGCTTGGCGATCACCGTGGAGCCCGTTCCCGTCGCCGCGAGCTGCGATTCGATGTCCGCGAGCTTCGCCTCGAGCGTGGCCGCGTCCGGCGGCGCCTCGCCGCCTCCTTCCGAAAAATCCAGGCGGGCCGATTTCACGGCGCGAAGCTTGGCCCGCAGCACCGACTGGCTCGCCTCCAGCGATTCGCGCTCGCCGCCGACCTCGGCGAGGCGCGCGAGCGCCATCGTGAGCAGGTGGTCGAAGGCGCGCCGCCCGATCGCCCGCCGCAGGTCGTCCTCGGCCGCGCACGGGTCCACGAGGCGGTGCTTGTCGAAGCTCACCTGCACCTGGGCCACGTCGCGCTGCACCTGCTCGCCCTGCAGCGCCATGCCGAGCACCTTCTTCTCCGTGCGCTCCACGATGAGGAGCGCGAGGATGGGCTCGGTCCCGGTTCCCGCGGGGCTCGCCAGGTACTCGAACAGCGTGCGGTCGGCGCCGAACACCTGCGACATGCGCTCCGGGGAGGCGAAGAAGGCCGCCAGGCGCGCGTCGGTGCCGTACGTGGCGCGGCTCGCCTCGACGGGCGAGGGCATGCCGAGCGCCAGCGCCTTCACGTGGTCGAGGGCGTGCACGACGGCGGGCTCGAGCTTGCGGCGGTAGCCGGAGGCGGCGCGGATTCGCGGGTCGGTGGCGTCGATGGCGCGCTCGATGGCGGCCTCGACGAGGGACGCCGGGTGGCCGCCGCCCGTCACGGGAGCGGAACCGAAGATCGACTGGAAGAGCTTGAACATGGCCGTCCTTTCCGGAGGCGTCAGAGGCCGCCGCCCCAGCGGTGCTGCCAGGCGATGCCGACGAGGTCGAAATCGTTGCCCGTGCGGTCGGAGACGCCGCTGCTCGCGTAGAGCTTGACCGAGTTCCAACGGTCGACGGGGAAGGACAGGGTGCCCCCGAGGCGCCAGTTCTGCTGCAGGTCGTTGGCGCGCACGCCGTCGATCGTGGTCCGGCCGCCGGCAAAGTAGGTGCCGCTGAGCGAGGCCCAGATGCCGGAGGAGTAGCTGCGGATCACGTGCGCCTGGAACGTGTAGATGTTGTCCTGCGAGCGCGTCTTGCCGCCGTTGAAGTCGTCGTTGTCGGTGTAGATCGTGGCCGCGGCGGACAGCTCGAGGGTCCAGGGACCGACGGCCTTGGACACCCCCAGCTCGGGCTTGAACGACCAGCGGTTGCCGCCAATGTTCACCACGCGCGTGTTGTCGTACTGCCCCGCGGGGGCGATGACGCGAAGGCTAGCGCCGACGATGACGTCCTGCTCGTAGGCCGCGAACTCCTTCAGGCCCATGGCCGGAGCGCCGTACAGGTTGGCGTTCAGGCGGAAGGCGATGTCCGTGGGGCCGTCCACGACCCGCTCCACCGGCTGGCCGGCGTAGATCGCGTCGCCGGAGAGCCAGGTGTACGGGACGATCACGTCCACTTTCGCCGACTGGCCCCACAGCTCGATCACGCGCGCGTAGCCCAGTACCGCGTTGCCGGTCTTGAGCGACGGACTTTCGATGGGAAGCGACGGGTCGAACGAAAGCCCGCCGCGAGTCGCGGCGACGCCGGCGACGAGGAAGTTCACGCCGATCGGTGCGTTGGAGTAGGCGCGCGGCTCGATGTCCTGCGCCCGCGAGGCGGGCGCGGACACGAGGAGCAGGAGGGCGACGAGCGCTCCCAGCGCCGCGCGGATCATCGTCGCCGCTCCGGACCGGCTACTTGACCGTGTAGCCCTTGCCTTCCAGGCAGGCGCCGCGCGCCTTCGAGTAGGCCTGCTGGCCGGCCTGCTGCTGCTGCGAGGCCTGCTGCTGGCCCTGCTGGGCGGTGGCGGCGTTCTGGCGGCGGCTCTGGCCGCGCGCCGCGGCCGCACCCACCGCGGCGCCGGTGCTCGCATCGCCGCTGATGGCCTCGCCCACGACCGCGCCGCGCGCCGCACCGCGAGCGCCCGCGCCCGGGGTCGTACCCGTGGCCGTCTTCGGCGCCGCGGGGGCCGCCTGGGCCGGCGGCGGGTTGGCCGGGTCGTACTTCGACTGCTCGACGGCCCAGGTGTGGCACGCGGCCTCGTCCGCCTTCTGCTGGTCCGGCTTCTGGCCCTTGGCGGGATAGACGTACTGCTGCGCGGCCGCGCCGCCGGCGAAGGCCGCGAGCACGGCGGCAAGGGTGACCCATCGAATCGATTTCATGATCTGCCTTTCAGGGAGAAGAACTGTTGATGATGGAACGCACTACTGGCCGTACCTTGATGGCCGTCAAGCGCAGGCACGCGCGAAGGGCGTGCCGCTTTCCGTCGGCTGGGGCACGGCACTCAGTTGAGATCGGGGTCGACGAAGTAGGCCGTGCCGCCCCAGTTCGCCTGGACCGCGAAGCCCTTGTCGGTGAGCTGCCAGGTGCGGATGTAGGGGTTGAAGGACTGCTGGACGGTGCCGCTGCCGACCGTGGCCGAGGCGCTCACGTCGCCACCGGCCTTGCCGCCTGCCTTGAACTGCTCGAGCGCGGCCCCCGACTTGAAGACGAAGACCTGGCTCACTTGCTGGTAACCCACGCCGGGTCCGGTGCCCGCCCGCAACGCCTTCATGTAGGTCCGCTTGCCGGACTTCGCATCGACCAGCACCCCGCGGCCCTTCTGCCCCACCACGAGCACCGCGTTGACGGCGCTCACGTCGAAGACGGCGTAGCCGGAGGCGGCGGCGATTTCCGCCTTCGCCTCCGGGCTCTCGGCTACGAGCCTCGCCAGGGCCGCCTCCGCGTGGCGGTCGATGGAGGCACGCTGACCGGCGGCATCCGTCCCATCGGCCGACGTCGAGGGTGCGGACTGGCAGGCGGCAAGGGCGAAGGCGCAGCCAGCCAGCAGGAACGCCGGGCGAATGGTCATGTACTTGTCGGGGGCCATGTCATTGAACCTTGGTCAGGCGCCGCCATCGAGAGCGAGGCGGCAGATGCACTGGGAAAAGTCGTCGGGGTCGCGACCGACCGCGAAGCCGAGCCGGGCGGCCAGCCGCAGCATGGGCCCGTTCGCCGCCAGCACGAACCCGGTCATTTCGCGCAGCCCGCGCCTGCGCGCTGCGTCGACGAGGGCGGCCAGGAGAACGCGCCCCAGGCCGGCTCCCGCCCAGCCGTCCACCACGGTGATCGCGAATTCGCAATCGTCCCCGCGCGAACCGATCACGAACGACGCGGAACCGACGATGTCGATGCCGTCCTCGGCCGGGACCGTGGCGGCGATGGCGAGCCCCTTTTCCGGGAACGAGTCGAGCAC
>JBGARD010000001.1:0-217095 GCA_044230355.1 Usitatibacteraceae bacterium | reverse complement strand
GCGCCGACGATGTCGATGCCGTCATCGGCCGGGACCGTAGCGGCGATGGCGAGCCCCTTTTCCGGGAACGAGCCGAGCACCTCGCGCAGGCGCGGAACGTTGGCCTCGCGAACCGAGTGCATGAAGCGCATGTAACGGGCTTCGGCTCCCAGGCGGTCGAAGGCCTGCAGGATCTCCTCCTCGTCCGATCGTTCGATGGCACGCAGATGGACGGCGCGGCCATCGCGCAAGGAGGCGTCGGCCGGCTCGAAGCGGTTGGTCATCGTCGACGGGCCTGGGGGAACGGCGACGGAACCCGGTCGCGCGCCGCGCAGCTAGCGCGCCGCCGCCCTTTCCGGCTCCTGCGGCCGGGGAGCGAAGCTGCCGCCGAGGGCGAGGTGCAGGTTCACGCGCTGCACGAGCTGTTCGCCCTGGGCCCGCGTAAGGGCCGATCGGGCGGCGTACGCGGAAAGGAGCTGCTGCTGCACGGCGCGCTGGTCGGCCGTGCCGACGCGGTAGCGGACCTGCGCGAGCTCGAGGGCGCGCTCGTTCTCGGCGACCGACGCTTCGAGGACCGGGACGCGCTGCGCGAGGTTGAAGCCGGCCGAAAGCGCGTTCTCGACCTCCGCGAACACGCGCGCGCCGATGCGGCCGTAGTCGGCGACGGCCGCCTTCTGCTCGGCGGTGCGCACTTCCACCTGCGCCTTGAGGGCCCCGCCCGCGAAGAGCGGCATCAAGAGGTTGCCGCCGGCGCTCCACGCGGGATTCTCGCGGTCCTTGAGGAAGACCAGGTCGCTCGTGACGCTGCTTCCGCTCGCGGTGAGCGAGATGCGCGGAAGGCGGGCCGCCTGCGCCTCGCCGACCAGGTAGTACGCCGACGCCACACGCCGCTCCGCGGCCGCGACGTCGAGACGGCGCTCGAGGAGCTCCGACGGAAGGCCTGCGGGCACGGGACCCGGGACCTTCGGGAATTGCGGCGCGGTGTCGAGGGCCGCCGCGGGATAGCGCCCGACGAGCGTCTCGATGGCGCGGACGGCCTGCTGCTCCGCGAGCTGCAGTTGCAGCACCGCATCGCGATATCCCTGCAGCCCGGCCTGCGCAAGCCTCACGTCGTACTCGTCTCCCTTGCCGATCCGGGAGCGTTCGCGCGCGAGCGCCGCGATCCTCTCGGCGGCCGAGGACATCTCCTGCGCGATGGCGCGCTGGCGCCTCGCCTCGATGGCGAGGAACCAGCTCTTGGCCACGAGCGCCGCGATCGACTGGCGCGCGTACTCCGCGTCCTTCGCCGTGGCCTCGTACTGCGTGGAGCCCGCTTGCGCCTGGGAGCGCACGCGGCCCCAGAGGTCCAGCTCCCAGGTCGCGAAGAGCCCCGCCGTCTCGAAGGCGCTGCCGGAGTCCGAGCCCGTGAAGCTGCCGGAGGCCAGCAGGTTCACCTGCGGATAGAGGGTCGAGCCGGCCTGCTTCGCGTACGCCGCCGCACGCTCGACGCGGGCCGCGGCCAGGCGAATGTCGAAGTTGCTGGCGAGCGCCTCGAGCACGAGCGCGCGGAGCTGCTCGTCGCCGAACGTGGCGAGCCAGTCGTCCTGGACCGCGCCCGGTGCGCCTCCCGCGGCGACCCACGCCTCGGGGGTCTTCACCGAAGGCATGGCTTCGGCGCGAAGGGCGTCGCGTTCCGGCGGCTGGTTGAGCGCGCAGCCCGCCAGCGCCAGCGCCGCCGCGAGCGGCGCCGCGCGAAGTAGGCCGGTGCGATGTTCGCGAAACGCGCCCATCAGTGCATCTTCAGGATCAGGTAGTCGGTGATCGCGCCGATGCGCAGGATGACCATGCGCAGGATGTGGATCGCGTGGGCGTTGTCCGTGTAGATCGCGGCATGGCCCGCGGCGCCGGCGGCGAGGAAGAGGTCCTTGTCGCGCGGCTCGACGTTCAGCTTCACCGGGAAGCGGTTCGGGTAGGCGGGCATCGCGCCGGTCATGGGAAGCTGGGTGCTGGCCGCGGACTGGCCCTGGCCCTGCGCCCACACGACGGAATCGACCTTGGCCTTGATGATGCGGCCCGGGTACGTCTTCAGCGCGATCTCGGCGTCGTTGCCGGGCGCGACCTGGTGCAACTCGTTCTGGTGGTAGAGGGCAATGACCTGGAATTCGTCCTCCACGAAGGTCAGGACCGGAAGAGCGGGGAACGCCGCCGTCATCGAGCCGGGGCGCAGCTGCAGGTTGATCGCGTAGCCGTTGGCCGGCGCCGTGACCGTCGTCTGCGAAAGGTCCCACTTCGCGCTCTCGAGCTGCGCGCGGACCTGGGCGACCTGCGCGTACTCGCCGTTGGACTTCGCGCCCAGCCGCTGCGCGATCTGCCTCTGGCTCGCCAGGGCCTGCGCCTCGGCGGACCGGGACTGCGCCTCCGCGCTTCGCGCGCCGTCCAGGGAGCCTTCGAGTTCCTTGAGGTTCGCCTCGGCCTGCTCGAGGTCGAACTTGTTGCCCGCGCCCGTCGTCACCAGCTCGCGGTTCTGCTCGACGCGCTTCCTCGCGAGCTCGACCTTCGCCGAGACCTCGCGCACCCGCGCGCTGGCCTGCTCGATGGCGCTCCTGGCCTGGGCCACCTGGGCGGCGGCTCCGGCCTGCTGCTCCTCGAGTTCCTTCGAGGTGCCGATCGCGTTGGCGAGCTGCGCTTCCAGCGCGTTGACCTGCAGCTGGTAGGGCGTGGGATCGATCTTGAAGAGCACGTCGCCCTTCTTCACCGGGCGGTTGGGCTCGACCGGAACCTCGGTCACGCGGCCCTTGACCTGCGGGACGATGTTGACGACGTACTTGATCACGCGCACGTCCGCCGAGGACGGCGCGACGACGTTCAGGGTGAGGATGAGGGCCGTGAGCGCGACGATCGGGATGATCACGACGATCACCTGCGAGACCATGTTCCACGGCAGCCACTTCATCTTGATGAAGATGAACCAGACGATGGCCGCGTAGATGCCTAGGAGGATCAGTTCCATCTAGTGGGCTCCTCCCGCGGCCGGCGCGCCGGCGGGCGGCTGCTCGGGGGCTTTCGGGCGCGCCTGCGCGACCAGCGCCGGCAGCTCGCGCAACGCCGCCGGCAGCGGCCCGCGCGCCGCCATCGCGGCCAGCTCGTCGCGCAGGTGGTCGAGCTCCGCCTGGCTCAACTCGCCGCTCGCGGCCTTCTCGCCCATCTCGATGAAGTAGTGCTCGTGCTTCTCCGTCCCGTAGACCGCGCGATAGCCGATCGGCCGGGTGAAGGCCCACAGCCAGGCGAAGGGCCAGAGCATCCCGCCGAAGACGAGCGACAGGAAACACAGGGTCTTGATGGCGTTCTGCTGCGGATGGTGGTTCTTCTCGGCGATCTTCTCGGGCAGCACGTGCACCACGAGGAAGAGGCCGATGGCGATGACCGGCGCCACGACGATCACCACCCAGGCGAGGACCATGGCCGCGGTGTCCATGAGCTCGGGCGGCAGGAAGGACGCCCGGGCGACGGCGGGAAGCGCGGCCGCCAGGACGGCAAGCCCCGCGAGGCGGGCGCGGCGCGGGGTCACTTCGTCTTCTTCCAGGTCTTGTCGGGGTCGAACGCGGTCATCTTCGAGGCGATCGACGGCGTCGAGGCGCCCAGGTCCTTCTCGTAGACCACGCCGTCGTGGTTCACGAGGAAGCTCATCACGCCGGAGACGCCGTACTTCGCGGGATACGCCACGACCGCGAAGCCGCCGAAGAGCTTGCCCCTCACCTCGTAGCTGTACTTGCCGCCGGGAGCGTTGGCGCCCTGTCCCTTGAGCAGGCGCAAGTAGTAGCCGTTGTAGGGCTGCGGCTGGCCGGTGCCGATCTTGTTGCCGTAGCCCTCGCGAACGGCCTGCGCCACCAGGGGCCCCAGCGGGCTTTGCGGCTCGCCGGCCTTCGTGGGCCAGTAGAGGCCGTCCTTCTTGCCCTCCGAGGAGATGAACCGGACGGCGTAGTCGTTGAAGCCGTTCCTGTCCGCGTCCGCCACCGCGTACTCGCGCTGGGCGTCGACGATGGCGAGCAGCGTCTGGATCGTGTCGAGCTCGTTCCGGCCCACGCGGCGGTTGGTGATCTCCTCGCGGCCGGCCTCGGCGTCGAAGGCCCACTGGCCGCCCTTCTTCACGATCGGCGCGGCGAACGGGTAGTCGTCCTCGCCGACGAGGAGGATCGCCTTCGCGTCGCCTTCGGCCTTGACGGCGCTCTTCCTGTCGTAGGCCGCCGCGAAGCGCTGCCAGTCGGCCTTGTCGCTGGTGGCGTCGCCCGTGAACAGCCAGCTCTTCGACTGGGGACCGACGACTTCGAGAAGCGCCTTCACATCGGCGGCCTTCACGGCCGCGACAAGGGCCTTCGCGGCTTCCTCGGGCGTGGCGAAAGTGCGCTGGGCGGCGGCCTTCTTGGTGGCGGCCGCCGCCGGCTTGGCGGTTTTCGATTCGGCCGCTGCCTGGGCGAGGGCGCCGGCCGGAAGGGCCAGCGCAAGGGCCGCGGCAATCGCGGCGACGGCGGGATTCATGCGGATCTTCATCTTTCGTTCTCCGTGTCCGTTGTGCGAGGGCCTAGCGACGTCCGCCACCACCGCGTCCGCCGCCACCGCCGCCACCCCGGCTCGAGGCGCCGCGCGAGCTGGCCGCGCGCGTCGAGGCGCCCGATCCCGAGCCCGAGAATCCGCCACTCGAGCCGGACGGCCGGGTCGAGGCGCTCGCGCCGCCGCCGCCACGGGATCCGGTGTCGCGCGTGCCCACGCTCGCCCGCCCCGCATCGCCGCCGCCTGCGCGGCTGCCCTGCCCGCCGGCCCGGTCGGCCGCGCCCACCTGGCTTTGCAGCTGGCTCTTGTCCATGCCCTGCATCTGCTGGCGCCCCTGCTCCGCGTGGCCGCGGAACTGCTCGCGGGACTGGGCCGCGGCCTTGTCGCCGCCCTTGTTGTACTTCTGCGCGGTGGCGCCGTCCTTGTAGGGGACGCCCTTGCGGTTCGCGGCGTTGTGCTGGAAGTTGCTGTTCTGGATGTTCGTCTTGTTGAAGTTGTTGTAGTTGGTGCGGTTGATGTTGATCTCGTTGCCGCCCCAGTTGCAGTTGCCCCAGATGGCGGCGCCGACGACCACGCCCGTCGCGAAGGCGAGGCCCGCCCCGCCGTACACGTAGCCCGGCGGGTAGTAGTAGTACGGCGGCGGATACGAGTACCACCAGGTGCCGTAGACCGTGGCCGGGTTGTAGGTCGGGACGTAGACCGTCTCGGGCTTGGGGGACTCGATGATGTAGACGGTCTTGTCGCCTTCCTTCTCCGTCTTCACCGTCTGCTCCGGCGTCGACTTGAGGTTGCCCGCCGTCTGCGCCTTGGCGCGCAGGTTCTGGGTCGTCTTCATGACGTCGGCCTGCTGCGCCAGGAAGGCGTCGCCCAGCTTCTGCGTCCAGTCGAGCTTCTCGTTCATCATCGTGAGGACCTGCGGCAGCACCGTGAGGGCCTTCACTGCCGGGTCCCATTCCTGCTTCTGGAGGGCATCCTCCAGGGCCTTGTCCTTGAGGCCCGGGTTCGCCTTAACCCAGCGCGCCGCCTCCACCACCTGGAGCGGATAGGTCGATGCCATCAGTACCTGGGCGAGGAGCGCGTCCGGATAGAGCGCGATGGGCGCAAGCAGCTCGTCGAGCTCCTGCTGCGAGAAGGCCTTGGCCGATGCGGCGGCCGGTGCTGCCGGAGCGGTCTTGGCGGCAGGCGCAGGCGCCTGTTGCTGGGCGAGCGCCGGAACGGTGGCGGCCAGAAGCGCCACGACCAGTGAGTTGTAACGGAAATCCATCGTGAGCTCCGTCCAGGTGTCGAGAAAAGTAACGTTACGGCGGGACTGGGGGTAGAAAATCATCCGCCACGCCTGTGCCGGTGCCTTGACCGTTGTCAACGGCAATTCCCGTGCCCGGCGTAATAGCTTAAGTACCGTAGCGATGATAATTCAATCGGGCGCGTCGAAGCGGGACATTTCCCGACAGCCCACCAGGAGAGCGCAAATGGCGAAGCAGAGCGGAATGTCGAAGAAGAAGGTCGCCCCCGCGGCCCCGAAGGGCGGCAAGGAACCCGCGAAGGCCGCCGGCAAGGCGGGCAAGGAGAAGGGCGAGCTCGGCAACAAGGAATACGCGAAGGAGCTCAAGAAGCTGCACATCGAGCTCGTCAAGATGCAGGAGTGGGTAAAGCACGCGGGCCTCAAGGTGTGCATCATCTTCGAGGGCCGCGACACGGCGGGCAAGGGCGGCACCATCAAGGCCATCACCGAGCGCGTGAGCCCTCGCACCTTCCGCGTCATCGCGTTGCCCAGCCCCTCGGACCGGGAAAAGACGCAGATGTACGCACAGCGCTACCTGCCGCACCTGCCGGCCGCGGGAGAGGTCGTGATCTTCGACCGCAGCTGGTACAACCGCACCGGGGTCGAGCGCGTGATGGGCTTCACCGACGAGAAGATCGTGATGAAGTTCCTCGAGGACATGCCCAAGGTCGAGAAGGCGATGGTCGACTCCGGGATCATCCTCATCAAGTACTGGCTGGAGGTGAGCGCCGAGGAGCAGACGAAGCGGCTCTCCGCCCGCATCGACGACGGGCGCAAGATCTGGAAGCTCTCGCCCATGGACCTCAAGTCCTACTCGAAGTGGTACGACTACTCGCGTGCCCGCGACGACATGTTCAAGTACACGCACACGGCCTGGGCGCCCTGGATCGTCGCCGATTCGAACGACAAGAAGCGGGCGCGCCTCAACATCATCCGCGACCTGCTTTCGCGCGTTCCCTACAAGGAGGCGCCGCGCGAGAAGATCAAGCTCCCGAAGCGGCAGAAGGATCCCGGCTACAAGCAGCCCGAGCACGTAGTCGAGTACGTGAAGGAGCGCTACTGATCCGCGGGGGTCCGCGATGAGAGCCGTCGCCCTCCTCGCCTTCGCGCTCGCGGCGTGCGGGCCCACGGCAGCCACCGCACTCCGCCGCCTCGCCGACGCAGTGGCGCGAGTTCGAGGGTTCCTGGAACGCCGCGGGCTCCCGGCGCACGGTTTCGCTCGGGGACGGGCGCTCGGCTTCCCTGGTCGATCTCCGGGGATCGATGCTCCTGGGCGGCCCGGGGCGGCCAGGCGCCGGCTTCCGTTCCGAGGTGATCGGCCTGGGGGACAGCGCGGCGGGCTTCGTCGGCCGCAGCGTCTGGACCGACGAGCGTGGCGACCAGGTGTTCAGCGAGCTCAAGGGCGAGGGCACTGCGGCGAAGAACCGGCTCACCGGCACCTTCCTGGGCGGTACCGGCCGCTTCGCCGGCATCGCGGGTGACTACGAGTTCTCCTGGCAGTACGTGCTCGAGGCCGAGGACGGCTCGATCCAGGGCCGCGCCACGGGTCTCAAGGGACGTTTCCGAATTGATCCGGCGGCGAAGGGAGCCTCGAAGTGAACGCGACACTCCTCGCCAAGCGCGCGCTGCCTTTCGCCATCGCGATCGGCATCTGGTTCACCCCGGTTCCGGCCGGGCTCACGGCCCAGGCCTGGCACCTCTTCGCGGTGTTCGTGGCGGCCATCGCCTCGGTGCTCGTGGGCGCGTTCCCGCTCCTCACGGCCGCCATGATCGCGGTGGCTACCGTGGTCCTCACCGGGACGATCACCCCGGCGCAGGCCTACTCGGGGTTCGCCAACGCGAGCGTGCTCCTCGTGGTGATCGCCTTCATCGTGGCGCAGGCGGTCGTGAAGTGCGGGCTGGGGCGGCGCATCAGCCTCTTCATGGTGAGCCGGTTCGGCGGCTCCTCCCTGGGTCTCGCCTACAGCATCGTGTTCACGGACGCCTTCATCGCCCCGGCCTTCCCCAGCAACACGGCGCGCGCCGGGGTGCTCTTCCCGATCGTCCTTTCCGTGGCGCAAGGCGCCGGATCGGTGCCGGACGACCCGCAGAGGCGGCGGCTCGGCGCCTACCTCATGTTCTGCACCATGGCGAGCCTGGCGGTTTCCTCGGCCCTCTGGATGACGGCCACCTCCGCCAACCCGATCGGCGTGCAGGTGACGAAGCAGTTCGGGCTGGAGATCGGCTTCGGAAGCTGGCTCCTCGCCTCCTGCGTGCCCGCGCTCACCGCCATCGTCCTGCTGCCGTGGTTCGTCTCGAAGATCCTCCCGCCGGGCGTGGGGACGACGCCCGAGGCCCCGAAGGCCGCGAAGGCGGAGCTCGCCGGCATGGGGCCGATGTCGCGCGCCGAGCGCATCACCGCCGTGGTGTTCGTCGTCATGGTCGCCGGATGGGTGGCCGCCGACTACCTCAAGCTGAACGTGACCAGCATCGCGTTCGCGGGCCTTGGCGTGCTGCTCCTCCTGGGCGTCCTCACCCTCCAGGACATCGCGGACATGGGCGACACGCTGGTCACCTTCCTGTGGCTCGCCGTCCTCTTCGCCCTGAGCGGGCAGCTGAACGAGCTGGGCTTCATGGGCTACGCCGGCGAGCGCCTGGCCGCGCAGCTGGGCGGCCTCTCGTGGATGACCACCTACGTGACGCTCATCGCGATCTACGTCGCCATCCACTACCTCTTCGTGAGCCAGTCCTCGCAGGTGCTGGCGCTGCTGGGCGTGTTCCTCGACGTGGGCATCCGGGGAGGCGTGCCCGTCCCGCTCATGGCGTTCGGGCTGCTCTTCGCGAGCAGCTACTTCTCGGCGATCACGCCGCAGGGCGGCAGCCAGAACATCATCTTCGCAGCAAGCGGCTACCTCACCCAGGGCGAGCTCTACCGGATGGGCCTCATCATCACGCTGGCCTTCATGGCGGTGTTCCTGCTGGTGGGCACGCCCTGGGTGCTCTTCGTCACCGGCTGACTCCGGCCGCGCTCCCAACCCATCCCGCCACGCGGGAAAATCCATCGAGAAGGCGTCCATGAACCGCCGCGAATCCGGATCCGCCCTCATCCCCGCGCTGGGCTGGATACCCGCCTACGAAAAGTCGTGGCTCAAGGCGGACGTCATCGCCGGCCTCACCACCGGCGCCATCGTGATCCCCAAGGCCATGGCCTACGCGAGCATCGCCGGGCTGCCGCTGCAGGTGGGCCTGTACACGGCCTTCCTGCCGATGGTCGTGTACGCGCTCCTGGGCACCTCGCGCATGCTAAGCGTGAGCACCACCACCACGATCGCGATCCTGGGCGCCACGGCGCTGGGCGGCCTCGAGGCCTCGCACCCGGGGACGAGCGCGGTTACCGCCACGGCCACCCTCGCCGTCCTCGTGGGCGCGATCCTGCTGGTCGCGCGCCTTTTCCGGCTCGGCTTCGTCGCCAACTTCATCTCCGACCCGGTGCTCACGGGGTTCAAGGCCGGCATCGGCTTCGTGATCGTCGTGGACCAGGTGCCGAAGCTCCTGGGCATCCACATCCACAAGGAGGGCTTCTTCCGCGACGTCGTCTCGATCGCGACGCACGCGCCCGAGGCCTCGCTCGCCACCCTCGCCGTGGCGGTCGCCACCTTCGTCCTCATCGGCCTCTTCGAGAAGTTCGTGCCCAAGGCGCCCACCCCGCTCATCGCGGTCGCCGCGGGCATCGCCGCCTCCGCCCTGCTGGGACTCAAGGCCCAGGGCGTGAGCATCGTCGGGAACATCCCGGGGGGATTTCCTTCGCTCACGATGCCGGACACCTCGCTGATGATGGCGCTGTGGCCCGCGGCAGCGGGCATCGCCCTCATGAGCTTCACGGAGACCATCGCCGCCGGAAAGGCCTTCGCGCGGCCGGGGGACCCGCGCACGGACTCCAACCAGGAGCTCGTGGGCATCGGCGCGGCCAACGTGGTGAGCGGGCTCTTCGGCGCGATGCCTTGCGGCGGCGGCACCTCGCAGACGGCCGTGAACCTCAAGGCCGGCGCGCGCACGCAGGTGGCGGAACTCGTCACGGCCGCCATGACGGTCGCGACCATGCTGTTCCTGGCGCCGGTCATGGGCGCGATGCCCAACGCCACGCTCGCCGCGGTCGTGATCGCCTATTCCATCGGCCTCATCAGCCCGAAGGAGATCGAGGCCATCCGCCGGGTCCGGGAGTACGAGTTCCGCTGGGCGATCGCGGCGTGCCTGGGCGTCATGGTGCTGGGCACCCTCAACGGCATCCTGGTGGCGGTCATCGTCTCGATGGCGAGCCTGCTGCACCAGGCCAACCACCCGCCCGTGTACGCGCTCGGCCGCAAGCGGGGCACGCACGTCTTCCGTGCACGAAGCGCCGAGCATCCCGATGACGAGACGATCCCGGGCCTCGTGATCATCCGGTCCGAGGGGCGCATCTACTTCGGAAACGCCCAGGCCGTGGCCGACAGGATGCGCGCGCTGGTCGAGCCCGAGAAGCCTTCCGTGGTCGTGATGGACCTGGGCGCGGTCCCGGGCATCGAGTTCACCGCGCTCAGGATGCTCGTGGAGGCCGAGGAGAAGTGGCGCGAGCGGGGCGTCGAGATCTGGCTCGCGGCCCTCAACCCCGATGTCCTGGAACTCGTGCGAAAGACGCCGCTCGGCGAGCGCCTGGGCCGCAGCCGCATGTTCTTCACCGTGGAGGATGCGGTGGCCGCCTTCGAGGCGCGCAAACCCGCAGGACAGGGAGCGACGGCATGACTGCGCAAGACAAGCCGGGTGGCGGAACCCGAGAGCGGCTCCTCAGTCCCGTCGACCGCGTCTCGGAGTTCCTCTTCGGCCTGTTCATGGCGCTCACCTTCATCGGCGCCGTGTCGGCGGCGACCGCGGGCCGCGAGGAGATCCGCACCCTGTTCATCACCGCCTTCGGCTGCAACCTCGCGTGGGGACTCGTCGACGCCGTCATGTACCTGGTGCGCACGATCACCGAGCGCGGGCGCAAGCTCACGCTCATGCAGGCGGTGCGCGGCGCACCCGATCCCGAGACCGGCCGCCGGCTCGTCGCCGGTTCCCTGTCGACGGTCGCAGCCGGACTCGTCACGGACACCGAGGTCGAGGCGGTCCGGGCCCGCATCGTGGCGCTGCCTTCGCTCCCGGACAGGCCGACCCTGGGCCGCGACGACGCGCTCGCCGCGGTGGGCATCTTCCTCATCGTGGTCGCGGCCACGTTCCCGGTGGTGATTCCGTTCATCGTGTTCGCCGACGTCGACACGGCGAAGAACGCCTCGCGCGGCCTGTCGCTCGCGATGCTCTTCCTGGGCGGGCTCGCGCTCGGGCGCTACGCGGGCTACGGTAGCCTGAGGACCGGGTTCGTCATGGCGGGACTGGGCGCGGCGCTCGTCGTGGCGGTCGTCGCGCTCGGCGGATGAGTACCCTCGTGCGCGGAGCCGTCGCGTTCGTGGCACTCGGGGCCGCGACGGCGCTCGCCGCGGATCCCGACCAGGCCGGGCGCCGGGCCTCGCGCCCGGCAAAGCCCGACTGGGAGTTCGCGATCACCGCGTACCCGACGCACGTTCGCGGCGGTGACGACACGACCTCCGCCATCGCCGTGGCCGACCGCGGCGCCCTGCACCTCGAGGCGCGCTACGGCTACGAGATGAAGGATTCGCGCTCGGCCTTCGCCGGCTGGACCTTCTCCGGCGGCGAAACCGTCGAGTGGGAGATCACGCCGCTCCTGGGCGGCGCGTGGGGCCCCTTGCGGGCCTTCGTGCCGGGGTTCGAGGCGAGCCTCGCCTGGGAGAAGGTGGATTTCTACGTCGAGGCGGAGTTCGTGCGCGACCGCGACAACAGCGGCGACAGTTACAACTACGCCTGGAGCGAACTGGGCTACAGGCCCGTCGAGTGGCTCCGCGTCGGCGCCGTGGGCCAGCGCACGCGGGCCTACGGCGGCGAGCGCGAGTTCCAGCGCGGGCCCTTCGCCCAGGTGACCTGGGGCCGCGCGACGGTGGGAGTATTCTGGTTCAACCCAGGCGCCGACGACCAGGTCGTGGTCGGCTCGCTCGGCCTGGCCTTCTAGGGCCCGACGAAAGGGGCAAGAACATGAAGCGTCGCATGATGATCCTCGCCCTGGCCTGCGCGATCGCCGCGCCCGGCCTTTCCTTCGCGGCCGACAAGGACAAATCCAGGGCCGAGGTGAAGAAGACGGCCGAGCAGGCGCTCGCCGCAGTCTACAAGGCGCAGCCTTCCGCCCGGAAGGCGGTGGAGTCCGCGGCCGGCTACGCCGCGTTCAGCAACTTCGGCATGAAGATCCTGGTCGCCGGCGGCGGGTCCGGCAAGGGCATCGCGGTGAACAACAAGACCAAGGCCGTCACCTACATGAAGATGGCCGAGGTCCAGGCGGGGCTGGGGTTCGGGGTCAAGAAGTTCCAGCTGGTCTGGGTGTTCGAGACCGACAAGGCCCTCAACGAGTTCGTCACCTCCGGATGGGCGATCGGCGCGCAGGCCACCGCCGCGGCCAAGCTCGGCGGCAAGGGCGACGCGTACCAGGGAGCGGTCGCCGTGGCGCCCGGCGTGTGGCTCTACCAGCTCACCGGCGACGGCCTGGCGGTCGAGCTCACCGCCAAGGGAACGAAGTACTACAAGGACGACGAGCTCAACTAGCGCCCGCGGCCCTTCTCCATGGCCGCCACCAGGTCCTTCGCCCCCGAGCCCCACCGGGTCACGACCTTGACGGCATCGGTGAACGGCACGTCCACGGGGTGCACGCGCTGCCGGTCGAGGACGTAGACGGCCCCGGCGAACGGGGTCGGGATCGAGGGGACGAAGACGGTGTAGCGCCCGTCGTCGAGCTCCTCGATGATGAAGGCGGGGAGCAGGGCCTCGTCGCTCTGGAACAGCGCGGGCTTCCAGGCCTTCTCCCGGCTCTCGCCGGCGACCTGCTGCGTGAGGCTGCGGATCAGCGAGTAGCCGGGGATCCTCTCGAAGACGGCCCCCTCGATCCACTTGCGCACGCCCTGCCCCGCCCGTGAGCCCACGGTGGCGCCGACGAGGAAGCAGATCACGAGGACGAGGAGGAGCGACAGGGCCTCCTCCGCCGGAACCCACTCGGGCAGGAGGTGGGTGAACGGCTGCACCAGCGTCGCCAGGGATTTCATCCCCTTGAGAACCAGCAGGACCGCGACGTAGACCGGGGTAAGGACGAGAAGCCCGCCCAGCACCGCCTTCAGAACGAACACCAGCGTCTTCTTCACGGGGGCCGCCTTTCTGCGCTTCGGAATCGCCGCGCGAACCCGGATCCTACCCCCGCCCCCGGGAGCGTCGGATCCCCGGGGGTGTTGCGCCGCCGTGCACGGCCGTATAATCCGCCCACGCGCCGAATTTGAACTCAGCTTGCGGGCGCGAAATAAATCCGGCTAAAGCGAGAGGCAGGTCTCCCCAAGGAAACCCGACCCCGCGAAAGCCGGTCGGGTTTTTTTATTGGCGAAGATGAAATGACCGAGATTCCTGCCGGCTCCGTAGGCGAAGTCGCGCCGCAGCGCGCGGGCTTCCTCGAGCCCCTGATCCTCAAGGGCGGGCGCACGCTCGCCTCGTACGAGCTCGTCTACGAGACCTACGGCACGCTCAATGCCGACCGCTCCAACGCCGTGCTCGTCTGCCACGCGCTCTCCGGCAACCACCACGTCGCGGGCTGGCACGCGGACAACCCGAAGAAGCTCGGCTGGTGGGACAACATGATCGGGCCCGGGAAGGCCATCGACACCGACCGCTTCTTCGTGATCGGCGTGAACAACCTCGGGGGCTGCCACGGCTCCACGGGGCCGGCCTCGATCGACCGCTCCACGGGCCAGCCCTACGGGGCGGGATTTCCCCTCGTGACGGTGGAGGACTGGGTGGCGTCGCAAGCGCGCCTCATGGACCGCCTGGGCATCGAGCGCCTCGCCGCGGCGATGGGCGGCTCGCTGGGCGGCATGCAGGCGATGCAGTGGACGCTCGACTTCCCCGACCGGATCGCGCACGCCATCGTGATCGCCGCCGCGCCCAAGCTCTCGACGCAGAACATCGCCTTCAACGACGTGGCGCGGCAGGCGATCGTCACGGACCCCGACTTCCACGGCGGCAACTTCTACGCGCTGAAGACCTTCCCCGCGCGGGGCCTCAGGCTCGCGCGGATGCTGGGGCACATCACCTACCTCTCCGAGGACCTGCTGGGCGAGAAGTTCGGCCGCGACATCAAGGGCGCCGACTACGGCTTCCACTACGAGGTGGAGTTCGAAATCGAGTCGTACCTGCGCTACCAGGGAGACAAGTTCGCGCAGGTCTTCGACGCCAACACCTACCTCATCATGACCAAGGCGCTCGACTACTTCGACCCGGCGCGCGAGACGGGCGGCGACTTCGCCAAGGCGGTGGCGGCGGCGAGGGCGGGCTTTCTCGTGGCCTCCTTCACAAGCGACTGGCGCTTCCCGCCGGAGCGCTCGCGCGAGATCGTGAAGGCGCTGGTGAAGGGCGGCAAGAACGTGACCTACGCCGAGATCGACGCGCCGCACGGCCACGACGCGTTCCTCCTCGACGACGCCCACTACCACCGCGTCGTCGCGGCCTACATGGACAACGTGGCAGCCGAGGTCGGCGCGGGAACTCGCACGCGGCCGCTCGTCGTGGGCGGCACCGAGCTCGAGGAAATGAAGGGCTACGCGGCGGGGGGGAAGGCCAGATGACCCCGCGCTTCGAGTTCGAGCTCATCGCCTCGTGGATCCCGCAGGGGGCGCGCGTGCTGGACCTGGGCTGCGGCGACGGGGAGCTCCTCGCGGGGCTCATGGCCACCCGCGGCGTCACCGGCTACGGCGTCGAGATCGACCCGGAGCGGGTGCTCGCGGCGGTGGGCCACGGCGTCAACGTGATCCAGATGGACCTCGAGAGCGGCCTGTCCACCTTCGAGGACGACGCCTTCGACTTCGTGATCCTGTCGCAGACGCTGCAGGCGATGCGCCGCTCGGACCTGATCCTGAAGGAGATGCTGCGCGTGGGCCGCGAGGGCATCGTCACCTTCCCCAACTTCGGCTACTGGCGGCACCGCCTGGCGATCCTGCGCGGGCGCATGCCGGTGTCGGAGGCGCTGCCCTACCAGTGGTTCGACACGCCCAACATCCACCTGTGCACGGTGAAGGACTTCGAGGCGCTGTGCATCGAGGTGGGCGCCGAGATCCTCGACGAGCGCGTCCTCCACGAGGGCGAGATCGTGGGCACGCTGCCCAACCTGCTCGGGAGCCTGGGCGTCTTCCGCTTCCGCAGGAAGGGATAGCGTGGCGGCCGCGAGCCTTTGGGTCCAGCTCTTCCTGGCCCTGGGGTGGACGGTCTACGTGATCTACCTGCCGCAACTCGCGGCGCAGGCGGGGCTCGCGAAGGAGTACGTCCCCTGGCTGCTCCTCGCGGACCAGGCGATCTTCGCGGCCATGGACTGGACGCTCGGCACGATGGCCGACCGGATGGCAGGCCTCGCCGGGCGCCTCGCCAACGCGATCCTCTTCGCTTCCCTCCTTTCGTGCGGCGCCTTCCTCCTGCTGCCGGTAGTCGCGCCTGCAGGCTCGCCGCTGCTTCTCGTGGCGGTGACCGTGGTGTGGTCCGCGACCTCGTCGGCGCTTCGCGCGCCGCCGCTGGCCCTCATCGGGCGCCACGTGCCGGGTCCGTCGCAGCCGTGGGCCTCCGCGCTCTTCATGCTGGGCCTGGGCATCGCGGGCGCGGTCTCGCCCTACCTTGCGGTGGCGCTGAAGGGCGCCGACCCGCGCCTGCCCTTCGCGCTCGCGGCCGTGGCGCTGGCGGCGGCGACGGTCGTGATGACGCGCGCCATCCGCGCCAACCCCGAGCCCGCGGCGCCCCTGCCGGAGCGCGCCGACCCGCTCACGGGCCGGCCGGTGGCGATGTTCCTCTTCGCCGTGGCCCTGCTCGGGCTGGGCTTCCAGGTGCACTTCGCGCTCAACGCCGCGCCGGGCTTCCTGCGCTTCGCGAAGCCCGAGGACCTCCCCTACCTGATGCCCGTGTTCTGGATCGGCTTCAACCTGCTCATCCTGCCGGCCTCGCTCGCGACGAAGCGCTACGGCGGCCCCGCGATGATGGCGATCGGCGCCGCCGTGGGCGGGCTCGCCGCGGCCGTCGTGGCGAACGCCGGCTCGCTCGGCGTTCTGGTCGCCGCCCAGTTCTTCGCGGGCGCGGCGTGGGGATGCGTGATGATGAGCGCCCTGGCCGCTGCACTGGCCATGGGGCGCACGGGGCGCGAAGGATTCGTCGCCGGCGCGCTGTGGTCGCTGCTCGCGGTCGCGGCATTCACGCGCATCGCGCTCGTGATCGCGCAGGTGCCGCAGCAGCCGGCGTGGAAGCCGCTCCTCGCGTGGGCGCCGGGGGCGATGTGGCTCGCGGCGGGGCTGCTGCTCGCCGGCGCGGCTACTGCTTCGCGAAGAGCCGCGACGGATCCTCGAACGCCTTGAATTCCAGCGCGTTGCCGGAAGGGTCGAGGAAGAACATCGTCGCCTGCTCGCCCGGCAGCCCCTTGAAGCGCACGTGCGGCTCGATCACAAACTTGATCCCGGCCGCCTTGAGCTTCTCCGCCATCGCGTGCCACTCGGCCATCGGCAGCACGAGCCCGAAGTGGCGCACGGGCACGTTGTCGCCGTCCACCGCGCTGGTATTGCGGTGTCCCGCTTCCGCCGGCGAAAGGTGGGCCACGATCTGGTGGCCGTGGAAGTCGAAGTCGATCCAGTCGGGGCTGCTGCGGCCCTCGGGGCAGCCGAGCAGGCCGCCGTAGAACCGGCGGGCCTCCTCGAGGTCGCGGACGGGAAAGGCGAGGTGGAACGGGGGCATCGTCATGGGAAGGGTTTCGGGGCAATGTGTGGAGGACGGCCCAGGGGAGCCGCTCCCCGGATGATAGCCGCCGCTAGCGAGTCTTGCCGCGGGAGGAAACGCCGGCGGCCGAGGAGCGGCCGACGCCGCTGCGGTACCACGCGGGTGCAGCCGGCACGCTGGAAAGATCCGCGCCGCGAATTCCCTCGCCCAGCCGGCTGAAATGGTCCATCACGAAGTCGACGAAGGGGCGCACGCGGGGATTGCGGCGGAAGTTCGGCCGGTAGAGGAGGTTGATAGGCGGCGGGGACTGCATCTCCCAGTCCGGCAGGACCGCCACCAGCTGCCCGTCGCGGATCGGGTCGCGAAGCGTGATGTTCACCAGCCGCGCCACGCCCTGGCCGGCCAGGGCCGCGTCCAGGACCACGTTGCGGTCGTCGCTCACGAGGTTGCCGCCGACGACCACGCTTTCGCGCTGGTTGCCGCGCACGAATTCCCAGAGGTCCAGCACCGTGCCCTCCGGGTTGCGGATGAGCAGGCAGTTATGCCGCTCGAGGTCCCGCGGGTGCCCGGGAAACCCGTGCCGCGCCCAGTAGGACGGCGCGGCACAGGAGTGCACGCGCGTGCGAGCCAGGCAGCGATGCACCATGCCGGTGGCGAGCGGCCAGCCGAGCATGATGCACACGTCCACGCCCTTCGGTTCCGCATCCGCGAGCCGCATGATGATGCGCAGGTCGAGCTGGATCTCGGGGTAGCTCGCATAGAAGGCCGGCAGCGCGGGCATCAGCCAGCTCTGCAGCACGAAGCCGGGTGCGCCCACGACCAGGGTGCCGCGCGGCTGCCGGCCCGTGCGCGTCATCGCGGCGTCGACGGCATCGAGCTGCTCGAGGAGAGGGCGGCAGGCGTCGAGATAGGCGCGCCCGTCGGCCGTGACGACCAGCCCGCGCGAGTTGCGCTCCACGAGCGTGGTTCCCACGGACCGCTCGAGGGCCGTGATCATCTTGCTCACGGCGGGAACGCTCACCTCGAGGCGGCGCGCGGCGGCCGAAAGGCTGCCCTCGTCGGTCGCGGCGATGAAGTACTGCAGCGCGCGAAGCTTGTCCATGGGCCCACCTCCCGGGTGCGGGCATTGTGCGTTAACCAATGGTTCATGCCAACTTGTCCGTCCCGGGTATTCCGGGGCGCCTCCCCGGCGCCTAGATTGGCGCCGTCGCCAACCCCGGGAGAACCCCATGAAGCCCATCGCCCGACTGCTGCGTATCGCCGGAGCCCTCGCCTTGGCGTGGACCGTGGCCGCGGCCCACGCCGCCTACCCGGAAAGGGCAGTGAAGATCATCGTGCCCTTCCCGGGGGGCGGCGCCTCCGACGCGACCGCCCGCGCGATCGGGCAGTACCTGGCGCGCGAGTTCGGCCAGCCCGTGATCATCGAGAACCGCCCCGGCGCGAGCGGCGCCATCGCGGCGCAGGCGGTGATGACGGCGCAACCGGATGGCTACACGATCCTGTGGGCGTCGGCATCGATGGTCGCGCTGCCCCTCATCCTCAAGAATCCCCCTTTCGCCGCCATGGGCGAGCTCTCGGCCATTTCCACGGTGGGCCGGCTGCCCTTCGCGTTGTTCGTGAGCCCCGGGGTCCCCGCGCGCACGATGACGGAGCTCTCCGCGTACGCCCACGCGAACCCGGGCAAGCTCTACTACGCGACGGGATCCCTGAGCGAGTTCATGGCGGGCGCCCAGTTCGTGAAGTCCGCCGGCGCCCGCGTCGAGCGCGTGCCCTACAAGGGCGGGCCGCAGCTCATGCCGGACCTCGTCTCCGGCCGCGTGCACCTCAATTTCGGTCCCGCATCCACCGGGATGCCGTTCGTGAAGGACGGGCGCCTGCGCGTGCTCGCGACGCTCACGCCCGAGCGCAGCTCGCTGCTGCCCGACGTGCCGACCGCCGCGGAGTCGGGGTTCCGGGATCTTGCCGTGCCGTCCTGGCAGGCGCTCCTCGCGCCGCCGAGGACCGCGCGTGATGTGATGGACCGGTTCGCGAAAGCGGTCGAGAAGGCGCTGCGCGACCCGGAAACGCTGGCACGGTTCGAGAAGATCGGCGTGCAGCCCCTGGGCTCGACGCCGCAGGCGCTCGAGGCGCTCATGCGCGAGGAGCTGGGCCTGTGGGCGCGCTTCGTGAAGGAACACGGGGTCGAGCCGGAATGAGCGCGCAAACCCACGGCGCCGGACAGGCGCGCGTGCGCAACCTCCTGGACCTCATCGGCGCCAACTGGACGACGCAGGCCCTCGCGACGACCGCCGAGCTGGGCCTGGCCGACCGCCTCGCCCGCGGCCCGGCTCGAGCGGCTGACCTCGCGGGCGAGCTCGGGTGCGACGCGGATTCCCTCGAGCGGCTGCTGCGCGCGCTTGCCTCGATCGGCGTGTGCGCGCAGCTCCCGGGAGGCCGCTACGCTCTCGCCCCGGCCGGCGAGCCCCTGCGCGAGGACGCGTCGGACAGCGTTCGCTCGTGGGCCATCTGGTGCGGCCGCGAATCATGGGTGGTGTGGGGCGACCTGGCCGGGAGCGTGCGCACGGGTCGCAGCGTGCGCCAGCGCGCGGGCGGCAAGCCGGGCTACGCCCACCTCGAGGACGAACGGGCCGCTCGCGTATTCCATGGCGCGATGGCCGAGCTGACGCGCCAGGTCGGGCGCGAGGTGGCGCGGGCGCTCGATTTCCCGGGCGAGGCGCACGTCGTGGACGTGGGCGGAGGCTACGGCGAGTTTCTGGCCGAGGTGCTGGCGGCACACCCGCGCCTGCGCGGCACGCTCTTCGACCTGCCGCACGCCACGCGCGAGGCGGCCGGCCGCATGGCCCGCGCCGGTCTCGCGGGTCGCGTCGACGTCGTGAGCGGCAGCTTCTTCGATGGCGTGCCCGAAGGCGCCGACGCCTACCTGCTGAAGGCCGTCCTGCACAACTGGGAGGACGACAAGGCGCTCGCGATCCTGGCCTCGTGCCGGCGCGCGATGGGGCCGGGCTCGCGGATCTTCCTGGTCGAGCGGCTGCTGCCCGGGCGGCTCCACGCGAAGCGCCGCGACCGCGCCATCCTGCGCAGCGACCTCAACATGCTCGTGGGCCACGGCGGACGGGAACGCACGCGAGCGGAATACGCCGCGCTCCTGGGCAGGGCCGGCCTGCGCCTCGCCGCCGTGCGCCCCGCCGCGCTCGACTTCTCGGTGGTCGAGGCCGTCAGAGCGCCTTGAGGGTCTCGCGCTTCCACCAGAGCAGGACGAGGCCCGGCAGCGCGAGAAGGAAGGTGAGGAAGAAGAACACCGTCCACGCGAGGCCCAGGTACTTCGGGTCGGTGGCATAGCCCGCCGCGGGGCCCACATAGACGCGGCCGAAGGCGGCGAGCGCGGAAAGGAGCGCGTACTGCGTGGCCGTGAAGCGGTGGTCGCACAGCGCCATGAGGAGCGCCACGAACGCCGCCGTCCCCATGCCGCCGCACAGGTTCTCGAAGCCCACGGCGAAGAGCATGAGCGGGAAGCTCTTGCCCGCGGCCGCGAGCGCCATGAAGGCGAGGTTGGAAACGGCCTGCAGGATGCCGAAGATCATGAGCGCGCGGTACAGGCCCAGGCGCACCATGAGCGCGCCCCCGAAGAGCGCGCCGAAGATGGTGGCCGCGAGACCCATGCCCTTGTTCACGTAGCCCACGTCCTCGAGCGGGAAGCCCGCCCCGCGCAGCAGGAAAGCCGTGGTGAGCGAGCCCGCGAAGGCGTCTCCCAGCTTGTAGAGGACGATGAGCGCGAGCAGCACCCAGGCGCCCGGCCGCGAGAAGAACTCGCGCAGCGGCGCCCAGACGGCCTCGTCGAGGGTGCGCGGCGGCGGGACCACGACCTCGGGCTCCGGCCCCCAGAGCGTGGCGATCGCGCCGACGCCCATCAGCGCCGCCATGAGGAGGTAGGTGTCCTGCCATCCGAGCGCCGGGATGAGCCCGGACCCCGCCACCAGCACGAGGGCCGCGGCGCCGGAGGTGAGCATCGCGACGCGGTAGCCCACGACCGTGAAGGCCGCCGCGAGGCCGCGCTGCTCGGGGCGCGCGACGTCGGTCCGGTAGGCGTCGAAGACGATGTCCTGGGAGGCGGAGGCGAAGGCGACCGCCACCGCGAGGAACGCGAGCCACGCGAGGTCGGCCTTCGGGGAGGCGAAGGCCATGGCCGCGATGAGCGCGGCGAGCAGCAGCTGCGTGAGGAGGAGCCACCCGCGCCGGCGCCCGAGGAAGGGCGGCACGAAGCGGTCCATCATCGGCGCCCACAGGAACTTCCAGGTGTAGGGCAGCCCGACGAGGGTGAAGATGCCGATGGTGGAGAGGTCCACGCCTTCCACGGTCATCCACGCCTGGAGCGTGCCGCCCGTCAGGGCCAGGGGCAGGCCGGAGGAGAAGCCGAGCAGCAGGATGACCGCGAGGCGGCGGTCGCGAAAGACGGCAGAATAGTCGTGGGACGCCAAGATGGCGTGAAGAATACCGGAAGCGCGGGCGGCCCCCCGTCGCGTTGCCGCCCAACCAACCAGGAAATGACCATGACCCTCCCCCGCTCCCGCGGCTCCCGCGCCGCATCGCTCATCGCCGCCCTGGGCATGGCCCTCGCCGCGAGCCTTGCCGCGGCGACCCACGCCCATGCGGGGGCCGCCGAGCCGGCGGTGAGCCCTCCCGCGGCCGTGGCCATGGTCGGCGTGCCCGACTTCTCCCGGATCACGCGGAAGTACGGACCGGCCGTAGTGAACATCAGCGTGACGGGCACGCGCCAGGTTTCAGCCGGCAACGAGCGCGGCGCCGGCGCCGGAGAGGGCTCCGACGACTCGTCGGATCCCATGCAGCTCTTCCTGCGCCGCTTCCAGCAGCAATTCGGCGGCTCCGGCGCGACCATGCAGGTGCCCGTGCGCGGGCTGGGGTCGGGCGTGATCATGAGCCCGGACGGCCTGATCCTCACCAACGCGCACGTGATCGCGAACGCGAGCGAAGTCATCGTCAAGCTGACCGACCGGCGGGAGTTCCGCGCGCAGGTCCTGGGACGCGACCTGAAGACCGACATCGCGGTACTCAAGATCGAGGCCACGGACCTGCCCACGGTTTCCGTCGGCAACCCGGACAGCCTCGACGTCGGCGAATGGGTGGTCGCGATCGGCTCGCCGTTCGGCTTCGACAACAGCGTGAGCGTCGGCGTGGTGAGCGCCAAGGGCCGCTCGCTTCCCGACGGCAGCCCGGTTCCCTTCATCCAGACCGACGCCGCCGTGAATCCCGGCAACTCGGGAGGCCCCCTGTTCAACGCGAGCGGGGAGGTGGTCGGCATCAACTCGCAGATCTACAGCCGGACCGGTGCCTACCAGGGACTGAGCTTCGCCATCCCCATCGACGTGGCGTTGAACGTGCAACGCCAGATCGTCGCGACGGGGCATGTGTCGCGCGGCGTCCTCGGCGTCGCCACGCAGGACGTGAACCAGGCGCTGGCGGACGCTTTCAAGCTGCCCGCGCCGACGGGCGCGATCGTCCTCGAGGTGCTGGCCGGCGGCGGCGGCGCCCATGCCGGCCTGATGCCCGGGGACATCATCCTTAAAGTGGGAGACAAGCCGATCACCGCGTCCGGCGAGCTGGCCGCGTTGGTGACGATGATGTCGCCTGGGATGCGGCTGGAGTTCTCGGTCTGGCGCGACGGCAAGCCCCTGCAGCTATCGGCCATCCTGGACGATCCCGGCAAGGCGGTCCGCGGACCCGTGGCGAGCGCGCCGCCGGAGCCCGGGCCGGGACTGCTGGGGCTCGCGCTGAGGCCGCTCGAGCCCCTGGAGCGGCGCATGATCGGGTCCGCCGTCGGCCTTGTGGTCGAGTTCGCCGGCGAACCGGCGCGCAGCGCCGGCGCGCGCCCGGGCGACGTGGTGCTCGCCATCAACGGCAAGCCCGTGGCGAGCGTCGACCAGGCTCGCGCCCTCCTGGCCGAATCGGGGAAGTCGGTCGCCCTGCTGGTCCTGCGCGAGGGCGACCGGATGTACCTGGCCGTGCGACGGCCCTGAGGGCGCTCCTAGAAGCGGAAGTCGATGCCGGCGAGGTAGCTGTCGACCTCGATCTTGTCGTTCTTCATCCACTCGACGAAGAAGCCCATGTTGTTGCTGAAGTTCCAGCGCCCGCCGACGCCGTAGGTCGCCCCGCTCTGCTTGTCCGACGCGTCGGCCGTGAACAGCTCGGTGTTGGCGTTGGCCTTGATCTCCGACTCCTCCCAGCCCACGCGGCCATAGAGGTCGAACTGGCCCATCGGCGCGATGGCCAACAGGGAAAGGCCGTAGGACTTGGCCTTGGCCGAGCCGCTGATGTAGGTTCCGCCCACTTCGCCGCTGAAGCCGTACTTGCCGAGGTCGTAGTAGTCCAGCTCGACCGCGAAGTTCGGATGGAAGCGGTAGCCGCCGCGGATCGTATAGGTCGTGTCCGTGTCGTCGACCTGCGCGTCGGGAATGCCGGTGATGTCCTGGCCGGACTTGCCCAGGCTGCCGACGCCGAGACCGAAACCGGCGTACCAGCCCTGCTGGGCGAAGGCGGGCGCCGCGGCGAGGCCGGCGGCGAGCGTAAGGATCGTGGCGATCTTCTTCATGGTCTATTTTCCTTGGGAGTTGGGGGCTGTAAGTCGGATCCGCAGGACAAGCGCGGGGGTTTGACGCATGGAGGGGCGCCATGTTCCTCTCAAATCGTGTAACCGACATGACAAATCCCGACATGCCCCCACCGCATCCGGGCCCGGCCACCGGCACCGGCCCCGTTTACGCGGACGGAGGGCTCGCGGAAAATGGGCCCGCCCGAATCGAGGAGGCACGCAAGTGAAACCACCCAAGCAGGTCTCGCTGGCGGCGCAATGGCCCGAGGCGACGCAGGAGCCGGCTACCCGGCTCGTGGGCGCGCTGACGGCAGTCCCCGGATTGATCCGCGAACTCGGCGTCGATCCCGCCCCGGTTCTCGCCGCCGCCGGCCTTCCGCCCGGGGCGCTCGACTCCCCTGCCGGCCGGATACCCTACGAAAGCTTCGCACGCCTGCTCGCCGAGGCCGCGGCGCGCACCCGCTGCCCGCACTTCGGGCTGCTCGCGGGTGCCGCGTGGCACCTGGCCGACCTGGGTATCGCCGGCGAGGTCATTCGCCACGCGCCGACGGTGGGCGTGGGGCTGGACGAATTCGTCGTGTACCACCACCTGAACAGCAGCGGGGGAACCGCCTTCATCGTCCGGCGCGAGGGTTTCGTCGATTTCGGCTACGCCATTTACGTTCACGTCGACTGCAGCACGGCCCCGATCTACGACGGAGTGCTTGCCGCCACCGCGAACATCCTGCAGGAGCTCTGCGGCGAGGACTGGAAGCCATCGGAAGTCCTGCTGCAGCGTCCCGCGCCCGCCGACCCCTCGGCCTACCGTAGGCACTTCAGGGCGCCGATTCGATTCGGCGCGGAGTTCAACGCCCTGCGCTTTCCCGAAAGCTGGCTCGAGCAGCCGGTGCCGGGAGCCGACCCGGCCCGGCTGGCCCACGCGCGGGCGGCGGTCCGTGCCGCCAGCAAGGCGACGATCGTGCTTCTGGCCTCCCGCGCGCTTCGAAAGCTGCTCCTGCACGGGAAGGGATCCGGCGACGAGGTGGCACAGGCCCTCGCCCTGCACCGCCGGACGCTCAACCGCCGGCTGAGCGCCGAGGGCACCACGTTCCAGAAAGTCCTCGACCGCGTCCGCTTCGCCGTGGCGAAGGAGATGCTCGAGGACTCCCGGGCCGCGATACCGGAAATCGCGACGGCCCTGGGCTACGCGGACTACGTCTCCTTCACGCGGGCATTCAAGCGCTGGACGGGAAGCACGCCGGGCGCCTGGCGCAAATCGGCACGCTAGGCGCATGAGCCGCGTCCTGATCCTGCCGATTGCCGCGCTCTTCGCGCTGGTGGCCGGGTGCGCCAGCCTCCCGCCGCCGGAAGGATGGACCGTGACGACCGCCATCGCCGGCACGGACGTCACGCGGTTGGGCCGTGCGGTGTCGCCTCTCGTCGCCGCCAATCCGGGAACGACCGGCATCCACGCGCTCGGCGCCCCGCACGACGCCTTCGCGGCCCGCGCCCTGCTCGCGGCCGCCGCGGACAAGTCGCTGGACGTGCAGTACTACATCTGGCACGGGGACCGGGTCGGACTCCTGCTCTTCGAGGCGCTCGCGCGGGCGGCGGACCGCGGCGTTCGCGTGCGCCTGCTCCTCGACGACCTGAACACGGGCGGGCTCGACGCCACGCTCGCCGCGCTCGACGCCCATCCGAACCTGGAAGTGCGGCTCTACAACCCGTTCGCGCAGCGTGGCGCCCGCGCGCTCGGCTTCCTCGCGGAGTTCGGGCGCCTGAACCGGCGCATGCACAACAAGTCGTTCACCGCCGACGGCCACGTGAGCGTCGTCGGCGGGCGCAACGTCGGCGACGAGTATTACGCCGCGGGCAGCGGCCCCGTCTTCGCGGACCTCGACGTGATCGCCGTGGGGCCGGCCGCGCGCGACGTCTCGGCGCAGTTCGACCTCTACTGGAACAGCGCCTCGGCCTATCCGGCGGCGGGCCTCCTGGGGGCGGGGGGGCATGGCGGCGGGGAGGACCTCCAGGCGCAATTCGCTTCCGTCCGCGCCGACCCCCGGTCGGCCGCGTACGTCGAGGCCGTGCGCACTTCGCCCCTCGTGCGCGACTTGCTCGCAGGCCGGCTCGTCCTGGAATGGACGCGCGCCCGGCTCGTGCACGACGACCCCGCGAAGACGCTCGACGAGACGGCGCGCGCCGGAACCCTGCTCTTTCCGGAACTGGTCAGGACGCTCGGGCAGCCTGAAGGCAAGCTCGACCTCGTCTCGCCGTATTTCGTGCCCGGCGACGAGGGCACGGCGGCCCTGGCGGCGCTGGCCCGGCGCGGCGTGCAGGTGCGCATCCTCACCAACTCCCTGGCCGCGGCCGAGGCGAGCGTGGTGCACGCCGGGTATGCGAAGCGCCGCCAGGAGCTGCTGCGCGCGGGCGTCCGGCTCCTCGAGCTCAAGCCGACGGCAGGGCAGCGGACGCAAGGGGAGAAGCCCGCGGCGGGATCGAGCTCCTCGTCGGCGCTGCACGCCAAGACCTTCGCCGTGGACGGCCGCAGGATCTTCGTCGGCTCCTTCAACTTCGACCTTCGGTCGGCGCTGCTCAACACCGAGCTCGGCCTGGTGATCGACAGCCCGGCCCTCGCGCAGCGGCTCGCGGGATTGCTCGACCTGGCCGCAGGCGAGGCGGCCTACGAGGTCCGGCTCCGCGAGGACGGCGAAGGCCTGGTGTGGATCGAGCGCACGGCCGCGGGAGAGAAGCGGCACGACACCGAGCCCGGGGCGGGCTGGTTCCGGCGCTTCGCCGTCGGCGTGTACTCGGCGCTGCCCATCGACTGGATGCTCTAGCGCTTCGGCGCAGGCCTCACGGCGCGCCCTGGCCGCTGCCCGCGCCCGGCGGCTCGCCGACACGCATGCCCTTCGGCCGGAAGGCGGCGCGCCTGCGATAGCCATCGCTGTCGGACTGGGCGGCGAGCGCGGCGAGCTCGGCGGCCTGCGGGTAGGGCAGCGGATCCTTGCTTGCCTCGACGACGAGGCGCCGGCTCTCCCCGTCCACCCGCACGCCGTACCGGCCGAGGTTGTAGAAGAGGTACATCGCGAAGAGGTTGTCGTAGTCCTCGTACTGCCCCTCCTCGCGGCGGAAATCGCGGGAGAGCACGGAAGGGAAGCGGTCGGGCAGGTCCCGGAAGGCGACCTTCTCCTCCTCGTGCGGGTCGACGTACGGCGAGCCTTCGTACTTCCGGTAGAGCACCGTGTCCATGGCGTACCCGCGCGCGTTCCACTCGCTCGCGAGCTTGAGCGCCATCTCGGTGGGGATGTTGGCGGCCAGGGCCGCCACGGCCCGGATCCGGTCGAGGGGCCACGCGCTCTTCACCTCGAGCCCGTCGTAGCCGGCGCCGTAGCGGAACCCCGCGCCGATGGTCTTGGCGCAGTTGAGGGTGAGGTAGCCGTACCGGGTCTCGCCCTCGTGGTACGGCGTCCACGACGCGCGGCTGCGGTAGTCGTCGTTGACGCGGGCGAAGAAGGCGGCGAGGGCCTCCTTCTCGCGCGCCGGGACGCCGTAGACGCGGATGCCGATGACCGAGCGCTTGTAGGCCTCGCCGAAGTCGAGGCCGAAGGAGGCCTTGTCGCCCAGCGACGAGACAGTGCCGTACAGGTATTCCTTCTTCGGGACACGGACCATGAGCTCGCCGTTGTAGCGCCCTTCGTGCCCGGGCTCGCGGTCGGCGTAGAAGTTGGCGGAGTACACCAGGTCGTCCCCGGGCGCCTGGTCGCGGATGGCGAGCGCGAGGTGGCCCGCGGAACCGCCCTTCGAGGTGCCGAAACTGATGAGGAGCTCGAGGTCGTAGGGATCCTTGCGCAGCGCGCCCATGACCTCGTCCACGCCGCCGGGCTCCGGCCCGCCGGGGGTGGCGAACTCGGCGGCCGCCGCCGGGAGGGAGAGGACAAGCGCCGCCGCCGCGAACCATGCCTTCGCCCTCATGTCCTATGCTCAGATCTCATCGCCCGCCAGTATGATGCCGGAGGAAAGCCATGGCCAAGGTCTTCAAGCCCCTCGAGGAGTGGAAGAAGCTCCTCACCCCGATCCAGTTCGAGGTGACGCGCCGCGCCGCGACCGAGCGCCCCTTCTCGGGCGAGTACGAGCGCTGCTGGACGGCCGGCACCTACAGCTGCGTGTGCTGCGGGCAGGACCTCTTCGTCTCCGACACGAAGTTCGACGCCGGCTGCGGCTGGCCCTCGTTCTTCGAGCCCGTGGCACCCGGCGCCGTGGAAGAGCGCAAGGACGCGAGCCTGGGCATGGTGCGCACCGAGGTGGTGTGCGCCAACTGCGACGCCCACCTCGGGCACGTGTTCGACGACGGGCCGAAACCCACGGGGCTGCGCTACTGCATGAACTCCGCGTCGCTCGCCTTCAAGCCGCGATAGGCGGGTTCTCGAAGCGCGCCTCGCCCGAGGGCGGGAGCTTGCCGAGCTTCTCCAGGCGCAGGCGGATGGAGCCCTGCGTGCGCGCGTGCTTGCGCGCCATGTCCGGGATGGTGGCGCCGGCGTCGAAGGCCAACGCGATGGCCTTGTCCTCTCCTTCGCTCCACGGCTTGCCGAAGTTGGCGGGTAGCCTCTCGCGGCGCTTCTCGCGCTCGACCTCGCGCTGCATGAGGTCGACGGCCGCGAAGAGGGCGCGAAGCGCGCGCGGCTCGGCGTAGGGGCTCTGCTCGGGATACTGCTCGCCGGTGACGGGGTTCACGCCGTCCGCCAGCGCTTTGACGATGGGCAATGCGGATTCGAGATGCATGGGGCCTCCGGTCTGGGGTGAGGCCGCGTCGACGTGCGCGGGCCTCTACCGGAAAACGCTCATTCCCTTGCGCGGTTGACCGCGGCTTCCATCTCGGCGCTCGCCCACAGCCAGTCCTCCTCGAGCCGCGCGATGCGGGCGGCCACTTCGCCGTGGCGCCTCGAGCGCTCCGCCAGCTCGGCGCGCATCTCGTCCCCGTAGGCCTCGCCCGAGGCAAGCCACGCGTCGAGCGACTCCTTCTCGGGCAGCAGCGCCGCGAGCTCGCGCTCGATGCCGGCGATCCTCTTCTCGAAGGGCTTCTTCGCGTCCGCGAACTTCCGGCGCACCTCGGCCTCGGCCCGCTTCTGCGCCTTGCGGTCGACGCCCCGGCCGCCCTCCTCGGCTTTCGTGCCGCGCACGCGATACTGGCGCGACCATTCGCGATAGTCGTCGAGGCCGCCGTCGAAGGGCGCGACGCGGCCGTCGGCCACCAGCCACCACTGGTCGGTGGCGGCCTCCAGCAGGTGGCGGTCGTGGGCCACGACGATGAGCGTGCCCTCGAAGTCCTGCAGCGCCTGCGCCAGCGCCTCGCGCATCTCGATGTCGAGGTGGTTCGTGGGCTCGTCGAGCACCAGCAGGTTGGGCCGCTCCCAGACGATGAGGGCGAGGGCGAGGCGCGCCTTCTCGCCGCCGGAGAAGTCGGCCACGCGCTGGAAGACCTGGTCGCCGCGGAAATCGAACCCGCCCAGGAAATCGCGAAGCTCCTGCTCGCGAACGCCGGGGGCCAGGCGCGCGACGTGCCACATGGCGCTTTCCTCCAGGCGCAGCTTCTCCACCTGGTGCTGCGCGAAGTAGCCGATGCGCAGGTCCGGCGAGCGGATGATGGTTCCCGACACCGGCGCCAGGTCGCCGACGATCGTCTTCAGGAGCGTCGACTTGCCCGCGCCGTTGGGGCCCAGCAGGCCGATGGCCTCGCCGATGTACACGCTCCACTCGATGCCGGAGACCACCGCCTTGCCGCCGTAGCCCACGTCGGCCTCGGCCACGCGGAAGAGGAGCTTCGGCTTGACCGGCGGATCGCGGAAGGCAAAGGTGAACGGCGAGTCCACGTGGGCTTCCGCGATGTCCTCCAGCTTCTCGAGCGCCTTGATGCGGCTCTGCGCCTGGCGCGCCTTGGTGGCCTTGGCGCGGAAGCGGTCGATGAAGGCCTGCAGGTGCGCGCGCGTGCGCTGCTGCTTCTCGTGGGCGGCCTGCTGCTGCGCCAGGCGCTCGGCCCGCTGGCGCTCGAACGCGGAATAGTTGCCGGCGTAGGTCGTGAGCTTCTGCGAGTCCACGTGGACGATGGACCCCACGACGGAGTCGAGGAACTCGCGGTCGTGGGTGATGAGCAGGAGCGCCCCCGGGTAGGCGCGCAGCCAGTCCTCCAGCCACAGCACGGCGTCGAGGTCGAGGTGGTTCGTGGGCTCGTCGAGCAGCAGCAGGTCCGAGCGGCACATGAGGGCGCGCGCGAGGTTCAGGCGCATGCGCCAGCCGCCGGAGAAGGACGCGACGGGCCTCGCCTCGGCCTCGGGACCGAAGCCCAGGCCCGACATGAGCGCCTGCGCCCGGGAGCGGGCCGCGTAGCCGCCGATCTCGTCGTAGCGGGCGTGCAGCAGCGCCGCGCGCTCGCCCTCCTCGTGGGCCGCCTCCGCCTGCCGGATGGCGCCTTCCACCTCGCGCAACTCCGTGTCGCCGTCCATCACGAAGTCGAGCGCGTCGCGCTCGACGTCGATCAGCTCCTGCGCGACGTGCGAGATCACCCAGCGGGCCGGCAGCTCCAGCTCGCCCGCGTCCTGGTGCAGCTCGCCCAGGACGAGTGCGAAGAGGCTGGATTTCCCGGCGCCGTTGGCGCCCACGAGACCCACCCGGTGCCCCGGGAAGACCGTGGCCGAGGCATCCTTGAGCAGGATGCGCGCGCCGCGCGCGAGGGTGATGTTCGCGAGGCGCAGCACTACAGGCCGTACTCGTAGTCGATCGTGAGCGGCGCGTGGTCGGAGAACCGGCGGGCCGTGTAGATGGCCGCCCGCCGGGCGAGGCGCGCGATGCCCGGCGTGGCGATCTGGTAGTCCAGGCGCCAGCCCACGTTCTTCTCCCACGCCTGCCCGCGGTTCGACCACCACGTGTACTGCCCGGGGCGCGGGTCGAGCGTGCGGAACACGTCCACCCAGCCCACCTCGTCGAAGGCCTGCGTGAGCCAGGCCCGCTCCTCCGGCAGGAACCCGGAGTTCTTCCGGTTCGAGCGCCAGTTCTTCAGGTCGATCTCCCGGTGCGCGATGTTCCAGTCGCCGCACAGGATGAACTCCCGGCCCGAGGCCTTCATCTCCCGGAGCTTCGGCATGAAACGCTTCATGAAGGAGAACTTGCGCTCGAGCGCCTCCTCGCCGGAGGTGCCCGAGGGGACGTAGATCGAGACCACGGAGAGGTTGCCGTAGTCGAGCTGGAGGTAGCGGCCCTGGGCGTCGATGTCCTTGATTCCGAGCCCCAGCACCACCCGGTCCGGCTCCTTCCGCGCGTAGATGGCCACCCCGCTGTAGCCCTTCTTCTCGGCGGGGTGGAAGAAGGCGTGGAGCTTTGCGGGGGCCAGGATCGGCTTCGGGAGGTCGGGCTCCTGCGCCTTGATCTCCTGCACGCAGACCAGGTCCGCCTTCTGGCGCCGCATCCAGTCGAGGAAGCCCTTGGAGGCGGCCGAACGGATGCCGTTGGCATTGAGGGTGACGATTCGCACGCGTTCTCTCGTTTTTCGGCGAAAATAGCCCGCTATTCTAACGGTCGCTACCCATGGACGCTGCCCACCCCCCCGCCGGCCAGGATTTCCGCCGCCAGTTCGTCGAGTTCGCCATCCGGACGGGCGTGCTGCGCTTCGGCGAGTTCAGGACCAAGGCCGGGCGGCTGTCCCCCTACTTCTTCAACGCGGGCCTCTTCCACGACGGCGCGAGCCTGGGGGAGCTCTCCCGCTACTACGCCCAGGCGGCGCTCGCCTCGGGGATCGCCTTCGACGTCCTCTTCGGGCCGGCCTACAAGGGGATCACCCTCGCCGCGGCCACCGCGGTCGCCCTTGCCCAGATGGGTCACAATGTGCCGTTTTCGTATAATCGGAAGGAAGCCAAGGACCACGGGGAAGGCGGCAGCATCGTCGGCGCTCCCCTCGCGGGCCGGGTCCTGGTCATCGACGACGTTATCTCCGCTGGCACTTCCGTGCGGGAGTCGGAAGCGATGATCCGGGCCGCCGGGGCCGTCCCGGCTGGCGTGCTAATTGCTCTTGATCGCCAGGAACGGGGCCTGGGCGAACTGTCGGCCGCCCAGGAAGTCAGCCGGAACCACGGCATGCCCGTTACTGCGATTGCGACGCTGGACGACGTGCTTGCCACCTTGCGGGGGCGGGCAGACCTGCATGAGTGGATCGCCGCGATAGAGGAGTACCGACGGCAGTACGGGGCATGACCCCATAACAGGCTTTTTGGAGCACGGGCGCAAAGACGCCCGGCCCGGGCGCAAAGAGGTGCATGGCGTGAAGACGAACATCCTGCTGCTACTGGCCCTTGCCGCGTCCACGGCGGCGCAGGGGGCCTACAAGTGCAAGGACGAGAAGGGGCTCACCCACATCGGCGACACGCCGCCTGCGGCCTGCGCCCACGTGCCGATGTACGAGATCACCCGCTCCGGGACGATCATCCGGCGGATCGAGCCCACCCCGACCGGTGACCAGATCAGGGCCAAGCAGGAGGAGGAAGCGCGTGCCAAGGAGGCCGCCAAGGCCGCCGCGGAGCAGCGCCGCAAGGACGTGGCGCTCCTGGCGACCTACGCCACGGAAAAGGACATCGACACCTCCCGCGACCTGAACCTGAAGCCGATCGAGGGGCGCATCGTGAGCGCGAAGGAGCGCACGGCCGCCGTGGACAAGCGCGAGCAGGAGCTCGAGGCGGAGATGGAGTTCTACAAGGCCGGCAAGAGCAGCAAGGCCGCCAAGGTGCGCGAGCCGCCGGCCCAGCTCAAGGCCGACCTCGAGCGCACGAAGCAAGAGAAGGCCACGCTCGCCAAGAACATCGCGGACTACGAGAAGGAAATGCAGCAGGTCCGCGAGCGCTACGACGCCGACAAGAAGCGCTGGGTGGAGCTCAAGCAGATGCACCGCGAGGGCAGGCTCGACCTGCGCGACCCCAAGGAGCTCGAGGCGGCCAAGAAGCCCGAGAACAAGCCCGGGGTCAAGAAGTACAACCTCTACCTGGTGCCCGCCAACTAGCGCCGGGCGCCCCGCGGCAAAGCCTCAGCCGAGCTTCTTCTTCAGGATCGCGCTGGCCTGCGCCGGGTTGGCCTTGCCCTGCGAGGCCTTCATCACCTGCCCCACGAGCGCGTTGAAGGCCTTCTCCTTGCCGGCGCGGTAGTCGTCCACCAGCTTCGCATTGGCCGCGAGGACCTGGTCCGCCAGCGCCTCGATCGCCCCGGAATCCGAGATCTGGCGCAGGCCCCGCTTCTCGATGAGGGCGTCGGCCCCGCCCTCGCCGGCGGCCATGGCCTCGAACACTTCCTTGGCGGCCTTGCCGCTCACCGTGCCGTCGAGGACGCGCTTCACGAGGATCGCGAGCGATTCCGGGCCCACCGGGCTCGCGTCCGCCTCGGCCTCGAGGCGGTTCAGGAGCGCCGAGAGCTCCCCGAGCACCCAGTTGGCGCACGCCTTCGGCTCGCCGCCCACGGCCCGCACGAGCGCCTCGAAATAGTCCGCCAGGGCCTTCGACGCCGTGAGCGTCGCCGCGTCGACGGGCGCCAGGCCGTAGTCGCCCGCGAACCGCGCGCGCATGGCGGCGGGAAGCTCCGGCAGGCCCGCCCTCACCGCCTCGACCCACGCGGGCGCGATCTCCAGGGGGAGCAGGTCCGGGTCCGGGAAGTAGCGGTAGTCCTGCGCGTCCTCCTTGGAGCGCATCGGGCGCGTCTCGCCCTTCTGCGGGTCCCACAGGCGCGTCTCCTGGCGCACGGTGCCGCCTTCCCCGATGAGCTCGATCTGGCGGCGCGCCTCGTGCTCGATCGCCTTCTCGAGGAAGCGGAAGGAGTTGAGGTTCTTGATCTCGCAGCGCGTGCCGAGCTTGTGCGTCCCCGCCGGGCGCACGGAGACGTTGGCGTCGCAGCGGAAGGAGCCCTCCTGCATGTTGCCGTCGCAGATGCCGATCCAGCGCACCAGCGAGTGCAGCGCCTTCGCGTAGGCCACCGCCTCCCGGGCGCTTCGCATGTCGGGCTCGGAGACGATCTCCAGGAGCGGAGTGCCGGCGCGGTTCAGGTCGATGCCGCTCATCCCGTGGAAGTCCTCGTGCAGGCTCTTGCCGGCGTCCTCCTCGAGGTGCGCGCGCGTGAGGCGCACGCGCCGCTCGGCGCCGTCCACGACGATGGCGATCGTGCCGCCCGTGACGACGGGCAGCTCGTACTGGCTGATCTGGTAGCCCTTGGGGAGGTCCGGGTAGAAGTAGTTCTTGCGCGCGAAGACGCTCCTCGGCGCGATCTCGCCGCCCACCGAGAGGCCGAACCGGATGGCACGCTCGACCGCGCCCCGGTTGAGCACCGGCAGCACGCCGGGAAGCGCGAGGTCCACGGCCGAGGCCTGCGTGTTGGGCGCCGCGCCGAAGGCGGTGGGCGCGCCGGAGAAGATCTTCGAGGCGGTCGAGAGCTGCGCGTGGGTCTCCAGCCCGATGACGATTTCCCAGTCCACGCTCACGCTCCGTATCCCGGGGGAGCCTTGCGGTGCCACCCGGTCGCCTGCTGGTACTGGTGCGCGACCTGCAGCATGCGCGCCTCGTCGAAGTAGCCGCCGATGAGCTGCAGCCCCACGGGAAGCCCGTGCGCCCCGAAGCCGCAGGGCACCGAGAGCCCGGGCAGCCCCGCGAGGTTCACGGGGATGGTGTAGAGGTCCTCGAGGTACATCTGCACCGGGTCGCTCGCCTTCTCCCCGATCGGGAAGGCCACCGTGGGCGCCACCGGCCCGGCGATCACGTCGCAGGCCCTGAACGCCTCCGTGAAGTCGCGCGCGATGAGGCGCCTCACCTTCTGCGCCTGCAGGTAGTAGGCGTCGTAGTAGCCGTGCGAGAGCACGTAGGTGCCCACGAGGATGCGCCGCTGCACCTCCGGCCCGAAGCCCTCGGCGCGGCTCTTGCGGTACATGTCGGCCAGGTCCCCGTAGGCGGCGGCGCGGTGCCCGTAGCGCACGCCGTCGAAGCGCGAGAGGTTGGAGGACGCCTCCGCGGGCGCGATCACGTAGTACACCGGCACGGCGAGCGCCTGGTTGGGCAGGCTCACCTCGACGAGGGCCGCCCCCTGGCGCTTCAGCTCGTCGATGGCAGCCGTCACGCAGGCGGCCACGTCGGGCGCGAGGTCGGCCGTGAAGTACTCCTTCGGCAGGCCCACGCGCACTCCCGCGAGGGGCCTGGCGAGGTGGCGCGTGTAGTCCTCCTTCGGCCGCTCGATGCTCGTGGAGTCGCGCTCGTCGAACCCGGCCATGACGCCCAGCATGAGCGCGAGGTCCTCCGCGCTCTTGCCGAAGGCGCCGCCCTGGTCGAGCGACGAGGCGAAGGCGACCATCCCGTAGCGCGACACCGCGCCGTAGGTGGGACGGATGCCGCAGGTGCCGGTGAGGGAGGCGGGCTGGCGGATCGAGCCGCCGGTGTCGGTGCCCGTGGCCGCGGGCACCAGGCGCGCGGCCACGGCCGCCGCCGAGCCCCCCGAGCTGCCGCCGGGGACCCGGGTCGTGTCCCACGGGTTGCGCGCCGGCCCGAAGAAGGAGTTCTCGTTGGAGGAGCCCATCGCGAACTCGTCCATGTTCGTCTTGCCCAGCAGCACGGCCCCGGCGCGATCGAACTGCTCCACCACGTGCGCGTCGTAGGGCGCGACCCAGTCGGCCAGCATCCGCGAGCCGCAGGTGGTCCTCCAGCCCGTGGCGCAGAAGAGGTCCTTGTGGGCGATGGGGATGCCGGTGAGCGGCGAGCCGTCGCCCCGGGCGATGCGCGCGTCCGCCGCGCGCGCGGCCGCGAGCGCCTTCTGCGCGTCGACGGTGATGAATGCATTGAGGGCGGGATCGAGCTCCTCGATGCGGGCGAGGAACAGGCGCGCGAGCTCCTCGCTCGAGACCTTCCGGTCGCGAAGCAGGGCGGAGAGCTCTGGCAGGGTGTGGTCGAACATGGGCAGGCTTGTCGGGGCGCGGCGACGCTCCAGCGCCGCCGGGTGCTACTCGATAACCTTCGGCACGAGGTAAAGGCCGTCCTCCACCTGCGGGGCGCCGGCCTGGAACAGATCGTGCTGGTCGGCTTCCGTCACGCGGTCCTCGCGAAGGCGCTGCACCACCTCGACGGCGTGCGCCATGGGCTCCACCCCGGCGGTGTCCACGGCGCGCATCTGCTCGATCAGGCCGAAGATCCCGTTGAGGCTCTGCTGCAGCGCAGCAATGCCCTCCTCCGGGACCTCGATCCGGGCGAGCTCGGCGATGCGGTGGACGTCGTCTCGGGACAGCATGTGAAAAGCGCTCTAAGGCCTTAATTCATCGTGATTTTGGGCTATTATAGGCGACCCCCGACCCCCGGGGAAAGGCTGCGGCCCGAAATTCCTTACGGATCAAGATGTTCTCTTTCGTTTCCAAGTACTTTTCCACCGACCTCGCGATCGACCTCGGCACCGCCAACACGCTCATCTACGTGCGCGGCAAGGGCATCGTCCTCGACGAGCCGTCCGTCGTCGCGATCCGCCAGGAAGGCGGCCCCAACGGCAAGAAGACCATCCAGGCGGTGGGGCTGGCGGCCAAGCAGATGCTCGGGCGCACGCCCGGCAACATCACGGCCATCCGGCCGATGAAGGACGGCGTGATCGCGGACTTCACGATCACCGAGCAGATGCTCAAGTACTTCATCAAGAAAATCCACGACAACCAGTGGTTCCGCCCGAGCCCGCGCATCGTGATCTGCGTGCCCTACGGCTCCACGCAGGTCGAGCGCCGCGCCATCAAGGAAAGCGCCATCGGCGCCGGCGCCTCGCAGGTGTTCCTGATCGAGGAGCCCATGGCCGCGGCCATCGGCGCGGACCTGCCGATCGCCGACGCGACCGGCTCGATGGTGATCGACATCGGCGGCGGCACCACCGAGGTGGGCGTCATCTCGCTGGGCGGCATCGTGTACTCCGCCTCGGTGCGCGTGGGCGGCGACAAGTTCGACGAGGCGATCATCAACTACATCCGCCGCAACTACGGCATGCTCATCGGGGAGTCGACGGCCGAGCAGATCAAGAAGCAGATCGGCTCCGCCTTCCCCGGCAGCGAGGTGCGCGAGATGGAAGTGAAGGGCAGGAACCTCGCCGAGGGGATCCCGCGCTCCTTCACGATCTCCTCCAACGAGATCCTGGAAGCCCTCACCGACCCGCTCAACTCCATCGTCTCCGCCGTGAAGAGCGCCCTCGAGCACACGCCGCCCGAGCTGGGCGCGGACATCGCCGAGAAGGGCATGGTGCTCACCGGCGGGGGCGCGCTCCTGCGCGAGCTCGACCGCCTCCTCATGGAGGAGACGGGCCTGCCGGTGGTGGTCGCCGACGACCCGCTCACCTGCGTGGTCCGCGGCTCCGGCCGGGCGCTCGAGGAGATGGACAAGCTGGGCACCGTCTTCACGAACGACTGACGCCCGAGCCGGCGTGATCCACGAGCCGCCTCCGTTCTTCCACCGCGGGCCCAGCCCCCTCGCCCGGCTCACGTTCTTCGCGCTGCTCGCGATCGCCACGATGATCGCGGACCACCGCTTCGGCGCGCTCGAGGCCGTGCGCCTGTCCCTGTCCGTGCTCGTGGCCCCCCTGCAGCAGCTCGCCGCCGCCCCGGGCGCGGCGATGTCGCGCGTGACGGACTACTTCTCCTCGCAGGACCGGCTCCTGCGCGAGAACGAGGAGCTGCGCGCGAAGCTGCTCGAGTACGCGGCGGCCGCGCAGCAGTCGAAGCTGCTCGCGGCCGAGCAGGAGAGCCTCCTCGCCATGACGCCCGCGCGCAGCCGCTTCGCCACCGACGGCGTGCTCGCCGAGGTCCTGAGCTACGGGCGCAACCCCTTCGCGAAGAAGCTCGTGCTCGACAAGGGCCTCACGCAGGGGATCAAGGCGGGCATGCCCGTGATCGACGGCGAGGGCGTGGTGGGGCAGGTGACCGCCGTGGGAACCTTCACCAGCGAGGTGACGCTCGTCACCGAGAAGGACCAGTCCGTCCCGGTGCTGCTCACGAGGAACGGCCTTCGCGCCATCGCGGTGGGCTCGGGCAAGGACGGCTCCATCGACGTGCCCTTCATGCCCGTGTCGGCCGACATCCAGAACGGCGACCTCTTCGTCACCTCGGGCATCGACGGCACCTATCCCGCGGGCCTGCTGGTCGCGCGCGTGAGCGCGGTCGAGAAGAACGCCACCTACATGTTCGCCAAGATCACCGCGCGGCCGGCGGCCGGCGTCGACAACCACCGGTTCGTGCGCATCCTCACCGCGCAGCGCCCGGCCCTGCCGCCCCCGCCCGAGGCGCGGGCCGAGGACAGGCGGCCGGCCCCGCGCCACCCCGGCAAGGGACGCCGGCAGCCATGAGGGCCGCCGACCTCACGCCCGTCGCGCGCGACGTGATGAAGCTCCCCGCGGGGCCGGGGCTCATCCTCGCCTCGCTCGTGGGCGCCTACCTCTTCAACTCGCTGCCCTGGGCGGGCTGGGCGCTCGCCGCGCGGCCCGACATGGTCCTCGTGGTGCTCGTGTTCTGGGTCATCCACCAGCCCGGCTCGGTGGGCCAGGGGCTCGCGTTCGCGCTGGGCCTCGCCATGGACGTGGGCGACTCCATGCTCCTGGGCCAGCACGCACTCGCCTACGTGATCGCCACCTATGGCGCGCAGGTGCTGCGCGTGCGCGTGCTCGCCTTCCCGATCCTCGAGCAGACGCTGCACGTGCTGGGGCTCTTCCTGGGCGCAGCGATGGTCATCGTGCTCCTGAACCTGCTTCTGGGCGCCTCCTTCCCGGGGCTCGCCGTGGCCCTCTCGCCCGTGCTCGCCTCGCTCGCCTGGGGCCCGCTCACGTGGCTGCTCTACCTGCCGGGGCTTCGCCGCATGCGCCGCGAGACGGCCTCATGATCGTCGGGCAGACGCTCCGCGACCAGCGCGCCGAGCTCAACACCTTCCGCTCGCGCGTCACGGTCGCGGGCTTCCTCGCGCTCGCCGCCTTCGGCCTGCTGGCGTCGCGCTTCGTCTGGCTGCAGGTGGTGCAGCGCGAGCACTACCACACCCTCGCCGAGGCCAACCGCATCTCGGTGGTCCCGGTGGTGCCCAACCGCGGCCTCATCCTCGACCGCAACGGCGAGGTCCTCGCGGCCAACTACTCCGCCTACACCCTCGAGGTCACGCCCAGCAAGGTGGGCGACGTCGAGCGCGCCATCGACGAGCTCTCCCAGGTGATCGAGGTGAGCGCGCGCGACCGCCGGCGGTTCAGGCGCCTGCAGGAGGAGAGCAAGAACTTCGAGAGCCTGCCCATCCGCACCCGCCTCAACGAGGAGGAGGTCGCGAAGTTCGCGGTGAACCGCTACCGCTTCCCGGGCTTCGAGATCAAGGCGCGCCTCTTCCGCTCCTACCCCCACGGCGACATCGCCTCGCACGCCGTCGGCTACATCGGGCGCATCAACGAGGCCGACGTGCGGCGGATCGAGTCGGCAGGGCTCACGACGAACTACAAGGGTACCGACCACATCGGCAAGCTCGGCATCGAGGGCGCCTACGAGAAGGAGCTGCACGGCGCCACCGGCAGCGAGCAGGTGGAGATCGACGCCGGGGGCCGGGCGATCCGCTCGCTCTCGCGCTCGGAGCCGCAGTCCGGCAACAACCTCGTCGTCACCCTCGACGTGAAGCTGCAGCGCGTGGCCGAGGAGGCCTTCCAGGACTTCCGCGGCGCCCTGGTGGCGCTCGACCCCAGGACGGGCGACGTGCTCGCCCTCGTCTCGCGCCCCGGCTTCGACCCCAACCTCTTCGTCGACGGCATCGACCCGGCCAACTGGGACGCCCTCAACAACTCGCCCGACAAGCCGCTCAACAACCGGGCCCTGCGCGGCCAGTACCCGCCGGGCTCCACCATCAAGCCCTTCATGGCCCTCGCGGCCCTCACCTACGGCAAGCGCACGCCCGAGCAGACGATCTCCGACCCCGGCCACTGGATGCTGCCGGGCGTCTCCCGGCCCTTCCGCGACTGGAAGCCCGGCGGACACGGCGTCGTGAACCTCCACCGCTCGATCGTGGTCTCCTGCGACACCTACTACTACGGGCTCGCCAACGACCTCGGCGTCGACGCGATCCACCGCTTCATGACCCAGTTCGGCTTCGGCGCGAGGACCGGCGTGGACATCGACGGGGAGCTCCCGGGGCTGCAGCCGTCCACCGACTGGAAGTGGCAGCGCTTCAAGCAGAAGTGGTACGCGGGCGACACCATCAGCGTGGGCATCGGGCAGGGCTACTGGCTCGCGACCCCCCTGCAGCTGGCGGCCGCCACGGCCACCATCGCCAACGGCGGCACGCCCGTGCACCCGCGGCTCGTGCGCGCCGTGCAGGACGCGCGCACCCAGGAGGTCCGCGACCTGCCGGTGAGGAACGGCGATCCCCTCGCGATCAAGCCCGAGCACATCGAGCTGGTGAGGGCCGCGATGATCGACGTGACGCGCCCGGGCGGGACGGCGCTGCGCGCCGCCCAGGGCGCGCCCTACCTCGTGGCGGGCAAGACCGGCACCGCCCAGGTGGTCGGCATGAAGGCGGGCGAGAAGTACGACGAGAAGCGCGTGAAGGAGCAGCACCGCGACCACGCCCTCTTCATCGCCTACGCCCCCGCCGACGACCCGAAGATCGCCCTCGCCGTGCTGGTGGAGAACGGCGGCCACGGCGGCTCGACCGCCGCACCCATCGCGCGCGAGGTGTTCGACTTCCACCTGCTGGGCAAGCGCCCCGAGAGGAAGCAGCCCCTGAGCCCCGAGGAGGCCGTGGGTGATTAGCCGCCTCTTCTACATCCTCTCGCGCCGCATCGACGGGCCGCTCATGGTGTCGCTGGTGCTCACGCTCGCCCTGGGGCTCACCGTCGTCTATTCCGCCTCCGGCGGGGCCTCCTTCGACCGCGTGATCGGGCAGGGGCGGAACATCGCCATCGCCGCGGCGGCCCTGTGGGTGGTGGCCAACATCCCCCCGCAGGCGCTGATGCGCCTGGCGGTGCCGGTCTACGCGGCGGGGCTCGCCCTGCTGGTGGGCGTGGCGCTCTTCGGCGAGGTGCGCAACGGCGCCCGCCGCTGGCTCAACCTCGGCTTCACCACGATCCAGCCCTCCGAGATCATGAAGATCGGCGTGCCGCTGGTGCTTGCGTGGTACTTCCACCGCCACCAGGAGAGCATCAAGCTGCGCGACTACGCCGTCGCGGCGATCCTGCTCGCGCTGCCCGTGGGCCTGGTCGTGCGCCAGCCCGACCTGGGCACGTCCCTGCTCATCTTCGCCTCCGGCTTCTTCGTGATCTTCCTCGCGGGCCTTTCCTGGAAGGTGCTTGGCGGGCTCGCCGTGACGGGCCTGGTGAGCCTGCCCTTCCTGTGGGGCATGCTGCACGACTACCAGAGGAGGCGCGTGCTGACCCTCCTCGACCCGAACGAGGACCCGCTGGGAGCCGGCTACCACATCATCCAGGCCACCATCGCCATCGGCTCGGGCGGGGTGCTGGGCAAGGGCTGGCTCAACGGCACGCAGGCGCAGCTCGACTTCGTTCCCGAGCGCTCCACGGACTTCATCCTCGCGGTGTTCGGCGAGGAGTTCGGCCTGGCGGGCAACCTGGTGCTCATCGCGCTCTACGTCATCATCGTGGGCCGCGGCCTCATGATCGCGGCCAACGCCTCGACTACCTTCGCCCGCCTCACCGCGGGCGCCGTCACGCTCACGTTCTTCATCTATGCGTTCGTGAACATGGGCATGGTGAGCGGGATACTGCCCGTGGTGGGGGTTCCGCTGCCGCTGGTGAGCTACGGCGGCACCGCGCTCCTGTCGATGCTCGCGGGCTTCGGCATCCTCATGTCGATCTCCACGCACAAGCAGCTGGTGTCGAGCTGATGCGCGCCGCGGCACTCGCCCTCGTGGCGCTGGCGGTGGCCGCCTGCGGCACCGCTCCCAAGGCCCCGCCGCCGGCCAGGCCCGCCTACTACTCCGACGACGGGCCGCCGGAATCGATCCCGGTCGACATCGCCTCGATTCCCGACGCCGTGCCCCGCGACGAGCCCTACCACCGCTACGCCAACCGCCCCTACACCGTGTTCGGGCGCACCTACGCCCCGGCGGTGAACGACGACCCCGTGCGCGAGCGCGGCCTCGCCTCCTGGTACGGCCGCAAGTTCCACGGCCAGAAGACTTCCTCCGGCGAGGTCTACGACATGTTCGCCATGACCGCCGCGCACAAGACGCTGCCCATCCCGAGCTACGCCCGGGTGACCAGCCTCAAGTCGGGCCAGTCCGTGGTCGTGCGCGTGAACGACCGCGGGCCCTTCCACGAGGGGCGGGTCATCGACCTTTCCTACGCCGCGGCGGCCAAGCTCGGCATCGCCGGGCCCGGCAGCGGGCCGGTGGAGGTCGAGCGCGTGTTCGCGCGCGACGCCGCCCGGCTCGCCTCCGCGGCTCCCCCGCCGCCGAGCGCCGCGCAGGTCGCCACGCCGCTCGTGGCGCCGGGCCCTTCGGGCCTGTACCTGCAGCTGGGCGCCTTCTCGGGCGCCGAGAACGCCGAGAGCTTCCGCGACCACCTCGCCCGATCGCTGCCGTGGCTGAACGAGCCGATCGAGGTCGCCGCCAGCGGGAACCTGCACCGCGTGCGGCTCGGGCCCTACCGCAATCGCGAGGAGGCCCAGGCCATCGCGGACAGGATCCGCGCCTCGCTCGATCTCGCCCCCGTCATCACCCCCGCAACCCGCTGACACGCCGCTCAATGAGATTCCCGCTCGCCCTCCTCGCCTGCCTCGTCCTGCCGATCGCCGCCTTCGCCCAGGCCCTCACGCCGCCCCCCGTCGCCGCGCGGGCCTGGTACCTGCTCGACACCCTCTCCGGGCAGGCGCTCGCCGCGCAGTCGGAGGAGGATCGCTTCGAGCCCGCCTCGCTCACCAAGCTCATGTCCGCGTACCTCGTGTTCTCGGCGATCCGCGACCGCAAGCTCGATCCCGCGAAGACCGTGCCCGTCTCGGAGAGGGCCTGGAAGACCGGGGGCTCGCGCATGTTCGTCGACCCGAAGAAGCCCGCCGCGGTGGCCGACCTGCTGCGCGGCATGATCGTGCAGTCGGGCAACGACGCCACCATCGCGCTCGCCGAGGCCGTGGCCGGGACGGAGGAGGCCTTCGCGCAGCTCATGAACCGCGAGGCGAAGAGGCTGGGGCTTCGCAACTCGAGCTTCGTGAACTCCACGGGGCTTCCGGCGCCCGGCCACTACGCCACGGCGCGCGACATGGCCCACCTCGCGGCGGCCCTCATCCGCGACTTCCCGGCCGAGTACGCGCTCTATTCGCAGAAGGAGTTCACCTGGAACGGCATCACGCAGGCGAACCGCAACCGGCTCCTCTGGCTCGATCCCACGGTGGACGGCGTGAAGACGGGCTTCACCGAGGCCGCGGGCTACTGCCTCGTCGCCTCCTCGCGGCGCGGCGAGCGCCGCCTGGTGTCCGTCGTGATGGGCGCGCAAAGCGACGCGCTGCGCATGTCGGAGAACCACAAGCTCCTCAACTTCGGCTTCCTCGCCTACGACACGCAGCGCCTGTACCGCAAGGGCGAGGTCGTGGCCACGCCCGAGATCTTCAAGGGCACGAGCGCCACCGTGAAGGTGGGCTTCGACCACGACGTCTGGATCACGCTCCCGCGCGAGCGCTTCGCGGGCATCAGGGCGCAGCTCACGACGGTGCAGCCCTTCGTCGCGCCCTACTCCCGGGGCCAGAAAGCGGGGATAATGAAACTCGCCCGCGACAATGCCGCCGTCGCCGAGATCGCCGTCGTGGCCCTCGAGGACGTGCCGGTGGCCGGGTTCCTCTCCCGCGGATGGGACACGATCCGCCTCCTCTTCAGGTAGACGCCATGACCTCCCCGATCGCGCACTTCAACGGCGAGCTGCTGCCCCTCGACGAGATCCGCATCTCCCCGCTGGACCGCGGGTTCATCTTCGGCGACGGCGTCTACGAGGTGATCCCGGCCTACGGCGGCGCCCTCCTGCGCGCCCGCGAGCACTTCCAGCGGCTGCAGCGCTCGATGGACGAGATCGGGCTCGCCAATCCGCACACCGTGGACGCGTGGATCGCCGAGGTGAACCGGCTCCTCGCGCACCACCCCGGCAACCAGGCGGTCTACATCCAGGTCACGCGCGGCGTTCCCCCGAAGCGCGACCACGTCATCCCGAAGGGGCTCGTGCCCACGGTCTTCATGATGGCGTCGCCGCTCCCGACGCCGTCGCCGGAGATGGTCGAGAAGGGCGTGGCCTGCGTCAGCGCGAAGGACTTCCGCTGGGAGAAGTGCCACATCAAGTCCACCTCGCTCCTGGGCAACGTGCTCGCCCGGCAGATCTCCGCCGACGCCGGCGCCACGGAGACGATCCTGTTCCGGGACGGGTTCCTCACGGAGGCCGCGGCCTCCAACGTCTTCGTCGTGAAGGACGGCGCCGTGGCCGCCGCGCCGCAGGACAACCACATCCTGCTGGGCATCACCTACGAGCTCCTCACGGAGCTCGCGCAGGCAGGCAAGCTACGCTTCGACGTCCGCCCGGTCACGGAAGCGCAAGTGCGCGCCGCCGACGAGATCTGGCTCTCGTCATCGACCAAGGAGGTCCTCGCGGTCACCACGCTCGATGGCAGGCCTGTGGGCGCGGGGGTGCCGGGGCCCGTGTTCCGCCGCATGCACGCGCTGTACCAGGAGTACAAGGCGAGGCTCGCGGCGGCCTCGGCCGTGGCCGACTGAGCCCGGCCCCGGCCATGCGCGCCGACGGCCCCGGGGCGAAGTCGCTCCTCACCTTCCCGACGCCCTTCCCCATCAAGGTGATGGGCCGGCGCGAGGACGGCTACGCGCAGGCCGTGCTCGAGGTGGTGCTGCGCCACGCCCCCGACTTCGACCCCGCCACGATGGAGATGCGCCCGTCGAAGGCGGGGAGGTACCTTTCCGTCACCGTCACCATCAACGCGCGCTCGCGCGAGCAGCTGGACGCCCTGTACAAGGAGCTCTCCGGCCACCCGATGGTGATGATGGTGCTCTAGGCGCCGCTCCCCGTGCAGCCCGTGACGCGCGCCCTGGGCCGGGCCGACTACGAGACCGTGTGGCGGTCCATGCAGGCCTTCACCAAGGCGCGGGGCGAGGACACGGCCGACGAGCTCTGGTTCGTGGAGCACCCGCCGGTGTTCACCCTGGGCCTCGCCGCGAAGCCGGAGCACGTGCTGGACGCGGGCCCCATTCCCGTCGTCCGCATCGACCGCGGCGGCCAGGTCACCTGGCACGGGCCCGGACAGCTCGTCGCCTACGTGCTCCTCGACCTGAGGCGCGCGGGCGTCGGCGTGAAGGAGCTGGTGCGCCGCCTCGAGCAGTCGGTGATCGACCTGCTCGCCGGCTACGGCATCCGCGGCGAGCGCCGGGCGGGGATGCCGGGCGTCTACGTCGCGGGTGCCAAGATCGCCGCCGTGGGGCTTCGCGTCTCGCGCGGCTGCAGCTTCCACGGCATCGCCCTCAACGTGGACGCGGACCTCTCGGCGTTCGCGCGCATCAACCCCTGCGGCTATCCGGGGCTCGCCGCCACGCGCCTGGCCGACCTGGGGGTGCGTGATACGATCAATGCAGTTCAGCAGCGCTGGCAGGCGACCTTGCTCGCGTGCCTGCGCGCCGCCTGAGGCCCCCATGCCCGACACCCGCACCCCCGACTCCAAGCTCGACGCCAAGCGCGCCGGGAAGACGGCGCGCATCCCCATCAAGGTCGTCGCCACCGAGCCCCTGAGGAAGCCGGACTGGATCCGCGCGCGCGCGGGCGGCGGCGAGCGCTTCCACGAGATCAAGCGCATCCTGCGCGGGGCAAAGCTCAACACGGTCTGCGAGGAAGCCTCCTGCCCCAACATCGGCGAGTGCTTCGGGCACGGGACGGCGACGTTCATGATCATGGGCGACATGTGCACGCGGCGCTGCCCCTTCTGCGACGTCGCCCACGGCCGGCCGCAGCCGCTGGATCCCGAGGAGCCCCGGCACCTGGGCGAGACGATCGCCGCGATGAAGCTCGCCTACGTGGTGGTCACGAGCGTGGACCGCGACGACCTGAGGGACGGCGGCGCGCAGCACTTCGTGGACTGCATCCGCGCCGTGCGCGAGCTCTCGCCCGCCACGAAGATCGAGATCCTCACGCCGGACTTCCGCGGCCGCCTCGACCGGGCGCTCGCGATCCTCGCCGCGGCCCCGCCCGACGTGATGAACCACAACCTGGAGACCGTGCCGCGGCTCTACGCCCAGGCGCGCCCGGGCTCGGACTACGCGCATTCGCTCAAGCTGCTCTCCGACTTCAAGTCCGCGCACCGCGGCACGCCCACGAAGTCCGGGCTCATGGTGGGTCTCGGGGAGACGAACGAGGAGATCCTCGCCGTGATGCGCGACCTGCGCGACCATGGCGTGGACATGCTGACGATCGGCCAGTACCTGCAGCCCTCGAGGAGCCACTTGCCGGTGGCCCGCTACGTGCACCCCGACGAGTTCCGGATGTTCGGGGAAGAGGCCGCGGCGATGGGCTTCGCCAATGCCGCCTGCGGGCCGATGGTGCGCTCGAGCTACCACGCCGACCGCCAGGCACGGGACTCGGGGGTCGCATGAGGCACCACGCCATCCTGCTGGCAACGCTGCTCGTCGCCGCCTCGGCGCCGGCCGCCACGGCGCAGTCGCTCTACAAGTGCACGGCGCCCGACGGCCGCATCACCTACCAGGAGACGCCGTGCACGGGCGAGCGCTCCCAGCGGCGGCTCGACAACCCGCGGCCGCCGAGCCCGGACGAGGTCCAGGCGCGCCGCATGCTGGAGAACGAGGCAATGTGGGGCGACCCCCTCGCGGACCGCTTTGCCCGCGAAGCGCGCGATCGCGAGATGGCCCGGCTGCGCGAGCGGGAGGCCTACGCCCGCGAGGAGCGCCTGCGCCGCCAGCGCGAGGAGGCCTCGCGGCCAGCCGAGGAGATTCCCTGGGTCACCCCGTGGGGATTCCCCGGGAAGCCCGGCCAGGCGCGCCCGCAACCCAAGCCGACGAGCTGAGGCGCGGGTCATGCGTGCCTCGGCATCGCTCCTGGCCCTCGCGCTCGCCGCGCTGGCCGGCACGCCCGCCGGGGCGCAACAGGTCTTCCGCTGCACCTCTCCCGACGGGAAGGTGACCTACCAGCAGGCGCCCTGCGCGAAGTCGGACGAGGAGCGCAAGGTGGACGCCACGCCGGCGAACACGGACTACGACGCTTCGCAGCGCGAGGAGCTGCTGCGCAAGGGTGACGAGGCCGGCAGGCGTCTCGAGGAGCGTGCGGCCCGCGAGGCGGAGGAAGCGCGGCAGCGCCGCGAGCGGGCGGAGCGGCTGGAGCGCGAAGCCCTCGAGCGCGAGGCGGCACGCGACGAGCCGGTGATCATCTACGGGGGCTGGCCCAACCGGCCCGTCTGGCCGGTCCCTCCCCGCCCCGTGCCGCCGCGGCCCGCTCCCCGGCCCGCGCCGACGACCGGCCGCTAGCGCCGCGCCGGGCTTGCGCCCGGCCGCCCCGTCGCCGAGTATCCTCGGGCGATGGACATCGCGTCGCGAATCCGCAAGATGGGCTTCCGCAAGTGGTACGAGCGGCAGCTCATCGAGAGCCACCTCGCGTTCACCACCTGCTTCCTCTGCGGGATCGTGGTCGCCTCCTGCATGGAGGCGATCAGCTTCGCGCAATTCGGATGGAAGGCGGCCTCGCTCCTCGCGCTGGTCCTGGGCGCGATCGTGCTCGGCTGGTTCTCGTGGCGACGGTACATCACCGTGCTCGAGAGGGCCGAGGTCTACGCCAATCGCTCGACCTGCCCGGAGTGCAGGACCTACGCGCGCTTCGAGATCCTGGCGACGGGGCACGCGGCCCAGGGCCCGTACCTCGACCCGGCGGAGACGACCCTGCCGTACCCGTGGCTGCGCGTGAAATGCCGCAAGTGCGGCACCGCGTGGCGGATGCCCGAATAGCCCGCCGTCAGTCGTCGCGGGCGGGCCCGGGCAGGGTGCGGAAAGGCGCCTCGGGGTCGGCCATCCCGGCCACGCAGGCCGCGAGCATCAGGCCCACCAGCACGATCACCGCAAGGCCGGGATCGCCCAGCCAGATGAGCAGGCCCGGCATCGAGCCCGCTCCCGCAAAGAAGAATTCCGTCACGTCGCCCGGCTTCATCGTCGCCTCCTTCCCGGAAGGGATGACGCCATCCTGCCCTGACCCGGCCGCGCGGTCTGCGGCGCAGTCCGGGGGAAGAGGGCAGGATATTCCGCACGCCGCAAAAGAAAAAGCCCGCCTGTCGGCGGGCTGGGTACCCTCATCCCCGACCCTTCTCCCAAGGGAGAAGGGAGACACTGCTCCCCTCTCCCTTGGGAGAGGGGCTGGGGGTGAGGGTCCTACGCCAGCGCCTTGTACGCCGGCAGGGTGAGGAACTCGACGTAGTCGTCGGAAGTGCTGATCTCCTCGAAGAGCCGCGCTCCTTCCGCGTACTTGCCCGCGGCGAAGGCCTCGGCGCCCACGATCGACGGCGTCTTCTTCAGCTCGTCCTGCAGGAGCTCGTGGAAGAGCTCGCGGGTCACCTTGCGGCCGTCGGCCAGCACGCCCTTGGGCGAGCGCATCCACTGCCACACCTGCGAGCGCGAGATCTCCGCGGTGGCGGCGTCCTCCATCAGGTTGAAGATGGGCACGCAGCCGTTGCCGCCCAGCCAGGAGCCGATGTACTGGATCCCGACCTGGATGTTGTTGCGCACGCCCGCCTCCGTGATCGGCGCCTCGGGCTTGAAGTTCAGCAGGTCCGCCGCCGTGACGTTCACTTCCGGGTGCTGCTTGCCGTACTGGTTGGGCTGCGGCATGTGCTTGTCGAAGACCTCCTTCGCGATGGGCACGAGGCCCGGGTGGGCGACCCAGGTCCCGTCGCAGCCGTCGGTCACCTCGCGCAGCTTGTCGGCGCGCACCTTCTCCATCGCCGCCTCGTTGGCCGCGGGGTCGTTCTTGATGGGGATCTGCGCGGCCATGCCGCCCATGGCGGGGGCGCCCCGGCGGTGGCAGGTCTTCACCAGCAGCAGCGCGTAGGCGCGCATGAAGGGCGCGGTCATCGTGACCTGCGCGCGGTCGGCCAGGCAGAACTCCGGGTGCGAGCGGAACTTCTTGATGCACGAGAAGATGTAGTCCCAGCGGCCGATGTTGAGGCCCGCCGAGTGCTCGCGCAGCTCCCAGAGGATCTCGTCCATCTCGAAGGCGGCCACGATCGTCTCGATGAGGACGGTCGCCTTGATGGAGCCGTGGGGGACGCCCAGCTCCCTCTGCGCCACCGTGAAGATGTCGTTCCAGAGGCGGGCCTCGAGGTGCGACTCCATCTTGGGCAGGTAGAAGTAGGGGCCGGAGCCGCGGGCGAGCAGCTCCTTCGCGTTGTGGAAGAAGTACAGCGCGAAGTCGAGGATCCCGCCGGAGACGGGCCTGCCGTCGAGCTTCACGTGCTTCTCCTCCAGGTGCCAGCCGCGCGGGCGCGGGAAGAGGACGGCCGTCCTCTCGTTCAGCCGGTAGGACTTGCCGGCCTGCTCGAGGGTGATCGTGCGGCGCACGGCGTCCATGAGGTTCGCCTGGCCCTCGACCATGTTCTCCCAGGTGGGGCAGTTGGCGTCCTCGAAATCCGCCATGAAGGTGGAGGCGCCCGAGTTGAGGGCGTTGATCACCATCTTGCGGTCCGTCGGGCCGGTGATCTCGACCCGGCGGTCCTGGATGTCCTTCGGCTGGTCGGCGACCTTCCAGTCGGCGTCGCGGACGGACTTCGTGGCGGGCAGGAAGTCGGGCATCTTGCCGGCGTCGAAGTCCTTCTGGCGCTCGCCGCGCGCGGCCAGCAGCTCGAGGCGGCGCGGGCCGAACTGGCGCAGCAGCTTCGCGGCGAAGGCGAGGGCTTCGGGCGTGAGGACGCGGCCGTACTCCGGCTTGAGCGCGCCCGTGATTTCCATGCCGGCGGGAAGGACGATCTTGGTATCCATGGTGTGCCTTTCGGTGAGCGGGGACGCGCAGCCGGGCTCCCGGATGCCGGCGCCCCCCTTATTGCGGTTCAACCTTCAAGTTTATTATGTGACTTGGGTTGAGGTAATCGCCAACTTTCGGAAAACGTCTTATACTTCGAGTCGGCGATGGACAAGTTCAAGGAGCTGACCACCTTCGTGGATGTCGCGCAGCGCGGCAGCCTGTCGGCCGCTGCCCGCGAGGAAGGCATCACGCCGGCGATGGTGGGCCGGCGGATCGACCAGCTCGAGGAGCGCCTCGGCGTTAAGCTGTTCAAGCGCTCCACGCGGAAGGTCACCCTCACCCCCGAGGGTGCCACATTTTACGAGGATTGCCACCGCGTCCTCGAGGAGTTGCGCTCGGCCGAGGACGCGCTGACCGCGGGCGCCAAGAGCGCGGCCGGGCGCCTCATCGTCACGGCGCCCACCGCCTTCGGGCGCAAGCACATCGCGCCGCACCTGCCCGCGTTCCTCGCCGCGCACCCCAACCTCGCGGTGCAGCTGCACCTCTCGGAGCGCGTCGTCGACCTCAAGAACGAGCGCTTCGACCTCGCGGTGCGCATCGCCGACCTGAAGAGCGCCGACCTCGTGGCCGTGAAGCTCGCCCGCAACCACCGCGTGCTGTGCGCCTCGCCGGCCTACCTGAAGCGGGCCGGCCGGCCCAGGACGCTCGCGGACCTGGCCCGCCACAACTGCCTCGTGACCAGCACCGAGGACGGCGTGGCCGACGCCTGGTCGTTCCACGACCACGGCAAGCCCGTGACCGTCAAGGTGGGCGGCAACCTCCAGTGCAACGACGGCGAGGTCCTCACCCGATGGGCGCTCGCCGGCGAGGGCCTCGCCCTGAGGAGCGCGTGGGAGGTGAGCGAGGAGGTGAAGAAGGGGCGCCTCGTCGCCGTGCTCGACGAGTTCGCGGTGCCGGGCAACAACGTCTACGCGGTCTTCCCGGAGCGCCGGCTCCTTCCGGCGAAGGTCCGCTTCTTCATCGAGCACCTGAAGAAGGCCTTCGGGGATCCTCCCTATTGGGAATGATCAGCGGAACTCCTTGACCACGTGCTGCTGGCGCCGGCTCACGGCCAGGCGCTCGCTGGTGCCCCGGATCACCACCGCCCACCCCGACTCGCTCTCGGCGGCGTTCCTCTCGAAGCCCTCGATCGCCGCGCGCGCCACCAGGCAGTTGCGGTGCACACGGACGAAGGCCTCGCCGAACTCCTCCTCCAGGCGCGTGAGGGACTCCTCCACGAGGTGCTCGCGCTCCACGGTCCGGACGGTCACGTACTTCTGCTCGGCGCGCAGGTAAAGGATGTCCGCCACGGGGACGAGGTGGATGCGGCCCCGCTCGTGCACGCTCAGGTGCCGGCGCGGCTGGTTCGCCGCCGCCGCCAGCGCCTCCCGGCTGGGCGAGGCCGCGACCGCCTTGCGCAGCGCGGCGAGGAGGCGCTCGGCCCGGATGGGCTTCAGGAGGTAGTCGATGGCGTTCACTTCGAACGCCTTGATCGCGTACGCGTCGAATGCCGTGGTGAAGATGATCCCCGGGGGGCTGGGGAGCCCGGCGAGGTGGCGCGCCGCCTCGATGCCGTCCATCTGGGGCATCCGGACGTCCAGGAGGACGATGTCCACCTTCTCGCGGCCGGCGATCTCGAGCGCCTCGCGCCCGTTCCTCGCCTCGTCGACGATGACGAGCGGGAACTCCGGGCGGCAGTCGTCCAGGAGGTCGCGCAGGCGCGAGCGCGCGGGCGCCTCGTCGTCGGCGATGAGGATCCGGGGGACGCGGGCGTCGGCGAGCGTCATCGCGGGGTCGTGATGAGGGGCAGGCGCAGGGTCACCTCGTAGGTCGCTCCCTCGGCGCGCGACTGCAGGCTCGCCTCGGCGTCGAAGTGCAGCTGCAGCCTTTCGCGGATGTTGGCGAGCGCCATCCGGTTGCCGGCGTGGTTGTCGGCGCCGGCCCGGAACGGGTTCGTGAGGCGGATGAGGATCCGGTCGTCCGAGCCCGTGACCTCGATCGTGATCTCCCCTCCCTCCACCAGGGGCTCGACCCCGTGGTAGACCGCGTTCTCCACCAGCGGCTGCAGAAGCAGCGCCGGAACCAGCGCGTCCGCCGGCATCCGGTCGATGCGCCAGGTGACGCGCAGCCGCTCGCCCAGGCGCAGCTCCTCGATCGCCAGGTACTGGCGGGCGATGTCGATCTCCCGGGCCAGGGGGTTGAGCGCGCGGTTGTCGGCCATGAGGACGCGGAAGAGGTCGGCCAGGTCCTCGAGGGCCCGCTCGGCCCGCTTGGGCTCGGAGCGGATGAGCGACAGGACGGCGTTGATGCTGTTGTAGAGGAAATGCGGGCGGATCCGCGCCTGCAGCGCCTGGATGCGGGCCTGCGCGATGGCGGGCGACTGGGCGCGGGCGCGCAGGTCGAAGTACGCGAGGATCACGCCGGTCACGAAGACCACGAAGAACGCCTGGCGGGCGTACGACGCCGGGGCCTGGTCCGGGAACATCACGCCGAAGACCTCCCCCCATCCCCAGGCGAGGGCGAGCTCGAGCGCGACGACCGCGGCGACGGCCGCCGGGTAGGCGAGGGAGTGCAGCACGCGCCTCCCGGCGCACAGGAGCGTGAGCGAGACGATGATGACGGGCTCGGCGGCCGCCGCGCCCACGAGGAAGTGCCCCGCGAGCTCCGACGCCTGGAGCGAGCGCATCACCGCGGCCGCCAGCACGAAGAGGTTGGCGATGACCAGCACGCGCAGCATCACGCCCAGGTTGCAGAAGTTGGGCAGCCGGATGCCCGCACCCGTCTGATTTATACTCGACACGCAGCCATTCTTCCCGACGCGGCCGACTCCATGCAAGACGAAGATTCCCCGACCGGCGCCAAGGCGCCCGCCAAGGCCTGGTCCGGCCGCTTCGCCGAGCCCGCCGACAGGCTCATGCAGCGCTATACCGCGTCCGTCTCGTTCGACCGGCGCCTGGCCGCGTTCGACATCCAGGGCTCGCTCGCCCACGCCCGCATGCTGCGGCGCTGCGGCATCCTGCCGGCGGCGGACCTCGAGGCGATCGAGCGCGGGATGGCCCAGGTGGCCGACGAGATCCGCGAGGGCCGGTTCGAGTGGTCGGTGGCCCGCGAGGACGTGCACCTGAACATCGAGGCGCGCCTCACGGAGCTCGTGGGCGACGCCGGCAAGCGCCTTCACACGGCCCGCTCGCGCAACGACCAGGTCGCCACCGACATCCGGCTGTGGCTGCGCGCCGAGATCGACGCCCTCCTCGCGCTCCTGCGCGCGGTCCGGGAGCGCCTCCTCGACCTGGCCGAGCCCCACGCCGCGACCGTGATGCCGGGCTTCACGCACATGCAGGTGGCGCAGCCCGTCACGTTCGGGCACCACCTGATGGCCTATTTCGAGATGTTCTCGCGCGATGGCGAGCGGCTGGCGGACTGCCGCCGGCGCGTCAACCGCCTGCCGCTGGGCGCGGCGGCGCTGGCGGGCACGAGCTTTCCCATCGACCGCGAGTCGGTGGCGGCCGAGCTGGGCTTCGACGGCGTGTGCGAGAACTCCCTGGACGCGGTCTCGGACCGGGACTTCGCCATCGAATTCCTCGCCGCGGGGGCGCTCGCGATGGCCCACGTCTCGCGCCTTTCCGAGGAGCTGGTCCTGTGGATGAACCCCCGCTTCGGGTTCGTCGACATCGCCGACCGCTTCTGCACGGGGTCCTCGATCATGCCGCAGAAGAAGAACCCGGACGTCCCCGAGCTCATGCGCGGCAAGACCGGCCGCGTCTACGGGGCTCTCGTGGCGCTGCTCACCCTGGTCAAGGCGCAGCCGCTCGCCTACAACAAGGACAACCAGGAGGACAAGGAGCCGCTCTTCGACGCCGCCGACACGCTGGCCGACACCTTCACGATCCTCGCCGGGCTCCTCGGGGGCGTGACCCCGCGGCCGGAGCGCATGCGCGAGGCGCTCTCACAGGGATTCGCCACGGCGACCGACCTCGCCGACTACCTCGTGCGAAAGGGCGTGGCGTTCCGCGACGCCCACGAGATCGTCGCCCGGGCCGTGCGCGAGGCCGAGCAGGCCGGGCGCGACCTCTCCGAGCTGCCCCTGGAGAAGCTGCGCGCCTTCTCGGACCGGATCGAGGGCGACGTGTTCGGGCTGCTGACGCCCGAGGGCTCCGTGGCCCTGCGCAGGCACGTCGGGGGCACGGCGCCGGAGGCGGTGCGCGCCGCGATCGCCCGGGCGCGCGCCCGGCTGTAGCCCGCCCGCCGGCGCCTACTCGCTCTCCCGCTTCGCCTCGAAAAGCCAGCAAAGGCGCCTCGTCTCCGGCCCCGAGAGGCGGTCGCCCATCAGCCCGCAGCGGAAGATGCGCTGGGAGAGCTTCTGGCAGTGGGCGCAGTCCGTGCACTCGCCGAACATCGCCCCCTCGTTGTCCTCCTGGAAGGTGGCGAGCGTCTCGCGCAGGGCCGAGGTGGCGTTGCGGATGCGGTTCGGGCTGATGTTGCGGGTGGCGTTCTGCCAGGCGAGCGCCGGCTGGGCCTCGTAGAGCAGCTGCTCCCCGGCGGTCGAGAGCCTCAGCCGGACGACCCGCCGGTCGATGTCGTCCTGGTAGCGCTCGATGAGCCCGCGCCGGTCGAGGATGAGGAGCGTCTGCGAGACCGTACCCTTCGTGAGGCCCAGGTAGGCGGCGAGCGCCTGCGGGGTGTTCGAGTAGCGGTTCGCCTTGCTAAGATAGATGAGCGCGTGCAGGTGGACCGGCTGCAGGCTCTCGTCGCTTCCCGCCTTGCGCAGCTCCGAGCGCATGAGGTTCGCCAGGCGCTCGACCAGCTCCAGAAGCACCAGCGGGTTCTTGTCCAATCCGCCCTCCCGTCGCGCTCCACGCGCCCCCAATTAGTATCGGGTCGACACGACAAAGTCAAGGAATTGCGCGGCCGACCTTTCGTGTCGAATCGACACCACCTTCGGGAAGGGCCCCGGAATCAGCCGAATCGCAGGGCTTCGCCGGCCTGCAGGCGCGCGATTTCCGCGAGGCTGGCGAAGAGCTCGGCGCCAGAGCGCGTGTCGCGCCAGGCGCCGTCCTTCCAGGCGAAGTGGAAGCCGCCGGAGCGCGCGGCCACCCAGATCTCCCGGTTGGGCGCCTGGCGGTTGACGATGATCCGGCTGCCGTCGGGGCATTCGAGGGTGAGGATGCCGGCCTCGAGGTCGGCGTCGACGCCCTCGGTCGCCTCCGCGGCGCGCTCGATTCGCGCGAGGACCTCGTCGACGGCGCGGTGGAATTCGCTCTCGTTCATGGGGGGTGAAGGGGCTGTGCTACGCTTCCGGCGCATGATACGCGCACTCGCCTTGATCGCGCTCGCCCTCGCCCTCGGCGCCTGCGGGCAGAAGGGTCCGCTCAAGCTTCCCGATCCCCCGAAGCCCGCCGCGAGCGTCGCGCCATGAGCTCGGTGCGGCGTGTCGGCGGCGACCTGTGGATGGAAGGCACGCGCCTGGCCGACGTGGCGGCGCGCTTCGGCACCCCCTGCTACGTCTATTCCCGCGCCGCGATCGAGGCGGCGTGGAAGGCCTTCGACCGGGCACTTGCGGGCACCGACCACCTCGTGTGCTACGCCGTGAAGGCCAACTCCAACCTCGCGGTGCTGGGCATCCTCGCCCGCCTCGGGTCGGGCTTCGACATCGTCTCCGGCGGGGAGCTCGCGCGCGTCATCGCCGCCGGCGGGAGCGCCGACCGGGTCATCTTCTCGGGCGTGGGCAAGACCGTGGAGGAGATCCGCGCCGCGCTCCTGGCGGGAATCCGCTGCTTCAACGTCGAGAGCGAGCCGGAGCTCGAGCGCCTGGACGCGGTGGCGGGCGAGCTGGGCGTGCGCGCCCCGGTGTCGCTGCGCGTGAACCCGGACGTTGACGCGCGCACCCATCCCTACATCTCCACCGGGCTCAAGGGCAACAAGTTCGGGATCGCGCACGAGCGCGCCGTGGCGGCGTACGAGCTCGCGGCGCGGCTGCCGAACCTCGAGGTGACGGGGATCGACTGCCACATCGGCTCGCAGATCCTGGACATGGCGCCCCTCGAGGAGGCGCTCGAGCGCGTGCTGGAGCTTGCCGCCGCGGTGGCCGCGCGCGGCATCCCCGTCCGGCACGTGGACGTGGGCGGCGGCCTGGGCATCCGCTACCGCGACGAGGAGGAGTCCCTCGACATCGGACGCTGGTGCGCGGCCGTGACCTCGCGCCTGGCCGGAACCGGCTACTCGGTGGTGGTGGAGCCCGGCCGGGCCATCGTCGGCAACGCCGGCGTCCTGCTCTCGCGCGTGGAGTACCTGAAGCTCGACAAGGGCAAGCGCTTCGCCATCGTCGACGCCTCCATGAGCGAGCTCATCCGCCCGGCGCTCTACGAGGCGTGGCACGACATCACGCCGCTCGCCACGCTCGATCGGCCGGAGGCCCTCTACGACGTGGTCGGCCCGGTGTGCGAGTCCTCCGACGTCCTGGGCACGGACCGGCGCCTGGCGATCGCGCCCGGAGACGGCGTCGCCATCCTCTCGGCGGGAGCCTACGGGATGGTGATGAGCTCCAACTACAATTCGCGGCCGCGCCCGGCGGAGGTGATGGTCGACGGCGAGCGCGCGGTGCAGGTGCGCGCTCGCGAGTCGATCGCGGCCCTCTTCGCCGGCGAAACGACGCTCGACTGAGCGCGAGCGCGAATCCGGCGAAAATCGACCCCTCGATGGTATCGATTCGATACCAATGACGCGCGAGTTCGATCAAATAGACGCGCTTGACACGCCCCCAAACCGCGGTTCCGCGGATTTTTTCGCATATCATCCGCTCCACCAAGCCGGTTCTTCGATGTCGCGAAAGCGCGCCGGGGTGCCGGAAAAGAGCCACCAGGCTTCACCGTTCGATCGATAACCCGAACGCTTGGTAGTGCCGGGAGCCACGGCGAAGCTGCCGCCCGGGACGTAAAGACACTTCGGTCCAACAATCGAAAGGAGCAACACGATGGCAACCGCGAAGAAGAAACCTGCTGCGAAGAAGAAGGCCGCCAAGAAGCCGGCCGCCAAGAAGAAGGTCACCAAGAAGCCTGCGGCGAAGAAGAAGCCCGCTGCGAAGAAGAAGCCCGCCGCGAAGAAGAAAGCGGCGAAAAAGACCGCGAAGAAGAAAGTCGCGAAGAAGAAGCCCGCGGCCAAGAAGAAGAAGGCTGCGAAGAAGCCGGCCAAGAAAGCCAAGAAGAAGCCAGCGAAAAAGAAGGCGGCAAGGAAGCCCGCGGCCCCCGCGAAGCCCATGGCTCCCGCGGTCACCCCGGTCATCACCCCGCTGATCAAGCCGATGGGCTGAACGGAAGCCCCTGGCTTCCGGGCCTCCCACGGCCTGACCCGAATACGAGGCGCGACCCGACGGAACGGCAGCGAAAGCGGCCGGAGACGCCGCGCGGGGAGCGCCTCGCAAACGGGTGAATGGATTCCTCCGAAGGCCACGCCGGACGGCGCCCGGCCTTCATGTTTTTCCCCCCTCCAGCGGCCACTCGGCGAGCGTGCGGTAGGCGCCTTCGCCCCGCACGGACTCCACCAGCGCGAACGAGTCCACCCGCCACCGCACCGCCTCCATGGGCTCCGGAGCCAGCGGCTCGCGGATTCGCCGGGCGAGGGTGAGGTGCGCCGCGAACGCGCGCTCGTCCAGCGCGAAGCCCGCCTCCCGGAGCCGCCGCACGATCCCGGCCTGCAAGGCGAGGAGCTCCGGCGGTGGCCGGCGGCATCCCGCCCAGGCCACTCCCGCCCGCGCAAAGGCGCCCAGCTGGTCGAGCGCGAGCTCGAAAGCCGCCGTTGGCCCGGGCTGCGCGGCGTGGCGCAGCGCGGGGATCGCGCTCGCGTCGACCTCCCCCAGGAAAGCGAGCGTGAGGTGCAGGTTCGCCCCGGGAACGGGCCGCCCGGCGCAGCGCCGGGCGAGATCCTTCGACATCGCGGCGAGCGCGCCCCGCGCGGCTTCGTCGGGCCACAGGGCGAAGAAGAGCCGCGCCATCGCCGCTAGAAGAGGAAGACGGTGGCGAGGCCGAGGAAGATGAAGAAGCCCATGCTGTCCGTCACGAAGGTGAGGAACACGCTCGAGCCGATGGCCGGGTCGCGCCCGAAGCGCTCCATGGCGAGCGGGATGAAGAGCCCGGCGAGCGCGGCGACGGCCAGGTTCAGCATCATGGCCATCGCCATCACGCCCCCCAGGGCGACGTTGCTGTACAGGAGCCAGGCCACGAAGCCCAGGACGCTGCCCCACAGCGCGCCGTTCAGCACGCTGATGCCGAGCTCCTTGGCGAGGAGGCGCCGGGCATTCGCCGCGCTCACCTGGTCGAAGGCCAGGGCGCGGACGATGAGCGTGGCCGTCTGGTTGCCGGAATTGCCGCCGATGCCGGCCACGATCGGCATGAGGGCCGCCAGCGCCGCCAGCTTCTCGATGGACCCCTCGAAGGCGCCCACCACCCGCGAGGCGACGAAGGCGGTGCACAGGTTGAGGGCGAGCCACGGCCCGCGGTTCTTCGCCGAGAGCCACACCGACGAGAAGAGGTCCTCCTCCTCGCGCAGGCCGACCTTGCCCAGCTCCTGGGCCTCCTGGCGCTCGCGCACGAAGTCGAGGACGGCGTCGACCGTGAGGCGGGCGATCACGCGGCCGTCCGCGGAGACCACCGGGGCGCTCACCAGGTCGTAGCGCTCGAAGGCCTTCGCCGCCTCCTCGGCCTCGCTGTCGGGCAGGAACGACACGATGTCCCGGTCGATGAGCGTGGCGACCTCGACCTCGGGGTCGCTCACCAGCAGGCGCTTGAGCGGCAGGATCCCGCGCAGGTGGTCGTCGCGGTCGACCACGAAGAGGCCGTCCGTCTGCCCCGGGAGCTCGTCGAACCGGCGCAGGTACCGGAGCGCCACCTCGCAGGTCACGTCCTCGCGGATGCTCACCACCTCGAAGTCCATCAGGGCGCCGACGCTTCCCTCGGGGTAGGACAGGGCGGACTGCAGCTGCGCGCGCTCGTGGACGTCCTGCGCCTCGATGATGTCCTGGACCACCTCGTCGGGCAGGTCGGGCGCCAGGTCCGCGATCTCGTCGGCATCCAGGTTCTGCGCGGCGGCGACGATCTCCGCCGAGTCCATGTCCGCGAGGAGCGTGTCGCGAACCGCGTCGGAGACCTCGAGGAGGATGTCGCCGTCACGGTCGCTGCGCACGAGGCTCCAGACGACCAGGCGCTCCTCGAGGGGCAGGCCCTCGAGGACGTAGGCGACGTCGGCCGGATGCAGCCCGTCGAGCCGCTTCTGCAGCTCGGCGAGGTTCTGCTTGTGGACGACGGACTCGACGAGCCCGTGCCTTTCGCCGTCGCCGGCCTGCCGGTGGACGAGGTCCTCCACCAGGCGCTGCTTGGCGAGCAGCCTCGTCACCGCGTCGAGGTGTTCCTGCGGCGTGGCGGAGCGCGGCTTGTCGGCGGAGAGGGTCATCGGGGAATCGATCGCGGGCCCGGGCGGGTCGCCGGTATTCTAGGCCGCGGACCGCCGCGCCGTCCCCCTCCGGGCGCGGATTATTTTCCCGGCCGGCCTGCTAGGGCACGTCCGCCGAGTCCATGCGCGCGAGGATGATCTGGGTCTTCCTCTCGAGCCAGGGCGTGGAGCGGTTGCGGTCGTAGAAGCGCGGGCTCGGCACCATGGCCGCCAGGCGGGCCGCCTGCGCGGGCGTAAGCGCGGCCGCGCTCGTGCCGAAGTAGTGGCGCGCGGCCGCCTCGGCCCCGAAGACGCCGTCGCCCCACTCGATCACGTTGAGGTAGATCTCCAGGATGCGCCGCTTGTCCATGACGCTCTCCAGCATCACCGTGATCATCGCCTCCTGGGCCTTGCGCCACGGCGTTCGCTCACCCGAGAGGAAGAGGTTCTTGGCGAGCTGCTGCGAGATCGTGGAGCCGCCGGCGACCACCTTGCCGCGCTTCTGGTTCTTCTCCCAGGCCTTCTGCATCGCCTCCCAGTCGAAGCCCTCGTGGTCGGCGAACTTCGCGTCCTCGGCGGCGACGATGGCGCGCTTCAGGCTCGGCGAGATGCGCGCGTAGGGGACCCACTGCTGGCGCAGCTTCGCCTGCGGCTTCTTCTCCCGCAGGCGCTCCAGGCGCTGCTCCATGAACGCGGTGGCCTGCGGATCGTGCGTGCGCCACCAGGCCAGGCGCGCGAGGATGGACAGCTCGTAGGCGACGAAGACCGCGGCCGCGGCGAGCGCGGCCCACCCCGCCAGGCGCGCGAGGCGCTTCACGCCGCGCGCAGGGCGGCGATGACGCCCGCCGTGTCCGGCCTCTTGCCCCGCCACAGGAGGAACGACTCGGCCGCCTGTTCCACCAGCATCCCCAGGCCGTCGCTCGCGCGGGCCCCCGAGGCGCGCGCGCCGTCGAGGAACGGCCCGGCCGCCGCACCATAGGCCATGTCGTAGGCGGTGGCGCCGGGCGCGAAGACGCCCGCGGGAAGCAGGAGGGGCTCGCCGTGGGTGGAGGCGGACGTCGCGTTGACCACGAGGTCGTATCCCGAGCCCATCGCCTCGAAGCCGGCATGGCGCACGGGGCCGGCCCCCGCGAAGGCGCGTGCGAGGTCAGCGGCCCGCGACGATGTGCGGTTGGCGATGACGAGCTCGGCGGGCCGCAGGCCGAGCAGGGGAGCGACGACGCCGCGCGCCGCGCCGCCCGCGCCGAGCAGCAGGATGCGCTTTCCGGAGAGGGCGAGGCCCAGGTTCGCCGTGAGGTCGCGAACGAGACCGGCCCCGTCGGTGTTGTCGCCCAGGACGACGGCGCCCCGGAGCGCGAGCGTGTTCACCGCGCCCGCCTGCGCGGCCCGCGGCGTGCGCTCGTGTGCGAACTCGAAGGCGTCGACCTTGAACGGCAGCGTCACGTTGGCGCCCCTGCCGCCGGAGGCGAAGAACTCGCGCGCCGCGCGGGCGAAGTCCCCGGGCTCGACGAGAAGCCGCTCATAGACGAGGTCCTCGCCGGCCGCGCGCGCGAAGCGCGCGTGGATCTCGGGCGAGCGCGAGTGCGCGACGGGATTTCCGATGACGACGTAGCGATCCATGGTTCCGGGGCGCGTCCTGGTCCGGGCGAAAGGCCCCCGCACTGCCCCGCGCCATGATAGCCGCCGCGGGTCGGCCGCCGCGAATCCTATATATAGTCGAGGGTTCCGGAAGCGGCCCCGAAGCCCAATTGCACTCTTGTGGTGCGGGTGTAAGCTGGACGCACCATGAGCGTGCAAAGCGGTGCGCCCATCCGGTGCAGGTCATTCATAATCAATGACTTGCACGGTGTGTATCGTGGCACGCTTTCTGCTAAACAATGGGTTCAAAGCATCCCTCAACCCGATCCATTCCCCATTCTGGGGCGTCATCCCTCAATCAGGAGAAAGAGTCATGGCAGCGGCCGATGTCTTCAAGATGATCAAGGAAAACGAGGTCAAGTTCGTGGACCTGCGTTTCACCGACACCAAGGGCAAGGAACAGCACGTCACCGTGCCTGTGAAGATGTTCGACGAGGAGAAGTTCTCCCACGGCCACGCCTTCGACGGCTCGTCGATCGCGGGATGGAAGGGGATCGAGGCCTCGGACATGCTGCTCATGCCCGACCCGGGCTCCGCCCGCATGGACCCGTTCATGGACGAGCCCACGCTCGCGCTCTCCTGCGACGTGCACGAGCCCTCGACGGGCAAGGGCTACGACCGCGACCCGCGTTCCCTCGCGCACCGCGCCGAGGCCTACCTCAAGTCGACGGGCCTGGGCGACGTGGCGTACTTCGGCCCCGAGCCCGAGTTCTTCATCTTCGACGCCGTCGAGTGGAAGGTGGACATGTCGGGCGCCTACTGCAAGATCTTCTCGGAGGAGGCCTCCTGGTCCTCCGACGAGAAGTTCGAGGGCGGCAACCTCGGCCATCGCCCGTCGGTGAAGGGCGGCTACTTCCCGGTGCCCCCCGTCGACGCGCTGCAGGACATCCGCTCGGCCATGTGCCTGGCGCTCGAGGAGCAGGGCGTCGAGGTGGAAGTGCACCATCACGAGGTGGCCGGCCCCGGCCAGTGCGAGATCGGCACCAAGTTCGAGTCGCTCGTGAAGCGCGCCGACTGGCTGCAGATCCTCAAGTACACGGTGTGGAACGTCGCGCGCAGCTACGGCAAGACCGCGACCTTCATGCCCAAGCCCGTCGTGGGCGACAACGGCTCGGGCATGCACGTGCACATGTCCATCTGGAAGGGCGGCCAGAACCTCTTCGCGGGCGACGGCTACGCGGGCCTTTCCGAATTCGCCCTCTACTACATCGGCGGCGTCATCAAGCACGCGCGCGCGCTGAATGCCATCACCAACCCCGGCACGAACTCCTACAAGCGCCTCGTGCCCGGCTTCGAGGCGCCGGTGAAGCTCGCGTACTCCGCGCGCAACCGATCGGCCTCGATCCGCGTCCCGTTCGTGACGAGCCCCAAGGCGCGCCGCATCGAGGTGCGCTTCCCCGACCCCACCGCGAACCCCTACCTCGCGTTTTCCGCGCTGATGATGGCGGGCCTGGACGGCGTGCAGAACAAGATCCATCCCGGGGACTCGGCCGACAAGAACCTCTACGACCTGCCGCCGGAAGAGGACGCGAAGATCCCGACCGTGTGCTCCTCGCTCGACCAGGCGCTGGACTACCTGGACAAGGACCGCGAGTTCCTCACGCGCGGCGGCGTCTTCTCCAACGACCTGATCGACGCCTACATCGCGCTCAAGCAGGAGGAGGTCACGCGTTTCCGCATGACCACCCACCCCGTCGAGTACGACATGTACTACTCGGCCTGACATTCCGGGGGCCTCGTGCCGGAGAAGGGGCGGCCCCGTCCGCCCCTTTTTCGTTTCCGCCCCCGGCCACCCTTGTGGTCGGGGGCGGGCACGACCACAACGTATGGGGCATTTTCCGCCTAGGTCCTTGATCTCGTTGACTTTCAAGATGAGCCCTCCCTATCCTGATCGTCCCCTCTCGCGCGTAGGAGTGCGTGATGAAGACGCTCTGGATCGGTGTCGCCGTGAGCCTTGCCTCGCCGCTCGCGGCTGCGCAGACGACCATCTACAAGCACACCGACGAGAACGGTCGCGTGACCTACGCGAACCGGCCGATGAAGGGTGCGATCGTCCTGGACCTCGACCCGATCAGCACGATCCCGATTCTCCCTGCGTCGGTCGCGCCCGCGGGAGCCGCCGGGAAGGCGGCCGCGAAGGCGACGGACAGGCCGGCCGTGAAGCCCGCGGTGGGGATCGTGACGCCGAAGGTGCTGCCGGTGCCGGCGCGCGAGGCTGCGCCGACGACGGTCGCCTCGGTGGACCGCGAGACCCAGAAGAGCCGCGACGACGTGCGCAGGCGGATCCTCCAGGACGAGCTTTCGCAGGAGGAGAAGTCCCTCGCGGAAGTCCGCGGCGCCCTCCTCCAGGAGCGGCAGAACCCGACGCTCATCGCCGCGGTGCGCCTCGCCCAGGAAGCCACCGATCCCACGCCCGCGCAGCAGGCCGAGATGCGCGCGGCGATCGACCGCGCCTCCGGCCGCATCCGGGGGCTGCAGGCCACGGTAGCCGAGCACGAGAAGAACATCGAGGCGATCAAGAAAGAGCTCGGCGGCTTGAAGCCCTAGCCTCGCGCAGTCTCCCCTTCCGGCACTCCCCTTCTGCCGACGCGCCGGCGCGCTTCGCTGGCGCGGCCTTTGCGTTCCGTCGTCCGGGCGGGCGCGCATGAGCGCGAACTTCCCGGGCCTGGAGCTTCTCGCGACCGCCGTGCTCATGCTCGACGAGCGCCTCCAGGTGACCTACGCCAACCCCGCCGCCGAGACGCTGCTCGCGCACGGGCGCAAGCACCTCATCGGCACGCCGCTCGCCCGCGTCCTGGCGGGCAACGAGCGCTTCCTCGCCCGCCTCGCGCAGGCCGTGGCCGAGGACACCGGGTTCAACGACAACGAGCTCGCCCTCGAGCTCGCCGGGCAGCAGGTCACCGTGCACTGCGCGGCCGTCCCCGTCGAGGAGGACGGGGCGCGGCTTCTCATCGAGCTGCGCGAGCTCGACCAGCAGATGCGCATCGCCCGCGAGGCGAAGCTCCTCGAGCAGCAGCAGGCCAACCGGGAGCTCATCCGCAACCTTGCGCACGAGATCAAGAACCCCCTGGGCGGCATCCGGGGCGCCGCGCAGCTCCTCGAGCGCGAGCTCCCGGACCCGGACCTGAAGGAGTTCACGCAGGTGATCGTGAAGGAGACCGACCGCCTGCAGTCGCTCATGAACCGCATGCTCACGCCGCACCGGCTGCCGCAGATCGAGGTCCTGAACGTGCACGAGGTGATGGAGCGGGTGCGCACACTGCTGCTCGCGGAGTATCCCCAGGGGCTGGCGGTCCGGCGCGACTACGACGTGAGCCTGCCGGACCTCCCCGGGGACAAGGAAAGCCTCATCCAGGCGATCCTCAACGTGGCGAGGAACGCCGCGCAGGCGATGGCCGGCCGGGGCCAGATCGTCTTCCGCAGCCGCATCGCGCGCCAGGTGACGATCGCGAAGGCCCGCTACAGGCACGCGATCTGCATCGAGATCGAGGACAACGGCCCCGGCGTGCCCGAGGACCTGGCCGGGAAGATCTTCTTCCCCCTGGTGAGCGGCCGCGAAGGCGGCTCCGGCCTGGGCCTTTCCCTCGCGCAGAGCTACGTCCACCAGCACCACGGCCTCATCGAGTTCGAGAGCGTGCCGGGCCGCACGCGCTTCACGATCATGCTTCCGGTGCGCAGTCCCGCCGAGGCAGGTCTCGCGCGCCACTGAAGGGAAAGAGGATCACATGGTCGAGGAACAGGCAGGCAGGAAACCGATCGAGGAGCGCGGCGGCGGCGGCAATCCCGTCTGGATCATCGACGACGACCGCTCCATCCGCTGGGTCTTCGAGAAGGCGCTCGCTCGCGAGGGCATCGGCTTCCGGGCCTTCGCCACGGCCCGCGAGGCCCTCGAGCGCCTCGACGTGGAATCCCCGCAGGTGGTCGTGAGCGACATCCGCATGCCCGGGCTCTCGGGCCTGGAGTTCATGCAGGCACTCAAGGAGCGGCTGCCGTCCGTTCCCGTCATCGTGATGACGGCCTACTCCGACCTCGAGAGCGCGGTGGCGGCGTTCCAGGGCGGGGCCTTCGAGTACCTGCCCAAGCCCTTCGACGTCGACCACGCGGTGGAGCTGGTCCGCCGCGCGCTCGAGGAAGGCCGGCGGCGCTTCGAGGCGCCCCCGGAGGGCGGCGAGACGCCGGAGATCCTGGGCCAGGCCGCCGCGATGCAGGAGGTCTTCCGCGCGATCGGGCGGCTCGCCCACTCGCACGCGACCGTGCTCATCACGGGCGAGTCGGGCACCGGCAAGGAGCTGGTGGCGCGCGCGCTGCACCGGCACAGCCCGCGGGCCGCGAAGGCCTTCATCGCGATCAACACGGCCGCCATCCCCAGGGACCTCCTCGAGAGCGAGCTCTTCGGCCACGAGCGCGGGGCGTTCACGGGCGCCCAGGCGATGCGCCGCGGCCGCTTCGAGCAGGCCGAGGGCGGCACGCTCTTCCTCGACGAGATCGGCGACATGCCGCCGGAACTGCAGACCCGGCTGCTGCGCGTGCTCTCCGACGGCCAGTTCTACCGCGTGGGCGGGCACACGCCGATCACGGCCAACGTGCGCGTGATCGCCGCCACCCACCAGGACCTCGAGGCGCGCGTGCGCCAGGGCCTGTTCCGCGAGGACCTCTTCCACCGCCTCAACGTGATCCGCCTGCGGCTGCCGAGCCTGCGCGAGAGGCGCGAGGACATCCCCGCGCTCGCCCGCCACTTCCTCGCGAAGAGCGCGCGCGAGCTGGGCGTCGACGGCAAGCGCCTCACCGACGCCGCCGTCCAGTACCTCGCCACGCGCGAGCTCCCCGGGAACGTGCGGCAGCTGGAGAACCTGTGCCACTGGGTGACCGTCATGGCCCCCGGCCAGGTCGTGGACGTGGCGGACCTGCCGCCCGAGATCCGCGGCGAGGCGCCCGGCGCCGGCGCCGCGGGCGAGGGGGACTGGCGTGCCGCGCTCGAGCGCGAGGTCACGGCGCGGCTCGCCCGCGGCGAGACCGGCATCGCCGACGCCCTCACGCGCGACTTCGAGACCGCGCTCATCCAGCGCGCGCTGGCCCACACCGGGGGCCGGCGCATCGAGGCCGCGAGCCTGCTGGGCATCGGCCGCAACACCCTCACCCGCAAGGTCCAGGAGCTGCGGATCGACGCGAAGGACGGACCCTAGCCGCGCGCGTAGCGGCGCGCGAAGTCCGCCGGCGGCAGGGCCGGGCTCGCGAAGTGGCCCTGGTACTCGTCGCAGCCCAGGGCGAGCAGGCTGTCGAACTGCGCCTGCGTCTCCACCCCCTCGGCGATCACCGAGAGCCTGAGGGAATGCGCCATCGCGATGATGGCGCGCACGATGGCCTCGTCGTTCGCGTCGATCTCGATGTCGCGCACGAAGGAGCTGTCGATCTTGATGGCGTCCACCGGCAGCCGCTTGAGGTAGGAGAGCGAGGAGTAGCCGGTGCCGAAGTCGTCGATGGAGATCCCGACCCCGAGCGCCCCCAGGCGATCCAGGAGCACCGCCTTCTCGCCGAGGTTCTGCATGAGGATGCTCTCCGTGAGCTCGAGCTCGAGCGCGCAGGGGTCGATTCCCGAGCCGCGCACCGCCTTCTGCACCGCGCCGTAGAGCCGGTCCGCGTCGGCCAGCTGGCCGACCGACAGGTTCACCGAGATCCGGAAGCCCTTCCCGAGGACCGCCTGCCACTCGCCCAGCTGCCGGCAGGCGCTCTCGAGCACCCACTCCCCGATGGGAACGATGAGCCCGGAGTCCTCGGCCACGTCGATGAACTTCCCCGGGTCCAGGAGCCCTCGCCGCGGGTGCGACCAGCGCACCAGGGCCTCCACGCCCGTGAGCGCGCCGTCGGCCATCCGGATGCGCGGCTGGTAGTGCAGCACCAGCTCGCCCCGGCGCAGCGCGAGGCGCAGGTAGTTCTCGATGGACAGCCGCTCCTGGGCGCGCTGGTTCATCTCGGCGGAGAAGAAGCGCCAGTTGTTCCGTCCGTTCTCCTTGGCGAAGTACATCGCCACGTCCGCGTGCTTCATGAGCGTGGCGCTGTCCCGGCCGTCGGCCGGGTAGAGGCTGATGCCGATGGAGCAGGACGTGTTCAGGTGGTGCGCCCCGATGATCATGGGCTCGGCCATCGCCGCGATCATCTTCTCGGCCACCTGCTGCGCGCCCTCGTCGTCGGTCCCGCGCAGGTTCTCGAGGATGACGGCGAACTCGTCTCCGCCCAGCCGCGCGACGGTGTCGGAGGCGCGCACGCAGGCCGCCAGGCGCGAGGCCACGGCCTTCAGCAGCTCGTCGCCCACGTCGTGGCCGAGGGAGTCGTTGATGGTCTTGAACCGGTCCAGGTCGATGAACATGAACGCGAACCCCGCGCGGTTGCGCGCGGCGTTGACGATGCCCTGCTCGAGGCGGTCGTGCAGCAGGACGCGGTTGGGCAGCCCCGTGAGGGCGTCGCGGGTGGCGAGGTACTCGGCCCGCTCCTCGGCCTGCTTGCGCTTGGAGACGTTGGTGGAGGTGCCCGTCATGCGAAGCGCCCGGCCGCCCTCGCCGCGCTGCGTGACCTTGCCCCGGGCGTGCACCCAGATCCACTCGCCCGAGGCGTGGCGCACGCGGTACTCGCACTCGAACTCGTCGCTCACGCCCCGCACGGCGTTGGCCACCGCCGCCTCGTGCAGGGGCGCGTCGTCGGGGTGGATGACGGCTCGCGCCTCGTCCCAGTCGACGGTGGTCTCGCGCCTGCGGCCCCCGAGGATCGCGGACCAGCCCTCGTTGAAGTACACGCGGTTGGTGCGAAGGTCCCAGTCCCAGAGCGCGAGCTTCGAGCCCGTGAGGGCGAGGTCGAGCCGTTCCTTGGCGCGCAGCGTCTGCTCCTCGGCCCGCTTCCGCTCGGAGATGTCGCGGCCGAAGCCCATGACGCAGGTCTCGCCCGCCAGGCGCAGGGGCCGGCCCGTGAAGTGATAGGGGCGCAGGGTGCCGGCCTTGTCCATCAGGTGCGCCTCGACGGCGACCTCGCTCCCCTCCTCCACGACGCCGCGGATGGCGGCCTGGACCGCCGCGCGGTCCGGCGGCGCGACGAAGTCGAGCGGCTGCATCGCGGCGATCTCGAGGTCCGTGTAGCCGGTCGCGGCCTGCAGGCGCACGTTCCAGCGCAGCATCTCGCCGCCGCGCGTGAAGAGGAAGAAGGCCCCGGGCAGGCTCTGGATCACCGCGTCGGAGAACTCGCGCTCGCGGGCGAGCTGCTCCTGCAGCGGGGACGCGGGCGCCCCCTGCGGAAAGGCCCGCGACGGCGGCGCCGAGCGCGCCTCCAGGCGCGCCATGGCGAGGGCGGCCAGGTTCTCGAGCGCCCTGCGCTCGGCGCTCTCCAGGCTGCGGGGGACGCGGTCGGCCACCGCGAGCGCGCCCACGGCGTGGCCGTCGGTGGTCACGAGCGGCACCGAGCACAGGAAGCGCAGGTGCAGGCCCCCGGCCACGAGCGGGTGCGTGCGCAGCTCGCCGGCCGCCGCATCCTCGACCACCCGCACTCCGGCCGCGGCCCCGCCGGGGCAGGCGAGCCGGCGCGCGCCGACGAGCTCCGTGAAGTCGATGCCCACGCCCGCCTTCACCCACTCGCGCCGGCCGTCGTCGAAGGAAAGCCACGCCATGGGCGCGCGAACCGCCTCCTGCGCGCGGCGGGCGAGGTCGTCGAACGCGGGCTCGGGCGGCGTGCCCAGGATGCGGTAGCCCGCGAGCCTCGCGAGCCGCTCCTCCTCCCGGGCCGAGGGACGCGTCGCCAAGGGCTTCCTCAGGCCTCGATCTCGCACACCACGGGCGCGTGGTCCGACGGCCGCTCGAGCTTCCTCGGCTCGACGTCGATGGAGCACGAGCGGCACCGCGAGGCGAGCGCGGCCGAAAGCAGGATGTGGTCGATCCGCAGCCCCATGTTGCGGCGGAACGCGGCCATGCGGTAATCCCACCAGCTGAAGGACTTGTCGGGCTGCTCGAAGAGGCGGAAGGCGTCGGCGAAGCCGAGGGCGAGGAGCGCGCGCAACGCGTCGCGCTCCGCGTCGCTCACGAGGACCTGCCCGCGCCACGCCTCGGGATCGTGCACGTCGCGGTCCTCGGGGGCCACGTTGTAGTCGCCGAGCACCGCCACCGGCTGGCCGCCGGCCAGCTCGCGCCCGAGCCACTCGGCCAGGGCCGCGAACCACCTCAGCTTGTAGTCGTACTTGTCGGAGCCGACGCTCTGGCCGTTCGGGCAGTAGACGCTCACCACCCGCACGCCGCCCACGTCGGCGGCGATCACGCGCTTCTGCAGATCGGCGAAGCCGGGGATGCCCCGCGAGACGCGCCCGGGTTCCTGCCGCGCGAGGATGGCCACGCCGTTGTAGGTCTTCTGGCCGTCGTGCGCCCAGCGATAGCCCGCGGCCTCGATGGCGGCGCCCGGAAACGCGGCGTCCTCGCACTTGGTCTCCTGCAGGCACACCGCGTCGGGCGAATGCCGCGCGAGGAACTCCAGGAGGTGCGGCAGGCGCACCTTCAGGGAGTTCACGTTCCAGGTGGCGAGCTTCACGGCCGGTCGTCCCCCACGAAGGCCGGCGGCGCTCGCGCGGACGCTACTTGGGCGCGGCGGCCGTGTCCGGCGCGGGTGGCGCGGGCGGCGCCGGTGGCGTCTTGGCCGGCGCCGGCGGGCGCGGGGGAACCTGCCCCGGCAGCGCCGTGCGCGGATAGCCCGCGCCGTCGAGCGCCGAGTGCCACGCGCCCTCCTCGTAGCCCTTCACCTTCGAGGACCCCACGGCGAGGACCGGCACCTCGATGGCGCCCACGAGCTTCTTGAGCGCCTCCGCGTCCTCGGGGTTCGCCTGCGCGTCGCGCTCGTTGAACGGGATGCCGCGCTTGGCGAGCAGGTCCCGGCCCTGCTTGCACGGGTCGCCGCAGTCGCCGCCGGTGTAGAGCGTGACGGGCGACTTCTGCATCGCGACCTGCGTGGCGTAGGGAAGCTGGTTGGAATCGGCGTACCCGCCGCCCACGCGCTTCTGGGTGAGGTTCTTCTGGGGCTCCGGGGGCGGCGTGTCGGAGTAGTGGACCTTGCCGTCCTTGTCGACCCAGCGATAGACGTTGGCCTGCGCGGCGGCGAGCGCCGGCAGCAACAGGGCGGCGGCGGCAAGCGCGGCGAATCGGTGTCGGGCGGGCATCGGGTCCTCCGTCAGGCGGTGGCGGTCATCCCATTATGCCGCAGGAGGGCGTCCATCCGGGGCTCCCGCCCGCGGAAGGCGACGAAGGACTCGAGCGCCGGGCGGCTGCCGCCCACGCCGAGCACCTCGTCGCGGAAACGCGCACCCGTGGCGGGATTGAGCACGCCCTCCTCCTCGAAGGCGCCGAAGGCGTCCGCCGACAGCACCTCGGCCCACTTGTAGCTGTAGTAGCCCGCCGCGTAGCCGCCCCCGAAGATGTGCGAGAACTGGTTGGGAAACCGGTTCCACTCCGGCGGATGCACGACCGCCACCCGCTGCCTCACGCGCTCCATGAGCGCCTGCACGCTGTCGGCGGCGCGGTCGAAATCGTGGTGCAGGCGCATGTCGAAGAGCGCGAACTCGATCTGGCGCACGAACTGCATGCCGCTCTGGAAGTTCTTGGCCGCGACCATCTTGTCGTAGAGGGCGCGCGGCAGGGGCTCGCCGGTGTCGCCGTGCCGCGACATGTGGGACAGCACGTCCCACTCCCAGCAGAAGTTCTCCATGAACTGCGACGGAAGCTCCACCGCGTCCCACTCGACGCCCGCGATTCCCGAGACGCCGAGGTCGTCCACCCGCGTGAGCAACTGGTGAAGGCCGTGGCCGAACTCGTGGAAGAGCGTGATCACCTCCCGGTGGGTGAAATGCGCCGGCTCTCCCCCCACGGGCGAGGAGAAGTTGCAGGTGAGGAAGGTGACGGGCGTCTGCACGCCGCCCGCCAGGCGCCGGCGGTTCCTCGCGTCGTCCATCCACGCGCCGCCGCGCTTGGAATCGCGGGCGTAGAGGTCGAGGTAGAACTGCCCCACGAGCGCCCCGGAGGCGTCCTCGATGGCGAAGAACTTCACGTCCGGGTGCCAGGTCTCGGCCTTCGCGGGCCGCACGCGCACGCCGTAGAGCGTCTCGATCACGCGGAACAGGCCCCCGAGCACCGCTTCCTCCGGGAAGTAACGCTTCACCTCGAGGTCGGAGAAGGCGTAGCGCGCCTGGCGCAGCTTCTCGCTCACCCAGGCGACGTCCCAGGCGCGCACCTCGGCGAGGTGCAGCTCCCGGCGCGCGAAGTCCTCGACCTCGGCCATGTCGCGCTCGGCGAAGGGCCTGGCGCGCCGGCCCAGGTCCTCCAGGAAGGCGATGACCTCCTCGGGCGAGGCGGCCATCTTCGTGGCGAGGGAGACGCCCGCGTAGGTGCCGTATCCCAGGAGCGAGGCGACCTCCGCGCGCTTGTCGAGGATCGAGGCGATGAGGGCCGTGTTGTCCCACTCCGGGCGGCCGAACTCCGAGGCGCGCGTGAAGTAGGCGCGGTACATGCGCTCGCGCAGCGGGTGGTGGTCCGCGTACTGCATGACCGGCTGGTAGCAGGGCATGTGCAGGGTGAGCTTCCAGCCCTCGCGCCCCTCCTTGGCCGCGGCCTGCCTCGCGGTCTCGACGACGTCGGCGGGAATGCCTGAAAGCTGGGCCGGGTCGGTCACGTGCAGGGCGAAGTCGTTCGTCGCGTCGAGCACGTTGTCCTGGAAGCGCGAGGCGAGCGCGGCGAGCTCCTCCTGGAGCTTCGCAAAGCGCGCCTTGGCGGCGTCGGCGAGCTCGGCCCCGCCGAGGCGGAAATCGCGCAGCTCGTTGTCCACGAGGCGGCGCCGCGCGGCCGGGAGCCTGGCGAAGCCCGGCGAGGCGGCGAGCGCCTTGAAGCGCCCGAAGAGGCGAAGGTCCTGGCCCTGCTCGGTGGCGAACTGCGTGACCACGGGCAGCGCGGCGTTGTAGGCCTCGCGCAGCTCCGGCGAGTTCACGACCGCATTCAGGTGCGACACCTGCGCCCACGCGCGCGCCAGGCGCTCGTTGGCCGTCTCCAGGGGCTCGACGAAGCCCTCCCATGTGGGCTCGCCGCCCGTCGTGGCCAGCGCCTCGATGGCCGCGCGCCCCTCGGCGACCAGCGACTCGATGGCGGGCAGCACGTGCCCGGGCCGGATCGCGGCGAAGCGCGGCAGGGACGAAAAGTCGGTCAGCGGGTTCTCCATGGGAATCCGTTCGGGGGAAGTGGAAGGGGGTTCAGCCGGGATACACGACCCGGCCGTCGACGATCGTCGTCGCCACGCGTCCGGCGAGCTCGAGGCCCAGGAAGGGGGAATTGCGGCCCTGGCTCGCGAGCGCCTCCCGCGTGACCACCCAGGGGCGCTCGGGGTCGAAGAGGCACAGGTCCGCCGCGCATCCCGGCTCGAGCCGGCCGGCATCGATCCCGAGGACCGCCGCGGCGCGCGAGGTGGCCGCCGCGAGCGTCTCGGCGAGCGGCAGCTTCATCTGCGCGCCCCACTTGAGGACGAGCGGCAGGAAGACTTCCAGGCCGGTGGCGCCGGGCTCGGCCTCGCCGAAGGGCACCAGCTTCGCGTCGTCGTCCACCGGCGTGTGGTCGGAGCAGACCGCGTCGATGGTCCCGTCGGCGAGCCCGCGGCGGAGCGCATCGCGGTCGGAGGGGTCGCGAAGCGGCGGCACGAGGTTCATGTGGGTGTTGAAGTCGCCGGCGTCGCGGTCGCACAGGTGCAGGTGGTGCACGCCGACGTCGCAGGTAAGCGCCAGGCCCCGGGCCTTGGCCGCGGCCACCAGGGCCACGCCGCGCGCCGTGGAGAGCCTCGCCACGTGAACGCGCGCGCCGGTCGCTTCGGCCAGCTCGAGGATGGCGTGCAGCGCCACGGTCTCGGCGACCGCCGGCACGGGGGGCAGCCCCAGGCGGGTGGCCACCTCGCCCTCGTGCGCCACGCCGCCGTGCGCGAGGTGCACGTCCTGCGGGCGCAGCCACACCGCGTGCCCGAAGGTGGCCGCGTAGCGCATCGCCTGGTACAGGACGTTCAGGTCCGTGAGGGGCGCGTCGGCCTGGAAGAAGGCGACGCACCCGGCCTCGGCGAGCTGGCCCATCTCGGCGATCTTCTCGCCCTTGAGGCCCAGCGTGAGCGCCCCGAGGGGGTAGACGCGCGAGCGCCTGAGGCTCTCCGCGCGCCGCTTGAGCATCTCGACCAGCCCGGGCTCGTCGAGCGGCGGGTCGGTGTCCGGCGGGCACGCGAGCGAGGTGACGCCCCCCGCGACCGCCGCCTGCAGCTCCGATTCCAGGGTCGCGCGGTACTCGAAGCCCGGCTCGCGCAGCCGCGCCGAGAGGTCCACGAGGCCGGGGCAGGCGACGAGCCCGGCCGCGTCGATTTGGCGCTCGGCGCGGAAGCCGTCGGGGGCCGTCCCGAGGGAGGCGATCTTGCCCCCGGCGATGAAAACGGTGGTTTTCTCGTCGCGGCCGCTTTGCGGGTCGACGACGCGGGCGCCGCGGATTTCGAGTTTCATCTAGTCGTTTCCCGCAAGAATGGCCATCACCGCCATGCGCACGGCGATGCCGAAGGTGACCTGGGGCATGATCACGGAGTGCGTCCCGTCGGCCACCCCCGAGTCGATCTCGACGCCGCGGTTGATGGGGCCGGGGTGCATCACGATGGCGTCGGGCCTGGCGAGCGCCAGCTTCTCCGGCGTGAGGCCGTAGGTCTTGTTGAACTCGCCCGCGGAGGGAATCAGGGGGCCGCTCATGCGCTCGTTCTGCAGGCGCAGCGTGATCACCACGTCGCAGTCGCGAAGCCCCTCCGCCACGTCGTGGAAGACGCGCACGCCGAGCCGCTCGATGTCCCTGGGCAGCAGGGTCTTCGGCCCCACCACCCGCACCTCCGGCACCCCCAGGGTCTTGAGCGCGTGGATCTGCGAGCGCGCCACGCGCGAGTGCAGCACGTCGCCCACGATCGCGACGACGAGGCGCGCGAAGTCCTTCTTGTAGTGGCGGATCGTGTACATGTCGAGCAGCCCCTGCGTGGGGTGCGCGTGCCGCCCGTCGCCCGCGTTCACCACGTGCACGCCCGGCTTCACGTGCCGCGCGATCAGGTGGGGCGCCCCGGCCTCGGCGTGCCGGACGACGAACATGTCGGCGTCCATCGCCTGCAGGTTCCACACCGTGTCGAGCAGCGTCTCGCCCTTGGCGGTCGAGGAGGAGCCGATGTTCAGGTTGATCACGTCGGCCGACAGGCGCTTGGCCGCGATCTCGAAGGTCGTGCGGGTGCGCGTGGAGTTCTCGAAGAAGACGTTGAAGATCGACTTGCCGCGCAGGAGCGGCACTTTCTTCACCTCGCGCTCGTTGACGCTCACGAACTGCGCGGCCGTGTCGAGGATGTGCAGGATGAGCTCCCTGGGCAGCCCCTCGGTGGTGAGCAGGTGCACGAGGCGGCCCTGGGAATCGATCTGCAGGTTCGGGCTCATGCCGGCCTCCTCACCGCGGCCAGGCGCAGCCGCCCGCCCTCGTTGGTGAGCACGAGCTCCTCCCCGGGATCCATCTCGACGAAGGCCCCGGTGAAGTCGGGCGCGATCGGCAGCTGGCGGCCGCCGCGGTCGGCGAGCACCGCCAGGCGCACGCTCCTGGGCCGGCCGAAGTCCCAGAGCTCGTTGATGGCCGCGCGGATGGTGCGCCCCGTGTGCAGCACGTCGTCCACCAGCACGATGTCGCGCCCCTCGACCTCGAAGGGCAGGTGGCTGCGGCGCGCCTCGCGGTGCAGGCCGATGCGGCCGAAGTCGTCGCGGTGCAGTGTCACGGCGAGGAGCCCGAGCGGGGCCTTCACGCCGAGGGCGCGGTGCAGGCGCTCGGCCACCCAGGCGCCGCCGGTGTAGATGCCCACGAGCCCCGTGTCGGGCCCGGTCGCGGGTCTCATTTGCGTGACGAGCGCCTCGAGCAGGCGCTCGGGCTCAGGAAGCGGTGCGGCCATGGGGGAGTTCCGGTCGGTTGGGTTCGTCGAGGTAGCTTTGCAGGATCAGCGCGGCGGCATGGGCGTCGAGGTCGCCCTTTCCCGGGCCCCGGGCGCCGGCTTCGCGAAGACGCGAGGCGGCCTCCGCCGAGGTGAGGGTCTCGTCCACGAACGCCACCGGCAGGCCGAAGCGCGAGTTGAGGCGCCGGGCGAATTTGCCGGCGAGGCGGGCCACCTCGTGCTCGCCCCCGTCGGGGTGTCGCGGCAGGCCCACCACGAAGCCCGCCGGGTGCCATTCGGCCACCAGGCGCGCGATGGCGGCGAACCGGGCTTCGGTCGCCTCCTCGGCGATGGCCGCGACGGGGTGCGCAAGCCCGGTGGCCGTCTCGCCCACCGCCACGCCCAGGCGCTTCTCGCCGAAGTCGAATCCGAGGAGCGTCCCGGAAAGCGGCGGCGTCTCCGCGGTCCCGGCGCTCACGCGTGCCCCGCCTCTTCCGAGAGGTTCATCGTGGAAACGCCCAGTGCCCCGAGCGCGGCGTCGTAGCGGCCCTCCGGGGGCACGCGGAAGATCACGTCGAGGTCGGCGCCCACCGTGAGCCAGCCGTTCCTCTTGATCTCGTCCTCGAGCTGGCCGGGCGCCCAGCCCGCGTAGCCCAGGGCCACGAGGCGGTCGGCCGGCCCCTCGCCGCGGGCCATGGCCTCCAGGATGTCGCGCGAGGTGGTGAGCCCGATCTCGCCCACCGGCAGCGTCGAGCGCCAATCGCCCACGGGGCGGTGCAGCACGAAGCCGTGCTCGAGCTGGACGGGCCCCCCGAAGAACACCGGCTGCGAGGCCAGGGGCTCGTCCGCGAGCTCGATCTCCACCTGGCGGAACAGCGTTCCCAGGGTCACGTCCGTGGGGCGGTTCACCACGAGGCCCAGGGCGCCGCGCTCGTTGTGCTCGCAGATGAAGGTGAGGCTGCGGGAAAAGTTCGGGTCCGCCATGCCCGGCATGGCGATGAGGAAGTGGCTCGTGAGGTTGATCGTTTGCATTTGCCACCAACGCCATATTCTAATTCGAACGCCCCCTGGCCGCCATTGGACGGGGGGCGCCTTGCCCCCGTCGGAATCCCCGTGACCGCCTACGATCGCTCCCTCTTCTGGTTCCGCCGCGACCTGCGCGACACGGACAACGCCGGGCTCTACTACGCCCTCGCCTCGTCGCGGCAGGTCTTCTGCGCGTTCGTGTTCGACCGCGAGATCCTCGAGGGGTTGCCCGCGCGCGCGGACCGGCGCGTGGAGTTCATCCGGGAAAGCGTGGCCGAGCTTCGCGATGCGCTGCGGGCCCGGGGCGGCGACCTGCTCGTCCTGCACGGCACGGCGCGCGAGGAGATCCCGGCCCTCGCCGGGAGGCTCTCGGCCGGCGCCGTGTTCGCCAACGAGGACTACGAGCCGGGCGCCGCCCTGCGCGACGCGGCCGTCGCGCGCGCCCTCGAAGCCGGGGGGCGGCGGATGCACCTCGCCAAGGACCAGGCCATCTTCTCCCGGGACGAGATCCTCACGCGCACGGGCGGGCCCTTCTCGGTGTTCACGCCCTACAAGCGGGCCTGGCTCGCGAAGGTCGACGACTATTACCTGAAGGCCTATCCCGTGGAAAAGCATGCCGCGAAGCTCGCGGCGACCGGCTACGGGACCGCGGTCCCCCCGCTCGAGGCGCTGGGCTTCGTCAGAACCGACCTCGCATCGCTGCCCGTGCGCGCCGGCATGTCGGGGGCGAACCGGCTCTTCGCGGACTTCGAGGCGCGCATGGAAGGCTACGCCGCCGCGCGGGACTTCCCCGCGGTGAAGGGCGTCTCCTACCTCTCTGTGCACAACCGCTTCGGCACCATCCCGATCCGCCGCCTCGCGCGCGCCGCCCGGCGGGCCCCCGGCGAGGGCCCCGCCACCTGGCTCTCCGAGCTCATCTGGCGGGATTTCTACTTCCAGGTCCTCTGGCACAACCCGCACGCGGCCACCGGCGCCTTCCGGCGCGAGTACGACGCCATCGACTGGCCCGGCAGCGACGCGCACTTCGCGGCCTGGCGCGAGGCGCGCACGGGCTACCCGCTCGTGGACGCGGCCATGCGCCAGATCGCCCGCACGGGCTGGATGCACAACCGCCTGCGCATGGTCGTCGCCTCCTTCCTCGTGAAGGACCTGCTCCTCGACTGGCGCCGCGGCGAGAAATACTTCGCCGACACCCTCCTCGACTTCGACCTCGCCGCCAACAACGGGGGCTGGCAATGGGCGGCGTCCACGGGCTGCGACGCGCAGCCGTACTTCCGCATCTTCAACCCCGTCGCCCAGTCGGAGCGCTTCGACCCGCAAGGGCGGTTCATCCGCCGCTACCTGCCCGAGCTCGCGCGGGTGCCCGACCGCTACGTGCACGCGCCGTGGACGATGCCGCCCCTCGAGCAGCAGGCGGCCGGCTGCGTGGTCGGGCGCGATTATCCGGCCCCCGTCGTCGATCACGCCGCGCAGCGCGCACGCGCGCTGGCGCTGTTCAAGTCGGTGCGCTGAGGCGCGCGGCGGCGAAGCGGCGGCCAGCGTGCCTATTCCGCGGATAGCTGGTCGGACCGGGTGAAGGTCCAGGTGCGGGTGATGTACAGGATGTCGGTGTCGGCGCGGATCGCGTCCGGGAAACGGTCGAAGGGGGCGGCGAGCCGCACGATCCGCAGGGCCGCCTGGTCGAGCACCTTCTGCCCCGAGGAGCGGTTGATCTCGATCGACTCCACCTCGCCGTCGGGCCTCAGGCCCACCGTGAGCTGCAGCGAGCCGTAGAGCTTGCGGCGGCGGGCCTCCTCGGGATAGTTGAGGTTGCCCACCCGCTCGACCTTGAGCCGCCAGTTGTCCACGTACATGGCGAAGCGGTACTCGGAGGCGCGGGCGCCCACGAACTTCTTCCGGGGCCGCTCCTGGTAGGCCTGGTAGTCGCGGCGGATCTGCGCCTCCAGGCGCTGGATCTCCAGGCTCTTCTCGATGAGGTCCTGGGCCGTCTTGTCGGCCGTCTCCTTGCGGTCGGCGACGGGGTCCGCCGGGGCCACCGCCACCTGGGACTTGAGCCGGGTCATGAGCTCGGCGGCCTCGCGCTCGAGCTGCTGGACCTTGCTCTGCGCCTGCTTGAGCTCGGGGGCGCTCTCCCGGCTCTCCATCACCGGGAAGGGGCTCGAGGCGCGGCGCTTCTCGTCCGTGTTGCCCCCGCCGTCCAGGTTGGCCTGCGCCAGCGCGTCCGCCTTTGCGGGCTTGCTGGCCGACTTGGCGTTCACCAGCACGACGTCCAGCACGTTGTGCGGCGCCGGCATCGCACGCGGGTCCGGCACGCGGAAGCCCAGGCCCACGATGGCGAAGGCATGGAAGGCGATGGAGCCCACGAGCGCCACCTGCATGGTGGCGACGAGGCCGAACCGCTCGAGGAGGTAGTCGGAAAGGCGGACGATCGCGTCGGGGGGAGTCTGCCTCAGTTGCATCGGCAGGCGCGGGGTCGCTCGAACGGGCGGAACATGAGCCCGAATGATAGCAGCGCCTAACCGCCTCCGGGCTTGCCCGCGTAACGGCAGGGGAGGTTCACCTCCCAGGGGTCGGGCTCGCCGAAGGCCACGCGCACCCGGTCCCCGGGGGACCCGGGCGGCAGCCCGATGGCCCGGCAGACGAGGGGGATGCCCTCCAGGCGCACCAGCTCGTCGCGCACGACGGTGGCGTCGGCCCCCTCCAGCCCCTCCTGCGCGATCCAGCGCAGGCACCAGTAGCGCTCGAGGTGGCGCTGGTGCTCGGCGTAGGCCTCGTAGGCCGTCTCGAACTCGCGCGCGGCGGTGGCCAGCTCGTCGCGCGAATAGGGAGCCTCCTCGCCCCGGAGCAGCGCCACCAGCTGGCGCTGGTTGGCGAGGTCGGTGAAGCGCCGCAGCGGCGAGCTGGACCACGCGTAGTGGGAGACGCCCAGCCACTCGTGCGACCCCGGCTCCACCTCCATGCGCGTCTTGATGCCGCGCTGGTTGCGGTAGATGGCGGGGATGGACGCGTCGGCGAGCGCGCGCCCCCAGGTCGCGTTCACGTGGATCATGAGCTCCGAGACGAGCACGTCGATGGGCGTGCCCCGGCGCCGCGGCTCGATCGTCACGCGGCCGGCCTCCACGCGGAAGGTGTAGTCCAGCTTCTCGCTCTTCTCCTCGCCCGCCCCGCGCCCGGCCCGCAGCTTGCACGCGAGCCTCCAGAGCAGAACGAGGTCCTCGCCGTGCTCGCCCTCGACGCGGCCGGCCGCGAGCGACTCCGCGTGCAGGCGCGTCTCGAGCTCGGCGATGCGCAGGTTCGTGGCGATGGACACGCGCTCGAGGCGCGACTGCGAGCCCGCGATGACGAGCGTGTCCGGGTCGAGGTCGAGGTACAGCGAGGCTGCGGCCACCTCCCGGCCCGCCGAGAGCGTGGCCTTGGCGATGGCCGCCTCCGGCAGCATCGTGATCTTGCCGCCCGGAAAGTAGACCGTGGACAGGCGCTCCCGCGCGATCGCCTCCAGCGGGTGGCCCCGCCCGAAGAAGAGGGCGGGAGCGGCGATGTGCACCCCCACGCGCAGCCGGCCGTCGGGAAGCCTCTCGACCGAGAACGCGTCGTCGATCTCGGTGGTCTCGTGGTCGTCGATCGAGAACGCGGCCACTGCCGCCTGCGGCAGGTCCGGCGGCGCGGCCACCGGCGCGACCTCGGGAAAGCCCAGTCCGTCGGGGAAGAGCTCGAAGGCGAAGCGGCGCAGGAAGTAGTCCTCCGGGCCCGCGAGGGCGCCGATCCGGGCGAGGAGCCTCGCCGGCGCGAGCCCCGCCGCGGTCGCGGCCTGGTCGAGGGCTCGCCACTCGAGCGACATCTTGTCCGGCTTGAAGAGCAGGAGGTCGAGCTTGCCCGCGAGCTCGGACGGGAGCGTGCCCGCGGCAAGGAGCCCCGCCCACGCGTCGACCTGCTCCTGCTGGCGGCGCTTCCTCTCCAGCCCCGCAATCGCGGCCTTGAGGTTCTCCTCGGGCGCGGCCTGGTAGCGGCCCTTTCCGCGCTTGTAGAAGTACATCGGGTTGGCGTGCAGGGAGAGGGCGACGGCGGTGGCCTCCAGCGGCGCGGGCGGGTGGCCGTAGTACTCCTGGGCGAGCTCGGAGAAGCCGAACTCGCCGCCGCCGCACACTTCCCAGAGGAACTGCGGGTCCAGGGCTTGAGCGCGCGACTGGGCCTCGGGCATGAAGCCCCCGAGCGACTGGCCGTCGAAGCGCAGCAGCACGGCGCTCGCCTTCACCTTGGAGCGCTTGCCGTGCGCCGCCTCCACCTGGAAGGCCGCGCCGGCCTCGGAAAGGATCGTCCCGACGCGGAACCCGCCGTCCTCCTCGAAGAGCACCTGCTTCATGGATTCGCCTTCGCGGCGGTCGGCGAGGCCTCGCGCGCCCACGCCACGATGTCGGTCACGAACTCGGGGAAGCTCGCGAGGGAGTGGTCCCCGCCCTGCACCACCGAGTGGAAGGCCCCCGCATAGAAGGCGACGGCCTCGCGGTAGTCGAGCACCTCGTCGGCCGTCTCCACGATGAGCCAGTAGCGCTCCGGGCGGGTGATCGCGGGCGGGTCGAGCGCCTCGAGCTCGGCGACGTGCTCCGGCGTGAGGTCGAAGCGCTCGCCGGTGTACAGGTTCTCCTGCGGGCCGAGGTAGCGCGCGAAGTGCCGGTGGGGATGGACGGCCGGGTTCAGGACCACGGCGCGGCACCCGATCCTCTCGGCCGCCACGGTGGCGTAGAAGCCGCCCAGGGAGCTGCCCACGACGACGAGCGTGGCCGGGTCCTTCCCGCGGCACAGCTGCGCGACCTGCGGAATCGCCTGCGCCGGACGGTGGTGCAGGGCCGGCACGAGGTACTCGACGTCCGGCGCCTGGCCGCGCAGGTAGTCGCCCAGCATCACGGCCTTGCGCGAGGCCGGAGAACTGATGAAGCCGTGCAGGTAGAGGATCGTCGTCAAGGCGCGGCCTGGAGCGAGAGTGTGCCACGGGCGAGGTCGACCACGTCGCCACCGACGCTCACCGCGCCGGATCTCACGGCGAGGAACAGCGTGGAGGGGCGGTGCACCTCGTCGCCCTGGGAAACGGTGCGCGTCACGTCCTCCCCGGGGCGCAGCCCCGCGAACCACCCGCCCAGGTTGGCGCAGGCGGAGCCCGTCGCCGGGTCCTCGAGAATGGCCGCACCGCTGGGAAAGAAGAACCGGGAGCGAACCGCGGCGCGGGCGTCGCCCTCGTCGTGGAACACGTAGGCCATGCTCTGCCCGTCCTCGCTCTTCAGGCGCGAAAAGGCGTCGGCCCGGGGGCGGGCGCGGCGCACCGCTTCCCCGGACGCGACCGGGACCACGAGCTGCTCCTTGCCCGCGTTCACCCACAGCGGGCGCTCGGCGATGTCGCCCTCCTCGAGCCCCAGGATGGCGGCGAGCTCCGCGCGCGTCTCGCCCACCTCGCGCCAGCGTGGCGGGTTCGCCGAAAGCGTCCAGCGATCGCCCACGGCGGCCACCGGGATGACGCCCGCCTTCATCTCGAGCGTGATCTCGTTCCCCGTCTCGCGAAGCGAGCGCACCACGTGCGCGGTGCCGAGCGTCGGGTGCCCGGCGAAGGGCATCTCGTAGGAAGGCGTGAAGATGCGCACCCGCGCCGTCGCGCAATCCGAGGGAAGGATGAAGGTCGTCTCGGAGAGGTTGAACTGGCGCGCGAGTGCCTGCAGGGACGCGTCGTCCAGGCCTCGGGCGTCCTCGAAGACGCAAAGCGGGTTTCCCGTGAGGGCGCCGCCCCGGGTGAACACGTTGACGATGCGGAAGGCGAGCGTGGTCATCGGGGCGCTCCCGTGGAGGCGAGGCGGGCGAGCAGCTTCGCATGGATCCCGCCGAATCCTCCGTTGGACATGACGAGGACGTGGTCTCCGGGCCGGAGCACGTGGCCGAGGGCCTCCACCATCGGGTCGAGCTCCGGATAGATCGCCGCTCTCGAGGAAAGGGGCGCCAGGGCCTCCCGCGGGTCCCACCCCAGGCCGCTCGCGTAGCAGTAGACGAGGTCGGCGCCCTCCAGGCTCGCGGCCAGGCGCGACTGCATGGCGCCCAGCTTCATGGTGTTCGAGCGCGGCTCGAACACCGCCACGATGCGCGAGCGCCCCACCCGCTTTCGCAGGCCGGCGATGGTCGTCGCGAACGCGGTCGGGTGGTGCGCGAAATCGTCGTAGACGGTGATGCCGTTCGCCGTGCCGCGCACCTCCATGCGCCGCTTGACGCCCTGGAAGCGCGAGAGGGCGTCGATGCCGGCCGCGAGGGGCACGCCGGCGTGGCGGGCCGCGGCCAGCGCGGCCAGCGCGTTCATGCGGTTGTGCTCGCCCGTCGAGTCCCAGCGCACCACGCCCTGCGCCGAGCCGTCCAGGCGCACCTCGAAGGAGTCGTCCGCGCCCACCGATCCCACGCTCCACGGCTGGCCGGGGCCGAAGCGCTCCACGCCCGTCCAGCAGCCGCGCTCGAGCACGCGCCCTATCGCCGCCTCGGCGCCGTTGGCCACCACGAGGCCGTTGGCCGGGACGATGCGCACCAGGTGGTGGAACTGGGTCTCGATGGCGGCAAGGTCCGGGAAGATGTCGGCGTGGTCGTACTCGAGGTTGTTCAGGACCGCGGTGCGCGGCCGGTACCAGACGAACTTGGAGCGCTTGTCGAAGAAGGCGGTGTCGTACTCGTCCGCCTCGATCACGAAGAATGGCGAGCCGGTGAGGAGCGCCGAGACGTGGAAGTTGCGCGGCACGCCCCCGATGAGGAAGCCGGGGTTGAGCCCGGCGTTGGCGAGGATCCACGCGAGCATCGACGAGGTCGTGGTCTTGCCGTGCGTGCCCGCCACCGCGAGCACCCACTTGCCGGGCAGCACGTGCTCGGCGAGCCACTGCGGGCCGGAGACGTACGGCAGTCCGCGGTTGAGGATCTCCTCCACCACGGGCTTGCCGCGCGTCATGGCGTTGCCCACCACGTAGAGGTCGGCCGGGTAGCTCTCGAGCTGCCCGGCGTCGTAGCCCTCGTGGAGCCCGATGCCCAGGTCCCGCAACTGCTCGCTCATGGGCGGGTAGACCTGCGCGTCGCAGCCGGTGACCTCGTGGCCGGCCTCGCGGGCGATCTTCGCGAGGCCCCCCATGAAGGTGCCGCAGATGCCGAGGATGTGGAGGCGCATCAGCCGAGGAAGATGAAGTAGACCGCGCCCACCAGGCAGAGCCCGGCCCACAGGTAGTTCCACTTGAGCCCCTCGCCCATGTAGAGCATGGCGAAGGGGACGAACACCGCGAGGGTGATGACCTCCTGCAGGATCTTGAGCTGCGCAAGCGAGACGCCGCCCGCGAAGCCGATGCGGTTGGCCGGCACCTGAAGCAGGTACTCGAAGAGCGCGATCCCCCAGCTCACCAGGGCGGCGATCCACCACGGGCTCGCCTGCAGGTGCTTCAGGTGCCCGTACCACGCGAACGTCATGAAGAGGTTCGAGGCCGCGAGCATCGTGGCGGTGAGGGCGAGCGTCTGCAGGGAGGTCATGGCTGGCGGGCGGCCCGGGGCCGGGCCCGCGAGGGGGCGTGGGCGCGAATTTTATCATCCGGGCGGGTTAAACTACCCCTCCGCCCTCCCCATGAGGGGCGGCGGACCCCATCCGAAGCCGCGAGGGGCGAACGCCCCCACCCCCTGCCCATGGTCCCTCACCTCACCACGTCCCTCACCGGCCCCCTCCAGGACCTGGAGCGCCTCGTCCTCGACCGCCGCCCCGAGATCGAGCGCTGGTTCCGCTCGCGCTTCGCGGAGCACGAGGTCCCCTTCTATTCGTCCGTGGACCTGAGGAACAGCGGCTTCAAGCTCGCGCCCGTGGACACGAACCTCTTCCCCGGCGGGTTCAACAACCTGAACCCCGACTTCCTGCCGCTGTGCGTGCACGCCGCGATGTCGGCCATCCAGAAGCTTTGCCCGGACGCGCAGAAATTCGTGCTCGTGCCCGAGAACCACACGCGCAACCTCTTCTACCTGCAGAACGTCGCGACCCTGAAGCGGATCCTCGAGGGCGCGGGGCTCGCGGTTCGCGTGGGCAGCCTCATCCCCGACCTTTCGGGGCCGACCGAGTTCGAGACCGCCGGCGGCGACAGGCTGCTGCTCGAGCCGCTCAGGCGCAAGGGCAACCGCGTCGGGCTGGAGGGCTTCGACCCCTGCGCCGTCATCGTCAACAACGACCTTTCCGGGGGCGTGCCCGAGATCCTCCGGGGCCTCGAGCAGACCGTCGTGCCGCCGCTCATCGCCGGCTGGTCGACGCGCCGCAAGTCGCAGCACTTCCACGCCTACGAGACCGTGGCCGAGGACTTCGCCGAGCTCGTGGGCATCGACCCGTGGCTCGTGAACCCGGTCTTCAGCCAGTGCAGCGCGGTGAACTTCGCGGAGAAGGAGGGCGAGGACTGCCTCGCCGCCAACGTCGAGTACGTGCTCTCGGAGGTGCGCGAGAAGTACGCCCAGTACGGCATCACGGAGGCGCCCTTCGCCATCGTGAAGGCGGACGCCGGCACCTACGGAATGGGAATCATGACGGTGAAGAGCGCGGACGACGTGCGCAACCTGAACCGCAAGACGCGCAACAAGATGTCCGTCATCAAGGAGGGCCTGCAGGTCAACCAGGTGATCATCCAGGAGGGGGTCTATACCTTCGAGGACGTGGACGGCGCGGTGGCCGAGCCCGTGATCTACATGATCGACCAGTTCGTCGTGGGCGGCTTCTACCGTGTGCACAACGCGCGAGGCAAGGACGAGAACCTGAACGCGCCCGGCATGGAGTTCCGTCCGCTCGCCTTCGAGACCGACTGCCACTCCCCCGACTGCGCCGGCGCCCCGGGCGACCCGCCCAACCGCTTCTACACCTATGGCGTCGTGGCGCGGCTCGCGAACCTCGCCGCCGCGGTGGAGATCGAGGAGATGGCCGTCCGCGCCGACGAGGAGGCGGGCGCGCTCGCCGCCACCGCATGAAGCTCGCGTTCGTCCTCGACCCGCTCGCGAGCCTCAAGCCGAAGAAGGACTCCTCCATCGCGATGATGCGTGAGGCCTCGCGGCGCGGCCACGAGGTCTACGCGCTGGGCATGCAGGACATCTTCGTGCAGGACGGCTCGGTGCTCGCGCGCGCGGCGCCCCTCTCCGTGAGCGACGAGGACTCCCCCTGGTGCCGCGAGGGCAGCGCCGAGGAGGTGCCGCTCGCCTTCTTCGACCTGGTGGCGATGCGCAAGGACCCGCCCTTCGACCAGGAGTACTACTACGCCACGCTCCTGCTGGAGCGCGCCGAGGCCGAGGGGGCGCGCGTCGTGAACTCGCCCCGCGCGCTTCGCGACTGGAACGAGAAGCTCTCCATCCTGCGCTTCCCGCAGTTCACGCCGCCGACGGCGGTCGCGCGCGATCCCGCCCGCATCCACGCATTCGTCGACCGGCACGCCGACGTGATCCTGAAGAAGCTCGACGGCATGGGCGGCTCGATGATCTTCCGGGTGCGGGCGGACGACCCCAACCGCAACGTGATCGTGGAGACGCTCGTGGGCGAGGCGGAGCGCACGATCATGGCGCAGAAGTACCTGCCGGAGATCGCGCGGGGCGACAAGCGCGTCCTGGTGATCGACGGCGAGCCGTTTCCCTGGTGCCTGGCCCGCATCCCGCGCGCGGGCGAGACGCGCGGCAACCTCGCGGCGGGCGGCACCGGGGTGGCGCAGCCGCTCTCGGCGCGCGACCGGGAGATAGGCCAGGCCGTCGGGGCCGAGCTCGTGAAGGCGGGCATCGTGTTCGCCGGGCTGGACGTGATCGGCGAGGGCCTCACGGAGGTCAACGTGACGAGCCCCACCTGCATCGTCGAGATCGCCCAGCAGAAGGGCGAGAACGCCGCCAAACCCCTCCTGGACGCCTTCGAGCGGCGCGCGCGCCGGCCCTAGAACACCGTGACGCGGTCGAAGTCGGAGCCGCGCTCGAGGATCTCGTAGACCGTCGATTCCCTGGCGCCGCCCACCCACACCTCGATGCCGCGCCCGCGCGAGGCGATCCCGGAGGGCACGACCAGCGACTCCGGAACGCCGAGGCGCTCGAGCGCCGGAAGCCGGAAGGCCTGGACCCACTGCGTGCCCTGGCGGTTGCGCGAATCGGCGGCGCGCGCGGCGATGGGCTCGGGGCGGCCCGGAAAGAGGTGGACGGTGATCACGATGCGCCCGTCGGTCTCCTGCACAAGCGCCTGCACCATGCCGAGGAAAAAGGGCGCCGTGTCGCCCAGGCGCATCGCGAGCACCCGCCCGATCGCCACTCCCTTCGAGGCCGTGGCGGGGCGAAGCAGGCGCCAGGCGCCCAGCATCTCGTCGACGACGCCCCAGTTCTCGAGCTCGAACTTGTAGTCCGAGACCATCAGCTGCTGCGTGCGCTCGGTGATCCGGCCGAAGGTCGCGATGTCGTCCTTCTCCTGGCGGGTGAGCTCGCGCTCCCTGTCGGGCTGCTCGAAGGGCTTGCCGCCGGTCACGAAATGGTGGATCTCCGGCAGGCCGAAGGCGAGGCCCGCGGACGTCTCCTCCGGGACCTTCGCGGGCGGACGCGGCGGCGCGCCCTCGCACCAGAGCTTGTGCAGGCGCGAGAGCTGCGCCGTGGCGTCGATGGCGCTCGCCTCCGCGGGCAGGCCCAGGCTCACGGGCTCCTCGCCGGCCTGCAGCCCCTTCAGGCGCCGGCGGATGCTGCGCGAGAGCGCCTCCACGTCCAGGACGCGGTGCGTGGCCTGGCGTGCGTCGGCGTGCAGGGGCCGCGCCCCGATGGGCTTGGCGAGGTCCACGGCGAGCGGGAAGGTGCTTCCGGACTCCGCGTCGGCCGGCGCCTCCACGAAGACGCGCACCTTGCGGGCCCACATCCGCAGCAGCGCCTCGAGCAGGTCGATCTGCGGGGCCGTCATCTCCGAGAGGTACGCCGCCTGCGTAAGGACGACGTGGACGTAGGCCTCGTGCACGGTCGAGGCGCCGTCCTCGCTTTCCAGGCTGTCCTTCACGCGCTCGTCGGCCACGCCCGCGCGCTCCGCGGCCGCGTACTGCTCGTGCAGCCGCAGCCACAGGGCCGGGTCGAAACGCCGGTAGACCATCGCGTGGAAGAGCATCTGCGCCCCGAGGTAGCGCACGATCCGCTGCATCATGAGCGGCGCGTGCCGCGCGATCTCGCCGCGCTCGACCTCGGCGACGGTGAGGCAGCGGCGATAGCCCGTTTCCATCTCCTCGAGCAGCGCGCGGCCGATGGACCACGCCGCCTGGTCGTTGGGCGAGAGCGGCAGCGACTTGCCGAAGTAGCGGGAGCGCTGCTCGCCCTGCAGGAACGCGATCTTGTCGCGCATGAGCTCCAGGCACTTCAGGCCCTCGATGCCTCCGGGCTCGCCGCGGTTCACCGCGCGCAGCGCGTCCAGGACGATCTGCTGCGCCTGGGGAATGTTGGTGAGGGGCAGCCCCCCGAGCCATTCCTTGCAGCCCTTCGCATCGGAGAACGCGGCGCCGTTGCCGGGGCGGGTGGGAGGATTGGCGGCCATCGGGACCTCAGTCGGTAAAGGCCGCGAGCACGGCCGGCAGCTTGGCGCACATGCGCGTCGCGGCCTCGGCACGGGCGGGTGGCACCGGCGCCTCGTGCCTCGCCGCGGACCAGACCGGGCCGGGAAAATGCCGGTCGTCGCGCCAGCGCGGGATCACGTGCCAGTGCAGGTGCGGCGTCATGTTGCCCAGGCTCGCGAGGTTCATCTTGTCGGGTTCCAGAGACAGCCTCACATGGGCCTCCACCGCGAACACCACCGCCATCAGGCGGTCGCGCTCGTGCGCGGGGAGGTCGGTCATTTCGCGCTCGTGGCGGTTCAGGACCACCCGCAGGAACCCGGGCAGGCCGGGCTCGTCCACGCAAACGACCCGGCACAGGCCATTCTGCCAGAGGAGCCTTCCTCCCGCGCCATGGCACAGTTCACATTCCACGGGCCACCTCCCCTAGAGCAGGACGCGCTCGATGCCGCCCCGGTTGGCCTTCTCGACGAACTCGGGCATCCAGCGCTCTCCCAGCAAGTGCCGCGCCATCTCCACGACGATGTAATCGGCGCTCGTCCCGGCATCCTGGTCGAAGCGCGAGAGCCCCTGCAGGCACGAAGGACAGGAGGTGAGGACCTTCACCTCGCCGCTGAAGCCGTCCGCGCGGACCGAGGCGGCGTTCTTCACGATCTCCTCCTCCTTGCGGAAGCGCACCTGGGTGGAGATGTCCGGCCGCGAGACGGCGAGCGTCCCCGATTCCCCGCAGCAGCGGTCGTTCAGCGGCACCGGGACGCCCATCAGGCTCTCCACCACCTTCAGCGGCTTGTGGGTCTTCATGGGCGTGTGGCAGGGGTCGTGGTACAGGTAGCGCACGCCGCGAACGCCCTCCACCTTCACGCCCTTCTCCATGAGGTACTCGTGGATGTCGAGCAGCCGGCACCCGGGGAAGATCTTGTCGAACTCGTAGTCCATCAGCGCGTCCATGCAGGTGCCGCACGAGACCACGACCGTCCGGATGTCCAGGTAGTTGAGCGTGTTGGCGACCCGGTGGAAGAGGACGCGGTTGCGCAGGGTGATCTCCTCGCCCTTGGCCGCCTGCCCGCTCGCCGTCTGCGGGTAGCCGCAGCACAGGTAGCCCGGCGGCAGCACGCACTGGGCGCCCACGTGGTACAGGAGCGCCTGGGTCGCGAGGCCCACCTGCCCGAAGAGCCGCTCGGAGCCGCAGCCCGGGAAGTAGAACACCGCCTCGGACTCCTCCGTGGCCTTGGCCGGGTCGCGGATGATGGGCACGAACGAGGGGTCCTCGATGTCGAGGAGGGCGCGCGCCGTGCGCTTCGGGAGGTTGCCCGGCATCGGCTTGTTGATGAAGTGCACGATCTGCGCCTTGAGCGGGGCCTTGCCCACCGTGGCCGGGGGGTGCCGGGTCTGGCCGCGCGTCACCAGGAAGCGCCGCGCGACGGCGTGCGCGAGGCGCTGCGCCTTGTAGCCCCAGTCGAGCATCAGGGTCTTCATCACCTTGATGGTCGAGGGGTCTGTGGCGTTGAGGTAGGCCATCGAGAGGGCCGAGCCGGGGTTGAAGCGCTTCTTCCCCAGCTTCCCCAGCAGCCCCCGCATCGCGATGGAGACGTTGCCGAAGTCGATGTCCACGGGGCAAGGCGCCTCGCACTTGTGGCACACGGTGCAGTGGTCGGCCACGTCGCCGAACTCGTCGAAGTGCCGCAGGCTCACGCCCCGCCGGGTCTGCTCCTCGTAGAGGAAGGCCTCGGTGAGCAGCGACAGGCCCAGGATCTTGTTCCTCGGGCTGTAGAGCAGGTTGGCGCGCGGCACGTGGGTCGAGCACACCGGCTTGCACTTGCCGCAGCGCAGGCAGTCCTTCACCGAGTCGGCGATGGACCCGATGTCGCTGCGTTCCAGGATGATCGACTCGTGGCCGATGAGCGCGAAGGACGGCGTGTACGCGTTCGAGAGGTCGGCGCCCGCCAGGAGCTTGCCGCGGTTGAAGCGCCCCTCGGGATCCACCTTCGACTTCCACGCGGCGAAGGCCTCGACCTCCTCCTTCTCCAGGAATTCGAGCTTGGTGATGCCGATGCCGTGCTCGCCCGAGACCACCCCGCCCAGCGACTTGGCGAACCGCATGATGTACGCCACGGCCTCGTTGGCGGTGCGCAGCATCTCGTAGTCGTCGGAGTTCACCGGGATGTTGGTGTGCACGTTCCCGTCGCCGGCGTGCATGTGCATGGCGATGAACACGCGCCCGCGAAGGACCTCGGCGTGGGTCGCCTGGATCGCGGCCAGGAGCGGCTCGAAGGCGCGGCCGGCGAAGACCTGCCGCAGGGGGTCGCGCAGCTCCCGCTTCCAGGACACGCGCAGCTCGTGCAGCTGGACTAGCGCGAACACGGTCCGCTCGTCGGGCGCCCCGGCGGCCAGGTGCGCGAGTCCTGCCGCGTCTAGGTCGGCGCGCACCTCGCCCAGGCGGCGGTCGAGGTTGCGCAGCAGCCAGGACCAGCGGCCCTTCACGTGGCGCACGAGCTCCAGGGCCTGGGCCGGGCGGTCGCCCAGTACGTCCTCGCGCGCGATCGCCTCGCCGTCGGTCTCGACGGGCAGCTCTCCCGCGAGGAACTCCTCGAGCCGGGCGGCGAGCTTGAGCTTGTTGCCGATCGAGTACTCGACGTTCAGGCGCTCGACGCCGTTGGTGTAGTCCCCGAGGCGCTCCAGGGGGATCACCACGTCCTCGTTCACCTTGAAGGCGTTGGTGTGCTTGGCGATGGCGGCGGTGCGGGCGCGCTCCATCCAGAAGCGCTTGCGGGCCTCCGGGCTCGCGGCGATGAAGCCCTCGCCCCCGCGGGCGTTGGCGATGCGCACCACCTCGGAGGCGGCCCGGGACACCGCGGCCTCGTCGTCGCCCACGATGTCGCCGATGAGCACCATGCGCGGCCGGCCGTGCGCCTTGGCCTTGGTGGCGTAGCCCACGGCCTTCACGTAGCGCTCGTCGAGGTGCTCCAGGCCCGCGAGCGCCACGCCCCCGCTGCCGTCGACGCGCTTGGTGATCTCCACGATGGCGGGAACCGCGAGCGCGACGTCGCCGAAGAACTCCAGGCACACGGTGCGCGTGTGCGCGGGCATGCGGTGCAGGATGAAGGTGGCCGAGGTGATGATCCCGTCGCAGCCCTCCTTCTGCACGCCCGGCAGCCCGCCGAGGACCTTGTCCGTGACGTCCTTGCCCAGGCCCGCCTTGCGGAAGCGCCGGCCCTCGAGCTCCAGGATCTCCTCGCCCTTCGGGGTGCGGCCGTCGGCCTCGAAGCGGCGGATGCGGAACCGCGCGAGGGCGGCGTCGTGGATCTTGCCGAGGTTGTGGTCGAGGCGCTCGACCTCGATCCAGTCGGCCTCCGGCGTGACCATGCGCCAGGAAGCGAGGTTGTCGACGGCCGTGCCCCACAGGACGGCCTTCTTGCCACCGGCGTTCATGGCGATGTTGCCGCCGATGCAGGAAGCGTCGGCGGAGGTGGGGTCCACGGCGAAGACGAGCCCGGCGCGCTCGGCGGCTTCCATCACCCGGCGCGTTACGGCGCCCGCGCCCACGTGGATCACGTCCACCGGCTCCGCGACGCCCGGAAGCTGTTTCTTCCCGACCTCGCCCAGCCAGTCGAGCTTCTCGGTGTTCACGACCGCCGAGCGGGCATCCAGGGGGATGGCCCCGCCGGTGTAGCCCGTCCCGCCGCCGCGGGGGATGATGGTGAGCCCCAGGTCGATCAGGGCGCGCACCAGGCGGGCGCACTCTTCCTCGGTGTCCGGCGAAACGACCACGAAGGGATACTCCACGCGCCAGTCGGTGGCGTCGGTCACGTGCGAGACGCGCGCCAGGCCGTCGAAGGCGACGTTGTCGCGGCGCGTGATCGAGGCGAGGCGGCGCATCGCCTTGCGGCGCAGCTTGCGGGTGTCGTCGAACTCGCGGTCGAACTCGTCGACGGCGCCGTTGGCGGCCTCGAGGAGCTTCGCCACGAGGACGCTCCTTTCGGGGTCGGAAGAGTCGGCCTGGCGGCGCTTCTCCACCTCGCCCAGGCGGTGGCGCATCGCCGCGACGAGGGCGTCGTGGCGCTTCGGGCTGTCGAGCAGGTCGTCCTGCAGGTAGGGATTGCGCCGGACGACCCAGATGTCCCCCAGGACCTCGTATAGCATGCGCGCCGAGCGACCGGTGCGGCGCTGCTCGCGCAGCTCGTCGAGGACCCGCCACGCCTCGTCGCCCAGGAGGCGGATCACGATCTCCCGGTCGGAGAACGACGTGTAGTTGTACGGAATCTCGCGCAGTCGGGCGGTCATCGGGGGGTATCCGGTTCCGTGGGCGCCACGGGGGGAATAGCGATTTTACCGCAATGCAGCATTGACCCCGGTTTGCCCTCACCCCGACCCTCTCCCAAGGGAGAGGGAGAACAGCGCTCCTCACCCCGACCCTCTCCCAAGGGAGAGGGAGAACAGCGCTCCTCACCCCGGCCCTCTCCCAGGGGAGAGGGAGAACAGCGCTCCCCTCTCCCGCTTGCGGGAGAGGGGCTGGGGGTGAGGGTCAGATCATCATGGCCGCCTGCGCCACCACGACGTACCGCGCCGCCTTGCCTGCCGCCATGGCGAGCGTGCAGGCGATCCAGTTCAGGCGCAGCCAGCCCGCGGCGGCGCACAGGGCGTCGCCCACGAAGGGCAGCCACGACAGGAGCAGCGCCGGGGCGCCGAAATGCCGCACGCGGGCGATGGCCTTGCCTTCCGGGATTCGAGAGGGCAGCAGCCTCCCGATGCCGTACGTCGTCATGCCTCCCAAGGTGTTCCCGAGGGTCGCGACGGCGATCGCGGCGGCCAGGGGCGCGCCCCCGCCCTTCACGACCGCGGCCAGGACGATCTCGGAGTTGCCGGGCAGGATCGTGGAGGAGACGAACGCGGAGGCGAAGAGCGCCCAGAGGGAGAGGTCCACCCTCTAGTCCCCGCGCCCGGCAAGCGCCACCAGCGCCTGCGCGAAGGCTGCGGTGGGGGCGCGGTCCTCGAAGAGCGCGCCCGCCCTCTCCCCGATCGTCGCCTGGATCCCGCGACGCCGGTCCGCGTTCCTGCCGAGGTCCAGGGCAAGCCGGACGTATTCGTCGCGATCCTTCGCGACGAGCTCGGAGAGGCCCAGCTGGCGCAGCATCGCGGCGCTCTGGCGCCCGCGCATGAGCGTCCCCGGCAGGGTGACGAGCGGCAGGCCGGAGGCGATGGCGTCGAGGGAGGTGTTGCCTCCCGACCAGTGCAGCGTGTCCAGCATGACGTCGCAGAGCTGGTTAACGCGCAGGTAGTCGTCGTGCGTGAGGTAGTCCAGGAACACGGTGCGCTCGGTGCCATCGATCCCCGCCGCCTTCAAGGACGCGAAAAGCCGGTCGCGGAAGGCGGCGAAGACCGGTCCGGCGCGATAGCTGAAGAAGACGAGGCGGCCGTCCGGATCGCCCGCGAGGACATCGGCGAGCAGCGAATCGTTGTCGGGGTGGATCTTGAAAAGCGACTGCGGGCAAAGGTACAGCGTCCCCGAGCGCGGCAGCCCCAGCTCCTCGCGGCTCTTGCGGCTCGTGGTGGCCGGACGCGCGTAACGCGTGCCCAGGCCCGGAAGCAGCACCAGGCGCTCTCGGTACGCTTCCTGGGCTTCGGGCAGCTCCATCGGGGCGCAGGACAGGTATGCGTCGATCGAGGCGAGTCCGCTGGTCGTCGGATGCCCCCACCCCGCGACCTGAACGGGCGCCAGGCGCAGCGCCGCCAGCGCGAAGGTATCCGCGTGCATGCCGAGCTCGGGGTAAACGAGCACATCGAGATCCTGGGCGTCCATCAGCTGGGCGACCTCGAAGAGCGGCCGCCCCGCGACGTGGAAGAAGCGATCCGCCGCGGCCGCGATCGCGCGCGTGTCGTGGGCCATCCACCAGTTGGTGTAGAAGACGACCGGCTCGAAGCGAGTGCGGTCGAGGTCGAGGATCCAGCTGGCAAAATAGCGCCCGACCGTGCAGTTGAAGAAGAAGTGGCTGAAGAAGCCGACGCGGAGCTTGTGCGCGCCAGGTCGTGGTGGCCGCTCGGCGAAGTAGCGTGGCAGGGCCGGCTGCAACACCCTCGGGAGGAGGTCGCCGTAGCGCGATTGAAGCAGCCGGTCGTCGCGCCCCTGGTAGGCGAGGTAGAAATTCGTCCAGCTCGCCTCCGCCAGAGTCTCGGCGGGCTTCCTGCCGAGGAAGCGATCGGCCTCGGCGTGCAGCTCCTCCAGCCCGCGCGTGTACCGGGCGCGGCATTCCTCGAGGTGTTCCGCCCCCGAGTAGACCGCCGGGAGCGAGAGCCTGGCCCCGAGCGCCGCGCGCAGGCTCGACCGGTCGGAGGACTCGGCGCGCTGGAACTCGGCACGGGCCTCGTCCGCGCGCCCCAGTTCCCAGAGGAAGTCGGCCCACGCGGCGCGCACCGCCGAGTCGTCCGGCGCCACCTCGAGGGCCGCGCGATGCGCCGCTTCGGCCCCCGGATCGCGCCGGCGCCTCATCAGCCGCGCGCGAAGCAGCAGCGCCTCCTTCAGGCGAGGCGCCAGCCCGATGGCCGTCGCGAGCCGCGACAACGCCTCCTCGAACCGGCCGCTTCGCTCGGCCACTCGCGCCAGGTTGTAGTGGGCAAGCACGTAGCCGGGCTCGGCTTCGATGGCTCGGGCGAAGGCGGCTTCCGCCTGGGACACGCGGTCGAGCGCGAGCTCCGCGAGCCCCAGGTTGTTCCACGTGCGCGCCAGGCGCGCATCGAGCTTGAGCGCGCGCTCGAACGCTTCGCGCGCCGCGCCCGAATCGCCGGAGTCGAATCGCGCGACGCCAAGCGAGTGCCAGGCGGCGGCCCAATCGGGCCTCAGCGCCACGGCCCGCGCATAGTGTCCGGCGGCGGCGGCGGCGTCCGAATCATCGGCCGCCGCGTGGCCCGCGATCAGGTGGTAGGCCGATTGCGAGGCGTCGATCTCGAGCGCGCGCCGGGCGCTTTCGCGCGCCTGCGCGACGCGCCCCAGCTGGTGCTCGGCGATCGCGCAAAGGTGCCACACGCGCGCGTCGCCGGCCTGGACCTCGAGTAGCTCGCGGCAGGCGGCGAGCGCCTCCTCGCGCCGGCCCTCGCGAAGCAGACGCTGCGCGGCGGCGATGCGTGCGGCGCCTTCGCGGGAACCTTCCTGTTCAGGACCGCTCATCTCCACGGCCCGCGTAAAATGCCGCGCGACCGGGGCGTGGCGTCACAGGAAGTCCTCGAAGTGCGGCGACAGCCGCTCGAAGAAGGCGAGCCCGGCCCACCACACCGCGAAGCCCACTGCCCACAACCAGGCGTCGGAAGCCACGAGGCCCCCGCCGCCCAGGAGCACCTCGCGAAGCCGCTCCGCCTGCCACGCGAGCGGATTCCATGCGACCCAGGACCGCAGGGACTCGGGCACCATCGCGAGCGGGTACAGGACGGGCGTGCCGTAGAAGAGGACCATCAGCAGGACCGAGATCACCTGCGCGACGTCCCGGAGCAGCGTCTGCAACGCCGCGAGCACGGCGGCCACGCCTATCGTGATGAGGGCCAGCGGCGCAAGCAGGATGAGCACGAGGGGAAGGCTCGCGAGGTGAATGGGTTCGCCCAGCGCCTTGAGAGCCGCCAGGACGGCGAGATAGCCCGCTGCGTGCAGCACGAAGGCCCCCAGGACGGCGGCATAGACGAGCAGCGCGTGCGGGAAGGCGACCTTGCGGATGAGCTCCGCGTTCGCCCCCACCGCGCCCATGCCGCGGACGACGCCTTCCGAGAACATGATCCAGGGCCAGAGCACGACGGCGGCGAAAGCCGTGTAGCTCGCGTTCCCGGAGGCCGCGGGGAGCTGCACGCGGAACACCGAGACGAAGACGAAGGCGTAGACCGCGAGCAGCGCCAGCGGATGGATCAGCGCCCAGGCGGCCCCCGTGATGGAGCCCGCGTAGCGCGCCCCCAGCTCGCGCCGCAGGAGCGACACGAGGAGCCACCGGTGCGAATAGGCGGTGGCGAGCATGCGGAGGTCAGTTCATCCTTCCCCGCGGGCGGGCCAGGCCGAGATCCTCTGCCGGCCCGACGGTCTTCGGCGCACTCTTCTGCTGGAGTTCCTGGAGCTTTTCCCGGTTCGCGCGCTCCATCTCTGCCCGGGGGATCTCCGTACGCAGCGCAGCGATTGCCGCCGCATTCCATACGGTCTCGGGACTGCGCTTGAGGGAATCGGCCTGCGCCACCGACGCGTCGGATCGGATCTTCGTCCTGAGTTCCTCCACGAGCGCCTCCTTGACGTCCTCGAACTTGCGCAGGCCGCCCGCCTCGAAGCCGGCCCGCCTCAGGAGATGGAAGCCGGCCGGCGTCTCGACCGGCTCCGTGATTTCGCCGTCGGCTTTCAGCCGAAAGGCGGCGGCGGCCAGGCGGCTGTCGATCTGCCTCGCGGTGAGGAAACCGAGGTCGCCGCGGTTGCTCTTGAAGCTCGGATCGTCGGTGTAAGTCTGGGCGAGCTTGAGGAAATCCTCGCCGGCCAGGGCCTTGGCGCGGATCTCCTTAGCGAGCGCGAGCGCGCCGCTCTGCGCGCAATTGGTCCGCAGGATCGCGATGTGCTGCAGTTGCATGCGATCCGGCTCCGTGTAGCGTGCCGGGTTGGCGAGGTAGACCTCCCGCGCGCGCTCCTCGATATTCTGCGGCATCGGGGCGTTGCGCTCGATCTGGGAGACATACTGCTGGGCGAGAAATGTCTCCACCGTCTGTTGCAGCCGGCGTGCCAGCACCGGGTCCTTGTCGAGGCCCGCCTTGCGGGCTTCGAGTGCGAGCATCCGGTTGACGAACAGGGCGTCCACAACCTTGTTGTTGCGGTCGCCGTCGGCACGCGCTTCCAGCCGCAGGTGCGGCGGAACGCGCTCCATGTAGGCCTCGAAGTCGGCGACGGTGACCTGGACGTCGCCGTTCTTGACGAGCGGCTGCTCGGTAGCGGTTGCGGTCGGGACGAATCCGGCCGCCAGAGCGGATAGCAGGATTGGGATTAGTTTCATCGAGTTGCCTGTCGAGCCAAAGAAAAGGCCCGCATGGGCGCCATGCGGGCCACGAAGGTCGGGAAGGTCAGTTGAAGATGACGATCGGCGGGCAGCCTACGGAGCTCGAGCAGCTCGGCGTCCCCGGCTCGACCACCGTCGTGCCCACGGCAGGCTTCTTGATCTGGCGGAAGTTGAAGTAAACCTTGGACGTGCCGGCCGGCAGCACGCACATGGAGCTCTTCAACCACAAGGCCCAGGTGGGCTGGACCGCGCCCACCGTGAAGTTGACGTAGCTGCCCAGATAGGAGGTGTGACGGATGCAGTTGGCACTGGCCGGGTTGAAGTCGCCGGGACAAGCCGACACCGAAAACTGGATGTCGGTCGAAGCGCCGGTTGCCGTCGACTCGAGCATCGTCCAGGTGCCGTATTTGTCGGTGCCGAGCGTCGTCGCGCCAAGGTTCATCCCGATGGCTGCGGTCTCCCCCGGTTTCACGCCCGTCACCTTGTACTGGGTGCCCGGGTACGTGAATTCCTTCGTGGCGGAGGTCGTGCAAACCGTATCCTGGACGACGCTGACCGTGTGGTCCGAGGGCGCAGCCAAGGCGCCCGTCTGGCCACTCGCCGGAACGATGGGATTCGGCCCGGAGAGCGTGAGGACGACCGTGCCGGGGGCCGTGACGCCCGAAGGCAGCGTCGCAGGCGGCGTGTAGGTGATGGTCTTCGACTGGGTGCCGGCCGGGAAGTTGAGGATGCCCGTGGCAGGGCTGACGCTGCCGCCGCCCGTAACCAGGCTACCGCTCGCCGTCAGGCTGCCGGCCAGCGTGAACGGAACGTCCCAGTCGCCGCTGGTGCCGCCGCTGCGCGTCACCGTGATCGGAATGCCTGCGCCGCCGAGGCCCACGTCGGAGGTCGGGGCGGAGAACTTGAAGGTGACGTTCGCGTTGGGATCGACCACGCTCACCGTGAAGTTCTTGGCCGTCCCTAGGGTTGCTCCCCCCGTGGGCGCGGCCAGCGCGATGACGCACGACGTGTTGGGGGTCGCGGGCGCGGTCACCGTTACGGTTTCCGCGGCCGTGCTGCCATCCGCGAAACTCACCGAACCGGGGCTGGCCGTGCAAGCGCCGGAGGTGACGCTTACGGTCGCTGAAACGGCGCCGGTGGAGCCACCCGTGCGATTGACCGCCACGTTCGTGCTGGCGGAAGGTGCGAGGCTCGCCGAGGTCGAGGCAAATGCGAGGGTACCGGGTGAGGACGTGGAAGAACAGATGAACGTGAAATTGCCACTCGTGTCGCCGTTGAACGAGCTATAGGAGCAGCTCGTCGAGCCAACGGTGACCTGAGCCGCCAGGGCCGTGGAAACCGGGAGGGCGGCGGAAAAGCCAAGGGCGGTAGCGAGGACGGCAGTACACCGCCCCCACAATGTCCAGGTTCGAGAAAGATTCATGGAAAGTCCTTTCGTGTGACTCGCGAGCTCGAGGCGGCGCCCATCTTTGGCTCTTGGTGGCCGGCCCGTGACCTCCCGGTACGGGACTTACCCAATGCATTCAACGCCGTACGCATGGGAGTTACCACATTCTCTTAACATTATACACGTTGCCAGAAAACTTCGACAACGGAAAACGACCTTCGGTTGCAATGATCCGACCGGCGGCACAAAAAAACGGGCAAACCGAAGTTTGCCCGTCGAGACTTGCGGGAGAAGGAGCATCCAGCCAAGTTGCCTGCTCGCTCCTCCCCTTTGCACCAATTACGGAGCCGGCAGGATGCTGTCTTCGTAGTTATGCGTGAAGGCCGAGCCGTAGTTGCCCTGGCAGGAAGCTCCCGCGCAGGTCAGCGTGCCGTTGTTGAACGACCGCACCATGAAGCCCGTCACCGGAAGACCCAGGTACTGCTGGGCGGCACCGTTGGCGTTGCCGCCCGAGTTGGCGTTGTAGGCCAGGTTGGCGATGGAAGCCGGGGCGTTCAGGCCGGTACCGACGCCAGCGACGGCGTTGGTGCCGATGAAGCGCAGGTTCGCCCAGCCGTTCTGGAGGTCGTCCGTGATGTTGATCCCCGTCGTGTTCAGGGAGCCCAGCACGCCGGATGCATCGCCCGACGGGTTGTGTCCCTGGCCCGAGCGGATGCTCACCACGTTGGCCTCGTAGCACAGCGAGGCGCCGGACGGTCCCGGGCTCGGCGAGAAGTCGCCGTCGGCAGCAGCCGCCCCGGCCTCTTCGCGGTCAAAGTAGGTGAACTCGATCGGCTCGCAGTCGCCACCGAAAATCTCCGTGAACGGGGTGAAAGCGGGCCCAGGAGCCGGAATGTCCGCATAGTAGCGCTTGGTCGGGAACGTGACGACCCAGTCCGTATTGGACTTGGTGGCGGCGTCGAGCACGAACTCATTGATCACGTTCGTGTGCATCATCGTCGCGCTGACGGCATCGACCGCGAAGCCCGCGAGAGCGGAAGTCGTCCAGTCGGCCGTGTAAACGCGGGTGCCGGTGGTGTCAGCGCTGACAACGACGCTGACGGGATCCGCCTGGTTCAGGTTGCCCGCTTCGTTGCCGACGTCGGTGTAGAACGCCGCAGCGCGGAAGTTGGCGAGGGCGACGGCGTTGTAGCCGGCGTCCGAGCCGTTCTGGACGTTGATGAGGGTGCCCGTGCCGGACAGGCCGCCGGACGGAGGCGCCAGGTCTTCCGTGAAGCCCGGAACGCCGGACAGCGCCGGACCGCGGACCGCGGCGCAATCATCAGGAACGCCAGAGACGTGGGTGATCGCGGTCAGGGAATCCGGATCAACGCCCAGGCCGTTGGTGATGGTCGCCATCTCGATCATCTCGACATAGCCTTCGCGAGTGCGGTCGAGAGTCTCGCCGCCGCCGTCATCGTTAGCGCCGGCGTAGGCGAGGTTACGGAAGTTCACGCCGCCCGCGGGGATGGCGGGGTTCGTGCAGGACGCGTCCGCCGTGATGATGCGGCCGGGGACGTCTTCTCCGAGGGTGGCGCTGGCCGGGATCACGGCGGCCGTCCACACGTCGTTGGGCGACAGGTACAGGTTGAAGTCAAGGACTTCGCGGCTGTTCTTGCCTTCGCGGAAGCGGACCTTGACGACCTTGCCATCCGCCGTCGTGTTCACGACGGAGATGTAGGTGTTGTACGCGTTGCCGTCAGCAGCCTGCACGGTGTAGTAGGGGTAGATCAGGACCTGGCCAAGACCATGCGGATCCTGGTAAACGGCTTGAGCCGAACCCGCGACGCCCAGCCCCGCGAACACGGCGGTTGCCAGAACTTTTCTTTTGAGGGAATTCATTTTTGCGGTTACTCCTTGTTGAGAAAATGAAGCGATCGATCGATTTAGAGGTTACAACGCACGGATTCTAGCCCAGTCGCCCAAGCTTTACAAACGCTGCAAACCGGCCTTATGACCACCCGCCCTTGCTGCGATTTCTCCTAGCCGCCCCGGATGTACCACCAGTTTCCGTCCTTCCGGACCCACGTCTCCCGAAGCGGCGACTGGATCCGTGATCCCTTGACCATGTAGTCCACGGTGATGTGGACCACGCAAGATTCGTCGGTACTGCACATCACTTTGTCGACCTTCGCCGCCTTGTAGAACCCGACGCGCACCGACCGGATGTAATCCTCGTACCTTGTTACTTCCCGGCTGGAGGGGCTCAAGTACTGGTACGCCTCCGACAACCGGTCCGTGACCACCGCATTCCACCGCGCCTGGGCCCGCTCGGCCACCACGCCTTCCGCGCCCTTCGGGCCGGTACCCTGCTCCACCGGCTGCCCCGCGCACCCCCAAAGGGTGGCGACGATGCAGATCGCGGCCCCTCGGGCCGCCCAACCGGTAAATCCAGAATCCTTGCGGTGAAACGATGAATTCACGACATGCTCCAGCGAAAGACTAGTCAAAATCGGAAAGTGCGTCAAACAATCTTCGCATTTTTTTGCAACACTGTCGCGTTAATACAACAAATGCGAGATTTCTTATTTTCAACAGGTTACAGGATAAACCTCTTGTGAGATATCACGACGGGCGCTGAAAAAGGCGATCCTGCACCCGATGCCGTCACCTTCCGGCTTGTGCCGGGCCTTCGGCGGGGGCGGCCGGCTTGCGCAGAAGGATGCCCTCCAGCGCCGGCATCCGCAGCCGCAACTCCTCCGTCGCCTCGGCGGCCTGGCGGACGTTGCTGAGGATCGTCGGGCGAAGCAGCAGGATGGTCTCGGTGCGTCGCTTGACGACCTGCTGGGTCCCGAAAGCCGCCCCGATGACCGGGATCTTGGAAAGCAGGGGTATGCCGGAAGTCGTGCGCTCGTTGTCCTCCCGGATCAGGCCGCCCAGGACGATCGACTCGCCGGAGCCCACGACGACCGTGGTCGTGGCGGTGCGCTGCCCGATGTCCGGGTTCGCCCCGGCGACCGTCGCCGTCTTGGGAACGCTCACCTCCTGGTTCACCTCGAGGGTCACCTGCCCGCCGGAGTTGATGCGCGGCGTCACCGACAGGAGGATGCCGGTCTCGATGTACTGGAAGCTGTTGATGAGGCCCGTGGTGGTACCGGCGACGGACTGCTGCTGGGTCTGGACGGATATCTTGTCGCCGATCTTGATCTGGGCCTTCTGGTTGTCCATCACCATGAGCTGCGGGGTGGCCAGCACCTGGAGGCGCCCGTCCTTGCCCAGGGCATTGAGGACCCCTCGCACGTCGCCGCCCAGGCGGTTGATGAGCTGCAGGCCGCTGAACGCGGGCACCGCGCCGGTCGGTATCGGGGGGAGGCCACCGAGGTTCAGCGAGCCGCTGGTGATGCTGCTGCCGTGGTTGTAGCCGGTGAGGAACCAGTCCACGCCGAACTTGAGGTCATCCGTCAGCGTCACTTCCGCCACGGTCACCTCCACCAGCACCTGCTTCGGGATCACGTCCAGCTTGAGCAGCGCCGACTCGATGATCTCGTAGTCGTTGGGCGAGGCGAGGATGAGGAGGGCGTTGTTGTCCTTGTCGGCGATGACGCGCACCTCGCTCGACACGCTGGTCACCGAGCCGGGCATGGCGAAGGAGGCGGCCGAGGGCAGCGAGGCCGCGGCAGGCTGCGCGGCGGTCGACACCGAGGTGCCGGACGTGCCCATCGCGGACGAGGAACCGATCTGGCCGGGGCGAAGGCCGGGGGCGAGCTGCGGCGGCGTCACCGTGGTCGTCGTCCGCTTGGTGAAGAGCTCGGTCACGAGGTTGGCCAGGTTCTCGGCCTTGCCGTTCCTCACCGAGTACACGAAGAGCCGCGACCCGCCGGAAGTGCCGCCGATCTGGTCGAGGCGCTCCATCCACGTCCGCGCCTTGTCCAGGTACCTCGGCTGCGTGGTGACGATGAGGAGCGAATTGAGGCGCTCGATCGGGATGACGCGGACCAGCCCTGCCAGGGGGCTGGAGCCCGCCGCGCCGAAGACCTTGTCGAGGTCGGCGACGAGCGACTTCACGTCGGCAGACCGCACGGGGAAGATGCCGATGGAGAAGCCCGAGAGCCAGTCCACGTCGAAGAGCTCGACCGTATCGAGCAGGTGACGCAGCTCCTTCTGATTGCCGGCCAGGATGACCAGGTTGCGCACCTCGTCGACGCGAACCGTGTTGTCTGCCGCGAAAGGCTCGAGGAGCTTCGCCATTTCCTTGGCGCCCACGTACTTCACGGGCACGACGAGGACCGAATATCCCTGCGGCAGCGGCACCGCAGCGCCGCCGAGCTGCGGCGATACCGAGCCTCGAACGGCCGCGATCGGCACCACCTTGAAGATCCCGTCCTCCTTCACGACGGCGGCGTTGTTCTGCCGCAGCAGCATCTCCAGGGTCGGCAGCAGGGCGCTCTTCGGGATGGGCTTGATGGTCCGGAACGTGACCGTACCGGTGACGCCCGGGTGCACCGTATATGACTCGCGCAGGTAGTCGCCGAGGATCACCTTGGCGGCCGAGCGGATGTCGAGGGCCTCGAAGTTCAGGCTGGCTTCCTCCGGCCCGGCCTTCTTCTCGGGCTCCTTCGGCTCCGTGTTCACGAAATAACCGCTGCCCCGGAACATGCGGGGCTCGTCTACCGCGGCTGCAGAGCCAGGCACCGACGCAGGCTCGGCCGCTGCAGACGGCTTTGCGGGAACCGGCACAGTGTCCTTGGAGCGGTCCTCGCCGGTGGAAATGGGTTGCGTCCCTGGAAGGAGAGAGCAGGACGAGACGAGGAGCGCCAGGGCAACGGCGGCCAGACGGAATCCGTGACGGCGGGGCCAGCTCAAGATCTCTCCAGTTTCAGGGGCTGCGGGATGGGATAGGCAGGGGGCGACATTCTGGCACAGTCAGTTCTGCGGTTGCGCGCCCGGCGCGGGGGCGGCGGGAGCGCGACGCGTGGGCGCGGCGCGGTTGGCCCGGCGGGCGGCGATCTCCTCCGCCGTCAGCCGGGACCTCGGCGCGGCCAGTCGGCCCCCCGTCGAGGCTGCGCCGGCGGCCGGCGTTGCAGCGGCCGGGGCGGTCGCTTTCGTGGCGTCGGCGGGCTCTGCCGCCTTGGGAACCGCCTCGGGCGCCGAAAAGGGACCGCGCTCGACATTGGCGGCCGCCGCGGCCGGCGCGACCGGCGTTCCCGCGGCCTTGGCGACGACGAGCAGAAGCGTCTCCGTGTCCTCGCCCGCCTTGAGCACCACCTGTTCCGGCGACACCTGCGCGAGCTTCATCCCCTTGATCTCCCCGCCCTTCTCGACGCGGTGAACATTGCCGGACGACACTTCCTTCAGGAAGGCGATCTGCAGGGACCCCACCAGCGTCGTCCCCTGCAGGAGGAACTGCCCGCGCTTGATCGTCCCGGCATCCGCAGTGGCGGGCGGCGACGGCCGCCGGCCCGGCACGAACAGGGGGCGGCTGACCGTCTCCGCGTCCGCCTGCACCTCCGCCACCCGGAAAGGCGGCAGGAGCTTCGCCTCCGCGATCCGGGCGGGCGCGCGCGGGCCTTCGCCCGCCGTGGAGCGCCCGTACTGGTGCTCCAGCACCAGGGCGGCAACCAGGGCCAGCGCCGCCCCTCCCCACAGGAGGGGCCAGAAGTGCTCGGGATTCCTGGGAAAGGCCATCGTCACCCCGCGACCGCGTAGCCGGAGATCTCGAACTGGATGAACATCTCCGGCTCGAAACCGGGCTGCATCTTGTACCCGGGCGGGACCTGGGCGCGGACCATCAGCGAATCGACGAAGATGCTGGGCTCGGCCGATTCCAGCGCGAGGAGGATCCGGCGCAGGGAGGGAGTGCTCGCGTTCAGCTGCACCGTGACGGTCACCTGGCGGAACCGGGCGTCTTCCTTCGGCGCGCCCACCTGGACGCTGATCAGGCGCGCGCCGGTCGCGTCGATGAACTGGCGCACGCGGTCCTGGACCTCGGCGGCGGAGAGCGACGCGGCCGATGCCTTGAGGAAGTACTTTCGGCCTCCCATCGCGCGGACGGCCTCGAGCTTTTGCTCGAGCGCCGGCCTGGAGGCGGCCAGGCGCTCGTAGCGCATCAGGCGGGCATCCATGTCCTCGAGGGCGCGGTCGTAGTGGCGATGCGCGAGCCACACGGGAACCGCGACGACGGCGATGCCGACGGCCACCGCGGCCGCGAGGAAGGCGAGCGCCGCCTTGCGGCGCTTCTCGGGGGGCCATCCCATCACGGCGCGCATGGGCTAATCCTTCTCTTCCTGCGCGCCGGCAGCGGCGGGCTTGGCCAAGGGCAGGGCAGGCTGCGCGCCCGGAGCTTGAGCCGGGGCCGGCGTGACGATGGCCGTCGCGGGAGCCGGGGCAGGAGGAGGCGCGGCGGGCCGGGCCTTGGCGGCCGCGGTGGCCGCGAGCGCGTCCTCCGGCACCGGGTCCGGCAGCGGCCGCGGCTTCACCTCGGCGACCAGCAGGAAGCGCTCCGTCCCGGGCGTGACGCCCTTCGTGAGCGGCGACTTGAAGCTCGCGTTGGCGAAGATGCCCGAGCGCTCGAGCACCTCGATCAGCTGCGACGAGGAACCCGTCTCCCCGGCGAGCTGGATTTCGCGCGACTTCGCCCCGGACTTCACGTCGAGCTGCTGCACCCAGGTGGTGTCCGGGAGGAGCCGCGACAGGTCCTCCATGAGCGTCACGACGGGAACCTGGGCATGCTTCTTCCCGAGGACGAAGTTGTGCTCGGCCGCCAGCTTCTCGATCTCCTTGCCCAGGCGCTCGGCAACGTCCGCGCCGGCGCGCGCCTTGTCGAGGCGAGGGTGCATGGCGATCACCGCTTCGCGCTTAAGCCACAGGGGGTAGGCGAGCGCGGCGATGGCGAGAACGGCGGCCGCGGCCGCAAGGACGCGGGCCGCCAGTGCCGAGCCCGAGACGGCCGGCCGGTCGCGCCCCTCCATCGGAAGGAGGTTCAGCGGCGTCGGCGAGGCCGCGACGTCGTCCATGAGGCCCACGCCCAGCACCGCCGCCCCGAGCTCGCGGATCTCGGCAAGCCTCGCCTCGATGGGCGCGCGCTGCGTGACGGCCAGTGTAAGCGCCAGCCGCTGCGCGGCCGCGTCGCGGCCCGTCACGCGATAGTCGAACCACGCCCGCGCCGCGGGAAGGGGCGTCAGGCGGTCGAGGTCGAATCCGATGGCGTCGCGAAGCGCCTCCTCGGCCGCGAGGGGCATGTGCACCTCCCGCACGAGCACCGCTTCCGGCGGCAGCACGAGCCACACGCTCCGGGCGGCGCCGGGAAGGTCGGCCAGGAGGCGGCGGAATGCGTTGCGCCGCCCCGCCTCGTCGAGGGAGCCCAGGTTTACGCGGCCCGCCTGCGCGAGGCGGCCGGCCACGGGCCGGTACGCCAGCCACTCGTCGCCCTCCACGCCGAGGTAGGCGCCGTCGCGGGAGGAGAACCGCTCGCGAATGCCCGCCGGCAGCATCCCCGAGAGCTCGTCGCGCCACCAGCGCAGGAAATCCGCGAGCCCGGTGCGCTCGACGGCCCCGGCGAGCGGCGCGAAGATCGAACCGGCTTCAGCGGCCAACGGGCACCTCTTTGGGGATCGTGTCCGGCGCGGAAGCGCGCTGCGGGGGAACCTCGCGCCAGGCAAGGAAGGTGTACGGGCGGTTCGGATACTGCGGGGTCGCCAGGGCGACCGCCTCCCGGGCGACCGAGATGCCTTCCGGAAGGACCACCTGCGCGCGCACGGTGACCGCGCTCACGGGCGCGTACGTCGAGTAGGCGGCCGCGGCCAGGAAGATGGGCGGGACCCGCTTCTGGCCGCGATTGGCCTCGCGCTCGGTGATGAAGGCGTCGACCTGCTCCGCGTTGACCGCCGGGATGGCAAGCAGCACCTCCCGCCTGGCGAGGTGGGGGTTCACGCCCGCCTGGCGGGAGTTGACTGTGATCATGGGTGCGATGCGCTGGTAGACCTCGGGGCGCATGCCGAGGACGAGCTGCAATTCCTCCGTGGCCTGGAAGGCGTAATTGGCGGGCTTCACCTTCAGACCCGCCTGGGCGTATTCCGGTTCCTCCGCGCCGTTGGGCCGCCTGAAGGAATCCGGGTCCCGCCAGTCGAGGACCGCATCGAGCAGCCTTGCGGCTTCGTCCTCGGCAAGGCCGGCGTGCCGGAAAAGACCCCTGAGCAGCTCGTCGTTCGCGGTGTTGATGTCGATTTTAGCAGACTCGTCGCTCAGGCTGACCGACACTTCGGCCCCGTCGAAGGACCACGCGCGCGGCGCCTCGTCGCGCTTCCACACCTCGGGATTGCCCGCCGGCTTGAACACCTCGTAGAGTGCTCTCGCCACCGCCGCCTGCGCCAGCGCGTCGGCGCGCGCGATGAGGGCGGCATTGCGGGCCGCGCGGGCGTCGGTGCGCATCGCGTAGAGGAAGCTCCCCGCGATCGCGACAAGCAGCGTCACCACCCAGATCACGAGGATCAGGGCGACGCCCCCCTGGCGGTTCGCGCTCGTCCTCATCGCCGCGGCATGCACCTGCGCTGGAAGGTCGCCTCGGGGCACCCCGCCTCCTCGCCCAGCTTGAGCGCGACGACGATGTCGGGGAGTTTCCTGCCGGCCACGGAGAGCTCGATTCGCATGTGCGTCGGGATCCTCTGGAGGTTCTCCCACGAATCGCTCCAGGCCGGCGGGCTGGTGTCGTCCGGCGGCCCGAAGTAGGAGAATTTCGCCGTGCCCACGCCCTCGAGCAGCGCGAAGGGGTCGGTTGCGTCCACGGGGGTGAAGTCGACCGCCTCGTACGACGCGGGCGCGCGCCTCATGACCAGCCTCCCGCCCTCGCCGCCGCGCCCCTGCTCGAAGGCGAAGGCCACGAACGCGAGCCCGCCCCCGCCCAGGTCCGCCGGCCGCATCGACACGAACCGCACCGATTCGGGCTTGCCGCTGAACGCGAGCTTCATCACCAGCGGGTCCTTGAAGCGCCAGGGGTAGGCGGCCGTGAGCTCCCTGCGCACGAACGAGGTGGTGAGCAGCACCTGGTCGGCCTGGTCCCCGCGCGTGGAACCCGCTTCCCACGCCCGGATGCCGGTTCGAAGCCCCCCGAAGAGGAGCCCCAGCATGACGGCGAGCAGCGTGAGCGCGATCACCGTCTCGAGCAGCGTGAAGCCCTCCTGGGCGCGCGGCGCCCTCATGGCTGCCTCGCGAGGACGAGGGTCGCCAGGCGCACCTCGCGGTCGCGCCCGTCGGCCGCCGCCCAGCTCACGCGCGACTCGACGCGCAGCAGGCGCACGGCCAGCTTGTACTCGCCCTGCGCGGCGGCGGCGGCATTCTCCTGGCGGTCGTCGTAGGGAAGGGCCGTGAGGGACCACGTGAAGGGCGAATCGCTGCCCGCGCCGGCGCCCTCCTCCATCTTTTCCGAGGCCGTGAAGGCGGCGAGCCGGGACTGCGCGATCATGACGGCGCGCGCGTACTCGTCGGCGAGCTGCGCGTCGCGCAGCCCCGAGGAGAAGATCTGCAGGATCGAGGCGAGCGCCACGGCGAGCAGCACGAAGGCCGTGAGGACCTCGAGGATCGTGAATCCCGCCTGGCGCGCCGGCCGCGCCTCGCGATGCGCCATCGCCAGCGCCAGGGGGACTAGCCCCCCTCCTTGATGGTCACCCGCCCCGTGAGCCAGTCCACGTCGACGAGGAAGGCCCGCGTTCCCGATGCGAGCGTGACGCGCCCGCCCGTGGAGCTTCCATCCGGGTAGAAGCGGATGGCGCCCCGCTTGTCGTCCACGATCTCGGACTGGGCGGTGTACAGCTTCAGGTCGAGGCGCTGCGGAAGCGGGCGGGGGCGGCGCCCGCCGTCGACTTCCATCGAGCGGCGCTCGAGGTCCAGGGTCATGGCCGCCGGCTCCTGCGAGGCGATCGCCGTGCCGCGCGCCTCCCGGAGCCCCGCCGCCACCGCCCGCGCCGCGCTCTTGAGCTCCGAGCCCGAGACGCCTCCGGAGCCGACCCCGACCACCAGCGCGTAGCCGGCCGCGGCGATCACGAGCACGAGCAGCAGCTCGAGCAGCGTGAACCCCCGCTGGGCCGGCAGGCGGTTCATCCTCAGTTGCGCACGTCGCGGTTCTCGCCGTCGCCGCCTTCCTTGCCGTCGGCGCCCAGCGAGAGGAGGTCGTAGCCGCCCTTCTCCGCCGGCGAGCGGTAAACGTAGTCCCGGGTCCAGGGGTCCTTCAGGAGCTTGGCGTCCTTGATGTACGGGCCGTTCCAGTTGGCCACCCCGGACGGGGCGGCGAGCAGCGCTCCCAGCCCTTCCTGCGTCGTCGGGTAGCGGCCGACGTCGAGCTTGTAGAGCTCGAGCTGGCCGCCGATCTGCTCGATCTTCGCCTTGGCCACCTCGGTGTTCGCACGCCCGAGGTTGGTGAAGACCCGCGGGCCGACCATGGCGAGGATCACGCCGATGATCACGAGCACCATCACCAGCTCGAGGAGCGTGAAGCCGCGCGCGGCGCGCGGCGGGGGGACGTGTGCGGTTGCGTTCATGTCAGGCTCCGGAAATCGTTCGTCCTAGATGGGCAGGTCGTAGATCGAAAGCATGGCGGCGAGGATGGACAGGATCACCGTCCCGACCACCGCGGTGAGGAAGAGGATCATCGCGGGCTCGAGGAGGGCCAGCGCACGCTTCACCGCGCGTGCGACCTCCGCGTCGTACACGTCGGCCACGTCGAGAAGCATCTGGTCGAGGCGGCCCGTCTCCTCCCCCACCTGGATCATGTGCACGGAGAAGGAGGGGAAGCGGCGCGTCTCCATGAGGGGCTTGGCGAAGCCGCGGCCGGTCTTGAGCTCGCGGCCGGCCTCCGCGAGGCCCAGGGCCATCCAGGCGTTGCCCATGGTCTCGCGCGCGATCGAGATGGCGTTCACGAGCGACACCCCGTTGCGAAGGAGCGTGCCCAGCGTGCGCGCCAGGCGCGCCATCTCCACCTTCCCCACCAGGTCGCCCGCGACCGGGAGGCGAAGGACGCGGCGGTCCCAGGCGAGCTTCGCATCCGGCGTCTGAAGCTGCCGCGAGGCGAGGAAGACGACGGCCACCGTGCCCAGCACGAGCGCCCACCAGTAGGCGCGCATGAAGGCGCCGGCGCCCAGGACGATCTCCGTGACGAGGGGCAGCGCCTTCCCGCTCTGCTCGAAGATCGGCTCGAACTGGGGCACCACCACGGCCAGCAGGACCACGACCGAGGCGAGCGCCACCAGCAGCAGGATCGTCGGGTAGATGAGCGCCGACTTCACGCTTTCGCGCAGCTCCTTGGAGCGCTCCATGAATTCCGCCAGGCGCGTGAGCACGTCCGCGAGCGCGCCGCCCGCCTCGCCCGCGCGGACCATGTTCACGTAGAAGCGCGAGAACACGCCCGTCTGCGCCTCAAGCGCCTTCGACAGCGCCGCGCCGCCGCGCACCTCGTTGCGCACCCGGCGGAGCATCTCGGCCACGCGCTCGCTGTCCGCGAGCCCCACGAGGATCTCGAGGCTGCGGTCCAGGGCGAGTCCGGCCCGCAGCAGCGTGGCGATCTCGCGCGTGACCACGCCGACCTCGTCCTGGGTGATCGCGCGGGCGAACAGGCGCGGCGAGCCGGCGCGGCGCTGGCTCGGGGGCGCTTCCACCGTCCCGGCCTCCACCGCGCGCAGGGGCGTGTAGCCCATGTCGCGCAGGCGCTCGATCACGCCCTTCTGCGTGGGCGCGTCCATGGCGCCCTCCATCACCTCGCCCGCAGGCGTCACGGCCTTGTACTGGAAGACCGGCATGCCTCAGTCCTCGCGCGTGACGCGCAGGACTTCCTCCACCGTGGTCACCCCGGCGACGGCCTTCCTCAGCCCGTTCTCGAACATCGACTCCATGCCCTCCTCGACCGCCGCCGCGCGCAGGTCCGTCGAGTTGGCGTGGCGCATCACGAGGGAGCGCACGCGGTCGGTCATCGGCATCATCTCCATGATCCCGAGCCGCCCGTGGTAGCCGGTGCCGCTGCAGTGCTCGCAGCCCACCGGGTGGTAGAGCGTCACCTCGCCCGGGCCGGCGAAGCGCCCGAGCCCCATCTGGCCGACCACCTCCGGCAGCGCCTTGTAGGGCTTGCGGCAGTGGGCGCAGAGCGAGCGCACGAGCCGCTGCGCGAGGATGCCCACGACGGTCGAGGTGAGCAGGTAGTCCTCGATTCCCATGTCGAGGAGCCGGTTCACGGTGGAGGGCGCGTCGTTGGTGTGCACCGTCGAGAGCACGAGGTGCCCGGTGAGGGCCGACTGCACGGCGATCTCCGCCGTCTCGAGGTCGCGGATCTCGCCGATCATGATCACGTCCGGGTCCTGGCGGACGATCGAGCGCAGCGCGTTGGCGAAGCTGAGGTTGATCTGCGGGCGGACCTGGATCTGGTTGATGCCCGGCATCTGGTACTCGACCGGGTCCTCGACGGTGAGGATCTTCACCTCGGGCTGGTTCAGCCGGTCGAGGGCCGTGTACAGGGTGGTGGTCTTGCCGCTGCCCGTGGGGCCGGTGACGAGCAGGATCCCGTGCGGCTGGCCCAGGGCCTCCAGGAACGCCTCGAGCAGCCTGCCGTCGAAGCCCAGCGAGGCGAAGTCGAGCGGCACGCCGCCCTTGTCGAGGATCCGCATCACCACGCTCTCGCCGTGCATGGTGGGCACGGTCGACACGCGCAGGTCGATTTCCTTGCCCTGGACGCGCAGCTTGATCCGGCCGTCCTGCGGGAGCCTCCTCTCCGCGATGTCGAGGTTCGCCATGATCTTCACGCGCGAGATGACGGCGGCCGACAGGCGCCGCGGCGGGGACTCGACCTCGTTCAGGACGCCGTCGATGCGGAAGCGCACGATGAGGCGGTTCTCGAAGGGCTCGATGTGGATGTCGGAGGCCCGCGACTCCAGCGCGTGCGTGATGAGCAGGTTCACCAGCCGAACCACGGGCGCCTCGGAGGCGAGGTCCTTCAGGTGCTCGATGTCGCCCAGGTCCTGCTCCTCGTCCCGCGTGGCGATGTCGTCGACGATCTGGCCCATCGAGGACTTGCCGGCGCCGTAGAGGCGCTCGAGCCCCGATTCCAGCTCCGTGGTCACGGCGAGGCGCGGCAGCACGCGGTTGCCGCACGCCATCTCGATCGCGCGGACGGTGAACGCGTCCGCCGGGTCGGCCATCGCCACCACGAGGCCCTCGTCGGTCTCGCGCAGCGGCAGCGCCTTCGCGTCGCGCAGGAAGCGGTCCGAGACGCGCTCCTCGAGGAGCGGGAGCTCGGGATACTCGGCGGCGGCGGCCACCGCGATCCCCAGCCGCTCCGAAAGGGCGTCGGCGAGGTCGCGCGCCGAAACCAGTCCCAGCCGGTTCAGGATGACGCCGAGCTTCTCGCGCGGCTCTCCCTCCTGGAGGCGCAGGGCGCGCTCGAGGTTGGCGGCATCGAGTTTTCCGCGGGCGATGAGGATCTCGCCCAGGCGGCGTGGCTGGCTCTCGGCAGGAAGGGCTGACATGGGGGAAAAATTATAGCCCACGGGCACTCGGGGCCCCCATGGGACACCGGCCGGCACGGGGCGTTCCCCTCCCGCGCCGCGCCTTCAGCGCGGGCCCATGCGGGCGAAGCAGGCGTCGAGCTGGTCTTCCCAGGGTTCGGGCTCGAAGCCGAATGCGGCGGCGAACTTGCCGTGCGAGAGGACCGAGTAGCGCGGCCGGCGCGCCGGCGTGGGGTATTCCGAGGTGGCGATCGGCACGACCCGGGGCGCGCGAAAGCCCGGGCGCGCGGCCGCGCGCGCGAAGATGGCCCGGGCGAACCCCGCCCAGGTGGTCGCGCCCGCCGCCGAGAGGTGGTAGATCCCCGAGGCCACTCCCGCGGGCGGGATGGCGCGCAGCGCCCGCGCCGTGGCCTCGGCGAGGAAGATGCTCGAGGTGGGCGCCCCGCGCTGGTCGTCGACCACGCGCAACTCCTCGCGCGCGGCCGCGAGCGCGAGCATCGTCACGAGGAAGTTGCGGCCGCGCGGCCCGTACACCCAGCTGGTGCGCAGCACCAGGTGCTTGCAGCCGCTCTCGAGGATGGCCCGCTCGCCCGAGAGCTTCGAGCGCCCGTAGGCGTTCAGGGGCCCGGTGGCGTCCTCCTCCCGGTAGGGGCGGCGCGATTTCCCGTCGAAGACGTAGTCGGTGGAGTAGTGCACGAGGAGGGCGTCCAGCCGCCGGGCCTCGCCCGCGAGGATGCCGGGCGCGCGGCCGTTGACCGCCTCGGCGAGCGCGGTCTCCGCCTCCGCCTTGTCCACGGCCGTGTAGGCGGCCGCGTTCACGATGAGCCCGGGTGCGAGGGAACGGCAGGCGGAGATGAGCGCGTCGCGATCGGCCAGGTCGAGGTCCGCGCGGCCGTAGGCATGGACCTCGCCCAGGGGCGCGAGCGTGCGCCGGAGCTCGAAGCCCACCTGGCCGTCGGCGCCGGTGAGGAGGATGCGCATCAGGGGAAGGTCTCGGCGCGCGCGAGCGGCGTTCCGTTCGCGTCGCCGGGCTTGAGGATCGGCTCGCCCTGGAGGGGCCAGGCGATCGCGAGCGCGGGGTCGTTCCAGAGGAGGGAGCGCTCGTGCTCCGGGGCGTAGTAGTCGGTCGTCTTGTACAGGAACTCGGCGGCGTCCGACGTCACCACGAAGCCGTGCGCGAACCCTTCCGGGACCCAGAGCATCCGGCGGTTGGCGGCCGAGAGCGTGACGCCCATCCACTTCCCGAAGGTCGGCGAGGAGCGGCGCAGGTCCACCACGGCGTCCCAGACCTCTCCGGCCACCACGCGCACCAGCTTGCCCTGCGCCCGCTTCACCTGGTAGTGCAGCCCGCGCAGGACGCCCCGCGCCGATCGCGAATGGTTGTCCTGGACGAAGTCCGGGTCGAGCCCGGTCGCCTCGCGGAAGGCGCGGCGGTTGTAGGACTCGAAAAAGAAGCCCCGCTCGTCGCCGAAGACGCGCGGCTCGAGGATGACGAGGCCCGGGATGTCGGTTTGTATGGCCTTCATGGATTCCTTGCGTTTCGCCTCGTTGCCGGGCCGGGGCCTAGAAGACGCGGTCGCGCAGCACCTCGAGGAGGTAGCGGCCGTAGGCGTTCTTCTTCATCGGGTGCGCGAGCCGCTCGAGCTGGCCCGCGTCGATCCAGCCCTGGCGCCAGGCGATCTCCTCGGGGCAGGCGATCTTGAGCCCCTGCCGGCGCTCGATGGTCTCGATGAACTGCGCGGCCTCCAGCAGGCTCTCGTGCGTGCCGGTGTCGAGCCACGCCGTGCCGCGCCCCATCACCTCCACGGCGAGCTCGCCCGCCTCGAGGTAGTGGCGGTTCACGTCCGTGATCTCGAGCTCGCCGCGCGCGGAAGGCTTCATGCCGGCGGCGATGTCGAGGACGCGGTTGTCGTAGAAGTACAGCCCCGTGACCGCGTAGCGCGACTTGGGCGCGCGGGGCTTTTCCTCGATGGACACCGCACGCCCGGCCTCGTCGAACTCGACCACGCCGTAGCGCTCGGGATCGGTCACCGGGTAGGCGAAGACGGTGGCGCCCGAGCGCTTCTTCGCCGCCTTGGCGAGCTGGGTCGTGAGGTCGTGGCCGTAGAAGATGTTGTCGCCGAGCACCAGGCAGCTCGTGTCGCGGCCCACGAAATCGCGCCCGATGACGAAGGCCTGGGCAAGGCCCTCGGGCCTGGGCTGCACCGCGTACGAGAGGTCGAGGCCCCAGGCGCTGCCGTCGCCCAGGAGCTCGGTGAACCGCGGCGTGTCCTGCGGCGTGGAGATCACGAGGATCTCGCGGATGCCCGCCAGCATGAGCGTGGAGAGCGGGTAGTACACCATCGGCTTGTCGTAGACCGGCAGCAGCTGCTTGGAGACCACCTGGGTCACCGGGTAGAGCCGCGTGCCGGAGCCCCCGGCCAGGATGATGCCCTTCCTCATCGCTGCGCCCTCTTCTCGTAGTTCTTCTCGATCCAGCGGCGGTACTCCCCGCTCCTCACCTGCGCCACCCAGTCGGCGTTTTCCAGGTACCAGCGCACCGTGCGCGCCAGGCCGCTCTCGAAGCTCTCGCGCGGCGACCAGCCGAGCTCGGCGCGGATCTTGTGCGCGTCGATCGCGTAGCGGCGGTCGTGGCCCGGGCGGTCGGCCACGAAGCTCACCAGGCCGCGGTAGCCGCCCGTGCGCGGGCGAAGCTCCTGGAGCGCGTCGCAAAGGGCGTGCACCACGTCGAGGTTGCGCTTCTCCGCGTTGCCGCCCACGTTGTAGACCTCGCCCGGGCGCCCGCGCGCGAGCACCGTCCGGATGGCCTCGCAGTGGTCGCCGACGTAGAGCCAGTCGCGCACCTGGCGGCCGTCGCCGTACACCGGCAGGGGCTTGCCCTCGAGGGCGTTGGCGATCATGAGGGGAACGAGCTTCTCGGGGAACTGGAACGGGCCGTAGTTGTTCGAGCAGTTGGTGGTGACGACCGGCAGGCCGTAGGTGTGGTGCCAGGCACGCACGAGATGGTCGCTGCCGGCCTTGGAGGCGGAGTAGGGGCTGTTCGGCGCGTATGCGGTGGTCTCCGCGAACGCCGGGTCGGTCTCGGAGAGCGAGCCATACACCTCGTCGGTGGAAACGTGCAGGAAGCGGAAGGCCCCGCGTTCGCCCTCCGGCAGCGACTGCCAGTGCCCGCGCGCGGCCTCGAGCAGCCGGAAGGTGCCCACCACGTTGGTGTGGATGAAGTCGCCGGGGCCGTGGATGGAGCGGTCGACGTGGCTCTCGGCGGCGAAGTGCACGATGGCGCGCGGCCGGTGCCTCGCGAGCAGCGCCTCCACCGCGGCCTGGTCGCCGATGTCGCCCTGCTCGAAGTGGTGGCGCGGGTCGCCGGAGAGGGCCTGCAGGTTGGCGAGGTTGCCCGCGTAGGTGAGCTTGTCGAGGTTCACCACCGGCTCGCCCCCGGCGGCCAGCCAGTCGAGCACGAAATTGGCGCCGATGAATCCCGCGCCCCCGGTCACGAGGATGGTCATTCGCCCGCCTTCTGCCGCTCGATGAGCTTCAGGTACTTGTGGAAGGTGTTGTTGCAGCCGATCACGACGTGCGCGAAGCCGGGGCCCCCGTCGAGGAAACCCAGCTTGAAGACGTAGAACTTGAGGAAGCGCACGAGCGGGTTCAGGAAAAGCCTCGCGTAGCCCGCGCGCACGCCCTGCCGGTAGAGCGCCTCGGCGTGCAGCGTCGTGTAGCGGTTCTGCTTGGCCATGTAGCTCGCGACGTCCTCGGCCGAGTCGTGCAGCAGGTCGCCCTCCAGGCGGCCGACCTCGGCCGTGGTGAGCACCGCCTCGTGCACCTCGTCGTTGGACCAGCTCGCATGGCCGCGATGGAACAGGCGCAGCGTCCAGTCCGGGTAGCCCTCGCCGTGGGAGAGCCAGGCGCCGAGGAAGCGGTTGCGCCGGGCCACCCGCCAGGCCTTGAAGCGGCCGCCGGCGAGAGCGGCGCGGATCGACTGCGCCAGGCGCGGCGTCACCCGCTCGTCCACGTCCAGGCACAGCACCCAGTCGTGACGCGCCTCGGAGACCGCGAACTGCTTCTGCCGCCCGAACCCGAGCCACTCCTTGCGGATCACGCGCGCGCCGCTCGCCTCGGCGAGGCCCACCGTGCGGTCGGTGCTGCCGGAGTCGACCACGAGCACCTCGCCCGCGAACCCGACGCTCGCGAGGAGCTCGCCGATCTGCGACTCGGCGTTGAGCGCGATGATGGCGACGGTGAGGGGGAGTTTTTCGGCGGTGGGGGACACGGGGCGGCAAGGCAGGGCGTCAGGCGGGCATTTTACCGCCTGCGGCGCCGGCCGGCCCCGACTTCGACCCCGGGCCCGCGCGGCGAATTAGAATGCGCCATGCCCTCTCCGCGCGCCCTGTTCGTGAAGCTCTCCTCGCTGGGCGACGTGATCCACCACTTCCCGGCCGTCTCGGACCTGCGCTCGCGCCGGCCCGAGATCGCCATCGACTGGGCCGTCGAGGACGCCTACGCCAGCCTCGTGGGCCTGCATCCCGCCGTCTCGCGGGCCATTCCCGTGGCGCTCAGGCGCCTCAAGCGGGGCCTGCTCGCGCCCTCTGCATGGAGCGCGCTCGCCGGGGCGCGCAAGCAGCTGCGCGAGCGCCGCTACGACTGGATCGTCGACACTCAAGGGCTCCTGAAGAGCGCGGCGGTGGCCCGCCTGGCCCGGGGACCGCTCTTCGGCTACGACCGCCGCAGCATCCGCGAGCGCTCGGCGGCGCGCTTCTACGACCAGGCGCTGGCGGTTCCGAGGAGCCTGCACGCGGTCGAGCGCAACCGCCGCCTGGTCGGCGCCGTCTTCGGCTACGAGCCCGAGGGGCCGCCCGACTACGGGCTCGCCCCGCCGGGGCCGGCGCCTGCCTGGGCGCCTTCCGGCGCCTACGTCGTCGCGCTCCACGCCACGAGCCGCCGCGACAAGCGCTGGCCGGACGCGTGCTGGGCCGAGCTCGCGGCGCGGCTCGCTGCCGAGGGACTCGCCGTCGTCTATCCCGGCGGCTCACCCGCCGAGCGTGCGGGCGCCGAAAGGCTCGCCTCGGCCTCGAAGGGCGCCCTGGCGGCGCCCGAGATGACGCTGCCGGAGGCGGCGGCACTCCTCGCCCGCGCCAGCGCCGCCATCGGGGTCGACACCGGGCTCGCCCACCTGGCCGTCGCCCTCGGCACGCCCACGGTGGGCCTTTACGTGGCAACCCAGCCGGGGCTCACCGGGCTGCACGGGGGGCGCGACGCGGTGAACCTCGGCGGGCCCGGGAAGGCGCCGACGGTCGACGAGGTCGTCCGGGTGCTCCTCGGGACGGCCGCCTGCGCGTGATGGCGCGCCTCGCCTACAACCTCCTGCTCTGGCTCGCCCTCCCCCTGGTGCTGGCCCGGCTCGCCTGGCGGGCGCGCCGCCAGCCCGGGTACCTCGAGCACCTCGCGGAGCGTTTCGGCGCGGCGCCGCCGATGGCCGGCTCTCCCGTGATCTGGGTCCACGCGGTCTCGGTCGGCGAGACGCGGGCGGCCGCCCCCCTGCTCGCGCGCTTGCGCGAGGATCACCCCGGCGCCAGCATCCTGCTCACCCACATGACCCCCACGGGTCGCGCCACGGGCCGCGAGCTCTTCGGCGACACGGTCACGCAATCCTGGCTCCCGTGGGACCACGGCCCCTTCGTGCGCCGCTTCCTCGCCTGCGCGAAGCCCGACTTCGGCGTGCTGCTCGAGACCGAGATCTGGCCCAACCTGCTGGCCGAGTGCCACGCGCGCGGCGTTCCCGTCTACCTCGTGAACGCGCGCCTGTCGGCCCGCTCGGCCGCGGGCTATGCCCGGCTCGCCTCCCTCACGCGCGAGGCGCTGGGACACCTCGCCGGCATCGCCGCCCAGACCGCGGGCGATGCCGGGCGGCTGGAGGCGCTGGGCGCCCGCGACGTCGCCGTGACCGGCAACATCAAGTTCGATCTCGCGGTTCCCGCGGACACCGCCTCGCGCGGCGAGGAGTTGCGCGCGCTGTTCGGGCGCTCGCGCCGCGTCTGGGTGGTGGGCAGCACCCGCGAAGGGGAGGAGGCGCTCCTCGTGGACGCCGTCGAGGCCGCGCAGCCGCCCGGGGATGTCCTTGTCGTCGTCGTGCCGCGCCATCCGCAGCGATTCGACGCCGTGGCCGGGCTCCTCGCCTCCCGCGGCCGCCCGCTCGCCCGCCGCAGCCTCGGCGCGCCCGTGCCGGCGCAGGCGCGTTACGCGCTCGGCGACTCCATGGGGGAGATGCTCGCGTACTACGCCGCCGCAGACGTGGTGTTCGTCGGCGGGAGCCTCAAGCCCTACGGGGGGCAGAACCTCATCGAGCCCTGCGCGGTGGGCCGGCCGGTGATCTTCGGGCCGAGCACCTTCAACTTCGAGAGCGCCGCCGAGGCCGCCCTCGCCGAGGGCGCGGGGCTGCGGGCGCGAGACGCGGCCGAGGCGGTGGCCATGGCGCTCGCGCTGCTGGGCGATGCCGCGCGGCGCGCGGACATGGGCGCCCGCGCCTCGGGCTTCGCGCAGGCGAACCGCGGCGCCCTGGAGCGCCTGGGCGAGTGGCTCGCGTCGCGCCTCGCGGCTACCCGCGGGCCAGCGCGCGGCTGGCCAGCTCGAGGTCGGCTTCCGTGAGCGTGCCGGCGGCGGCCCGGAGCCGGAACGAGTTCAGGATGAACGCGTAACGGGCCTGCTGCAGGTCCCGCCGCGTCTGGAACACGGCCTGCTGCGCATTCAGCACGTCGACGCTCGTCCGCACGCCCACGTCGCGCCCGAGGATCGAGGAGTCGAGCTGGCTCTGCGTGGAGGCCAGCGCCTGCTCGAGGGCGCGCACCAGCGCGATGCCGTTGGTGACCGACAGGAAGTACTGGCGCACGGACTGCGCGACGGTCCGCTGCGTGTTCTCCAGGTCCTGCTGCGACCGGTCGCGGATGGCCAGGGCCTCGCGGACGCGCGACTGCGTGCCGCCGCCGGCGAAGATCGGCACCGACAGGAGCACGCCCACCTGCGCGTTCTTCGAGGTGATGGACGACCCCGTGAACGCCTCGCCCAGGGAGCTGGCGGGATTGCGGTTGTAGTTGTAGGTGGCGTTCAGGTCGACCGTGGGATAGTGCCCCGCCTTCGCGCGATCGACTTCCTGGGCCGCGATCTCGTACGCCGCCTTCGCGACGAGGACGGCGAGGCTCGAATCGCTCGCGGCCTTCACCCATTCGTCGATGTTGTCGGGCTTGGGACGCTGCAGCTCGAGCTTCTCGCCCAGGGGCTTGAGCGCATCCGGGAACTTGCCGATCAGCTGCTGCAGCGCGCGCTTCTTCACCTCGAGGTCGTTGGCGTCGAGGACCTCCTTGGCGACCGCCTGGTCGTAGCGCGCCTGGGCCTCGAGCGTGTCGACGATCGTGGCTGTGCCGACCTCGAAGTTGCGCTTGGCCTGCGCGAGCTGCTCCGAGATGGCGCGCTTCTGGGCGTCGGAGAGGGCGACGTTGTCCTGCGCGAGCAGCACGTCGAAGTAGGCCTGCGCCACGCGCACGATCAGGTCCTGGCCGGCCGTGGTGAGTGTCGCCTCGGCCTGCACGACCTGCTTTTCCGCCTGCGAGATCGCGATCCAGTTCTGCATCCGGAAGAGGGGCTGCGAGAGCGTCAGGTTGTAGCCGCGCGTGGAGTAGTCGAGGTCGTCCGCCCCGTCGCGCTCGTTGTAGTTCCGGTAGGCCCCCGCCGAGCCCGCGATGTAGGGCAGGTACCCCGCGCGCGCCTGCGGCAGGCGCTCGACGCTCGCCTGGTACTGGGCGCGGGCCGCCTGGTAGACGGGGTCGCTCGCGAGGGCGTCGCGGTAGACGCCGATCAGGTCCGCGGCCTGGGCGGACAAGGCGAGGCCCGAGGCGGCGAGGAGGGCAGCGAGGCGTTTGGGTTTCATTTTGGCTTTCCGTTCGTCGTTCGATTGAGGTTTGACGCGGCGGGAGGGGGATGCGGATTCCGGCGCCTGCGGCGTCAGTACACCGCCATCGCCGGATCCACCGTCCGGGCCCAGGCGTCGATGCCCCCGCTCAGGTTCACCACGTCCCCGAAACCGCAGTGCTCGAGGTAGGCGGCGGCCCGCAGGCTGCGCACGCCATGGTGGCAGATCACCACCGTCGTGCGCGCGGGATCGAGCTCCCCGAGGCGCGCCGGCAGCTGCGAGAGCGGGATGAGGCGCGAGCCCTCGAGCTTGCAGCGCTCGTATTCCCACGGCTCGCGCACGTCGAGGAGCGCCACGGGGCCGTGCTGCGCCGCGAGCCAGCCCTGGAGTTCGGCCGCCTGGAAGTGGCGCATCAGAAGCGGAAGCGCGCCGGCGACTGCGCGTTCACCAGGGGCTTGAGGAGGGTCTCGAACACCTCGGTGCACCTGAGCGAGCCGGACTGGCCGCGCTCGAGCACCAGCGCCTTCATCACCGGGGCATCGCCCACGACCGCGAAGAGCCTCCCGCCGGGATTGAGACGCTCGAGGAAGGCCTCCGGCAGCTCCGGCGTGGACCCGGCGAGGACGATCACGTCCCAGGAGGCCTCGCCCAGCGGGGCCCGGGCGCTGTCCCCGTGCAGCAGCGTCACGTTGCCGATCCCGGCACGCCCGAGGTTCGCCCGCGCGAGGGCCTGGAGGTCCTCGTGGATCTCCGCGCTCGTCACGTGCTTCGCACGCCGCGCGAGCAGCGCCGTGAGGTACCCCGACCCCGTTCCGACCTCGTACACCGACTCCTCCGGGCCCACCGCAAGCTCCTGCAGGATGCGCGCCTCGACCTTGGGCTGCATCATCGCCTCGCCGTGGCCGATCGGGATCTCCATGTCGGCGAAGGCGAGGGCCTGGTGCTGCGCGGGGACGAAGTACTCGCGCTTCACCTCGAGGAGCAGGCCCAGGACATCGGGGTCCAGGACCTCCCATGGCCGGATCTGCTGCTCGACCATGTTGAACCGGGCTTGCTCGAAGTTCATGGTATCGGAGGTCGTAGTGAGGGAAAAACTCGAATTGTATCAAAGCGAAACGGGGACTTACGGCCCGCACCCCCTCAGTCGAGGGTTTCGCGGTAGCGGGCGAGCGCGACGGCGGCGGCCACGACGAGGAACGCCGCGAGCGCCGCTACTTCGAGGACGATGTCGTTCCACTGGTTCCCCTTGAGCATGATGCCCCGCACGATCCTCAGGAAATGCGTGAGCGGAAGGACCTCCCCGATCGCCTGCGCCCATCCCGGCATGCCCCGGAAGGGGAACATGAATCCGGACAGCAGCATCGAGGGAAGGAAGAAGAAGAACGTCATCTGCATCGCCTGCAGCTGGTTGCGCGCGAGCGTGGAGAAGGTGAAGCCCACGGCGAGGTTGGCGGCGATGAAGAGCACCAGGATGGACGAGAGCAGCGCGAGGCTGCCGACCATGGGCACCCGGAACAGCAGCTGCGAGGCCGCGAGTATCACCACCACCTGCACGTAACCGATGAGGATGTAGGGGACGATCTTGCCCGCCATCACCTCGAAGGGCCGCACGGGCGTGGCGAGCAGGTTCTCCATCGTGCCGCGCTCGCGCTCCCGGGTCATGGCGAGCGCGGTCATCATGATCATGGTCATGGTAAGGACGACGCCCATGAGTCCCGGCACGATGTTGTAGGCCGTTATCCCCTCGGGATTGTAGCGGCGGTGCACGCGCATCTCGAACGCCGGCGCGGGCGAGCGCAGGCCCGCAAGCGGCCCGGCCAGGTCGCGATCGAGGGCCGAGAGATTCAGCGCCGGGATCGCCGAGAGCGCGTTGCCCGTGGCGGCCGGGTCCGCCGCGTCGGCCTCCACCAGCACCACGGGGCGCTCGCCGCGCGAGAGCTTCCTCGAGAAGTCCGCGGGCACGTGCAGCACGAACTGGACCTCTCCCCCGGCCATGAGCGCTTCCGCCTCGGCCTCGGTGGCGGGCTGCGCGACCACGCGGAAGTACCCGCTCGCCTCGAGCGAGCGCACGAGCGAGCGCGAGTAGGGGCTCGCCTCGGCCGCGACCACCGCCATGGGCAGGTTCTTCGGGTCCATGTTGATCGCGAAGCCGAAGAGCACCAGCTGCATCACCGGAAACCCGATCATCATCGCGAAGGTGAGCCGGTCGCGGCGGACCTGGACGAACTCCTTCACGACGACGGCGGCGAAGCGGCTCCAGGCGAACACGGCGATCAGCCCTCCGCCCGGCCGGTCCGGGTGAGCGGCTCCGGCGCGCGGCGCATGAGGTGGATGAAGACGTCCTCGAGGCCGGGGTCGATGGAGCTCGCGCGCAATCCCCGCCGGGCCGCCGCCGCCGCGACGCTCGTCGCCAGGGATTCGGCGTCCGTGCCGCTCACGTGCAGCCGCGCGCCGAACGGCACGACCATGTCCGCCCCCGGCGCCCCGCGCAGCTCTTGCGCGACGGCCGCGAGGTCCTCGCCCTCGATCGCCCAGGTGTGCAGCTTCGCGCCCGCCACGACTTCCTGGGCCGTCCCGCTCGCCAGCAGCTTGCCGTAGGCGATGTAGGCGAGCGCATGGCAGCGCTCGGCCTCGTCCATGTAATGGGTGCTCACGAGCACGGTCATCCCCTCGTGGGCTAGCTGGTGCAGGTGCTCCCAGAACTCGCGCCTCGCGCCGGGGTCGACGCCCGCCGTGGGCTCGTCCAGGAGCAGCAGCTTCGGGTCGTGCAGCAGGCACGCGGCGAGCGCGAGGCGCTGCTTCCAGCCCCCGGAGAGCGTGCCGGCGAGCTGGCCGCGCCGCTTCTCGAGCCCCAGGCGGGCGAGCGCCTCGTCGACCCGGCGGCGGCGGTGGGCAAGGCCGTAGATGCGGGCGATGAAGTCGAGGTTCTCGGCGATCGACAGGTCCTCGTAGAGGCTGAAGCGCTGCGTCATGTAGCCGACCTCGCGCTTGATGCGCGCCGACTCGCGCAGGATGTCGAAACCCAGGCACGTCCCGCTGCCGCCGTCCGGCGTGAGCAGGCCGCAGAGCATGCGGATCGTCGTGGTCTTGCCGCTGCCGTTGGGGCCCAGGAAGCCGTAGATCTGGCCGCGGCGCACCTTGAGCGCGAAATGGTCGACCGCGACCTTCCCCTCGAAGCGCTTGGTGAGCCCTTCGACGTCGATGGCGAGGGGGGCGTCGGCCATGGCGGGGCCTCTAGCGCAGCACGACGTCGAGGGGCTGGCCGGGCTTCAGGCGCGAGCCGTCGGCGGGCGCGGGCCGCGCCTCGACGAGGAAGACGAGCCTGGCGCGGCTCTCGCGGCTGTAGATGACGGGCGGGGTGTACTCGGGCTGCGGCGCGATCCAGGTGACGGTGGCCCTGATGGGATCGCCGCAGCCGTCGCAGCGCAGCTCCACCGACTGCCCGAGCTTCACGCTGCCCAGGCGCGGCTCGGGCACGAAGAAGCGGGCCTTCAGGTTCTCCGGCGGCAGGAGGGTGACCACGGGCTGCCCGGCCCCGACCCATTCGCCGCGCACGAAGAGGGTGTCGGTCACCACGCCGGCGACGGTCGAGACGGCCGTCCTCTGCCTCAGTCGCCAGTCGGCTTGGTCGAGGGCGGCCTTCGCGGCGGATGCCTGCGCCTGCGCGGCGCGGATCTCGTCGGGGCGGGCGGCCAGCCGCGCGGTCGCGAGCTGCGCCTGGAGTTCCTCCACCCGGGCCCGGTCGCGAGCCGCTGCCGTGCGCGCTTCCTCGAGCTGCTGGCGGGTGGCGAAGCCTTTGGCGAGGAGGTCGTCCTGGCGCCCCAGCTCGGCGGCCGAGAAGGCGGCGGCGGCCTGCGCCTGCGCGAGCTGCGCGCGCACGGCGTCGATCTCGGTGGGGCGCCGCCCCTTCTGCAGGTTCTCCAGCTGCGCCTGGGCGGTTGCCAGGCGGTCCTCGGCCTCGCGGCGCGCGGCGGACTCGTTTTCGGCCTCGAGCGCGAAGAGAGGCGCGCCCGCCGGCACGCTGCTTCCGCGCTGCACGTCGAGCCGCACGAGCGTTCCCGCGTACGGCGCGCCCACGCGCACGTATTCTCCCTCGGCATAACCCTGCATCGTGTCGTTCTTCGGCGCGTCGCAGCCGGCGGCGGCCAGGAGCGCGATCGCGAGCAGTCGGCGGGTATTCATGGGGTCTTCCCCTTTCGCTTCGGTTTCGCCGCGGGCGCGGCGAGCGCGGCGAGCGCGAGGTCGATGCGCTCGTCCAGCGCCTCCTCGGTGAGGATCGCGGAGCGCAGCTCCTCGCGGAATTCGGGAGGGAGCGTGTCCGCGTCAGCCAGGGCGCCCCCCACGAGGAGGGCCATGCCGAGCGCCCCCGCGCAGAATGCGAAGGCCTGCAGCGGGGCCATGGGCCGGAGCTCCCCCGCCTCCTGGCCGGCTGCGACGAGCCCCACGATGACGCGCAGGTGGCGGGGGAAGTTCTCGCGCAGGAAGTCGCGGGCGATTCCGTTTCCGGCGAGGGCGTCGGCCAGGACCCTCGCCAGCAGAGCGCGGTTCGCCTGCAGGAAGCGGCCGATGACGCGCAGCGCGGCGCGAAGGTGCGCGGTGGCGGTGGCCTCGCCGGGAGAGCGCAGCGTGAGCCGCGAGAACATCTCCTCGTAGGCGTTCTGCATCACCGCGCGCAGGAAGGCCTCCCGGGTGCGGAAGTGATAGTGGAACATGCCGATGTTCACGCCCGCGGCGTCGGAGACCTGGCGGATGGTGAGCCCCGCGCAGCCGTGCACGGGCAGCAGCTCGCGCCCGGCGGCGAGCAGGGCCCTGTCGAGATGTCGCGAGGGACGGGGCATGAGCGATCCTTTGCCTTAACTATACGAACGACTAATAACGACGTCAAGGGGGCGGATTGCCTGGCGCCATTTGCGTACGGCGCCCCCTTCCGGTAGGTTTGACGTCCGAACGCAGGGGTCCGGGCCGCCGCCCGGTGAGAGAGTCCCTTTGAACCTGACCCGGGTCATGCCGGCGTAGGGAGCGTGGGCCCAGGGCCCCCCGCTCCGTCGCCGCCCCCGATGGAGCCTTCATGAACGCCAACCCGAAATTCATCGCCGCCTCGGCCCACGTCGACGAGGCCGCCATCCAGCCCCTGCCGCGCTCGCGCAAGGTGTACGCCGAGGGCTCGCGCACGGACGTCCGCGTGCCGATGCGCGAAGTCTCGCAGTCGGACACGCCCGCCTCCTTCGGCGCGGAGGTGAACCCGCCCGTCTACGTGTACGACACGAGCGGCCCCTACACGGACCCGTCCGCGCGCATCGACATCCGCTCGGGGCTGCCGGCGCTTCGCGCGCGCTGGATCGAGGAGCGGGGCGACACCGAGATCCTGGACGGCCCCACCTCCCGCTACGGCCGCGAGCGGCTCGCGGACCCGAAGCTCGCCGAGCTGCGCTTCGACCTGAAGCGGCTGCCCCGGCGCGCGAAGGCCGGCGCGAACGTCACCCAAATGCACTACGCGCGCCGCGGCATCGTGACGCCCGAGATGGAGTTCGTCGCGATCCGCGAGAACGGGCGCCGCCGGGAGTACCTGGAGGGGCTCGGCGCCGCCGGCCCCGTGGGGGCGCGCATGGCCGAGCTCCTGGGCCGCCAGCATCCCGGCCAGTCCTTCGGCGCCGCGATCCCGCGCGAGGTCACGCCCGAGTTCGTGCGCGACGAGGTGGCGCGGGGACGGGCCATCATCCCGGCCAACGTGAACCACCCCGAGATCGAGCCGATGGCGATCGGGCGCAACTTCCTGGTCAAGGTCAACGCGAACATCGGCAACTCGGCGCTCGGCTCGTCCATCGCCGAGGAGGTCGACAAGATGACCTGGGCCATCCGCTGGGGCGGGGACACAGTGATGGACCTGTCCACCGGCAAGCACATCCACGAGACGCGCGAGTGGATCGTCCGCAATTCGCCCGTTCCCATCGGCACGGTGCCCATCTACCAGGCCCTCGAGAAGGTGGACGGCCGCGCCGAGGACCTCACCTGGGAGATCTTCCGCGACACCCTCGTGGAGCAGGCCGAGCAGGGCGTGGACTACTTCACCATCCACGCGGGCGTGCGCCTGGCCTACATCCCGATGACCGCCAAGCGCATGACCGGGATCGTCTCCCGCGGCGGCTCGATCATGGCCAAGTGGTGCCTCGCCCACCACCGGGAGAGCTTCCTCTACGAGCGCTTCGAGGACATCTGCGAAATCATGGCCGCCTACGACGTGTCGTTCTCGCTGGGCGACGGCCTGCGGCCGGGCTCGATCTACGACGCCAATGACGATGCCCAGTTCGCGGAACTCAGGACCCTCGGGGAGCTCACCTCGATTGCGTGGAAGCACGACTGCCAGGTGATGATCGAGGGCCCCGGGCACGTGCCCATGCAGCTCATCAAGGAGAACATGGACCTCGAGCTCGAGCACTGCCACGAGGCGCCGTTCTACACCCTGGGCCCGCTCACCACCGACATCGCCCCCGGCTACGACCACATCACGAGCGGCATCGGCGCCGCGCAGATCGGCTGGTACGGCACCGCGATGCTGTGCTACGTGACGCCCAAGGAGCACCTGGGGCTTCCGGACAAGGACGACGTGAAGGACGGCATCATCACCTACAAGATCGCCGCGCACGCCGCCGACCTCGCCAAGGGCCACCCCGGAGCGCAGATCCGCGACAACGCGCTTTCCAAGGCGCGCTTCGAGTTCCGCTGGGAGGACCAGTTCAACCTCGGCCTGGACCCGGACAAGGCGAAGCAGTTCCACGACGAGACGCTCCCCCAGGAGGGCGCCAAGCTCGCCCACTTCTGCTCGATGTGCGGGCCGCACTTCTGCTCGATGAAGATCACCCAGGACGTGCGCGACTTCGCCGCGGCCCAGGGCCTGTCCGAAGCGGAGGCGCTCGCCAAGGGGATGGAGGTGAAGGCGGTCGAGTTCGTGAAGAAGGGCGGCGAGCTCTACTCGAAGGCCTGAGGCGCCGCGGGCGCGCGGCGGGCGGCTGGTAGACTAGCCCCCGATGGAAATCGCCCCCCTGCTGAACGCGCTCGTCCTGGGCGTGGTGGAAGGCCTCACGGAGTTCCTCCCCGTCTCCTCCACCGGCCACCTGATCATCGTGTCGGACCTCCTCGGCCTGAACGACGAGAAGGGGAAGGTCTTCGACATCGTCATCCAGCTCGGTGCCATTCTCGCGGTGTGCTGGGAGTACCGGGCGAGATTCGCCCGCGCCTTCGCGGGCATCGGCTCCGACCCCCTACAGCAGCGCTTCGCGGCCAACCTCCTGGTGGCCTTCCTGCCCGCCGCGCTGGTCGGCCTCGCGTTCCAGCGCGAGATCAAGGCCTATCTCTTCAACCCCGTGGCCGTCGCCGCCGCGCTGGTCGTCGGGGCCCTCGCGATCTTCGCCGTCGAGCGCTGGTACGCGCGCCACGGGGCGCCGCGCATCCTGTCTGTCGACGACATGCGCTGGAAGGACGCCCTGAAGGTGGGGCTCGCGCAGTGCCTCTCGCTCATCCCGGGGACTTCGCGCTCCGGCGCCACGATCATGGGCGGGATGCTGTTCGGGCTCTCGCGGCAGGCGGCGACCGAGTTTTCCTTCTTCCTCGCGGTGCCGATCATGTTCGCCGCCACTGGGTACCAGGTGGTGAAGTACCGGCACCTGTTCGAGGCCGCGGACCTGGGTCCTTTCGCCGTGGGATTCGCGGTGAGCTTCGTCGCGGCACTCGTCGCGGTGCGCGGCCTCATCCGTTACGTCGCGAGCCACGACTTCCGGGCTTTCGCGTGGTACCGCATCGCGCTGGGCGTGGCGGTGCTCGCGTACTTCAGCTAGCGGGGGTTCCCGTTCAGGCGGGCGCGGGCTCGCGCGCGTAGCGCGCGATGAGGGCGAGAAGCTGGTCTTCCTGGTAGGGCTTGCCCATGTACTCGTTCACGCCCAGCTCGAGGGCGCGGTTGCGGTGCTTGTCCGCCGTGCGCGAGGTGATCATGATGATCGGGATCGCCTTCGTGGCCTCGTCCAGGCGGACGTTGCGCGCGAACTCGAAGCCGTCCATGCGCGGCATCTCGACGTCGAGCAGGATCACCGAGGGGCGCACGTCCTGGAGCTGCTGCAGCGCGTCGACGCCGTCCTTCGCCGTCACGAACTCGTAGCCCTCGCGCGCGAGCATCCGGCCGGTGATCTTGCGCACGGTGAGCGAGTCGTCGACCACCATCACCAGCGGGGTGGCGGGCTTGGCCGCGGGAACGGGGGCCGGCGCCTGCGGCGCCGCGGCGGTGACGGTGACGGCCTCGGCCGTGCCCACGCCGTGCACCAGGTTCACGGGGTTGAGGATCAGCACCACCTGGCCGTTGCCCAGCACGGTGGCGCCGGCGATGCCGGCCAGGCGCGCGAGCTGCGGGCCGATGGTCTTCACCACGATTTCGCGGTTGCCGATGATCTCGTCGACCCGGATCGCCGCGCGCTGGACGCCGCTCTTGAGCAGCAGCACCGGGATCTGCCGGAGCGGCAGCGCAGAGTCGGGCTCGCCCAGGAGGGTGAGGAGCGAGCGCAGCGGGAAGCTGTTGTCCTTCCACCGCACCTCGCCGCGGCCGGCGACCTCCGCGAAGGCGGCGGCCTTGTACTCCTGCACCTGCTCGATCATCACCGATGGCACGGCATAGAGCCTGTCGCCCACGCGCAGCATGACCGCCTGCGTCACCGCGAGGGTGAGCGGCAGGGTGATCGTGAAGGTCGTTCCGCGCCCCGGCAGGAAGGATAGCTCGACCCGCCCGCCCAGCGAGGTGATCTCGTTCTTCACGACGTCCATGCCGACGCCGCGGCCGGCCACCTGAGTGACCTCGCGCGAGGTCGAGAAGCCGGGCCAGAAGATGAACTGGGCGAGCGCCTCGTCGGGCAGTTCGTCGCCGGCCTCCATCTGGCCGAGTTCCACCGCCCGCTCCCGGATTCGGCCGATGTCGAGCCCGCGCCCGTCGTCGGCGACGGTGAGAATCACCTCGTTGCCGCGCTGCACCGCGTCGATGGAGATCTCGCCGATCTCGGGCTTGCCCGCCGCCACGCGCTCCTGGGGCGACTCGATGCCGTGCGCCACCGCGTTGCGCAGCAGGTGTTCGAAGGGCGCGGTGATCTTCTCGAGGACGGAGCGGTCGAGCTCGACCCGGATGCCCTTGAGCTCGAGGTTGGCCTTCTTGTTCACGTCCTTGGCCGTCTGCCGGACGACGCGGTAGAAGCGGTCCGCGAGGTTCGCGAGGGGCACCAGGCGCACGCCCATGAGCCCCTGCTGCAGGTCGCGATTGAGCCGCGACTGCTGCAGGATGGCCAGCTCCGTCTCGTCGATGTTCTTCTGCAGGCTCTGCTGCAGCGTGATCACGTCGCTCAGCGACTCCGCGAGGAAGCGCGTGAGCTCCTGCATGCGCGAGAAGCGATCGAGCTCGAGCGGGTCGAAGGCCCCGCCGTGCTCCTCCTGCTCCTTCATGCGGCTCTGCATCTGGCCTTCGGAGGCCATCTCGATCTCGCGCAGCTGAGCCCGCATCCGCGACACGTTCTCGGAGAGGTCGGACAGGGCGCGCTTGAAGGCGGCCATCTCGCCCTCGATCCGGGAGCGCGCGATCGACAGTTCCCCCGCCTCGTTCACGAACTGGTCCACGAGGTCGGCGTTCACGCGCAGCAGCGCCGCGCGCACCTCCCGCAGCTCGGGCGGCAGCGCCTGCTGCTGGGCCATCGTCTCGGCCGCGGCCGCGATCACCGCGAGCGGGGTGGGCTTGTCCTTCTGCTGCTCGAACACCGCGGAGACCGGGACCTCGACGGGCACGAGGTCCTGCAGGTCCTCGCCGCGCGAAAGCCGCTCCAGGGCGAGCGAGAACCGGTCGATCCGCTCCTCGGCCTCCTCGAACTCCTTCTCGGCCGGGCGGGTCTGGGCGCCCATGTCGACCACGCGCGACTCCAGCACGTGGGCGAGCTCGCCCAGGCGCATGAGGCCCGTCATGCGGGCGCTGCCCTTGAGCGTGTGCAGGTGGCGGCGCAGGTCCCCGGACGGGGTCGGGTCCGTCGGGCTGGCTTTCCAGCGCCGCAGGCCGTCGCTCACCGCCGGCACGAGCTCGCGCGCCTCCTCCAGGAAGATCGGCAGCAGGTCGCGGTCGACGTCATCCTTGATCTTGCGCTGGTCCTTGCCCGCCTCGAAGGGGCGCTGGGCCTCTTCCGGCTGGGCGGCCAGCTCCTCTGCCGGGGCCGGCGGCGCAGCCTCGGCCTCGACCGGCACGGGCGGCTGCACGACGGGCGCGACCGGCTCCGGGACGAGCGCAACCGGCTCCAGCGCGGGCGCGACAGGCTCGGGGACGGGCGGAGGCGAGACGACGGGCGGCGCCTCGGGCACCTCGGGCGCGGGCGCCTCGGCCATGGGCAATTCGGGTGCCGCGGGCTCGGCCGCGGGCGCTGCTTCCCCGGGCGCGGCGCGGGCCTCCAGCGCCTCGCGGACGACGCCGGGCATGCGGATGTGGGTTCCCTCGCCGGTGCGGCGCGATTCCTGCAACCCTTCGCGAAGGCGTTTCAGGTCGTCCACGAGGTCGTCGCGGCCCAGCGGCAGGGCGCGGCCGGCGATCGAACGCACCATCGCCACCACGCCATCGACCGCGCGGCGCGTGGTGGCGATCCTGTCGGGCGTGAACTCCGGCGGGTAGTCGATCGCGTCGGCGAGCCACTTCTCGAGCGCGTGCGCGACGTCGGCGAGCACGAAGAACCCCGTCGTCCGTGAGCTGCTCGTGAGCGTGTGCGCCGCGCGCATGAACTCGTGGCTCACCGGATGCAGGGGATCGGCCTCGATCTGCTCCATCTCGCGCTCTAGCGTGGCGGCATGCTGCTCCGCCTCTCCCACGTAGATCGAGTAAAGGGCGGCCGAGAGGGACACGGAGCCCACGAGGACGTCGGGCTCCTCCTCCGGCGCGGGCTCCGCTCCGGCGGGCGCGGCCGCGGCAAGGGCGGCGAAATCGAACTCGTCGGCCGGTGGCGCGGCCGCGGCCTCCCCGGCCGCCGGCTGCAGGTCGAGCGATTCGAAAGCGAAGCCGGAGATTTCCGCCACGGCCGGGGCGCCCTCTTCGGCAGCCTCGGGCACGGGTTCCGCCGGCATCGGCTCGAGCGCGGCCATTGGCGCGGCGGCGGCCTCGCCGCTCTTCAGAAGCTCGGCGCGGCGCGCGATCTCGGCCCCGTCGATGGGAGTGTCGCGACCCTCCTTGAGGCTCTCGATCCAGCCGGAGAACGACTTCTCCGCGAGCTCGACGAAGGCGAGCAGCCCCGCAGTGGCGGGCTTCTCGTCCTTCAGCCACTTGTTCATCACCTGCTCGCACTGCCAGGCGACCTCGCCCAGGTCGGTGAGCCCGACCATGCGGCCGCTGCCCTTGAGGGTGTGGAAGCCCCGGCGGATGGTCGTGAGCGATTCCCGGTCGTGCGGCGCGCTGCGGCAGGTGGCGAGTTGCCCGGCGATGGTCGCGGAGACTTCGGTCGCCTCCTCCAGGAAGATGTCGAGGAGCTCCTTGTCGATCTCGGAGCCGGGAGCGTCCACCAGCTGGACGACCTGCGCCGTGGGCGTCTCCGGCGGCTTCTCGGGGGCGAGTTCCTGGATCGCCTGGAAGACTCCCGTCTGCCCGGCGTCGGTCGCCACCTGCAGGGCCGCGAGGACCTCGTCGCTCTGCCGCGCCACCTGCGAATCCGAGATGACGACGGCGTCGCGCTTGAGGTCGTCGACCGCGCGCTCGAGCTTCTCCTTCACATCGGCGGCGGGAGCCTCCTTCCAGTCCTCGTAGAGGGCCTGGACCTTCTGCTTCTGCACGTCGAGGTCGAGCGGCGACACGGTGCCGGTCCTGCGCATCGCCTCCTCGGCGAGCCTCTCGGCCGAAGGGGCCAGGCCGAAGCGCACCAGGGCGGGGTGCAGCACGTCCGCGGGGCGAGCCGCGCCCTGCTGGATCGCCGTGATGTAGAGGCCGAGCGCCGAAAGGCCGTCGGCGACGAGTTCGGCCGCCTCGCCCTTGCCGTCCAGCGTGCCTTCCGCGAACTGCTGGGCGCGCGCCGCCACCGCGGCGTTGAGCCCGGCGGCGGCGTCGAGCTCCATGATCATCAGCGCGCCCTGGACCTGCGCGAACTGTGCCGCCAGCCCCTTGAGCTCGTCGCGCCTGGCGGGGTCGCGGAAGAAGGCGTCCAGGGCCTGCTCGATTCCCTGCAGGTTCACCTGGACTTCCTGCCCGACCTGGAAGACGAGGAGCTTCTCCTGCGCGCGGCGGGTCATCTCGTCGAGGATCCCGCCTTCGATCGAGTCCATGGGCGGGACGGCCTCGCCTGCCATCGCGGCCTTCAGCCGGTCCGACACCGTCCGCGCCTGGCGCTCGAGGTCGCCGCCCAGCCGGAAGTAGTTCTCGAGCGCCGACTCGACGAACAGGAGCGCGGTCGCGACCTCCAGCGCCTGCGCCTCGGAAGGCGGGATGGCGCGCGCCTTCAGCGCCGGCGCCACGTCGGCGAGCTTCAGGAAGACGGGCTGGAGCTCGCGGCGCGGAAGCTGCGAGGCATGGTCGGCCAGCGCCAGCGCCTGCTTGCCGAACGGCTCGAGCGCGGCCCGGTTGCCCGAGGTGTACTTGAGCCACGTGTCCTTCTGCTGGGAAGTGAGCTCGCGCACCTCGCGGATGAGCGCCGTGACCGACTCGTCGGGCGTCTCGCCCAGCGCCGGCTGCGGGGGAACGAGCAGCTCGTCGAGCCGGTAGGCTTCCTTGAGCAGCGTGATCCGGGGGCTCACCGGGCGGCTGCGCCCGACCTGCAGGAGCAGGTCGCGGAAGAGCCTTTCGGGCACCTTCGCGGCGCCGTCGATCAGCTGCTTCACCTGCTGGTCGACCTTGGCGAGCAGCGGCTTCGCGGCCGCGTCGAGGGCGACTCCGTCGAGCGCAAGCGCGTCGAAGAACGCGGACGCCGCGCACCAGAACGGGCGGTTGGCCGTGCCGGCCTGCATCGACTCGATCGCCGCGACCGCACCCTGCATCTGCCGGAAGGCGTCGCCCGTCTCGCCGCCGCGCAGGGTCTTGAGCAGGCCCTGCTGGTACAGGGCCCGCTGGTGGGCGAGCGCCTTGGCGAGCACCGCGTCGTCCATGGCGGCGGGCGGCTCCGCGGGCGCCGGCAGTTCGACGGAAAGGTCGGGATGGAAGAGGTCGCCGTCCGCCGCGTCCGTCGCGCCGCGCGCGCGGTTGAGGTCGAGGTAGGCGGCGAGCAGAGACATCGGCCGGTCCGGCTCGCCGGCCATGAGCGCGTCGAGATAGGCCGACAGGAGCGCGATCGCGCGCTTGGCCACCGGCACGCGCGCGACGATGTCCGCCTCGCCGCACGACTCGATGGAGGACACCAGGCGCTCGAGCTCCTCGTTGAAGCGGGTGGCTGCCCCGAGCCCGACCATCGCGAGGGCGCCCGTCGCCTGGTGAAGATGGGTCAGTATGTACTTGACCGGCGCGCGCTCTGCGGGAGCCGCCGCGATCTTGTCCAGGTTCTCGCGCGCCTGCCCCAGCGAATGGTCGATCTCGGTCTTGACCCAGCTGAGCGGGCCGAGATCGAAACCGGTGGCGGGGCGGGCGGCCATGGTCTCCTACAGCTTGAAGCCCGCGACGGAGCTCTTGAGCTCCTGGGCCACCGCGGAGAGGTCGCGAATCGAGCCCGCGGTCTGCTGCGTGCCGAGCGTCGTCTGCCGGGTGATATCGAGGATCTCCTGCATGTTCTGCGCCACCTGGTTCGTGGCCTCGGCCTGCGCGCTCGTCGCCTTCGATATCTGCTGGATGAGCTGCGCAAGGTTCTTCGTCACCGAGTCGATCTCGGTGAGCGCCTGGCCTGCGGCGTCCGAGAGCTTCGCGCCCTCGACCACGCCCTGCGTCGATTTCTCCATGGCCGCCACGGCGTCCTGGGTGTCCGCCTGAATCGTCTTCACGATCGCGCCGATCTGCTTGGTCGCCTCGCCGGAGCGTTCGGCCAGCCGCTGCACTTCCTCCGCGACCACCGAGAAGCCCCGCCCCGCCTCGCCCGCGGAGGCCGCCTGGATGGCGGCGTTTAGCGCGAGCACGTTCGTCTGCTCGGTAATGTCGGAGATGAGCTCCACGATCTCGCCGATCTCCTGGGACGATTCGCCCAGGCGCTTGATCCGCTTGGAGGTCTCCTGGATCTGCTCGCGGATGTCGTTCATGCCCGCGATCGAGTCCTGCACCGCGACGCGGCCCTTGTCCGCGGCCGCCAGGGAGCGCTGCGCCACCTGGGCCCCCTCCTCCGCCGTCGACGACACCGCCGAGATCGAGCGCGAGACGTCCAGCACCTGCGTGGTCGTCTGCTCGATCTCCTTCGACTGCCGCTCCGCGGCGCCGAGCAGCTCGGCCGAGATCGACTGCGCCTGCGCCGTTTTCTGGGTCACGGAGATGGCCGCGCTGTTCACGCCGGTCACCAGGTTTCGCAGCTCGTCGATGGTGTAGTTCATCGAATCCGCGATGGCGCCCGTGATGTCCTCGGTCACCTCCGCCTTCACCGTAAGGTCGCCGTCGGCGAGGTCGCCCATCTCGTTCAGGAGGCGAAGAATGGCCTCCTGGTTCTTCTTGTTCTCCCGCTCGGAAAGCGCGGCGCCGCGGCGCGTGTCCGCGAGGAACACGAGGCCCATCAACAGGAGCACAACGACGAGCAGTGCCGCGAACACGACCAGCATGATCAGCGTGGCGGCCGACTTCTCGGCCTGCAGCGCGTCCTGGAGGCGTCCGACCGCGCTTTGCAGCTGCTCGGAAGCCGCCACCAGCTGGGCGCCCGCCTGGCGCGCCGTCACGAGCTTCTGCAGCTCGCGCAGGATCGGGCCGACGTTCTTCTCGAACTCGTCGAACTGCTTCTTGAGCTCGGCGAGCTTGGCGCGCGTCTCCGTGTCGCGGATGGGCAGGATCGCGAGCGCGTCGCTGCCGGCGTCGAGGGCCTTAAGCAGGTCGCGAAGGTCGTTGGTGTCCTTGCCGATGAGGAAGGGCACTTCCGGGTCGATGGTCTCCGCGCCCAGGATCTCCGCCGATCCGCGCCCGAGGCGCTCGGCGAGGAACGTGAGCCGGTTCGCGCGCAGGACCTGGCCGGGCGGCGAGCCCGACTGGCCCATGAGGGCCGTGAGCTCCTGGGAGATCGTGGCCATCTCCTCGGAACCCAGGCGGATCTGCGCGATGTTCTGGGCGAGGGCGACCAGGTCGTTCTTCGCGGCAAGGATGGCCGAGGCCGCCTTGGACGAATCCGGCCAGCGCTGGCCCAGCTCCTCAAGGCGGCTCTTCACCTCCTCGGTCGTCCCCGCCGAGGGCACGTCGACGCCGAAGGCGAAGCCGCCGTCCTGGAGGACCTTGAGGTAGTTCGCGAACTCGTCGCGGCTGTCCTGCACCTGCAGGAACGCGTTGGCCTGCCCGCGCGCCGCGAGGCTCGCGGCCTTCGCGAGGCGCTGGGTGTGGTACTGCATCTGCGCGGCGACCGTCACGTACGTGGCGCTCTGGGAGCGCGCCGTGGCGTCGACGAACACCATGAGCGCGGTCAGGGCCACGAGGCCCAGCGCGACCGTGCCCAGCACGTTCATCTGCGTGGTGACGGGGAGATGCCCGATCAGCGGCAGGGAGAACTCCTCGATGCTGAAGAGCTTGCCCGTGATGACCGCCTTCCTGGCCCCGCCCCCGCCCAGGGTGGACGTGGGCCCGCCCGGGCGGGTCTCGGGTCCGCCGCCGGCCGGGAGGTTCGTCATCGTGGAGGCCGCGGACGCCGCGGGCCGCGCGCCGGCCTTGGGCTTGGGCTTGGACGAGCCGAGATTGCGGAACCAGTCCGCGAACGACGATTTGGGTTTTGCCGGCGGTGCTTTGGCCATGTTGTTCTCCGTGCAGCGGTGAGTCTTCGGTGGCGCCTCGCGGGGCGGTCCCCTAGTGGCTTCCGACCTCCAGGAATCGACGCTCCTTCGCGAGCCGGACGAGGTCCAGCTCGTGCCAGGTGGCGCCCGACGCATCCCGGAAGACCGCGCCCAGCCAGGGCGGGGCATCGGCGGGCCGTTCGGCGGCAGTGAAGTGCTCGGGATTTCGCAGGCCGAGCATTCGCGACACGAGAAGGCCGGCGCCTCCGACGAGCTTGTCCGAGATGAGGATCACGCGCCGTTCAGTGCCGGCCGGGGCCGGGGCGCCGTCCTGGAACGCCGAGAAATCGACGATGCTGTAGAGGTTGCCGCGAACGTTGGCGACCCCGCGAAACCAGGGCTGCGTGAGCGGAACCGGAATGAACGGCGGCATCGGGATCACTTCGCTCACCTGGTGCAGGGCCACGAACCAGTTGGCGCCTCCCACCTGGAAGCCGAGCTTGGAGGAAAGGGTGGCGCGGGTCGCGGCGGTGCGAAGCCGCTCTGCGACCGAAATCTGGAACTCGCGGAGGCCTGTCCGTCGCGCCAAGGCGGGTCGCGCCTCAGCCGAACGACTTGATCTTGTCGATCAGGTCCGCTTCGTTGATGGGCTTCGTGACGTAGTCCTTCGCGCCCTGCCGCAGGCCCCAGATCTTGTCGGTCTCCTGGTCCTTGGTCGTGCAGATGATGACCGGAATGTGCTTCGTCGACTCCTCGCGGGTGATGGCGCGGGTGGCCTGGAAGCCGTTGAGCCCGGGCATGACGACATCCATGAGGATGAGGTCAGGCTTGTCGGACTTGGCGCGCTCGATGGCTGCCTCGCCACTGTCGACCATGATCACGTCGAAGCCCTTCTTCTTCAGGAGGTTTTCGAGGTAGGCGCGCTCCGTCGGCGAGTCGTCCACAACCATGACTTTCTTGATGGGCATTGGCTTGTGCTCCGTTTCGTGATGTTCGTGCTTCGTCAGGCCGGGCTGCGGTGGGCGAGATGCGTCTCGACCGCCCGGAGCAGGCTTTCCTTCGTGAAAGGCTTCGTGAGGTACTCGTCGGATCCCACCATCCGGCCGCGCGCGCGGTCGAAAAGGCTGTCCTTCGAGGACAGCATGATGACCGGCGTCGCGTGGTGCTTGCCGCTCTTCTTGATGAGCGCGCACGTCTGGTAGCCGTCGAGCCTCGGCATCATGATGTCCACGAAGATGAGGTCGGGCTCGTGGTCGGCGATCTTGGCGAGCGCGTCGAAACCGTTCTCGGCGAGGATCACCTGGCAGCCGGCCTGCATGAGGAAGATCTCGGCACTTCGACGAATGGTGTTGCTGTCGTCGATCACCATCACGCGCACGCCGGCAAGGGTCTTTGTTTCCGCCACGCCTTCCTCGATGTTCCGCTGAAAAAAGGCGCCGAAACCCCTACGCCACGCGGTTCACGCTGCCGCCGCGCGGGCGTCCCATGGGCCGGGCCTCCCCGCAAGTCCGCTCTGCCGGCGGCTGCTTCGGTTTAACGAAAGTAGCCTATGCCATTTGGCCCGTGAAAACAAGATTCAAGCGCCGCTAGTTGAAGCCGTTTCGAAATTGTTGCGGATGTAACTTTTCTAGATTTCCACCATCTCGAAATCCTCCTTGCGCGCTCCGCATTCGGGGCAGGACCAGTTGGCGGGCACGTCCTCCCAACGGGTGCCCGGCGCCAGGCCGTCCTCCTGCGCGCCCGCGGCCTCGTCGTAGACGTAACCGCAGACGAGACACATCCACGTGCGATAGGGGACGGGGGCGGGAGCGGGAGCGGAAGACATTGAGCGGACCGGAAATGGGGGGTTCGGATGCAGGTAGAATGGGCAGTCAAGGAAACCCTGCGCCTGGGCCGCCGGGCCGAACGGGCAAGACCCCGTGCTCGCCCGCGGCAAACCGCTAGTTTAACCTGCGCATCGCCTTCCCTTCCATGCCTGCCTCCCCCGTACCGCCTGCCGTCCTTACCTTCGCCGCGACCGACCCGACCTCCGGCGCCGGCCTGCAGGCCGATATCCTCACCCTGGCGAGCATGGGATGCCACCCCCTGTCGGTGGTTACGGCCATCACCGTGCAGGACAGCGCCGGCGTCGAGGGTTTCCTCGCCCTGGATCCCGACTGGGTGGCCGACCAGGCGCGCTGCATCCTCGAGGACATCCCGGTCGTGGCCTTCAAGGTGGGCGTGCTCGGTTCCTCGGAGATCGTGGCCGTGGTGGCCGAGGTCGTGTCGGACTACCCGGACATTCCGCTCGTCCTCGATCCCGTGCTTGCCTCGGGGCGCGGCGACGAGTTCGGCGGCGAGGACCTCGTCGGCGCCATCCGGGAGCTGCTGGTGCCGCAGAGCACCGTCGTGACGCCCAACATCCCGGAGCTGCGCCGCCTGGCGGAGGTGGACGAGGACGAGGACCCCGACCACGCCGAGTGCGCCAGGCGCCTTCTCGACGTGGGCTGCGAGTACGTCCTGGTGACGGGCGCCCACGATTCGACGGCCTCGGTGGTGAACACGCTGCACCACCGGGACGGCATCGTCCGCACCGACACCTGGCAGCGGCTGCCGGGCAGCTTCCACGGCTCCGGCTGCACGCTCGCCTCGGCCATCGCGGCCAACCTCGCCCGCGGGCTCGAGGTCGCCGAGGCTGTCCAGGAAGCCCAGGAGTACACGTGGCAGGCGCTCTCCCGCGCCTTCCGTCCCGGCATGGGCCAGTTCATCCCCGATCGCCTCTTCTGGGCCCGGGATGACGAGGACGATGGACGCGGTTGAGCGGCGTTCGCGCCTGCGCGGTCTCTACGCCATCACGCCGGAGACCGCCGACACGGCCGCGCTGCGCGAGATTGTGGCGGCGGCCATCAATGGCGGCGCCCGCCTGGTGCAATACCGGTCCAAGGCCGATTCCTACCGGGACAGGTTCGCCCAGGCCGGCGCGCTCCTCGCGCTTTGCCGCGCGCGCGGCGTGCCGCTCGTGGTGAACGACGACGTCGAGCTGGCTCTCGCCCTCGGCGCGGACGGGGTCCATCTCGGCCGGGGCGATGGCGACCCCCTCGAGGCGAGGAAGCGACTTCCCGGCGCGATCCTCGGCGTGTCCTGCTACGACGATCCCGGACTGGCCACCGCCGCGGAGGGCGCCGGCGCAGACTACGTGGGGGTCGGCAGCGTGTTCGCCTCGCCGACCAAGCCGCAGGCGGCCCGGGCCGGCCTCGCTACCCTCGCGCAGGTTCGCCGCCGCGTGCGCGTTCCGATCGCCGCGATCGGCGGCATCACGGCCTCGAACGCCGCCGACGCGGTCGCCGCGGGCGCCGACATGCTGGCGGTCATCTCCGCCCTCTTCGACGCCCCCGACGTGGCCGCAGCCGCACGCGCCCTTTCAAGACCTTTCGACACGGAACCCGACACCTATGTTCGAACGCAGCCAGCAGCTCTTTGAAGCCTCGCAGCGCGTCATTCCCGGCGGCGTCAACTCGCCGGTGCGCGCCTTCCGCGCCGTGGGCGGCACGCCCGTCTTCTTCCGCGAGGGCAAGGGTGCGTGGCTCGTCGACGCGGACGCAAACCGCTACGTCGACTACGTGGGCTCGTGGGGCCCGATCATCCTCGGGCACGCCGATCCGGAAGTCCTCGCGCAGGTCGCCGCGGCCGCCGCCCGGGGCCTTTCCTTCGGCGCCCCCACGGAACTCGAGCTGGAAATGGCGGAACTTCTCGCGCGCAGCCTGCCTTCGGTCGAGCAGGTGCGGCTCGTGAGCTCGGGCACCGAGGCGGTGATGAGCGCGCTGCGGCTGGCGCGCGGATTCACGGGCCGCTCGCTCATCGTGAAGTTCGAGGGCTGCTACCACGGGCACAGCGACTTCCTCCTGGTGAAGGCGGGCTCCGGCGCGCTCACCTTCGGCAATCCGACCTCGGCCGGCGTCCCCGCGGAGCTCACCTCGCACACGCTCGTCCTCGACTACAACGACGCGCAGCAGCTCGAGGACGCGTTCGCGCGCTTCGGGCCGCAAATCGCTGCGGTCGTCCTCGAGCCGGTGGCGGGCAACATGAATTTCGTGAGGCCCTCGCAGGCGTTCCACGAGACCCTTCGCCGGCTGTGCACGCAGCACGGCGCGGTCCTCATCTTCGACGAGGTGATGACCGGCTTTCGCGTCGGCCCGCAGGGCGCGCAGGGCGTGTTCGGGATCCGGCCGGACCTCACGACGCTCGGGAAGGTGATCGGCGGCGGGATGCCCGTGGGCGCCTTCGGCGGTCGCCGCGACATCATGGCCAGGCTCGCGCCGGTCGGGCCCGTCTACCAGGCGGGCACCCTCTCCGGAAACCCCGTGGCGGTGAGCGCGGGGCTCGCGACCCTCAAGCGGGTGCTCGCCCCCGGATTCTTCGAGGCGCTGTCGGCCACCACGACGGCGCTCACCGAGGGCCTCGCGCGCGAGGCGAAGCAGGCGGGCGTGCCCTTCAGCGCCGCCAGCCTCGGCGGGATGTTCGGCATCTTCTTCCGTGCGCAGGCGCCGGCCTCGTTCGCCCAGGTCATGGAGTGCGACAAGGAGCGCTTCAACCGTTTCTTCCATGCGATGCTGCGCCGCGGCGTGTACCTCGCGCCTTCGGCGTTCGAGGCCGGGTTCGTCTCGGCGGCGCACGGCCCGGCCGAGATCGAGTTGACGCTCGCCGCCGCGCGCGCGGCGTTCGGCGAAGCGCGAGCCGGCTAGCCGGCGTGCCGCCCCTCGCCGGGAAGATCGCGGTCGCGGGCCTTGCGGTCGCGGCCGTCTCGATCACGGTCCTGGCCGCCCTCATCCATGGGGACATGGCGCGCGAGACGGAGCTCTCGCGCGAGATCCAGGCGCTGCAGGAGGTCAAGGACGGGCTCGATTCGCTGAAGGAATCGCTGTATCGCATGCGCCATGCAGTCTCCGCCGGGACGGCGGCCGGGCGCCTTGCAGGCGAGCACGTCGCGATCTCGGCCGACCTCGAGTACCTGCGGGCCAAGGCGTCGGAGCGGCCTGACGTCGCCCCGGTGCTTGGCGCGATGGAGGCCCCGGTTCGCTACTACGCGGACCAGGCGGAACTCGCGACCCGCATGGGGGTGCCGCGCAGGGAGATGCCGGCGCTCGGGGAGGCCGAGGAAGGCGCGTTTCGTGCCGTCCGTCGCGCGAAGGCACGCACAGGCGAGTTGGTGAACGCAAAGACGAATGCGCAGATCCGCCTCTGGACAGGCCGGGAAACGTACGTGCGCGCCCTGGTGGCCGGGGCCATCGCCGTCCTCATCGGCCTCGCGGTGGCCTTCCGCAACCTCTATAGGCGGGCACGCCGCGACGCTGCGCGGATCCAGCAGCTCGCGCACTACGACTCTCTCACCGGGCTCGCCAACCGGAGCCTGCTCGACGATCTCCTCGGCCGCCAGGTTGCGCTGGCCGAGCGCAATGCCGCGCCGCTCGCGGTCCTGCTGTTCGACCTCGACGGCTTCAAGGCGGTGAACGATGCGCACGGCCACGCGGCAGGCGATGCGCTGCTGGTCGCCGTGGCACGGCGCGCCCTCGACTGCGTGCGGTCCTCGGACACCGTCGGGCGCCTTGGGGGGGACGAATTCCTGGTCCTCCTTCCCGATACCGACCGGGACGGCGCCCGGTCGGTCGCGCACAAGCTCCTGGAGGCCATGGCGCGCCCGTTCGACGTGGGCGCGGCGCCGGTTCGCGTCAGCGCGAGCATCGGCGGCGCCTTCCTTCCGGGGCCGGCCAAGGGCGCGGGGGCGCTGGTGCGCGCGGCCGACGCCGCGCTCTATGAGTCGAAGCGCAAGGGAAGGAACGCCTACACGCAGGCGCGGGACGCGCAGGAGGCGCCGGTTCCCGGCGCCGAAGGCTAGCGAAGCCCCGCGGCGTATTCCGAGACGGCCTTCATGTCGGCCTCGGACATCTTGGCGGCGATTCCCGCCATGACGGAGTTTGCACGGGAACCGTCGGCGAACGCCTTGAGCCAGGCGAACGTCAGGTCGGCGTACTGCCCGGCCAGCCGCGGATACTGGGACGGGATGCCGGCGCCGGCGGCACCGTGGCAGCCGGCACAAGCCGGGACGCTGCCCTGGCGGATTCCGCCGCGCCAGATCTGCTGGCCACGCGCGGCGAGCGCCTTGTCCTTCGCGGCCGACGGCTTCGGGGCCTGCTGCGAGAACCACGCGGCGACGCTGCGCATGTCCTCGGGAGTGAGGGCCGCCGACATGCCGGCCATGATCGGGTTGGCGCGCGTGCCCGACTTGTACGCGGCGAGCTGCGCGGCGAGGTAATCCGCATGCTGGCCCGCGAGGATGGGATTGGCCGGCGCGGGGCTGTTCCCGTCGGGGCCGTGGCAAGCCACGCATACCGTGGCGGCAATCTGCTTTCCGCGCTCGAGATCCGGCTTGGGCGCCGGCGCGGGCGCAGCGCCCTGCGCGAGCGTTGCGTAGACTATCGCCATGAGCCCCGCCAACTGCTGGAATGCACGCATTGCCGATCCTCTTTTTTCTGTCGAATCCGGTAAACCCATGGATTTTACCGTAGGCGCCGCCACCCCCGCCAGCCCGGGGAAGTCCGGCCCGTCACGGCCCTGAGGCTGCCCGATGCGCCTCGAGAACGCCCGCTACGTCCTGTCCGTCCACGACCCGCGAAAGCTGCCTCCGGGATCGCTTCCCGAGGTCGCGTTCATCGGGCGCTCCAATGCAGGGAAGTCCAGCGCGCTCAACACGCTCGCGGGCCGGCGCCGGCTCGCCTTCGTGAGCAAGACCCCGGGGCGGACGCAGCTCATCAATTTCTTCGCCGTGGACTCGGAGGCCTTCCTGGTCGACCTGCCCGGCTACGGATACGCCGGCGTGCCGCTGGCGGTACGGCAGCACTGGGACACCCTCGTCGGCGAGTACATCTTCCATCGGGAGGCGCTCGTCGGCGTGATCGTGGTGATGGACTCGCGCCACCCCCTCATGCCCCAGGACCGCCGCCTCCTCGACTGGCTGCTTCCCTCCGGCAGGAACGTCCATGTCCTGCTGTCCAAATCCGACAAGCTTTCCGCCCAGGCGAGCCAGCGCACCCTGGCGCAGGCGCGTCGCGACCTCGCCACGGTCTACCCGGGGGCAACCGCCCAGCTCTTCTCCAGCCTGAAGCGGACCGGAACGGTCGATGCCCAGGCGTGCATCGAGGGGTGGGTGGCCGCGCACAAACAAAAAGCCCCGGCAAAAGGGGAATAAGGCCGGGGCAAAAAAGCCTTAATGGGAATTAAGGCACCCGCTCAGGGAGGAGAAGCGGGGAAGGGGTGTCCCTTCAAGCGATCAGATTCGACCGCCATGCTAAAGTTCCCCGGCCATCCGCCTGCCGCGCAACCCATGACCCCAGCCCACGGACGTTTTCCGCAGCGACGCCTCCGGCGCATGCGGCGCGACGAATTCTCGCGCCGCCTGGCCCGCGAGAGCCGCCTTTCCACCGACGACCTCATCCTGCCGGTCTTCGTGCTCGACGGCTCCGGCGCGATCCAGGATGTCGCGTCGATGCCCGGGGTGGGCCGAAGGTCGGTGGACCAGTTGCTGCCGATCATAGAGCAAGCACTCACACTTGGAATTCCCGCCATCACGCTTTTCCCCGTGATCGAAGGGCGGCTCAAGACCCTGGGAGCGGAGGAAGCCTTCAACCCCAATGGACTCGTGCCGAGGTGCATTCGCGAAGTAAAGGCCCGCTTTCCGGAGATTGGCATCATCACGGACGTGGCGCTCGATCCCTACACCAGCCATGGCCAGGACGGCCTGATCGACGAATCGGGCTACGTACTGAACGACGAGACCATTGCGGTTCTTCAGAAGCAGGCACTTACTCACGCAGAGGCCGGCGCAGACGTCGTGGCCCCATCCGACATGATGGACGGGCGGGTCGCGGCGTTGCGAGGTGCACTGGATGCCCGCGGCCACATCCACACCCGGATCCTCGCCTATTCCGCCAAGTACGCCTCCGCGTTCTACGGGCCCTTCCGCGATGCGGTCGGGTCGGGGGCCAACCTGGGCAAGGGCGACAAGAAGACGTACCAGATGGATCCGGCCAACTCGAACGAGGCCTTGCAGGAGATCGCCCTGGACATCGACGAGGGCGCCGACATGGTGATGATCAAGCCGGGACTGCCGTACCTCGACATCGTGCGGCGGGTGAAGGATGCCTTCGGCGTCCCGACCCTCGTCTACCAGGTGAGCGGCGAGTACTCGATGCTCCAGGCGGCCGCGCTCAACGGCTGGATCGACGGCCCGGCCTGCATGATGGAATCGCTCGTCGCCTTCAAGAGGGCGGGCGCCGATGCGATCCTCACCTATTTCGCCATCGACGCGGCGCGGCAGCTGAAGGCCGGCTAGCGGGCGAGGAGCGCCTCGACGTCCGCGAGCCGGGCCCGCTGCGGGCCGTCTGTCTCGGACCGCGAGCGCGGCGCCAGGTGCTCGTCGCCCCGGGAATAGACGGCGAGCGTCACCGGCGCCCCGTCGACCTCCAGGTGGTACTGCGGCACGCGGGCCCAGTCGTCCCCGAGGCGCACTCGCCGTTCGTCCTCCTCGAAGCGATAACGGCGATTGAGGAGGAACAGCGCGAGGCTCTTGGGATCGTCCGCGAAGAGCTGCAGCGTGACCTCGGAGAACTGGTTCGCGGTGCCGTTGAGGACCGCCCCGACCAGCAGCGGATTGAAGCCGGCGAACTCGCGCATGACCTTCACCGCCACCTCGCGCAGGTGCTTGAGCTCCGCCGGCTGGCTGGCGCTCTGGTAGAGCCCCTGGTACTCCCGGAGCGCGGCCTCTATCTCCCGGTTGTCGGGCAGGCCGTGGGAATCGGCGAGCCCCGCCTGCCGCGCCGCCTTCTGCTTGGCGAACGCGTAGTCGGCGATCCCCTCCTCCGCCATCAGGCGCGCAGCGAGGTAGGCCACCTGCCTTCGCAGGTTGTCGTCGCGACGCGATCGGTTCCTCGCCACAGCCTGCCGCTCCCCTGGCCGCTAGAAAATCTGGTTCCGGACTTCCTCGGGCGGACGCGCGGCATCCCGTCCCGCGCCGCCCTCCCCGCCGCTTCCCGGAAGCGATTCCTGGTAGAAGTACTCCACCGTCTTGCTGCGCCCGTCCGCCTCGCGCATCCCGGTCGCCGGGTCGATGGAGACCGCCACGATACCCTCCGGGGCCTCGAGCTCGGACTCCGGCTCGCCCTTGAGGGCCCGGGACATGTACGTCATCCACATGGGAAGGGCCGCATGCCCGCCCGTCTCGTTCGCCCCCAGCGGGGCAGGGGTGTCGAAGCCGATCCAGGCCACGGCCACCAGCGAGGCCTGGTAGCCGGCGAACCAGGCGTCGATGTGGTCGTTCGTGGTGCCTGTCTTGCCCGCGAGATCCTGACGCCCGAGGGACATCGCCCTGGCCGCGGTGCCGTATCGCACCACGTCGCGCATGAGGCTCGACATGAGGAACGCGTTGCGCGGGTCGAGGACTCGCTCGGCGTCCTGCCCCGCCATCTCGGGCTTCGCCTCGTAGAGGGTCGCGCCGCGGTTGTCGAGAATGCGGGAGATGAACCACTGCTTCACGCGGAATCCCCCGTTGGCGAAGGTCGCGTAGGCCCCCGCCATCTGGAGGGGGGTCGCCGAGCCCGCGCCGAGGGCCATCGTGAGGTACGGGGGGTGGAGCTTCGGGTCGAAGCCGAACTTCTGGATGTAGTCCTGGGCATAGTCCGGCCCGATCGCCTGCAGGAGCCGGATGGAGACCATGTTCTTCGACTTGGCGATGGCCATGCGCAGCCGCATCGGCCCCTCGTACTTGCCGTCGTAGTTCTTCGGTTCCCAGAGCTGGCCGCCGGTCTTCGCCGCGTCGATCACGAACGGCGCATCGTTCAGGACGGTGGCCGGCGTGAAGCCCTTCTCCAGGGCGGCCGAATAGATGAAGGGCTTGAAGCTCGATCCCGGCTGGCGCCAGGCCTGGGTCACGTGGTTGAACTTGTTGGCGTTGAAGTCGAAGCCTCCCGCCAGGGCCCGGATGGCGCCGTTCGAAGGATCCAGGGCCACCAGCGCGGCCTCGACCTTCGGCACCTGCGCGATGCTCCAGGAGCCCTTTTCGCCCGGCTGGAGGCGGATCACCGCGCCGCGGCGAATCGCCCGGTCCGCGTTGGACCGGTCGACCAGCGCCCGCCCGGCGAACTTCAGGCCGTCGCCGGTGACCCGGACGGCGTCGCCTCGCCTCATGACGGCCACCACCTCCTTCGGGGTCGCCTCCACGACCACCGCGGCCGCCAGGTCTCCCACCGGGTCGCGGTCCTGCAGGGCTTCCTCGACCGCTTCCTCCAGCTCCGCCCCGGCGGCCGCAGGAAGGCTCACGTAGGCCTCCGGGCCCCGATAGCCGTGGCGCCGGTCGTAATCGAGGACGCCCTGGCGCAGGCCGGCATTGGCGGCTTCCTGGTCACGCCGCCTGATCGTCGTCTCCACCCGGATGCCGCTCACGTAGGCCGACTCGCCGTACTGCTCGAACACCGCCGCGCGGGCCATCTCCGCCACGTACTCGGCCTTGAGGGAATAGGTGTCGCGCAGGTGGGGGTTTAGCCGCAGCGGCTCGGCGAGGGCGCGCCGGTAATCGTCGGCGGCAAGCCACCCCACCTCGTTCATCCGGCGAAGGACGTATTGCTGGCGCTGCTGGGCCCGCTTGGGGTTCACGAAGGGGTTCTGGCGGGACGGGGCCTGGGGAAGCCCGGCGAGCATGGCGGCCTCGGCGGCGGTCAGGTCGGCGAGGCTCTTGCCGAAATAGACGTTCGCGGCCGAGGCGAACCCGTAGGCCCGGCTGCCGAGGAAGATCTGGTTGAGGTACAGCTCCAGAATCTGGTCCTTGGTGAGGCTCGCCTCGATCTTGAAGGAGAGCAGGATTTCCGAGAGCTTGCGCGCGATGGTCTTCTCGCGGGTGAGGAAGAAGGTCCGCGCCACCTGCATCGTGATCGTGCTGGCACCCTCCCGCCTCCCCTGGAGGTTGGCGACCGCCGCCCGGGCAACGCCGAGGTAGTCCACACCGCCGTGCTGGTAGAACCGGTCGTCCTCGGCGGCCAGGATGGCGTTCTTCATGACCGCGGGCACGTCCTCGATCTTCACCACCGCCCGCTTTTCCTCGCCGAACTCCCCGATCAGCTCCCCCTCCGCGCTGTAGACCCTCAGGGGGATCTTGGGCCGGTAGTCGGTCAGGGCCTCCAGCGAGGGCAGGTTCGGCCAGAGCAGGATCACCGTGAGCGCCCCCACGCCCGCAGCCACGAGCACCAGGGATACGGCCACGAGCGACGGGTAGAACCACCAACGGGAGGTCATGGGCAGGCGGGCCTGGCGGCAGGGCAAACGATCCGGTCCCCGCCGGGCGGGGAAATCAGGAGACATTATAGACGGGCGGGGGTTCCGGAGCCCTCCCGACAAAATGCTTTACACTCCTAGGACTTGTTGCTAGCATCTAAAGTAGATTCTTCGCAGTGGGTGCTAAGCCTCCACCATGCTTAAAGAAAAACTCGCTGATCAATTCGACTTCCTGAAGGCCAAGACGCCGCCGCTCATCGGCTGCGACATCAGCTCGTCTTCCGTGAAGATGGTCGAGATCGCGGAGGCCGGGCGGAATGTCTACCGCGTCGAGCGATATGCGATCGAGCCGCTGCCCAAGGACACGGTGGTGGACGGCAACATCGCCAACATCGAGGCGGCGGGCGAGGCCATAAAACGGGCCCACAAGAACCTGGGATCCCGGATCAAGACCGTCGCCATGGCTCTTCCGGCGGCGGCCGTGATCACCAAGAAGGTCATCCTCCCCGGCAACCAGCGGGAGGAGGACATGGAAGTTCAGGTCCAGAGCGAGGCCAACCAGTACATCCCCTTTTCCCTGGACGAGGTGAACCTCGACTTCCAGGTCCTGGGGCCGGCGCCGTCCAGCGAGGACGAGGTGGAGGTGCTCATCGCCGCCTCCCGCAAGGAGAAGATCGAGGACCGGGTGGCCGCCGCGGAGGCCGCGGGCCTCAAGACGATCGTGATGGACGTCGAGTCCTACGCCTCGCAGTGCGCCTTCGACCTGATTTGCGAGAGCTCCGCCGGCATCAAGGAGAGCGACGTGACCGTCATCGTGGACATCGGCGCCACGGTCACCCGGGTCACCGTTCTGCATAACGGCCAGACCGTCTACACGCGCGAGCAGCAGATCGGCGGCAACCAGCTCACGCAGGACATCGCCCGCGCCTTCGACATGCCTCCGGAGGAGGCCGAGGCCGCCAAGAGGGTGGGAAGCCTGCCGGAGAACTTCGGCCCCGACGTGCTCGCGCCCTTCAACGAGAAGATCGTCCTGGAGATCCAGCGGGCGCTGCAGTTCTTCTTCACCTCGACCCAGTTCAACAAGGTCGACCACATCCTCCTTACCGGCGGCTGCGCCATGCTCGACGGGCTCGAGGAGATGGTCGCCCAGCGCACCCAGGTCCACACCGTGGTCGCCAATCCGTTCGCCAATATGGCGCTTTCCTCCAAGATCAAGCCCCGCCAGCTCACCCTGGACGCCCCGTCGCTCATGGTGGCCTGCGGGCTCGCGATGCGGAGGTTCGACCCGTCATGATCCGGATCAACCTGCTCCCCCACCGGGAGGAGAAGCGCAGGCGCCGCCAGCAGCAGTTCTTCGGCATCTTCGCCTTTTCGATCATCCTCGGCCTCGTGGCCGCGGGTGCCGTCTGGTTCTTCCTCGACCAGCAGGTCGAGCAGCAGGCCGCCAACGTGGCCTACATGAAGGGCGAGATATCCAAGCTCGACAAGCAGATCGAGGAGATCCGCAAGATCCGCGAGGAGACGGCGTCCCTGCTCGCCAAGAAGCAGGTGGTCGAAGGCCTGCAGAGCAACCGCTCGGAGCCGGTCCAGCTTCTCGACCAGCTGCTCCGCCAGCTTCCCGAGGGCATCTACCTCAAGGCCATCAAGCAGACGGGCGTGAAGGTCAACGTCATCGGCTATGCGCAGTCGAACGCCCGCGTTTCCACCCTGATGCGCAACCTCGGGGCCTCTCCCTACCTCGAGAACCCCGAGCTCGTCGAGATCAAGGCCGTGCTGCTGGACAACAACCCAAACAAGCGGGTCAACGAGTTCAGCATGAACATCCACGTCAAGCGCGCGAAGGCTGAGGAAACGAAGGGCGCAGCCACGAAGGCGGCGGGGGCCAAGAAATGAACCTGCTCGACGAACTTCGGACACTCGACCCCAAGCAGCCCGGGAACTGGCCCTGGCCGATCAAGATCGGCGCCTTCCTCCTCGCCTTCCTCGCCATCCAGGTGGCCGCCTTCTTCCTCCTCTGGCAGGGCCAGAACGAGGCCATCGAGGCCGGCCGCGTCGAGGTGGACAAGCAGAAGCAGGCGTTCCTCGAGAAAAAGAAGCTCGCCGTCAACCTCGAGGCCTACAAGCAGCAGCGCGCGGAGATCGAGCAGTCCTTCGGCGCCCTGCTCAAGCAGCTGCCCAACAGAAGCGAGATGGACGCGCTGCTCATCGACATCAACCAGGCGGGCCTGGGCCGCGGCCTCGCCTTCGAGCTGTTCAAGCCCAGCCAGACGGAGAACTTCACCGAGTTCTACGCCGAGCTGCCGGTCAACCTCAAGGTCACCGGCAACTACCACGACCTGGGCGCGTTCGCGAGCGACGTGGCCAAGATGCCGCGCATCGTCCTGCTCACCGACGTGAAGATCGACCCGCCCTCCAAGGAAGGCACCCTCGCGATGGAGGCGGTGGCCAAGACCTACCGCTACCTCGACGAGGAGGAGATCGCCAAGCAGAAGAAGGCCGCGAAGGAAAAGGCCGCGAAGGGGGCCAAGAAATGACGCGCTGGATCCTCCTGCCCGCCGCGGCGCTCGTGCTTACCTCGTGCAGCTCGGAGATCGACGAGCTGCGGCAGTTCGTCAAGGATTCCGAGAAGAGCCTGCCGCGCAAGATCGAGGCGCTCCCGGCCGTGAAGCCCTTCGAGCCGTTCACCTACGAGGGCTTCGATCTGCCGGACCCGTTCAAGCCTCGCAAGATCACCTCCAAGGAGGGCGGGGGCGGCGGCATCGCACCCGACCTCAACCGGCGCAAGGAGCCTCTCGAGGCCTACCCGCTGGAGCAACTGAAGATGGTCGGCACGCTGCAGCAGGGCGCCGACATGTTCGCCATCGTGCGGGCGGAAAAAACGCTGTATCGCGTGAAGAAGGGGAACTACATGGGGCAGAACTTCGGCCTCATCACCGACATCACCGATGCGGAGATCAAGCTCAAGGAAATCGTCCAGGACAGCGCCGGGGACTGGGCCGAGCGGCAAAGTGTCCTGCCGCTTCTCGAAGAGACCGGCAAAGGGGATAGAAAGTGACCTCGAACTTCTTCCGCATCCGAACTTACGGCGCGCTTCCGGCCGCCTTCACGGCGATCGCTCTCGCGCTCGCCGCCCCGCTCGCCTGGGCGCAGGGCGCGGCCAAGAATGTGGTCGAATCCGTCAGCTTCTCCTCGATCCAGGGCGGCAAGATCCTGGTAAAGGTGGGCATGAAGGAGCCGCTCGCGGCCTTGCCCCAGAGCTTCGCGGTCACCAACCCCGCGCGAATCGCCATCGACATTCCGGATGCCACCAGCGGCCTGGGCAAGACTCAGGTCGAGGCGGGCGAAGGCGACCTCAAGAGCGTGTCCGTCGTCCAGACGGCCAACCGCACGCGCCTGGTCATGAACCTCGCGCGCAGCCTCACCTACACGACCGCCCTCGACGGCAAGCTCCTCGTCGTGACCATCGACGGCTCGCAGGCCTCGGCCACGGCGACCCCGTCGGCCACCGAGCGCCCCGGCCAGGCCGCGATGGCCTCGATGTTCGCCGAGGCGCCGCCGGGCGCCGTGCGCCAGAACATCCGTGACGTCGACTTCCGCCGCGGCAACGCTGGCGAGGGACGCGTGATCGTCGACCTTTCCTCGGCCAACACCGGCATCGACATCCGCCAGCAGGGACGCTCGATCCTCATCGACTTCATCAACAGTTCCGTCCCGAAGAACCTCGTCCGCCGCCTCGACGTCGGCGACTTCGGCACGCCGGTGCGCTTCGTGGACACCTTCGAGCAGGGCGGCAACGCCCGCATGGTGATCGAGCCGCGCGGCATCTGGGAGTACTCGGCCTACCAGACCGACACCCAGTTCATCCTCGAGGTGAAGCCGGTCAAGGAAGACCCGAACAAGCTCGTGCAGAGCTCCACCCCCGGCTACGCGGGCGAGAAGCTCTCCCTGAACTTCCAGAACGTCGAGGTCCGCGCCGTATTGCAGGTGATCGCCGACTTCACCGGTCTCAACATCATCACGAGCGACACGGTAGGCGGCAACCTCACCCTGCGCCTGAAGGACGTGCCGTGGGACCAGGCGCTCGACATCATCCTGCAGTCCAAGGGCCTGTCGAAGCGCAAGAACGGCAACGTCGTGCTCATCGCCCCGACCGACGAGCTCGCCGCCAAGGAAAAGCTCGCGCTCGAGGCGAACGCCCAGATCTCCGACCTGGAGCCGCTGCGCACCGAGTCCTTCGCGCTCTCCTACGCGAAGGCCGACGACCTCAAGAAGCTGCTGTCCGACAAGGACCAGAAGATCCTGTCCAAGCGCGGCAGCGCGACCGTCGACGAGCGCACCAACACGCTGTTCGTGCAGGACACCGGCGCCCGCCTCGAGGAGGCCCGCCGCCTCATCCAGCAGCTCGACGTCCCGGTGCGCCAGGTCATGATCGAGGCCCGCATCGTGATCGCCGACGACAAGTGGGGCCGCCAGCTGGGCGCCCGCTTCGGCACGCAGTCGGCCTTCGGCTCCGGCAACCGCAACTACGGCGTGTCCGGCAGCCTGACCGACACGGTCTCGCCGCTGTCGAACAACCCGATCTCGCGCGGTGCCGCGAGCCTCACGAATCCGGGCTCGCAACCGCAGTTCGGCACCGGCCCGCAGGGCAACATCCCCGCCGGCGGCCAGCCCGAGCAGCTCAACGTGAACCTCCCGGTGGTCGGCGCCGCGGGCTCCCTCGCGCTGTCGATCCTGAACCTCGGCAGCGGAAACCTCGTGAACATCGAGCTCTCCGCGCTGGAGGCCGACAACCGCGGCAAGGTGGTGTCCAGCCCGCGCGTGATCACCGCCGACAAGAAGAAGGCGGTCATCTCCCAGGGCACGGAAATCCCGTACCAGACCGCGGCGGCCAGCGGCGCGACGACGATCGCCTTCAAGCCGGCCGTGCTGGAGCTTGCGGTGACGCCGCGCATCACCCCCGACGACCGCATCATCATGGACCTCGAGGTGAAGAAGGACGCCGTCGGCCAGATCTTCGCCAACATCCCGTCCATCGACACGAAGAGGGTCACGACCCAGGTCCTGTGCGACAACGGCGACACGATCGTTCTCGGCGGGATCTTCGAGCAGACCACCCGGACGACGGTCGAGAAGGTGCCGTTCCTGGGCGACATCCCGGTCGTGGGCTACCTCTTCAAGCGCACGGTCCGGCAGGACGACAAGACCGAGCTGCTGATCTTCGTGACGCCCAAGATCGTGAAGGAGACGCTCACCGTCCGGTGAGCCCCCGCCCGACCCGAAGAGCCCCGGTCCTGCCGGGGCTTTTCGTTTCTGCGCTATCCTTCCCAGCAAGGTCGATCGCATGGTCCACGGCAACGTCTTTCTCGTCGGCATGATGGGCGCGGGCAAGAGCACCGTCGGCAAGGCTCTCGCCCGCCGGCTGGGGCGGGAGTTCGTCGACTGCGACCGCGAGATCGTGGAGCGCACCGGCGTGCCGATCGCGACGATCTTCGAGATCGAGGGCGAGGCGGGCTTCCGGCAGCGCGAATCGGCGATGATCGCGGAGCTGGCATCGCGCGAAGGGCTCGTCGTGGCCACCGGGGGCGGCGCCGTGCTCTCCGAAGGAAACCGCAGCCTCATGCGCGAGCACGGAACCGTCGTCTACCTGCACGCCGCGCTCGAGCACCTGCACGAGCGCACGCGCCGCGACGTCGCCCGCCCGCTGCTCGCCAAGGGAGACCGGCGGGCCACGCTCGCCGCGCTCCTCGAGACGCGCGACCCCCTTTATCGCGAGGCCGCCCACATGGTCGTCGAAAGCGGTGCGCCTAGCGCCGGCTCCCTTGCCGGCAGGATCGCGCAGGCACTGGAGGCCCGGGATGCCGGGGACCCGCCGCGATGACGCACCGAACCCTCATTGTCGGCCTCGGCGAGCGCAGCTACCCGATCCACATCGGGCGCGGTCTCCTCGACCAGGCCGAGCTGCTTGCGCCTCACCTGGGGTCGCGGCGCGCGGCGGTCGTCACCAACGAGGTCGTCGCCCCCCTTTACGCGCGGGCCGTCGAGCGCGCGCTCGAGGCGTGCGGCACCCGACACTTCCGGGTCGTGATTCCCGACGGAGAGGCCGAGAAGCGCTGGGAGACTCTCGACCGGGTCCACGGCGAGCTGCTGCGCGCGCAGGCCGACCGCAAGACCGTCATCGTCGCCCTGGGCGGCGGCGTCGTGGGCGACCTCGCCGGCTTCGCCGCTGCCACCTACCAGCGGGGGGTGGCCTTCATCCAGGTGCCCACCACGCTGCTCGCGCAAGTGGACTCCTCCGTGGGCGGCAAGACCGGGATCAACCACGCGCTGGGAAAGAACATGGTGGGCGCCTTCCACCAGCCCCTCGCGGTGATCGCGGACACCGCAACACTCGACACGCTGCCCGAGCGCGAGCTGTCCGCGGGACTCGCCGAGGTGATCAAGTACGGGGCCATCGACGACATCGCGTTCTTCGCCTGGCTCGAGGAGAACATCGAACGCCTGCGCGCGCGCGATCCCGGCGCCCTCGCGCACGCCATCGGGCGCTCCTGCGAGATCAAGGCCCGCATCGTCGCCCTCGACGAGCGCGAGGCGGGGGTGCGCGCGCTGCTCAATCTCGGCCACACCTTCGGACACGCGATCGAAACCCTGGAGGGCTACGGCGCCTGGCTGCACGGCGAGGCCGTCGCAGCCGGAATGGTGATGGCCGCCCGCTTCTCCGAGCGCCTCGGCAGGGCCCCCGCGGGCGACGCGCTGCGGCTCGAGCGGCTCCTGGGGCGCGCCGGCCTGCCGGTGGAGCCACCCGCGATCGCGCCGGACGCGTGGCTGGGCGCCATGGGACGCGACAAGAAGAACGAGGCCGGGCGGATCACCCTCATCCTTCTCGACCGGCTGGGGTCGGCAGTCGTGGAGAAGGGCGCACCCCAGGGCGAGATCGAGGCCTTCGTCGCCGGTCGCTAGCCGCCTCCGGCGCCACGCTCCAGCCGGCGCAGGAACACCTGCATCTCCCGGGCGGCCTGCTTGTCCCCCTTCGCCTCGGCCGCCGCGATTCCGCTGCGCCACGCCTGCGCCGCCTGCGCCGGCTCGGCCGTCACCAGGGCCTTGCCCAGGAGCTTCCAGGCCGCCGAGTAGCCCGGATCCCGTGCAAGCGCCTCGCGAAGGTGCATGGCGGCGCGGGTCGCGTCGCCGGCCTTGAGGTACTCCGAGCCCAGCCCGAAGCGAAGCAGCGCCCCGTCCTTGCCCGCCGCGAGCATCGCCTCGAACTGCTCGATCATTGCCATGCCCAATGCCTCCCCGCCGACCGCCCGGCCCGGACGATTGACGGTATCATCCCGACAGGCGCATTTCGTGCTTCACGTCCCCTCGACCGCCGAAAACAGAGGAGTACCCCCATGTTTCGAACCCTGCGACTCGCGCTCGCCGCGCTCGCCATCCTGGGCCTTCCCGCCGCCGCCGCGACCAACGAACGCGAAGTCTCCATCGGACTGCAGGCCGCGATCACCTCGATGGACCCGCACTACCACAACCTGTCGCCGAACAACTCGATGATGCTGCACGTGTTCGAACCCCTCATCAAGCGCGACGACAACCAGAAGCTCGTGCCCGGCCTCGCCACGTCGTGGAAGGCGCTCGACGACCTCACGTGGGAGTTCAAGCTGCGCAAGAACGTGCGCTTCCACGACGGCTCCCCCTTCACCGCCGACGACGTGGTGTTCACCCTGAAGCGCGTGCCCAACGTGCCCAACAGCCCGTCGTCCTTCGCGACCTTCACCAAGCCCATCGTCGACGTGAAGGTGGTCGATCCGCACACCATGGTCTTCAAGACCGCCTCGCCCCACGTGCTCCTGCCGAGCGACCTGGCCTCGGTGATGATCATCTCGAAGCTGCATGGCGAGAAGGCCGCCACGGAGGACTACAACTCCGGCAAGGCCGCGATCGGCACCGGCCCCTACAAGCTCGCCGAGTACGTCCCCAACCAGCGCGTCGTCCTCAAGGCGAACTACGGTTACTGGGGCGGCGAGGAGCCCTGGGACAAGGTCACCTTCAAGATCCTCACCAACGCCGCCGCCCGGGTGGCGGCCCTCCTGTCCGGCGACGTGCAGATGATCGAGACGGTCCCGACCGCCGACATCGGGAAGCTCTCGACCGACAAGCGGTACGCGCTGGTCGACAAGGTCTCCAACCGCGTCATCTACGCGCACCTCAACCAGCGCAGCGATACGGCCGCCCCGTTCATCACCGGCAAGGACGGAAAGCCCCTCGCGAAGAATCCCCTGAAGGATCCCCGGGTGAGGAAAGCCCTGTCCATCGCCATCAACCGCGACGCGATCGCCGATCGCGTCATGGAAAAGCGCGCCGTGCCCGCCGGGCAGCTGCTGCCCGACTTCTTCTTCGGCACGAGCAAGAAGCTCAAGCCCGCCAAGTACGACCCCGAGGGCGCGAAGAAGCTGCTCGCCGAGGCGGGCTACCCCTCCGGCTTCGCGATGACCATCCACGGCACGAACAACCGCTACATCAACGACGACAAGGTCGCCCAGGCCGTCGCCCAGTTCTACACGCGCATCGGCATCGACGCGAAGGTCGAGACGATGCCGGCGAGCGTCTACTTCACGCGCGCGACGAAGGGCGAGTTCAGCTTCATGCAGCTGGGGTGGGGCACGGAGTCGGGAGAGCAGGGCTCCAGCCTGCGTTCGCTCCTCGCGACCTACGACCCGGCAAAGGGCATGGGCGTCACGAACCGCGCCCGCTACTCGAACCCGGAGCTCGACTCGCTCATCGGCCAGGCCATGTCGACGATCGATGACAAGAAGCGCGAGGCCCTGATCCAGAAGGCCGCCGAGCTGGCGATGAACGACACGGCGCTCATCCCGATCCACTACGAGGTGAGCACCTGGGCCACCATGAAGAGCCACCGCTACACGCCCCGTACCGACCAGTACACGCTGGCGATGGGGCTCAAGCCCGCCAAGTAGGCCCCGCCGGACCGGGCCCCGTCGCCGCGGGGCCCGCCGGCCCCGCTCCCGACGGCCGGACCGACGCCAGATACGATGCTCGCGTACGCCATCAGACGCTTCGGGCAGAGCCTCTTCGTGCTCGTCCTGATGTCGTTCATCGTGTTCGTGGGCGTGTACGCCATCGGCAACCCCATCGAGCTGCTGGTGAACCCGCAGGCCGACGAGGTCGAGCGGGTGCGCGCCACGGCCGCCCTCGGGCTGGACAAGCCATTCCTGGAACAGTACTGGGTGTTCCTCAAGGGGGCTGCCACCGGCGACCTCGGCAAATCCTTCGTCTACAACGTCCCGGCCCTGTCGCTCATCCTCGACAAGCTTCCCGCCACCATCGAGCTCGCGTTCGTGGCCATGGTGCTCGCGATCGCGATCGGCATCCCGCTCGGCCTCGTCGCCGGCCTGAAGCCCGATTCGCTCGTCGGTCGCGGGATCATGGCCGGGTCGATCCTGGGATTCAGCCTGCCCACCTTCTGGGTCGGGCTGGTCCTCATCATGGTGTTCTCGGTGCAGCTCGGATGGCTGCCCTCCAACGGGCGCGGCGAGACCGTCGCGGTCGCGGGCATGGCGGTCAGCTTCCTCACCGCGGACGGGATCGCGCACCTCGCCATGCCGGCGGTGAACCTCGCGCTCTTCAAGCTGTCGCTCCTCATCCGCCTCACCCGGGCCGGCACGCGCGAGGCGGTGCTCCAGGACTACGTGAAGTTCGCGCGCGCCAAGGGGCTTTCGCAAGGCCGCGTGATCGGCGTGCACGTGCTCAAGAACATCCTGATCCCCATCGTCACGGTGATCGGCCTTGAGCTGGGATCGGTCATCGCGTTCGCCATCGTGACCGAATCGATATTCGCATGGCCGGGAACGGGCAAGCTCCTGATCGACTCCATCAACCAGCTCGACCGCCCGGTGATCGTGGCCTACCTCCTGGTGATCGTGACGCTATTCATCGCGATCAACTTCGTGGTCGACGTCCTCTATTCGATGCTGGATCCGCGCGTGCGCCTTGGCGGCGCGGCGGCGTCCCACTGACATGCTCCCCGGAACCGAAGGCCCCTGGGCCCGCTTCCGCGCGGAATTCGCGGAAAGCCGGCTCGCCATGGCGGGGCTCGTCCTGCTGCTCGCCATCCTGGTCGTCGGCATCCTCGCGCCCGTCATCTCCCCGCAGAATCCCTACGACCTCGCGCAGCTCGACGTCATGGACTCCAAGCTCGCCCCCGGCGAGGCGTCGGCCGAGGGCAGGACTTACTGGCTGGGCACCGACGACCAGGGCCGCGACATGCTCTCGGGCATCCTCTACGGCCTGCGCATCTCGCTAGGCGTGGGCATCGCGAGCACCGTGTTCGCGCTCGCCATCGGGCTCGTCCTCGGGATGATGGCGGCCTATTTCGGGGGCTGGGTCGACACGCTGATCATGCGCGTCGTCGACATCCAGCTCTCCTTCCCGGCGATCCTCATCGCGCTCGTCCTGCTCGCCGTCCTCGGGCAGGGCGTGGACAAGATCATCTTCGCGCTGGTCACGGTGCAGTGGGCCTACTACGCGCGCACGGTGCGCTCCTCGGCGCTGGTCGAGCGGCAGAAGGAGTACGTGGAGGCGGCGCGCGTCCTGGCCCTCGGCCAGGCACGCATCGTCTTTCGCCACCTCCTGCCCAACTGCCTGCCGCCCCTCATCGTCGTGGCCACCGTGCAGGTCGCGCACGCGATCGCACTCGAGGCGACGCTCTCGTTCCTCGGGCTGGGACTGCCGATCACCGAGCCGTCGCTGGGGCTGTTGATCTCCAACGGCTTCCAGTACCTCCTGTCCGGGAAGTACTGGATCAGCTTCTACCCGGGCGTGGCGCTGCTGCTCACCATCATGGCCATCAACCTGGTGGCCGACCAGCTGCGCGACATCCTCAACCCGAGGCTTCGCAAGTGAGCGCCCCGCCGCTGCTGCAGGTCGACGGCCTGCGGATGCACTTCTTCACGAAGGCCGGCGTGGTGAAGGCCGTCGACGACGTGAGCTTCCGCGTGGAGAGGGGCGAGATCCTGGGCCTGGTGGGGGAGTCCGGCTCCGGGAAGTCCATGACGGGCTACTCGATCCTCGGCCTGGTCGATCCCCCGGGAAGGATCGTGGAGGGCCGGATCGTCTTCGATGGCACGGACCTCACGCGGCTGGACGCGGCGGCCTGGCGCCGAATCCGGGGCAACCGCATCGCGATGATCTTCCAGGACCCGATGATGACCCTGAACCCCGTGCTCAGGATCGACACCCAGATCGTCGAGGCAGTCCTCGCGCACGCCGACGTCTCCCGCGAGAGCGCGCTCGCCCGCGCCCGCGAGGCCCTGGTGAAGGTCGGGATCGCCTCCCCCGACGAGCGCCTGCTCGCCTATCCGCACCAGTTCTCCGGCGGCATGCGCCAGCGCGTGGCGATCGCCATCGCGCTCGTGAACGGCCCGGACCTCATCATCGCCGACGAGCCGACCACGGCTCTCGACGTGACCATCCAGGGGCAGATCCTCTTCGAGATGCAGAAGGTCTGCCGGGAGAGCGGCACAGCCCTCGTCTGGATCACGCACGACCTTTCGGTGATCGCGGGGATCGCCGACGAGGTCTGCGTCATGTATGCCGGGCGCTTCGTGGAATCGGGAACAGTCGCGGACATTCTCGACCGGCCCCTGCACCCGTACAGCCGCGGGCTCATCGACTCGGTGCCCAGCCGCAACGAGCGCGGCCGCCCCCTGCGCCAGATACCGGGCATGACGCCCTCGCTCCTGTCTCTGGGGGAAGGCTGTCCCTTCCGCGAGCGCTGCACGTCGGCCACGCCCCACTGTGCCGAGAGCCCCGCCGTCACGGAGCCTTCGCCCGGACGGCGCCTTCGCTGCTTCCATCCCCTGCAATGAGCGCGACCGGCCCCGCCCCGGCCCCGCTCCTGGAGCTGCGAGGCATCTCCAAGCGATTCACCTCGCGCCTGGACCTCGCAGCGCGGATCGCCGCGCGCCTGGGCGCGGGCGCGAGGCCGCAGACGGTCCACGCCCTCGACGGCGTCGATCTCGCCATCGGCGCAGGCGAGGTCGTCGGTCTCGTGGGCGAGTCCGGGTGCGGCAAGTCGACCCTCGGGCGAATCGTGGCGAGGATCCTCGAGCCTTCGGAGGGCGAGCGGCGCTGGATGGGCCGGCCGTACGCCGATTACGAGTCGCAGGGATCGCGAAGCGAACGGCTCGCGGTGCAGATGATCTTCCAGGACCCCTTCGCCTCGCTCAATCCCCGAATGCGCATCGTCGACGTCATCGGCGAGGCGCCCGTGGTGCATGGCCTCGTCGCGCCCCGCGAACGCGAGACCTACGTCGCGCAGGTCATGGAGCGCGTCGGGCTCGACGCGAGCCTCGCGAGGCGATTCCCGCACCAGTTTTCCGGCGGGCAGCGCAGCCGCATCGGCATCGCCCGCGCCCTGGCGGTTAAGCCGCGCTTCCTGGTCTGCGACGAGGCGGTCGCCGCGCTCGACGTCTCCATCCAGGCCCAGGTCCTGAACCTGTTCATCCGACTGCGCGAGGAGTTCGGCCTCACCTACCTCTTCATCAGCCACGACCTCGGCGTCGTGCGCCACCTCTCGGACCGCGTCGTCATCATGTACCTCGGCCGGATCGTGGAGTCGGCCAGCACGGAGGAGGTGTTCGCGCGCTGCAACCACCCGTATACGCAGGCCCTGCTCGCCGAGATCCCGCGTCTCGAGGCGACGAAACGGGCCTACATCCCGATCAAGGGCGAGATCCCCTCGCCGCTCGATCCGCCCGGCGGATGCCACTTCCACCCGAGGTGCCCGCACTCGACCGCGCGCTGCCGGAGCGAGGCGCCGAGGCTGCGCGAGATCTCCCCGGGCCACCTCTCGGCCTGCCACCTGAACGACGCCCCATGAAGACACATCCCGCCTTCCTCCGCACCGACCCAGCGGGCACGCCCGTGCCAGTCGTCCTGGATTCGCCGCACAGCGGCGCGGAATATCCCGCCGACTTCGGCGCCGCGGTTCCCCTGTCCGCGCTGCGCCAGGCCGAGGACGCTTTCGTCGACGAGCTCTACGCTTGCGGGCCGCGCCTGGGCGCGACCCTCGTCGCGGCGAGGTTTCCGCGTTCCTACATCGACCCCAACCGTTCCGTTCTCGACGTCGACACCACCCTCCTGGCCGCCCCGTGGCCGGGTCCGGCGGTGGCCTCCCGCAAGACCCAGCTCGGCATCGGGCTCATCTGGCGCGTGCTCGACACCGGCGAGCCCATCTATTCGCGCAAGCTCTCGGTCGAGGAGGTGCGCCGGCGCATCACCGATTTCCACCAGCCCTACCAGAAGGCGGTCAAGGACGCGCTGGACTCCGTGCACGGGCATTTCGGCTCTGTTTGGCACGTGAACTGCCATTCGATGCCGGCGGTAAGCGGCGTGATCTCCGAGGAAGGCCCGGGGAAGGCCCGGGCCGACTTCGTCCTCGGCGATCGCGACGGCACCACCTGCGATCCGGATTTCACCGCGTTCGTCGCGCGCACGCTCACGGACATGGGTTACGGGGTGAAGGTCAACGACCCCTACAAGGGCGTGGAGCTCGTGCGGGCGTTCTCCGATCCGGCCGACGGGCGCCACAGCCTGCAGATCGAGCTGAACCGCAGGCTCTACCTCGACGAGCGCTCGGGGGAGAAATCGCCCGGCTTCACGCGCGTGGCGCGGGACATCGAGCGCCTCGTGAAGGCGATCTGCGACTACGCGGCCGAGCGCGGCTCGCACCGCTGCGCCGCGGGCCACGACCACCACGCAGGCTGCGATCACGACCATGGCCACGACCACGGCCACCACGGCCACGACCATAGCCACGGCCACGACCACGAACACTCCCATTTGCCCCGCAAGGACGAGCACTGACCGCCATGTCCCGAATTCCCGTCGAGCTCATCGCCCCCGACATCGAAGCCCACCGCGGTTCCGCGACCGGCGTCGACTTCGTCCACACCTTCGAGAGCGGCCGGCCCGGCCCGCACGTGATGGTCAACGCGATCACCCACGGCAACGAGATCTGCGGGGCGATCGTCGTCGACCGGCTGCTGCGGCTGGGCCTTCGCCCCACGCGCGGAACGCTCACGCTGTCCTTCGCGAACGTCGACGCCTTCCTGCGCTTCGATCCCAGGCGGCCGTACGCCACCCGCTTCATCGACGAGGATTTCAACCGGGTCTGGAACGCCCAGACGCTGGACGGCCCGCGCGACAGCACGGAACTTCGCCGCGCGCGGGCGATTCGCCCCTTCGTCGAGGCAGCCGACTATCTCCTCGACATCCACTCGATGCTCGAGCCCAGCCCCCCGGTCATGATCTGCGGGCCGCTCGACAAGGGAATCCGCTTCGCCTTCGACGTCGCGATTCCGCGCGACGTCGTGAGCGACGAAGGCCACGCCAACGGGACCCGGATGCGAGATTTCGGCGGCTTCGGCGACTCCGGCAGCCCCAAGAATGCCCTGCTGGTCGAATGCGGCCAGCACTGGGAGAGGGCCGCCGAGGTGGTGGCCTGGCAGACGACCTGGCGATACCTGCGCCATCTGGACATCGTCGATCGCGAGGCGGCGGACAGGGAGATCGCGGCGGATGCGCCGCCGCCGCAGCGGCTGGTGCGCGTGACCGAGGCCGTCGTCGCCCGCACGCCGGAATTCCGCTTTGCCCGCGAGTTCTGCGGCATGGAGGTGCTGCCCCGGGAAGGCGACGTGATCGCCTACGACGACGGCGAGACCATCCGGGCGCCCTACGACAATTGCGTTCTCGTGATGCCCGTGCCGAACAACGTGAAGACGGGGCTCACGGCAGTCCGCCTGGGCCGGATCGAGGCGCCCTAGGACGGCTCAGGCGGGGGGATCCTCGCCCCGCGACGAAGGCCGGATCCCGAGCTGCTTGAGCTTGCGGTAGAGATGGGTGCGCTCGAGGCCGACACGGTCCGCCACGCGCGACATGTTGCCGTCCTCGCGCCGGATGTGGTGCAGGAAATACTGGCGCTCGAACTGCTCGCGCGCCTCGCGAAGGGGAATGTCGAGCGACACGCCCATCTCCGTCGGCGGCTGGTCGCGCGACAGCAGCGAGAACTCCCTCGCCACCCGCGCGACGTCGTCCCCCCCGATCTCCGGGCCCAGCGCCGTGAGCGCGAGCGTCTTCACCGCGTTCTGCAGCACCGGCAGGTTCCCGCGCCAGTCGAGGTTGCGAAGCGCGTTCTGGGCCCCCACCGTGAGGACTTTCAGGGGGACCTCGTTCGCGTCGACGAGCGTGGTGAGCAGGCTCGTGGCGAGGTCGGGCACATCCTCGGCGTGCTCGGATATCGAGGGCACGCGGATGGTGAGTCCCGAAAGCTGGTGGTAAAGGGCGGCGTCGAAGCTGCCGTCCTCGGCCATGCCCGCGAGCGGCCCGGCGGCGGCGCACACCAGCCGGACGTTGAACTTGTCGAGTTTCGCGGCAAGCTGCGCGAGGCCCCTCTGTTCCGGCTTGCCCAGCGCGCACAGGTCCGGGATGAAGAGCGTGCCGTCCTTCGCCTCGTTGAGCGGCCCGAACGGGTTGGACACGAGCCACTCCGAATCCTCCGGCGCCACCCACGGCGTATTGGGCAGATGCAGGTGGCGGGCGGCGATCTCGAAGCCGCAGCCCTGCTCGCCCACGAGCAGTACCGGCGTGCGCAGGCGGCTCACCTGGTCCAGGCGCTGGCGCAACTCCTGCACGATCCGCGCCTTGCCGACCTGGGCCATCGTGAGCCCGGCGCGCGGCAGGGTACGCCCGCCGGCGAGCGCCTTGCCCACGGTCGCGAGGAGCTTGGGCAGGCTGATGGGCTTTTCCAGGAAATCGAAGGCGCCGATGCGCGTGGCCTCCACCGCCGAGTCGATCGTGCCGTGTCCCGACATCATCACGACGGGCATCGTGAGCAGGCCCGAGCCGGCCCACTCCTTCAGGAGCGTGATGCCGTCCGTGTCGGGCATCCAGATGTCGAGGAGGACGAGGTCGGGACGCATTTCGCGGCGCAGGTTGCGGGCCGTCTGGGCGTTCTCGGCCAGGCGCACGCCGTAGCCCTCGTCGCGCAGGATCTCGAACAGGAGCTCGCGGATGCCGACCTCGTCATCCACGACCATGATCTGGTTGGCCGACATGGGAGGTGCGGCTAGGCCGCTTCGCGCAGGGGCAGGACGATGCTCACGTGTGCGCCATGGGGTAACACGTTCTCGACCACGATGTGGCCGTGGTGCTCCTCGACGATCTTCTTCACGATCGCGAGGCCGAGGCCCGTGCCCTTGGGCTTGGTGGTGACGTAGGGTTCGAAGATGCGCCCGATGACGGTGTCCGCGATCCCCGCGCCGTTGTCGCTGACCGAGAGCGTCACGCCGCCCTCGCCGAGCGTAGAGGTCACGACGATGCGCGGCTGGTCCGATCCCGCGAGAGCGTCGATCGCGTTCTGGATGAGGTTGTGGAGGACCTGCCTCAGGAGCGCGGGGTCCGCCGCGATCCTCGGGAGGTTCTCGCAGAGCCTGGGTTCGATGGGCACGCCCATCGACTCGTAGAGGACCAGCACTTCGCGCACGAGGTCGTTGAGCGAGACCTGCTCGGCCGTCATCCGCGAGGCGCGCGCGTACTGGCTGAAGTCGTCGACCATTCCCTTGAGCGCCGTGACCTGGTTCACGATGGTGCCGGTGGCGCGCTTCAGGACGTCGGCATCGATCTGGGGGAGCTTCTGCAGCAGCTTGTGCTGGAGCCTTTCGGCGGAGAGCTGGATCGGGGTGAGCGGATTCTTGATCTCGTGCGCGAGGCGGCGCGCGACCTCGCCCCAGGCCGCGTCGCGCTGCGCCTGCGCCAGGTGGGTGATGTCGTCGAAGACCACGACATAGCCGGTGTCGCCGCGCGCGGAAAGGCGCGTGCCGCGCACGAGGAGCGTGCGCGCCCCGTCGTGGCGCCGGAACTCGAGCTGCTGCTCCCACTGCCGGCTCGAGGCCGAGGAGAAGTTCTTCAGGACGACCTCGGCGAACGGGGAGACGGCAGCCACGTGGGTGGTCCAGTCCTGGAGCTTCAGCCCGTGGAAGGCCCCGGTCGGGACCCCGAGGATCTCGTAGGCCATCGCGTTGACGGTCTTCAGGTAGTGGCGCTCGTCGAAGGTGAGCACGCCCGAGGTGAGGTTCGACAGGATGCTCTCGAGGTATGTCTTGGCGTTCTCGAGCTGCTGCTGGTTCCTCTCCATCGCCTCCGTGGCGTCGGCGATCTGCCGCGTCATCGTGTTGAACGACTGCGTGAGGACGCCGAACTCGTCGCGGCTTCGCACCGGGTTGAGGCGCGAGTAGTCGCCCTTGGCGATGGCGCGCGTCGCCTCGGCGAGCGCAGACAGCGGCGCCGACAGGCGCTCGGAAAGGAGGAAGGCGAGCGCGATCGACGAGAAGAGCGTGAGCAGCATCGCGAGGGTGAGCGTCAGCCCGAAGATGCGCTTGAGCCCCACGCGCGCCAGCGTGAGCTCCTGGTAGTCGCGCCAGCCCTGGTCGACGACGCGCGCGTCCTGCGCCACGGCCGCCGGCACGGGCTGCAGCACCTGCAGGACTCGGATATCGTCGGAGATGGTGAGGACGTTCACCGGGACGATCACCCGCAGGACGAGCCCCTTTTCGGGGACGGACTCGATGGTCCGCACGGGTTGCTGGGCACGGACCTGCCGCAGCACGTTGGGGCCGGGAACCTCGGGCTGGAGCGAAGCGGCCTCGGTTCCCGCGAAGGCGATCACCTTGCCGCGCTGGTTGAAGAGCGTGGCTTCCTCGACGCCGTACTGCTCGCGCAGGCGGCTCAGGGTCGCCGGCTCGACGGCCTGCGCCGTGGCGAGCGACTGCGCCATGCCCTCGGCCTTCTGCCCGAGCTCGCGCAGCGAGCTGTCGAGCGTGCTTCGGGCGAGATTGAGTCCGCCCTCGAGCGCCTTGTCCATGCGCACGTCGAACCACGACTCGATGGAGCTCTGCAGGAACTGGAAGGAGATCGCGTACACCAGGCCGCCGGGCACGAGGGCCATGAGGGCGAACACGACCATGAGGCGCAGCGTGAGCTTGGAGCCGAACACGCGCTCCTTGAGCTTTCGCCTCAGGACCACCAGCTGGTAGCCGATGAGCAGCATCAGGCCCAGGGAAAGCAGGCCGCCGAGGCCGAGGAGCGTGGGGTAGTTCTGGGTGAAGAGCGCGGTGTTGGACGTGGCCTGCGACATCAGGTAGACGAGGCCTGCGCCCGTCACCACGCACAGCAGGATCAACGGCCTCATGGACGAACGGTCCACCGATACCAATCCGAGGCCAGGTTCCAGTCGTCAGAGGCGACCGCGTTGAGTTGGAAGGGTTTGGGCAGCTGCGTCGTGTCGAGCCGCATCCGGATGGCGGCCTCGTACTCGTCCTGCTTGCGAAGGGCGCCGCCTTCGGCGACGGGCCAGCCGCGCACGCGCGATAGCGCGCCCACGACCTCTTCGAAATGATTGAAGTTCTGGTAGGCCGCGCCGGACGACAGCCGGTACTGGCGAAGCAGCGGCGTGTAGGTGATCTTGTAGGTCCGGCTGAGGTGGACGGGCTTCTCGTTGAACCAGTACCAGCGCGGCTTGGAGAGCTCGAACTCGACGACGAAGTGCAGCGCCACGCCGCGGTTGACGGCCTCCTCTAGGCGCGGGCTGAACTGGATGTCGAATTCCGCGTCGAGGCGGTAGCCGTCAGGGCCGGGCGCGACGCTCGCGCGGACGGGCGTGATGCCTTCGGCAAGCGCGGCGGGGGCGACAACGAGCCACTGGAACGCGAACAGCAACGCCGCGAGCGCGAGCCGCCATGCGGGGCTAGCGCTTTTCGAGAAGGGCGTAGTAGAAGCCATCGCTGTCGTCGTCGGGCCAGATCCGGCCGCCGTCGGGCGCACCGGGGTGCAGTTTCAGCAATCGGGCTCCCGGTTGCCGGAAAAGAAACGCCTCCACGACGGATTCGTTCTCCTCCCGGAAAACCGAGCAGGTCGCATAGAGCAATTTACCACTTGTCTCAAGGACTTGCCACACGGCGTCGAGCATCGCCGCCTGCCGCGCCGCGAATCTTGGCAAATCCGACGGACGGCGGTTCCAGCGGATGTCCGGATGCCGCCGCGCGACCCCGGAGGCACTGCAGGGTGCGTCGAGGAGGATCCTCTGGAAGGGGCGCCCGTCCCACCACTGCCCCGGCTGGCCCGCGTCGGCGCACTCGACCCGGGCCTGGAGGCCCAGGCGGCCCAGGTTCTCCGCGATCCGGCCGAGCCGCGCCGGATCGTTGTCCAGGGCCAGCACGTCCAGCTCTGCCAACTCCAGGAGATGCCCGGTCTTGCCGCCCGGGGCAGCGCAGGCGTCCAGCACCCGCTGACCGTCCGAGACATCGAGAAGCCGGGCAGCCCACTGGGCGCCGGCGTCCTGGACGCTGGCAAGGCCCTGGGCGAAGCCCGGGATTTCGGAGACCGGGCGGGGGTCGACGCGCACGGCCATCTCGCCCAGCGCCCGGGCCTCGATGCCGGCCGCGGCCAGGCACTCCAGGTATTCGCCGAGCGTCGTACGGCGGCGGTTGACCCGCAGGGTCATGGGAGGGTGGCGGTTTTCGGCGGCCACGACCTCCTCCCACCGGACGGGGCATTCCTCGCGCAGTTTCTGGATCCACCAGGCGGGAAAACCGAACTTCACTTCCGGGGTGTTCCACGCCGCCCGTCCGAGGTCGTCATGGCGCCGCAGGAAGTTGCGCAGCACCGCGTTCACCAGACCACGGGCCGCGGGCTGCCCCAGCCGCTCCGCCGCGCGGACCGCGTGGTCTACGATGGCATAGGGCTTGGCCCGGGTGAACTGGAGCTGTGCCAACGCCACGAGCAGCAGGCTCCGGAGCCCCGCATGCCGGACCGGGGTGAGGAGCAACCTGCCCAGCTGGGCCTCGAGCAGGCCCAGCGAGCGCAGGCCCTCGTAGCATATCTCCCGCACGACCGACCGTTCCCCGGGGCTGAGCGACGGATGCCTGCGGAAGCCTTCCTCGAAGGCCGTCGAGAGGTTGCGCCCGGCGAGGGTATCCCCGAGGACCGAGGCGGCACAGAGCTGGATGTCGAGCACGGGGGCGCGGGTCCGCGGGCCTCGCGCCCGCGGCGCTCAGATCGCGATCGCGCCGCGCGCCATCGCGTGAAGCCTCGCGATGCGCTCGCCGGTATCGGGGTGCGTGCTGAAGAGGCCGGCCAGGCCTCCGCCGGACAGGGGATTCATGATCATCATCTGCGCCGTGGCGGGGTGGGCCTCGGCCGTGGCGAACGGGATTCCCCTTGCATATCGGTGGATCTTGTCGAGCGCCGAGGCAAGCGCCTGCGGCTCGCCGCTGATCTCGGCGCCACCGCGGTCGGCCTCGAACTCGCGCGCGCGCGAGATGGCGAACTGGATGAGCATCGCGGCGAGCGGGGCCACGATCATCACGATGAGGGACACGACGGGGTTCGCGGGACGGCCTTCGTCGTCGCGGCCGCCGAAGAACATCCCGAACTGCGCGAGGGACGAGATGGCACCCGCGACCGTGGCCGAGATGGTGGAGATCAGGATGTCCCGGTGCCTGATGTGCGCGAGCTCGTGCGCCATCACGCCGCGCAGCTCGCGCTCGGTGAGCATCCGCATGATCCCCGTGGTCGCGGCGACGGCCGCGTTTTCCGGATCGCGCCCGGTCGCGAAGGCGTTGGGCTGGTCCTCGTCGATGAGGTAGACGCGCGGCATGGGGATCCCGGCGCGGTCGGCGAGCTCCCGCACCATGCGGTATAGGCCGGGCGCCGAGGTCTCGTCGACCTCCTGCGCGTTGTAGAGGCGAAGGACCATCTTGTCGGAAAACCAGTAGGCCCACAGGTTCATCGCCCCGCCCAGGAGGAGGGCGAGCACCATTCCCTGGGCGCCGCCCAGCAGGGCACCCACCGTGCCGAAAAGCGCCACGATCGCTGCCATCAGGAGGGAGGTCTTCAGCCAGTTGCCGAACATCGATTCCGATTCCTCGAATGGTGAAGCCGCGGGATCGCGGCATCCGCTACATGCCTTCGACCGGGCCGAATTCAAGCGTTCCCGGCGCGCACTTCCCCGAGGCGGGTGCCGGGGGGCATCGGCCGTGATCTCGTGAAATCCGCAGCTGGCATTCGACGTGAACCGGGTCTCTGGACAACAGTAAGCACTAACACGCCCCCTCCGCAGGCAACGACGGGGCATCCGTCCAGGGAGCCGATCACGGTTCCGGGCTCACCCTGGCCGGCCGCCGGCCGTGCCTGCCAGATCTTGAGGGGCTCGCCGCCAAGGGTCGTCTCGGCCCCCGGGAAGGGATCGAAGGCCCGGACCTGGCGGTCGAGCACCGCTGCGCCGAAGCGCCAGTCCACGGGTGCTTCCGACTTCTCGATCTTGGCGGCGTAGGTCACGCCTTCGCGTTCCTGGGGACGGGGCGAAAGGGAGTCCAGGCGCCCCAAGGCTTCGACGATCGCCCCGGCGCCTGCCTGCGCGAGCTTTTCGGTCAGGGAGCCTGCGGTGTCCCCCGTGTCGATGGCCAGTCTCTTCTCGAGCAGCACGGGTCCCGTGTCGAGCCCGGCTTCCATGACCATGATCCCGACCCCGGTTTCCGCGTCGCCCGCCTGGATGGCGCGCTGGACGGGGGCCGCTCCCCGCCATCGCGGCAGCAAGGAGGCATGGATGTTGAGGCACCCGCGACGCGGGATAGCGAGCACCGACTTCGGGAGTATCAGCCCATAGGCGGCCACCACCATGACCTCCGGATCGGCCGACTCGATGACGGCGCACGCCTCGGGCGTCTTGAGGGTGGAAGGCTTTTCCACGGGCAGGCCAAGGCTTGCAGCCAGTTGCGCGACGGCGCTGGGCCGGGGCTTGAGCCCCCGGCCCGCGGGACGATCGGGCTGCGTGAGGACGAGGGCGATTTCGTGCCCCGCCGCCTGCAGGGCACCCAGGGCCTGGGCCGCGAAAGGGGGAGTACCGGCGAAGACGAGGCGCAAGCGGAAGGCTTAAGCCGCCTTGCGCTGGCGCTTCTTGAGCTTGGCGCGGATGCGGTTCTGCTTGAGCTCCGAGAGGTGCTCGACGAAGACCTTGCCTTGCAGGTGATCCATCTCGTGCTGGATGCAGACCGCCAGCAGCCCGGACGCATTCAGGGTGAAGCGGGCGCCGTTCTCGTCAAGGGCGGTCACTGTCACGCTGTCGGCACGCTCGACGTTCTCGTAGATCCCCGGCACCGAGAGGCAGCCCTCCTGGTTGAGCGCCATCCCCTCCCGGCGGATGATCTCGGGGTTGATGAACACCCGGAGGTCGGTATGGTCGGGGCTCACGTCGATCACGATCACTTGTTGGTGAACGTTCACCTGCGTCGCGGCAAGACCGACACCCTCGGACGCGTACATGGTTTCCGCCATGTCCGAGACGAGCTTCCGGGTGGCGGAATCGATCTTCTCGACACGCGCCGCCGGCAGGTGGAGTCTCGGGTCGGGGTACTGGAGGATCTCGAGAATGGCCATAAATGCTTGCGAATAGAACGGATTAAGCGCAGAATTTACCGCACTACATGAAAAAGGGGACGCAACCCTTTTTCAGAATATGGGTTCTGCACCCCATATCCAAGAGAGAGAGCCGCGATGCGAAAGCTCATTATAGCGTTAGTCGTCGCCTCGGCCAGTTTGGTTCCGGGTCTCGCCTCGTCGCAGGCCACCGCTCCGGCGGCCTCGATGACCGACCTGCAGGCCGACGCCCCTTCCGAGTACACCGTCCAGAAGGGCGATACGCTCTGGGCAATTTCCGGGAAGTTCCTCAAGGAACCCTGGAAGTGGCCACAGCTCTGGCAAATGAACCGGGAACAGATCAAGAACCCGCACCTCATCTACCCGGGTGACACCATCAGGCTCGACCGCTCCGGCATGTCCCCCAGCCTGTCGCTCGTCGGGGGCACCAGCGCGGCGGTCGCCGAGGGCAACGTCGTGCGCCTGCAGCCGCGCACGCGCACCGAGTCCCTCTCGACGGCGGTTCCGACCATTCCCGGCAGCGCCATCGGGCCCTTCCTCACGCAGCCCCTCGTGCTCAACGAAGGCGAGGTCGACACGTACCCCTACATCGTGGCGACCGAGGAGGAGCGCGTGATCATCGGGGCCGGCAACACGGCGTACGTGTCCGGCCTGAAGCCGGGAGACCCGGTGAACTGGCAGGTCTTCCGGCCCGGCGAAGCGCTCAACGACCCGGATACCGGCGAGTTCCTGGGCTACGAGGCGGTCCACATCGGCGATGCCCGCGTGAAGCGCTTCGGTCGTCCCAGCACGGTCGAGATCGTGCGCACCAAGCAGGAGGTCAACCAGGGCGACCGCCTGATGCCCGCCCGCGAAGCGACCTTCCCGGCCTTCGTGCCCCGCGCCCCGGACAAGCTCATCAAGGGCGTCATCCTCTCCGTCCGCGGTGGGGTGAACGACATCGCGCAGTACTCGATCGTGACGATCAACAAGGGCTCACGCGACGGCATGGAGGTGGGACACGTCCTGGCGACCATGCGCAAGGGAGACGTCGCGTACCGCACCCGCTCCGGCAGGCCGCCGCTCGGCGTCGACCTGTTCCCCGGCCTCGCCTCCATGAACATCGAGGTCAAGCCCAACCCCGTCGTGCCCGACACGAAGGTCGCGGGCCAGGATCCCCAACAGCAGGCGCAGGAGCCCGTCGCGGGGACCTTCCGCTCCTATGACCTTCCCGACGAGAGAAGCGGGCTGGTGTTCGTCTTCCGCACCTTCGAGAAGCTCTCCTACGGCATGATCCTGAAGGCCGTGCGCCCGATCTCGGTGGGGGACGCGGTCCAGACGCCCTGAGCGCAATCCCCGATTCCTCGAGAAAGTGGGGGCTTCGGCCCCCACTTTCGTTTCCGGGCACGTAAGCCCAGTCCGGCCCCCGCCCGTTGTAGGATCACTCCCCTTCGAAATCCCCGGGTCCGTTTCCCTTGCGCTCCGACGCCTCCGATTGGCTTCGCCTCTGCCTTGTACCCGGCGTTCCGGGGGCATCGCAGCGGGCCTTGCTCAAGGCGTTCGGATCCCCCGACGCGGCCCTTGGCGCCTCCCCCGCCGCGGTGGCGGCAGTGGCCGGCCGGGACGTCGCCCTGGCCCTGGCCGCGGGCCCGGCGCCGGCGCTGCTGGCGGCCACGCTCGCCTGGCTGGAGTCTCCCGGACACCACTTGCTTGCCCTGGGCGACACCGAGTATCCGCGATCGCTCCTCGAGATCCCGGATCCACCCACCATCCTGCACGCCATGGGCGACACCGCACTCCTCGAGCGCCCGGCGATCGCCATCGTGGGCAGCCGGAACGCCAGCCGCCAGGGCGCCATCGACGCGCACGAATTCGCCCTCGCGCTCTCCCGTCTCGGGTACACGATCGCAAGCGGGCTGGCCGTGGGAATCGATGCAGCCGCTCACCGTGGAGGGCTCGCAGGCCCTTCCTCGACCGTCGCCGTCGTCGGAACGGGTCTCGACCGCGTCTATCCCGCGGCGCACCGGGAGCTGGCCCGCATGATCGCGAGCCGGGGCGTCCTCGTGTCGGAATTCGCCCTGGGAACTCCTCCCCTGGCGGCCAATTTCCCGCGCCGCAACCGCCTCATCAGCGGCCTCACGCGAGGTGTCCTGGTCGTCGAGGCCGCGGTGGCGAGCGGCTCCCTCACCACGGCCAGGCTGGCGCTCGAGCAGGGCCGGGACGTCTTCGCCATCCCCGGCTCCATCCACTCGCCGCTCTCGAAGGGCTGCCACTGGCTGATCAAGCAAGGCGCGAAGCTCGTGGAATCTGCCGACGACCTCCACGCCGAAATCCAGGGGGCCGCAGCCCCCCTTCCGGCCGCGCCATGTCCCGCCGAGTTCCCCGCCGGCGAGGAGCCGCTTCTGGAGACCCTCGGCCATTCGCCCGCGAGCCTCGACGCCCTGGCGCTTCGCACCGGCGACAGCGCCTCCACGCTCGCCGCCGAGCTCACGCGCCTCGAGCTCGCCGGCCGCGTCGAAAGACTTCCCGGCGGGCTCTACCGCCAACTTGCTGTACCCTGATCGCCGCAAACGGGGCTGAAGACCCCGCAATATAGAATCCACGAAAAGCCGAACCGCTCCCATGGCCTCACACCTGCTCATCGTCGAATCGCCGTCGAAGGCGAAGACGCTCAAGAAGTATCTCGGCAAGGATTTCGAGATCCTGGCCTCCTACGGCCATGTCCGCGACCTCGTGCCCAAGACGGGCGCGGTCGATCCCGACGACGACTTCCGCATGAAGTACGAGATCATCGACCGCAACGCGAAGCACGTCGATGCCATCGCCAAGGCCGTCAAGAACGCCGACATCATCCTCCTCGCGACCGACCCGGACCGCGAAGGCGAGGCCATCGCCTGGCACCTTTCCGAGATCCTGAAGGCCAAGCGCGCGCTCAAGGACAAGACGCTCAAGCGGGTGGTGTTCTACGAGATCACCGAGGGCGCCGTGAAGGAGGCGGTGAAGAACCCGCGCGACATCTCGATGGAGCTGGTGAACGCGCAGCAGGCGCGCCGCGCCCTCGACTACCTCGTGGGCTTCAACCTGTCGCCGCTCCTGTGGAAGAAGATCCGCCGCGGCCTGTCGGCCGGCCGCGTGCAGAGCCCCGCGCTGCGCCTGATCGTCGAGCGCGAGATCGAGATCGACAATTTCAAGACGCGCGAGTACTGGTCCGTCCACTTCGACGCCGAGAAGGCGAAGACCCCCTTCACGGCCAAGCTCACGCACTTCCAGGGCGAGAAGCTCGACCAGTTCTCGGTCGGCAGCGCCGAGAGGAACGCGCAGGTCACGGGCTTCCTCGAGTCCCATGCCAAGGGCCTGGCGCGGGTCACCGATATCGAGAAGAAGCGCAAGCTGCGTTCGCCGGCGCCGCCGTTCACTACCTCCACGCTGCAGCAGGAAGCCGTGCGCAAGCTCGGCTTCTCCACCGACCGCGCGATGAAAGTGGCGCAAAGCCTTTACGAAGGCGTGTCCCTCGGCAAGGCGGTCACGGGCCTGATCACCTACATGCGGACAGACTCCGTGAGCCTGTCGAACGAAGCGCTCACGGATATCCGCGGCTACATCACGAAGAACTTCGGCGCCGACTACCTCCCGAAGTCCCCGATCGCCTACAAGAGCACCGCCAAGAACGCGCAGGAGGCCCACGAGGCCATCCGGCCGACCTCGATCTCGAGGACGCCGGAGTCGGTGGCGCCGTACCTGAACGACGAGCAGCGCAAGCTCTACGAGATGATCTGGAAGCGCGCGCTGTCCTGCCAGATGACGCCGGCGAAGTTCGACACGGTGGCCGTCGACTTCACCGTCGGCGCGCCGGGCAACACCTTCCGCGCGACGGGCCAGACGATGGTCTTCCCCGGTTTCTTCGCCGTCTACCACGAGGACCAGGACGACGCGGTCGAGGAGGAGGACAAGCGCCTGCCGCTCCTGGACAAGGGCGACATGGTCCCCATCCTCAAGCTCTACGGCGAGCAGCACTTCACCCAGCCCCCCCCGCGCTATTCGGAGGCGAGCCTGGTCAAGGCGCTCGAGCAGTACGGCATCGGGCGGCCGTCCACCTATGCCTCGATCATCTCCACGCTGCAGAACCGCGAATACGTCGTCCTGGAGAAGAAGCGCTTCCAGCCCACCGACGTGGGCCGCGTGGTCACCAGGTTCCTCACCGAGCACTTCGCCCACTGGGTCGACTACGAGTTCACGGCGAAGCTCGAGGACGAGCTCGACGACATCTCCAACGGCAAGGAGGAGTGGATCCCCGTTCTCGAGCGCTTCTGGAAGGATTTCCACGCCCAGATCGGCGAGAAGGAATCCGTCTCGCGCAAGGACGTGACCCAGGAAGTCCTCGACGAGGACTGCCCGAAGTGCAAGGCCCACAAGCTCAGCATCCGGCTGGGGCGCCGGGGCCGCTTCATCGGCTGCTCCGGCTTCCCCGAGTGCGACTACACACGGAACCTGGACGGCAGCGGCGACTCGGCGGAGGGCCCGGCCAAGTTCGACATCGGCGTGGACCCGAAGACGAAGAAAGCCATCCAGCTCCTCCAGGGTCCCTTCGGGTGGTACTTCCAGCTGGGCGAAGCCGAGGGCGACAAGAAGCCCAAGCGCGTCTCGCTTCCCAAGAACGTCGCGCCCGAGGCCGCGGATCTCGCCGTGGCGCTCAAGATGCTGGCCCTGCCGCGCGACCTCGGCATGCACCCGGAATCGGGCAAGAAGGTCATCGCCAACATAGGCCGCTTCGGGCCGTACGTGAACCACGACGGGCAGTTCAAGTCGATCCCGAAGGACGAGAACGTCTTCGACATCGGGCTCGAGCGGGCCGTGGCGCTCCTCGCGGAGCCGCGCAGCGCCGGCGGACGGGGGGCGCTGCGCGTGCTCGGCAAGCACCCCGACGACGGCCAGTCGGTTTCGCTCTACGCGGGCAAGTACGGGCCGTACGTGAAGCACGGCAAGCTGAACGCGACGATCCCGGACAAGGACGCCATCGACACCCTCACCCTGGACGAAGCGCTCGCCATCCTGGCGGCCAAGTCGAAGTCCAAGCCGAAAGCGAAGGCAAAGACGAAGGCCGCCAAGGCCAAGCCCACGGTCAAGGCCGCGCGCGCGAAAAAGGCCGCGTAGCCTCTCCGGCCGCCCCGCCCGTCACACGTCGAGGTTCGACACGCCCAGCGCGTTGGTCTCGATGAAAAGGCGCCGCGGCTCGACGTCGTCCCCCATGAGCGTCGAGAAGATCTCGTCCGCGCCGATCGCATCCTCAACCTGCACCTTGAGCAGGATGCGCTTGGTGGGGTCCATCGTCGTCTCCCAGAGCTGCGCGGGGTTCATCTCGCCCAGCCCCTTGTAGCGCTGGATGGACATCCCGCCCTTCGCCTCCGCGAGGAGCCAGTCCAGGCCCTCCTTGAAGCTGCGGATGGCCCGCGCCGTCTCGCCTCGCTTCACCTGGGCGCCCTCCTGCACCAGGCCGGTGAGCATCCGGGACATGTTGACGATCTGCGTGTAGTCCCCGCTGCCGACGAAGGCGTGGTCGAGGATGGTCTCGACCTTGTTGCCGTGGACCAGCTTCTCCAGGCGCAGGCGCCAGCCGTCGGACGTGGGGTCGCGCTCGATGTGTGCCTTCGGGGCCGCCGGCGCGAGCGCGGCATAGATCGCCCGAGAGGCCTCGGCGGCGCCCTCCTTCGTGTCCAGGCTGATCCGGGGCATGTCGAGGAGAGCGCGCAGCACGCTCGCATCCATGCCCATGGAAAGGCGATCGATCACGGCCTCGGTGGTGAGGTACTCGGTGGCGATCCGCTCGAGGGCCTCGCCCGTGAGGGACGCGCCGCCATCGCTAGGAACCAGCGCGGCTCCGTTGAGCGCACGCCGAAGCTGGTGGTAGCGCAGCGCGTGCTCGTCCTTGAGATAGCGCTCGTCCTTGCCGCTCTTCACCTTGTAGAGCGGCGGCTGCGCGATGTAGATGTGCCCGTTCTCCACCAGGGCGGGCATCTGGCGGTAGAAGAACGTGAGCAGCAGCGTGCGGATGTGCGCGCCGTCCACGTCCGCGTCCGTCATGATGATGATGCGGTGGTAGCGCAGCTTCTCCAGGCTGAATTCGTCCTTGCCGATGCCCGTGCCCAGCGCGGTGATGAGCGTGGCCACTTCCTGCGAGGAGAGCATCTTGTCGAAGCGGGCCTTCTCCACGTTGAGGATCTTTCCCTTGAGCGGCAGGATCGCCTGGAACTTGCGGTCGCGGCCCTGCTTCGCCGACCCGCCCGCGGAGTCGCCCTCCACGAGGTAGAGCTCGCACAGCTTCGGGTCGCGCTCCTGGCAGTCCGCGAGCTTTCCCGGCAAGCCGATTCCGTCGAGCACGCCCTTGCGCCGCGTCAGCTCGCGCGCCTTGCGCGCGGCTTCGCGCGCCCGCGCCGCCTCCACGACCTTCGTGCAAATCACCCTGGCGTCCACCGGCCTCTCGAGCAGGAACTCGGCGAGCTTCTGCGAGACGACTTCCTGGACTACCGGAAGCACCTCCGAAGAGACGAGCTTGTCCTTGGTCTGCGAGGAGAACTTCGGCTCCGGGACCTTCACCGAGAGCACGCACGTGAGGCCCTCGCGCATGTCGTCGCCCGTGGTCTCCACCTTGGCCTTCTTGGCGATCTCCTCCTTCTCGATGTAGTTGTTGATCGTGCGCGTCATCGCCGTGCGCAGCCCGGTGAGGTGCGTTCCGCCGTCGCGCTGCGGGATGTTGTTCGTGAAGCACTGGACGGACTCGCCGTACGAGTCGTTCCACTGCATGGCGACCTCGACCGTGATGCCTTCCCTCTCCCCGATCGCGTAGAAGACGTTGCCGTGCAGCACGTTCTTCGAGCGGTTCATGTACTCGACGAAGCCCTTCACGCCACCCGAATAGGCGAAGTTCTCGCTCTTTCCGGTGCGCTGGTCGATCAACTCGATCTTCACGCCGTTGTTGAGGAAGGACAGCTCGCGCAGCCGCCGCGCCAGGATGTCGTAATGGAACTCGATGTTGTTGAACGTGTCGGGCGAGGCGAGGAAGTGCACCTCGGTGCCGCGGCGGTCCGTGTCTCCCGTGACCTTCAGGGGCTCGACGGCCTCGCCATGGTGGAACTCGATGAAATGGGCCTTGCCGCCGCGCCAGATGCGCAGCTTCAGCCAGACGGACAGCGCGTTGACCACGGAGACGCCGACGCCGTGCAGGCCGCCGGACACCTTGTACGAGTTCTGGTCGAACTTGCCGCCCGCATGCAGCTCAGTCATGACGATCTCGGCGGCGGAACGCTTGAATTCGTCGTCGTCCTTGATGTCGGTGGGAATGCCGCGGCCGTTGTCGACCACCGAGATCGAGTTGTCCGTGTGGATGACGACCTTGATGTCGTTGCAGTATCCGCCCAGCGCTTCGTCGATCGCGTTGTCGACCACCTCGAAGACCATGTGGTGAAGGCCCGTGCCGTCGGAGGTGTCCCCGATGTACATGCCCGGGCGCTTCCTCACCGCCTCGAGGCCCTTCAGGATCTTGATGCTGGAGGAATCGTATTCGTCGTCCTGGCGATCGCTGGACTGCTCGTTCTGCTGTGTCATTCTGTTCCCGTCGTTGTTGCTCGGTGTCCCGCTTGCGGCCCCGCTAGATGCGCATCGGCATCACGACGTACTTGAAGTCGTCGTTGCCGGGAATCTGGACGAGGGCGCTGGAATTCGAGTCGCCCATGGTGACCGTGAGCGTCCCCGCGTCGACGTGGTTGAGCACGTCCAGCAGATAGGAGATGTTGAAGCCGATGTCGAGGGGATCGCCGTCGTAGTCGATGGTGAGCCCTTCCTCGGCCTCCTCCTGCTCGTTGTTCGTGCAGATGATGGACAACGCGTTCTTGGTGAAGACGAGCCGCACGCCCCGGATCTTCTCGTTGGAGAGGATCGCGGCGCGGTTGAGCGACTGCGCGAGCGCGACGCGGTCGAGGGAGACCTTGTTGCGGTGCGTGGTGGGTATGACCTTCAGGTAGTCGGGGAACTTTCCCTCGACGATCTTGGAGACGATCTCGATGCCTCCGAAGGAGAAGCGCACCTGGTTCGATCCTATCGAGAGGGACACCGGGTCGTCGGTGTCGCCCAGCAGCTTGATGAGTTCCAGCACCGTCTTCCGGGGCAGGATCGCCTCCATGCTCTCGTGCTCGGCCGAAAGCGCCTCGGCGGCGAACGACAGCCGGTGCCCGTCGGTGGCGACGACGCGCAGCATGTTCTTCTCCACCGAGAAGAGCACCCCGTTCAGGTAGTAGCGGATGTCCTGCACGGCCATGGCGAACTGGACGAGACCGAGGGCGTGCTTGAGCGCCTTCTGCGGCAGCTCCAGCGTGCGCGTGGCGTCGCGCGATTCCACCATGCGCGGAAAATCCGCGGCGGCGAGCGTCTGCAGGTTGAAGCGGCTCTTGCCGGCCCGGACGACCATGCGGTTGTCCTTGGCGTCGAGCGCGACCTCGGCGTCCTCCGGCAGGGAGCGAAGGATGTCGTAGAGCTTGCGTGCCGCCACAGTGACCGACCCCTCGGCCCCGTTGCCCTCAAGCGTCGACTTCGCGGTGATCTGGACTTCAAGGTCCGTCGCGATGAAGTCCACGGTCCCGGCGTGCGCCTGGATGAGCACGTTGGAGAGGATCGGAAGGGTGTGCCTTCGCTCGACGATGCCCGTGACATGCTGCAGCGGGGCGAGCAGGGCCTGGTTGGTCGCCTTGATCTTGACCATAGGGTTATCTCTAACTAGTTAGCAGTTAATAGGAGACGCCACGGAACGTGTATAACGCGGATTTCATTTTAATATCAGATACTTGAAGACGACTTTTTCTGGGGACAGCATGTCCCGGGAGAGCCGTGAACCTGTGGACAGTTCTGGGAGCAGGAAGCCGGCCGCATTCCATCCACAGGTTGTCGGGGGTCATATACCGTCGGCTCAACCGAGCAGGATCTGCTGAAGCTGCGCGTAGTCACGCGAGAACTCCTGCTCGGTGTCGCGCAATTCCTGGATCTTGCGGCAGGCGTGGAGGACTGTGGTGTGGTCGCGGCCGCCGAAGGCTTCGCCGATCTCCGGCAGGCTCTGCTGCGTGAGCTCCTTGGCCAGCGCCATCGCCACCTGCCGCGGCCGGGCGACCGAGCGGAAGCGCTTCTTGGAGTACATGTCGGACACCTTGATCTTGAAGTAGTCCGCCACCGTCTTCTGGATGTTCTCGATGGACACCTGCCGCGTGAGGACGGCCAGGAGGTCCTTGAGGGCCTCGCGCGCCGTGGTCACGGACACGACGGTGTTGTTGAAGCGGGCGTAGGCCAGCACGCGCTTCAGGGCACCCTCGAGCTCGCGGACGTTCGACCGGATGTGCTTGGCGATGAAGAACGCGACGGCCTCGTCGACGTGCACGCCGTCCATCTCCGCCTTCTTCAGGAGGATGGCCACCCGCATCTCGAGCTCGGGCGGCTCGACGGCCACGGTGAGGCCCCAGCCGAAGCGGGAGATGAGCCGGTCCTCGATGCCGGTCAGCTCCTTCGGGAAGCTGTCGCTCGTGATCACGACCTGCTTGTGCGCCTCGAACAGCGCGTTGAAGGTATAGAAGAACTCCTCCTGCGAGCGCGACTTGCCGACGAAGAACTGCACGTCGTCGATCAGGAAGAGGTCCAGCGAACGGTAGTAGCGCTTGAGCGAATCGAAGCTCTTGTGCTGGTAGGCGCGCACCACGTCGGCCACGAACTGCTCGGCGTGGATGTAGCGGACCTTGGCCTTCGGGTTGCGCTTGAGGACGTCGGTGCCGATGGCCTGCAGCAGGTGCGTCTTGCCCAGGCCCGTGCCGCCATAGATGAAGAGGGGGTTGTAGGCCGTGCCGGGGTTCTCGGCGACCTGGATGGCTGCCGCCCGGGCGATCTGGTTCGCCTTGCCGTTCACGAAGTTGGTGAACGTGAACGAAGGGTTCAGCCGGCTTTCCTCGCGCGAAGGCTTCTCCGCCGGGGCGACGGGCACCGGCTCGGGCACGACCATCTCGGCCTCGAGGGCCGGCTTGTCGTCCAGGACGAGGTCCACCCGCAGGCCCCCGCCCGCCGCGCGCTCGGCGCGCGATTCGATCTTGGCCAGGAGGTTGGCGCGGATCCAGCGCAGGACGTGGTGGTTCGGGGCGAGCACGCGCAGCTGGTTGCCGTCGCGCTCGGCGCGAAGGGGCTTGATCCAGGTGTCGTACTGCTGCGCCGGCAAGTCCTTCTTGAGCTCGGAAACGAGGGAAAGCCAGAGCGAATCCATGTCGGCGGCGGGCAGCGGGATCGGGAAGTTGCGGGGGGCGGGAAGAATGGGGATTCTACTGGTAACGGGGTGGGTTATCCACAGGCCGTTTGGGCGCGCCCCGGGACGACGCGATGGCGTCCGGGGGGCCGATCGGCTATAATCGCGCGTTTCGCCTCAAGGGGCGGAATTCCACAAGCCGAGGTTTCCATGAAACGCACTTTCCAACCGTCCACCACGCGCCGCAAGAAGACGCACGGCTTCCGTGTCCGCATGAAGACGGCGGCTGGCCGCGCGGTGATCAACGCCCGCCGCGCCAAGGGCCGCAAGCGCGTCGCGGTCTGACGCGACGCCTGAATGACCCGCGGCGCCCGGAAGGAAGGCCTTTCCCGGCGCCATCGTTTTGCGGGGCGCGGCTCCTTCGCGCCTGCCCTGCGCAGCTCCCGCAAGGTGAGAAGCCAGGCCCTCCTTCTGCACGTGGCAACCGGCCGCCCAGGCGTATCCCGGCTGGGCCTGGTCGTGCCCAAGCGCCTGGCGCGCCAATCCGTGGATCGCAACCGCCTCAAGCGCCTGGCGCGGGAGGCCTTCCGCCGGCACGCTGCGAAAACGGCGGGCCTGGACCTCGTGCTCGCGATGCGCGAGCCGGTGGCGGCCGATGGCGAATCGGCCTGGCTCGCGCAGTGGCAGGACCTGCTCGGGCGCGTGGCGGAGGCCCGCTGACATGCGCCGGGTGCTGATCGCCGTCATCCGCGCGTACCAATACCTGCTGTCGCCCTGGTGGGGCAGCCACTGCCGCTTCACGCCGACCTGCTCGCACTACGCCATCGAGGCTCTCGAGCGGCACGGCGCGCTGGGTGGCGGCTGGCTGGCCGCGAGGCGCATCCTGCGTTGCCACCCGTGGAGTGCGGGCGGCTACGATCCCGTTCCCTGACGCATCCCTGACGCCCGTTCCCCGATGGATATCCAGCGCCTCATCGCCTTCGTCGTCTTCAGCTTCTCCGCCCTGCTCCTTTGGGATGCCTGGCAGAAGCACAACGCCCCGAAGGCGCCCGCGCCCGCCATCCCGGTAGCGGGTGCCCCGGCCGCGCCCGCCGGCGCGCCCACCCCCACGCCCTCGGTGCCCGTTTCCCCGCAGGGCGCGCCTGCCGCGTCACCGGCCGCGCCGGCCTCCGCGATCGTGGAGGCCACCGGCCAGCCCGTCGTGGTGAAGACCGACCTCTTCGAGGCCGAGCTCAACACTGCCGGCGGCGACATCCGGCGCGTCACTCTATTCAAGGTCTTCTCCGCGCTCGACAGGACGAAGCCGCTGGTGCTCATGGCGCCGGACCCGAAGCAGTACTTCGTGACCCAGTCGGGCCTCCTGGGCGAGGGCCTTCCCTCCCACAAGGCGATGTATGCGGCCGAGTCGACGTCGGTGAGCCTGCCGGAGGGCAAGGACCAGGTCGAGGTGCGCCTCACGGCGAAGGACGTGGGCGGTGCGGAGGTGACGAAGAAGTTCACGTTCAGGCGCGGCACCTACGAGATCCTGGTGAGCTACGAGGTGAAGAACGCGGGCGAGAAGCCGCTCGCTCCCTTCGCGTACTTCCAGTTCCTGCGCGACGGCAACCAGCCCAGCCAGGAAGCCGCGCAGACGAGCGCCATGGCGGGCGTGGCCACCTACACGGGACCCGCCGTCTACACGGAAGAGTCGAAGTTCGTGAAGGTGGACTTCAAGGACATCGAGAAGGGCAAGCAGGCGCATGCCCGCAAGACGAAGGACGGCTGGATCGCCGTAGTGCAGCACTATTTCGTGTCGGCGTGGCTGCCCGCAGGCAACGGCGATCGCGAGTTCTTCACCAACAAGGTGGGAGAGAACCTCTACACCGCCGGCGTGATCGTTCCCGTCGGCCAGGTGGCGCCAGGCGCCTCGGCCACGCTGTCGATGCCGCTCTACATCGGCCCGCAGGAGACGGACAAGCTCGCCAGGATCGCGCCCGGCCTGGAGCTCGTGGTCGACTACGGCTGGCTCTACATCCTCGCCGCCCCGCTCTTCTGGGTGCTCAACTTCATCCACGGCCTGGTGGGCAACTGGGGCTGGGCGATCATCTTCCTCACCATCCTCATCAAGCTCGTCTTCTACCCGCTGAACCACAAGGCCGGCCGCTCTATGGCCGCCATGAAGGTGCTGGGCCCGAAGATGGAGAAGCTCAAGCAGCTCTACGGCGACGACAAGCAGAAGCTCAACCAGGCGATGATGGAGCTCTATCGCACCGAGAAGATCAACCCGCTGGGCGGGTGCCTGCCGATCCTCGTGCAGATCCCGGTGTTCATCGCGCTCTACTGGGTGCTCCTCGCCTCCATCGAGCTGCGCCACGCGCCTTGGCTCGGCTGGATCCAGGACCTCTCCGCGCCGGATCCCTTCTACATACTGCCCGTGATCTACGCGATCTCGATGTTCGTGCAGACGAAGCTCAACCCGCAGCCGGCCGATCCCGTGCAGGCGAAGGTGATGCTCGCGATGCCGATCGTCTTCAGCGTCTTCTTCCTCTTCTTCCCCTCCGGCCTCGTGCTCTACTGGGTCGTGCAGAACCTGCTGTCGATCGCCCAGCAGTGGCACATCAACAAGACGCTCGCCGCCGAGGCGGCGGCGAAGGCGAAGGGGAAGCGCTAGCGCCGTGGGCTCCCGGGCGGACACGATCGCGGCCATCGCGACCGCGCCCGGCCGCGGCGGCATCGGAATCGTCCGCGTCTCGGGGCCGCTTTCCGGCGAGATCGGGCGCGCGGTGGCGGGGCGCATTCCGCCGCCGCGCCGCGCCACCTTCGCGCGTTTCGCCGGGCCCGGCCAGGTGCTCCTCGACGAAGGCATCGCCCTCTACTTTCCCGCGCCCCATTCCTACACCGGCGAGGATGTCCTGGAACTGCAGGGGCACGGCGGCCCGGTGGTGCTGCGCGAGATCCTGCGCCGCTGCGTGGACCTGGGCGCGCGCCTGGCCGAGCCCGGCGAGTTCACGCGCCGCGCCTTCCTGAACGACCGGATGGACCTCGCGCAAGCGGAGGGCGTGGCGGACTTGATCGACGCCGCGAGCGCGGAGGCGGCGCGCGGAGCCGCCCGCTCCCTCGTCGGCGAGTTCTCGGCGCGCATCGATGCCCTCGTGGAATCCCTCACCCGGCTGCGGATGCACGTGGAGGCCTGCATCGATTTTCCCGAGGAGGAGATCGATCCCGCGGACCGCGAAGTGCAGCGCGTGGCTCTCGGCGCGATCCGCGCCGACCTGGCGGAGCTCCTGGACGAGGCTGCGCAGGGCGCGGTGCTGCGCGAGGGCCTCACGGTCGTGCTCGTGGGACGGCCCAACGTGGGCAAGTCGAGCCTCCTCAACCGGCTGGCAGGCGAGGAGGTGGCGATCGTCACGCCGGTCGCCGGCACCACGCGCGACTATGTGCGCGCCACGATCCTCCTCGAGGGCGTACCCATCCACCTCATCGACACCGCGGGGCTTCGCGAGTCCGGCGACGAGGTCGAGCGCATCGGGATCGCGCGCACGTGGGACGCCATCTCGAAGGCCGGGGCGGCGATGCTGGTCACGGACGCGGCGCAGCAGGAGCGCGAGGAGGAGTCGCGAATCCTGATGCACATGCCGCCGGGCTTGCCGCTCGCGCGGGTCACGAACAAGATCGACATCGCGGGCCTTGCGCCGGGGCGGGATGCCCATGGAAACGAGGTGCACCTTCGCCTGTCGGCGAAGACGGGCGAGGGCGTGGCGGCGCTGCGCGCCTGGCTCCTGGAAGTGGCCGGCTGGCGGCCGTCGTCGGAAGGCGTGTTCCTGGCGCGGGAGCGCCACCTGGGGGCCTTGCGCGAGGCTGCCGCCGGGCTGGCCACCGCCGGGCATAATATGCAAGCCTTTGAATTATTTGCGGAAGATCTGAGACTGGCACAGCAAGCGCTCGGTACGATCACGGGAGAGGTCACGGCCGACGACCTCCTCGGGCAGATATTCAGCCGTTTCTGCATCGGCAAATAGGAAGGGCTCCACGATGAGAATTCTCCCGATGCTGTTGGCCGGTGCCGCGCTGCTCGGCGGCCCTCCGGCCCTGGCCCAGGAGGTAAGCGAGAGCGTGAGGCAGACCTGCCGCTCGGTCTCCGCGCAGACCGCACGCACCATCGTCTATGCGCTGCGTGCCAACCTCGATCCGGCCACCCAGGTGAGGCGGGTCCCGGACTCCTGGCTCGAGGGGGTCCAGACGCACATGCTCCTTGCGGCTTCCCGGGCGCCGCACCTGACGGGGGAGGAACTCGAGGCCCTGGGCTACAGCTACTGCGTGTCGCGCCGGCCGGCGGAGCGGCAATGACCGGTTCCACGTGAAACACGCGCTGGCCGTGCTGGCCATCCTGGGTGCCGGGCTGGCCCATGCCGGCGGGGAGCCCGTCCGCTTGCCGGGCCCGGGCATCGAACTGGCGGGCCGCCTATATCGCCCCGAGGGGCCCGGGCCCTTCCCTGCCATCGTGATGCTTCACGGCTGCGGCGGCTTGTGGGGAAAGGGCGGCGAGCCCACGGCGAGCTTCGTCCACTGGGCCGAGCATTTCCGCGCCCGGGGCTACGTGGCCCTCCTCCTCGACAGTTTCGGGCCCCGAGGCGAACGCGAGATCTGCACCCAGGAAAAGCGCCGCGTCTCGCCCGCGACGGATCGGCCCCGGGATGCCTATGCCGCGCTTGCCTGGCTGGGGGCGCGAGCCGACGTCGATTCGGGGCGCGTCGACCTCATCGGCTGGTCCAACGGCGGCTCGGCGGTCCTGCACACGGTCAAGGCCGGCGCCCCGGGACGCACGGAGGGCGGCCCGCGGTTCCGGGCCGCCGTGGCCTTCTACCCGGGATGCGCCAGCCTGGCGAAGGCGCCCTTCCGCCCGACGGTTCCTCTACTCATCCAGTCCGGCGGGGCGGACGACTGGACGCCGGCCCGCCACTGCGAGGCGCTCGCCGCCGGGGCGCCGGCCGGCTCCGTGGAGATCGACGTGTATCCCGGCGCCCACCACAGCTTCGACCGGCTTGGATTGCCCCTCCGGGAGCGGCCCGAGGTGCGCAATCCGAACCGCCCGGGCGGGCGCGGCGCCACGGTCGGCACCCATCCGGAAGCCCGCGAGAAGGCCATCGCGCGGATCACCGCATGGCTGGAGGCCGGGGACCGCTGAACCCCCAGTTCCACGTGGAACCGCGCTAGGTCCGGCAGGCGTTTCCACGTAGAATTCGCGGTTCTCCAAGCGTCGCCGGGCCTGGCCCGGCGCCCACGCCCCACCATGGACTTTCCGACCCGTTTCGACGTCATCGTCGTCGGCGGCGGCCACGCCGGCACGGAGGCCGCACTTGCCGCGGCTCGCGCCGGCTCGCGCACGCTGCTGCTTACGCACGCCATCGAGACGCTGGGGCAGATGTCCTGCAATCCCTCCATTGGCGGGATCGGCAAGGGGCACCTCGTCCGCGAGGTCGACGCGCTGGGCGGGGCGATGGCGCTCGCCACGGACGAGGCCGGCATCCAGTTCCGCACCCTCAACGCGAGCAAGGGCCCGGCGGTGCGGGCCACCCGCGCGCAAGCCGACCGCGTCCTTTACCGTGCGGCCATCCGCCGCCGCCTGGAGAGCCAGCCCAACCTGTGGCTCTTCCAGCAGGCGGTCGACGACCTGGTCCTGGAAGGCGATCGCGTGGCCGGCGCCGTCACCGCCATCGGCCTTCGCTTCCATGCCCGCGCCGTGGTGCTCACGGCAGGTACCTTCCTGGGGGGCCGCATCCACGTCGGCCTCGAGAACTACGCGGCCGGGCGCGCGGGCGACCCGCCCTCCCTGTCCCTGGCGGCGCGCCTTCGCGAGCTCTCGCTGCCGGTGGGCCGGCTCAAGACGGGGACGCCGCCGCGTATCGACGGCCGGACGATCGACTTCTCGCGGTGCCAGGAGCAGCCGGGCGACAGTCCCGAGCCCGTGTTCTCCTTCCTGGGCTCCCGGGAAACCCACCCGCGCCAGCTCCCCTGCTGGATCACGCACACCAACGAGCGCACCCACGAGGCGATCCGCGGCGGGCTCGACCGCTCGCCCATGTTCACGGGGGTCATCGAGGGCGTGGGCCCGCGCTACTGCCCCTCGATCGAGGACAAGATCCACCGCTTCGCCGACAAGGCGAGCCACCAGGTCTTCCTCGAGCCCGAAGGGCTCACCACTCACGAGTACTACCCCAACGGCATCTCGACGAGCCTGCCCTTCGATGTGCAGTGGGCGCTGGTGCGGACCATCCCGGGGCTGGAGGATGCGCACATCCTGCGCCCCGGCTACGCCATCGAGTACGACTACTTCGACCCGCGCGGGCTCAGGTCCACCCTGGAGACCAAGGCGATCGCCGGGCTCTTCTTCGCCGGGCAGATAAACGGCACCACGGGCTACGAGGAGGCGGCGGCGCAGGGCCTCCTGGCCGGCATCAACGCCTCGCTCCTTTCCCGGGGCGAAGCCGGGTGGTGCCCGCGTCGCGACGAGGCGTACCTGGGCGTCCTCGTGGACGACCTCGTCACGCGCGGCGTGTCCGAGCCGTACCGCATGTTCACCAGCCGGGCCGAGTACCGGCTGCAGCTGCGCGAGGACAACGCCGACCTGCGCCTCACGGAGGCGGGCCGAAAGCTCGGGCTGGTGGACGATGCGCGCTGGGAGGCCTTCAGTGCCAAGCGGGAAGCCATCGAGCGGGAGACCGGGCGCCTCAAGGCCAGCTGGGCGCAGCCCGGGCGAATCCCGGTGGAGGATCAGGTGCGCGTCCTCGGGCAGCCGATGGAACGCGAGTACTCGCTATTCGACCTCCTTCGCCGCCCGGAAGTTGGTTATCGCTCACTGTTGTCCCTTCCCAATGCTGGCGAGGGGGTTGAAGACGCTTCGGTCGCCGAGCAGGTGGAAATCGCGGCCAAGTACGCCGGCTACATCGATCGCCAGAAGGAAGAAGTGGCGCGCCAGATCTCCCAGGAGTCGCTGCCGCTGCCTGCCGACCTCGACTATGCCGGCGTGCGCGGGCTCTCGAAGGAGGTGCAGCAGAAGCTCGCCCAGCACCGGCCGGAAACGGTCGGCCAGGCCGCGCGCATCCAGGGCGTGACGCCGGCGGCGATCTCCCTGTTGCTGGTGCACCTCAAGCGCCGCTCGCTCGCGGAGCGCGCCGGCGCCGAGGAGAGGAGCGCGTGACGATCGCCTCGCAGCTGCAGGAAGGGCTCCGCGCCATGGACATCCCGCTCGAGGCGCCCGCGCAGGACAGGCTCGTCGCCTACCTGCAGCTCATCGGGAAGTGGAACAAGGTGCACAACCTCACCGCCGTGCGCGAGCCCGGGCAGATGGTGGTGCTGCACCTCCTGGACAGCCTCTCGGTCCTGCCGCACCTCGCGGGCGCGAAGACGATCCTCGACGTCGGCACCGGCGCGGGGCTGCCCGGAATCCCGCTCGCCATCGCGCGCCCCGACCTCGCGGTGACCCTTCTCGACTCGAGCCACAAGAAGGCCACGTTCCTGCGCCAGGCGAAGGCGGAGCTGGCGCTCGCCAATGTCGAAGTGGCGTGCGAGCGGGTCGAGAACTGGCGCCCGGCGGCGCTCTTCGACATCGTCGTCTCGCGCGCCTTCGCCGAGCTCGCGGATTTCGTCGTCCAGGCCGGCCACCTCGTCGCCCCAGGCGGCGCCATGCTCGCCATGAAGGGCGTGTATCCCTTCGAGGAGCTGGCCCGCGTCCCCGCCTCCCATCGCGTCGAGAACGTGGTCGCCCTCACGGTGCCCACCCTCGAGGCGCAACGCCACCTCGTCCTCCTGAAAGCAGCCTGATGGCCCGCACCTACGTGATCGCCAACCAGAAGGGCGGCGTCGGCAAGACCTCCATCGCGGTGAACCTGTCGGCAAGCCTCGCCCACTACGGCCGGCGCGTCCTCCTGGTGGATCTCGACCCCCAGGGCAACGCCACCACCGGAAGCGGCGTGGACAAGACGGCCCTCGAGCGAACCGTGTACGACGTGGTGCTGGGCGAGTGCGGCGTGGCCGAGGCGCGCGTGCGCGCCGAGGGCGGCTACGACGTCGTGGGCTCCAACCGCGAGCTGGCCGGCGCCGAGGTGGAGCTGGTGGGCTTCGAGCGGCGAGAGTTCCGCCTGCGCGAGGCGCTTGCCCCGGTGCTCGCCGACTACGACCACGTGGTGATCGACTGCCCCCCGGCGCTCAACATGCTCACGGTGAACGGCTTCACGGCGGCCGACGCCGTCATCATCCCGATGCAGTGCGAGTACTACGCCCTCGAGGGGCTCTCGGACCTCGTGGGAACGCTGCGCAAGGTGAAGCAGAACCTGAATCCCGGCATCGAGATCGAGGCGCTGGTGCGCACCATGTACGACCCCCGGAGCACGCTCACCGTGCAGGTATCCGACGAGCTGAAGCGCCACTACGGCGCGAAGGTCTTCGACACCGTGATCCCGAGGAACGTCCGGATCGCCGAGGCACCGTCCTTCGGCAAGCCCGTGCTCCTGCACGACCCCGCCTCCAAGGGGGCGCACGCGCACCTCGCCTTTGCCCGGGAGCTGCTCGAGCGAAGCGGCGCCCCGGTGCCGGCCTGAACACGAGGAACGACACATGACCACCAAGCACAAGGGACTCGGCCGCGGCCTGGACGCGCTGCTGGGCGGGGGCGGAAAGGCCAGGGCCGACGGCGAGCTCGCGCAGCTCGCGGTCCGCAGCCTGCGCCCCGGCAAGTACCAGCCGCGCACGCGCATGGACCAGGCCTCGCTCGCCGAGCTGGCGGAGTCCATCCGCGTGCGCGGCATCCTGCAGCCGGTCGTGGTGCGGCCGGTGGACGACGGCGGCTACGAGATCCTCGCGGGCGAGCGCCGCTGGCGCGCCGCACAGCTCGCGGGCCTGGAGCGCATTCCCGCGCTGGTGCGCGAGGTGCCCGACGACGCGGCCCTGGGCATCGGCCTCATCGAGAACATCCAGCGCGAGGACCTCAACCCGATCGAGGAAGCGGCGGGGCTCAAGCGCCTCATCGACGAATTCCGCCTCACCCACGACGAGACCGCGAAGGCGGTCGGCCGCTCGAGAAGCGCCGTCACCAACCTCCTGCGCCTGCTGGAACTCACCAAGCCCGTGCAGGACATGCTCCTCGACGGGCGCATCGACATGGGCCATGCCCGGGCGCTCCTGGGCGCGGGCAGGGCGAAGCAGGTCGAGCTTGCCGAGCAGGTCGCGCACCGCGGCCTCTCGGTCCGGGAGACCGAGCGCCTGGTGCAGCACGCCGGCGAGGTGCCCAGGGCCGGCGGCAAGGCCGCCAAGTCCCGCCTCGACGCGGACGCCCGCCGGCTCCAGGAGGACCTCTCCGAGGCCATCGGGGCCAGGGTCAGCCTCAAGCCCCGCCGCGGCGGGCGCGGAAGCCTGGTCATCGACTACGCGAGCCTCGACCAGCTCGAGGGCATCGTGGCGCGGCTGAAGCGGCGCTGATCCTGTCAGGTTTTGCATTGCGGCATCTTTTGACCCCTTGACCCCTTCCAAGCTAGAATCTTCTGGTTTGACGTCCCTCAGCCAGAACCCAACGCCCATGCCGCCTCCAGCGGTTTTCGACGGCAGGCGGCAGGTGCTGGTGCAGGCCGGCCTCGTGGCGTGCTGCAGTGCAGCAGCCGCGCCGTTCGGCGGGGTCGAAAGCGCCCTGGCGGCGCTTGCCGGAGGCTCGGCCGCCCTTGCGGGCACCCTCGCGTTCATGGGGGTCCTCAAGTGGCGAAACCGCCCGGCGCCCACGCCCTGGCAGGCCCTTCGGGTCCTGGTCATGGCCGAGGCGGCGAAGTGGACCGTGTCCCTGGTGGGGCTCGTCTCGCTCCTGTCCGGCCGGGCCGGGGTGGAGGCGGCAAATGCGGCGCCCGGCGCCGTGGTGATCGGATTCTGTGTCGCGTGGGCGGCCCCGCTGCTCGCGCTAGTGAAAAGAAACTGAGCGTATGGCCGCCCAAAACCCGTCCGAATACATCGCCCACCACCTCACCAACCTCACGGTAACGGTCGGGGAGGGCGGCTTCTGGACCCTCAACATGGACACCATCGTGATGTCCTGGGTGCTGGGTCTCGTGGGCCTGGGGATCATCTGGATCGTGGCCCGGGGCGCCACGGCCGGGGTGCCCGGACGGCTCCAGTCGTTCATCGAGATGTTCTTCGAGTTCGTGGACGGCACGGTGCGCGACGTCTTCCCGGGCTCGCGTGCATTCCTCGGCCCGCTCGCGCTCACGATCTTCGTCTGGGTGTTCATGATGAACCTCATGGACCTCATCCCCATCGACTGGGTGGCCACCGTCTCGCACGGCCTGGGCGCGCCCGCGTGGAAGGCGGTCCCCTCGACGGACCTGAACACCACGTTCGCGATGAGCTTCTCGGTGTTCTTCCTCATCATCTTCTTCAGCTTCAAGGCCAAGGGCGCGGGCGGCTTCATGCACGAGCTCTTCACGGCGCCCTTCGGATCGAACCCGCTGCTGTGGATCCCGAACCTCGCGCTCAACATCATCGAGCTGCTGGCCAAGCCCATCTCGCTCGGCATGCGGCTTTTCGGGAACATGTACGCGGGCGAGCTCATCTTCATGCTGCTGGGCCTGCTGGGAACGATCGCGAGCCTCTCGGTCGGCGGCCTCGTCGCCGGCGGCGCCTCCGTGGCCCTCACCTGGGCATGGGCCGTGTTCCACATCCTGATCATCCTGCTGCAGGCGTTCATATTCATGGTGCTGTCGGTCGTGTACGTCGCGATGGCCCACGAGCACCACTAGAAACCGCTTCAAACTCGCTTCCCCAACTTCAACACCCGCACCTCCGAAAGGAAAAACAATGGCTCAGTACTTCGCCCTCGTCCAAGCCTACACGGCGCTCGGCATCGGCATCATCATCGGCCTGGGCGCCATCGGCGCCTGTATCGGCATCGGCATCATGGGCTCCAAGTTCCTGGAAGCCGCCGGCCGCCAGCCCGAGCTCATCCCGCAGCTGCAGAAGTTCATGTTCCTGCTCGCGGGCCTGATCGACGCGGCGTTCCTGATCGGCGTCGGCATCGCGATGTTCTTCGGCTTCGCGAACCCGCTCCTTTCGGCCGTCAAGTAATCAGGTTCCAACGGAAGGGTCGTTCGCCATGAACATCAACGCCACCTTGTTCGTCCAGGCGCTGTCGTTCGCGTTCCTCATCTGGTTCTCGGTCAAGTTCATCTGGCCGCCGCTCAACCGCGCCATCGACGAGCGCAACAAGCGCATCGCCGACGGGCTCGCGGCCGCCGAGAAAGGCAAGGCCTCGCTCGTCGAGGCCCAGGCCAAGGGCGAGAGCGCGATGAAGGAAGCGCGCGAGCGGGCCTCGGGCCTGCTGGGAGACAGCGAGAAGCGCGGCGCGCAGATCGTCGAGGAGGCGAAGGCTGCCGCCAAGGAAGAGGCCGACCGCATCATCGCCGGCGCGCGGGAGCAGATCGCCTCCGAAGTCGCCAAGGCGAAGACGGAGCTTCGCGAGCAGGTCGCCGCGCTCGCGGTTGCCGGCGCCGAGAAGATCCTGCAGCGCGAAATCGACGCGAAGTCGCACGCCGAGATGCTCGGCAAGTTGAAGGCCCAGCTCTAGGACTCCCCCATGGCCGAAATCGCCACCCTCGCCCGCCCCTACGCCGAAGCGTCGTTCCGCTCGGCGCAGGAGTCCGGGGACCTCGCGGGATGGTCCGGCGGGCTCGCGCTCGCCGGCGCCATCGCCGCCGACCCGCAGATGGCCGACGTGCTGGGCAATCCCCGGTTCACGCGCGCCCAGAAGCTCGAGCTCTTCTTCGGGGTGGGCGGCGGCGGGCTTTCGGCGCAGGTGAGGAACCTCGTGACGATCCTCGTCGACGGCGCCCGCGCCGTGCTGCTGCCGGAGATCTCCGCCCAGTTCGACGCGCTCAAGCGCGAGCACGAGAGCGTGCTCAAGGTGCGCATCGTGAGCGCGAGGCCCCTGGCGGACGCCGAGCGCGACGACCTGGTGGCCGAGGTCGGCCGCAGGTACAAGCGCACGGTCGAGGCCTCGGTTGAAATCGACGCGTCCCTCATCGGCGGCGCCCGCGTCCACATCGGTGACAAGGTGATCCACGCCTCGATGCGCGACGCGCTCGCCCAGATGGCAGTCGCGCTCACGCGCTGACGAAGCACACACGTATCTCGGAGCCACACATGCAAATCAATCCGGCTGAAATCAGCGAACTCATCAAGTCGAAGATCCAGAACCTCCAGGTGAGCGCCGAGAAGCGCACGGAGGGAACGGTGATCTCGGTGACCGACGGCATCTGCCGCGTCCACGGCCTCACGGACGTGATGCAGGGAGAGATGCTCGAGTTCCCGGGCAACACCTTCGGCACGGCCCTGAACCTCGAGCGCGACTCCGTCGGCGCCGTGGTGCTCGGCTCGTACGAGCACATCTCCGAGGGCGACACCGTAAAGTGCACGGGCCGCATCCTGGAGGTCCCGGTCGGCCCCGAGCTCATCGGGCGCGTCGTGAACTCCCTGGGCCAGCCCATCGACGGCAAGGGCCCGATCGACGCCAAGATGACCGAGCCGATCGAGAAGGTCGCCCCGGGCGTCATCTGGCGCAAGAGCGTGTCGCAGCCGGTGCAGACGGGCCTGAAGGCCATCGACGCGATGGTGCCGGTGGGCCGCGGCCAGCGCGAGCTGATCATCGGCGACCGCCAGACGGGCAAGACCGCCGTCGCGGTCGACACGATCATCAACCAGAAGGGCAAGGACCTGTTCTGCATCTACGTCGCCGTCGGCCAGAAGGCCTCGACGATCGCGAACGTGGTGAGGAAGCTCGAGGAACACGGTGCGATGGCGTACACCATCGTCGTCGCCGCCACTGCCTCCGACCCCGCGGCCATGCAGTACATCGCGCCCTACTCGGGCTGCACGATGGGCGAGTACTTCCGCGACCGCGGCCAGGATGCCCTCATCATCTACGACGACCTCACGAAGCAGGCCTGGGCATACCGCCAGATCTCGCTGTTGCTGCGCCGCCCGCCGGGCCGCGAAGCCTACCCGGGCGACGTGTTCTACCTGCACTCGCGCCTCCTGGAGCGGGCCGCGCGCGTGAACGAGGAGTACGTGGAGAAGTTCACCAACGGGGCCGTCAAGGGCAAGACCGGCTCCCTCACGGCGCTTCCGGTGATCGAGACGCAGGCGGGCGACGTGTCCGCGTTCGTCCCCACCAACGTCATCTCGATCACGGACGGCCAGATCTTCCTGGAGACCGACCTCTTCAACGCCGGCATCCGCCCCGCCATCAACGCGGGCATCTCGGTGTCGCGCGTGGGCGGCTCGGCGCAGACGAAGGTGATCAAGAAACTGGGCGGGGGCGTGCGCCTCGCCCTGGCCCAGTACCGCGAGCTCGCGGCCTTCGCGCAGTTCGCCTCCGACCTGGACGAGGCCACCCGCAAGCAGCTCGACCGCGGCCGCCTGGTCACCGAGCTCATGAAGCAGCCGCAGTACCAGCCGCTGCAGGTCTGGGAGATGGCGCTCACGCTCTTCGCCGTGAACAACGGCTACTTCGACGACGTCGAGGTGAAGAAGGCCCTCTCGGCCGAGCGCGCGCTGCGCGACTACGTGAAGGGCAAGTACGCCGACCTTGTCGAGCGCATCGAGAGCACGAAGGACCTGTCGAAGGACGACGAGGCGAAGCTGCACGACGCCATCAAGGACTTCAAGACGAACGGCTCCTTCTAGGACCTACCGGGAATACTTCGATGGCTGGCTCCAAGGAAATCCGGACCAAGATCAAGAGCGTGCAGAGCACGCGCAAGATCACTAAGGCCATGGAAATGGTCGCGGCCTCCAAGATGAGGAAGGCCCAGGAGCGCATGCGCAGCGCACGCCCCTACGGCGACAAGATCAGGAACATCGTCGCGCACCTGGCCAACGCCAACCCGGAGTACCGCCACCCCTTCCTCGAGAAGAACGAGGTCGCGAAGGACGTCGGCGTGATCCTGGTGACCTCGGACAAGGGCCTGTGCGGGGGCATGAACACCAACGTCTTGCGCCTGCTCACCGCAAAGGTGAAGGAATGGCAGGACGAGGGACGCAAGGTCCACTTCACCGCCTTCGGCAACAAGGGCTTCGGATTCCTCCAGCGCTTCCACGCGAAGATCGTCTCGCACCTCACGCACTACGGCGACACGCCGCACCTGGACAAGCTGGTGGGCCCGGGCCGCGTGCTGTTCCAGCAGCAGCAGAAGGGCGAGATCGGTTCCGTGTACGTGGTCTACACGCGCTTCATCAACACGATGAAGCAGGAGCCGGTGATCGAGCAGCTCCTGCCCCTCACGGCGGACCGCCTCCAGGAGGACGACCGCACCATCAAGGGCGGTTGGGACTACCTCTACGAGCCGGACGCGAAGACGGTGCTGGAGCAGCTGCTGCGCCGCTACCTCGAGGCCATCGTCTACCAGGCGCTCGCGGAGAACATCGCCAGCGAGCAGTCCGCGCGCATGGTCGCGATGAAGGCGGCGAGCGACAACGCCTCCAGCGTGATCGACCAGCTCACCCTCGTCTACAACAAGTCGCGCCAGGCGGCGATCACCAAGGAACTCTCGGAGATCGTCGGTGGCGCCGCAGCCGTCTAAAGATTCGACTTACGGGATAAACACATGAGTGCGACCCAGGTGGCAGAAGGCAGGATCGTCCAGTGCATCGGCGCGGTCATCGACATCCAGTTCCCGCGCGAGGCGATGCCCAAGGTCTACGACGCGCTGAAGCTCGTGGAGGAGGATGCCTCCTTCGCCGAGAAGGACCTCACCTTCGAGGTCGAGCAGCAGCTCGGTGACGGCATCGTGCGCACGATCGCGATGGGCTCCTCCGACGGCCTGCGCCGCGGCATGAAGGTGAAGGGCACCGGCGCGCCGATCTCCGTCCCCGTCGGCCCCGGCACCCTCGGCCGCGTGATGGACGTGCTCGGCCGCCCGATCGACGAGCGTGGCCCGGTCAAGACAGAGGAGCGCCGCTCGATCCACGCGGCCGCGCCCAAGTTCGACGAGCTCTCCCCGTCGGTCGAGCTCCTGGAGACGGGCATCAAGGTGGTCGACCTCATCTGCCCGTTCGCCAAGGGCGGCAAGATCGGCCTGTTCGGCGGCGCCGGCGTGGGCAAGACCGTGACGATGCTCGAGCTCATCAACAACATCGCCACGCAGCACTCGGGCCTGTCGGTGTTCGCCGGCGTGGGCGAGCGCACCCGCGAGGGCAACGACTTCTACCACGAGATGAGCGACGCCAAGGTCATCGTGCAGGAAGACCTCTCGCAGTCCAAGGTGGCGATGGTGTTCGGGCAGATGAACGAGCCCCCGGGCAACCGCCTGCGCGTGGCGCTCACCGGCCTCACGATGGCCGAGAGCTTCCGCGACGAGGGCCGCGACATCCTGCTCTTCATCGACAACATCTACCGCTTCACGCTGGCGGGCACGGAAGTGTCGGCGCTGCTGGGCCGCATGCCCTCGGCCGTGGGCTACCAGCCGACGCTCGCGGAGGAAATGGGCCGCCTGCAGGAGCGCATCACCTCCACGAAGACCGGCTCCATCACGTCGATCCAGGCGGTGTACGTGCCCGCGGACGACCTGACCGACCCCTCGCCCGCGACGACGTTCGGCCACCTCGACGCGACGGTCGTGCTCTCGCGCGACATCGCCGCGCTCGGCATCTACCCGTCGGTGGACCCGCTCGATTCCACCTCGCGCCAGGTCGACCCGAACGTGGTCGGCGAGGAGCACTACTCCACGACCCGCGCCGTGCAGGCCGTGCTGCAGAAGTACAAGGAGCTGCGCGACATCATCGCGATCCTGGGCATGGACGAGCTCTCGCCCGAGGACAAGCTGGCGGTGTCCCGCGCGCGCAAGATCCAGCGCTTCCTCTCGCAGCCGTTCCACGTGGCGGAAGTCTTCACGGGCTCGCCCGGAAAGTACGTGACGCTCAAGGACACGATCAAGGGCTTCAAGATGATCGTGGACGGCGAGTGCGACAACCTCCCCGAGCAGGCGTTCTACATGGTCGGCACGATCGAGGAAGCCATCGAGAAGGCCAAGACGCTGCAATAGACTCCCTCTCCCTCGGGGAGAGGGTCGGGGCGAGGGAAATCAATGTCCAAGACTCTTCATGTAGACATCGTCAGCGCCGAGAAGGCGATCTTCTCCGGCGAGGCCGAGATGGTGATCGCGCCCGGCGAGGCGGGCGAGCTGGGGATCCTCCCCGAGCACGCCGCGCTCCTCACCCGCATCAAGCCGGGCACGGTGCGGCTCAAGGTGCCCGGCGAGGCGCGCGAGGAGATCATCTACGTCTCCGGCGGCATGATGGAAGTCCAGCCCCACGTGGTCACGGTGCTGGCCGACACTTCCATCCGTGCCGAGAACCTCGACGAGGCCAAGGCCGAGGAAGCCAAGCGCGCGGCCGAGGAGGCCATCGCCAACCGCCGGGGCGTCATGGAAATTGCCGAGGCCCAGGCGGAACTCGCCCAGGCCGTCGCCCAGCTCGCGGCCATCAAGAAGCTGCGCCAGCTGCGCTAGGGCGCCGGGGCCGGGCCCGTTGTGCTAGAATTGTTTTCGAAGCACGTCGTAGAGGTAAAGACCATTGCGACGAGCCCCCAACCGGGCAAGTCGCCTGGCCTAGGGGGGAGATCACGAAACTCCTTGTTTTAGAGGCGCAACACATTCGGGCAGGATCGAGCGATCCTGCCCTTTTTATTTGCCCCGCTCCCCGCTTCGCATGACCACCCAATCCCTCCAGGTCGTCGTCCTGGCCGCCGGCCAGGGCAAGCGCATGCACTCGCGCCTGCCCAAGGTGCTGCACCCCCTTGCCGGGCGCCCGATGCTGCTGCACGTGCTCGACTCGGCCCGCCGCCTCGCGCCCACGCGCCTGGCGGTGGTGATCGGCCACGGCGGCGAGGCCGTCGCGTCCCGCCTCGAGGCGCCGGACGTGGTGTGGGCCCTCCAGGAGCGCCAGCTCGGCACCGGGCACGCCGTGATGCAGGCGATGCCAAAGCTCGAGGAAAAGGGCGTGGTGCTCGTGCTCTACGGCGACGTGCCGCGGATCGCCACCGGGACGCTGCGCTCGCTCTTCGACGCCGCGGCGGAGAACCAGCTCGCGCTCCTCACCCAGGAGGTCGAGGACCCGAAGGGATATGGCCGGATCGTGCGCGACGGCGCGGGACGCGTGGCCCGCATCGTCGAGGAGCGCGACGCCACCGACGCCGAGCGCGAGATCCGCGAGGTGAACACCGGCGTGGTGGCCGCGCCCTACGCGAAGCTCAAGGGCTGGCTCGCGCAGCTCACCAACGGCAACGTTCAGGGCGAGTATTATCTGACCGACATCGTGGCGGCCGCGGTCGCCGAGGGCTACCCCGTCGCGGTGCGGCGCCCCCAGTCGCGCACCGAATGCCTCGGCGTGAACTCCAAGCGCGAGCTCGCGCGCCTCGAAAGGCTCCTGCAGATGGACCGTGCCCAGGCCCTCCTCGACGCCGGCGTGACGCTGGCCGATCCCGCGCGAATCGACGTGCGCGGCGAGCTCACCTGCGGGCGCGACGTCGCCATCGACGTGAACTGCATCTTCGAGGGTCGCGTGGTGCTGGGCGACGGCGCGAAGGTGGGCGCCAACTGCATCCTGCGCGACGTCACCGTGGGCGAGGGCACCCAGATCCTGCCCTTCTCGCTCCTGGAGGAGGCGAGCGTCGGCGCCAACGCCCGCATTGGCCCCTACGCCCGCATCCGCCCCGGCACGGAGCTCGCCGACGAGGTGCACGTGGGCAACTTCGTCGAGGTGAAGGCGAGCACGATGGGGCGCGGGAGCAAGGCGAACCACCTCGCCTACGTGGGCGACGCGACGGTGGGCAGGGACGTGAACATCGGCGCGGGCACCATCACCTGCAACTACGACGGGGCCAGGAAGCACCGCACCGTGATCGAGGACGACGTGCACATCGGCTCCGACGTGCAGCTCGTCGCGCCCGTCACCGTCGGCAAGGGCGCCACCATCGGCGCCGGCGCGACCATCTTCAAGGACGTGCCTCCCGGCGGCCTCACCCTCACCGAGGCCACGCAGGTCACCAGGGCGGAGTGGAAGCGCCCGACCAAGAAGTAATCAGATTACTTTTCACCACCTCGCAGGTGGTTTCTTGTTTATGGTGATGATGCGGTTCTCGACGGAGATATAGCCGCCGACGGTGAGGTCGCGGAAGATGCGGCTCACCATGTCGCGCGAGGCGCCCACGCGCTCGGCGATCTCCTGCTGGGTGATCTTGTCCGGGATGCGAAGTTTCCCGTCGACCTCCACCGCCATGTTGAGGAGCAGGCGCGCCACGCGCCCGTAGACGTCCAGGAGCGCGAGGTTCTTCACGTTGTCCGTGGCGTCGCGCGCTCGCTCGATCACCTTCGAGAGCATCTCGAGGGCGAAGTCGGGGTTGCGGCGGATAGCGTCGCGAAGGGGCTCCCTCTGCACGACGGAGAACGTCGTGGGCTCCAGTGTCACCACCGAGGCCGAGCGGGGCTTGCCGTCGAGTGCCATCTCGCCCACGTAGTCGCCGGGGCCCTGGGTGTCCAGGATGAGCTCATGGCCCTCGGAGTCGGACACGAAGGCCTTCACCCGGCCCGAGAGCACCACGAAGAGCGAGTCGCTCGAATCCCCCTCGGTGATGATCACGGTGTTCTTCGGGTAGCTGCGCACGCGCCCGAGGGTCGCCAGCTCCCGCACGAAGGAGTCGGTGATCGCGGCCAGCTGGGCTGGGTTCGGGGGCTCGCCGTTCATGGGACGTGAACGCCTTGGGAGGGTAGCGGTGTGCGCCGAGTCTAGCACTCGCGTCCCGGACCGTTAAGATGCGGCTCATGTCCCGCCCCGCCCCGACCGAGCCGCGCGCCACTGCCCTCGCCGCCTTTCTCGCCGCCGCCGCCCTGGCCCTCGCCGGTCTCGCCTTCCACCTCTCGCCCTGGACGGAGCGCGCGAGCCTGGCGATGCTCGACACGGGATTCGGCCTGCTGCGCGCCTTCGGCGGGAAGCCGGCCCCCGACGACATCCTGGTCGTGGGGCTGGACGATCCCGGCGCGGTCGCGCCCGAAGTCGATCCCGTCGGCCCGGTCCTGCGAAAGCTCCCGGAAGTGCTGGTTCGGGTGGCGAGGGGCGGCCCGCGCGCCATCGTCCTGCATGCGCCCCTGCCCCAAGGCTCGCTCGAGGAGGCCGTGCCGGGGCTGGACGACGCGCTCGCGACCGCGCTTTCGGTGGCGCAGGCGGCGGCGCCGCTCGCCGTCGGCATGACGGTCGGCGCGCGCCGCGAGGTGGTCCCGATCCACGAAGCGCTCCTGCGGGGGGTGGACACGCGCGCGCTCGTCTTCACGCTCCTGCCTCGCGACGAGGATGGCGTCGTGCGCCGGATCGTGCTCGCCCTTCCCACGCAGCAGGGAAGGTGGCCCACGACGGCCGGATGGGTCTGCCAGGTGCTCGACGGCCGCTGCGACGAGGGGTTCGTGGACTACGCGCTGGGCCCGGCCTACCGCTACATCCCCGCACGCCGCCTGCTCGACATCCGGGACGACAAGGCGCTCGCGCGCTTGTTCAAGGGCCGCGTGGTCTTCGTGGCGCCGGTGGCCGGGCCCGAGGACCGCGTGCCGCAGCCAGTATCGCTGGCGGGCTGGGAGCCGCCGGTCGCCGAGTCCTCGTCCATCCTCGCCCACGCCCAGGCCGTGCGCACCCTCCTGCACGGGGAGCCGGTGCGCGAGGCTCCGCTTCCGGCCATGCTGCTCGCGATCGCCGCCGCCGCCTTGGTCTGCCTCGCGGCCGCACCGCTCGCCCCGGCCGTGGGGGCGCTCACGGCCATGGCGGCCCTTGCCGGCAGCCTGGTCGCCTTGCGCCTGGGCTGGTACACCCCATTGGCCGCCCCGCTCGCCACCCTCCTCGCCGCCATCCTCGCGAGCCGGCTCCTGGGCCGCCGCCCGCCCCCCGGCTGAAGGCGGCCCTTTGTCGGATATTCGGCATGCCCGCTGTCGACCATGCCGCGGCATGCCCGCGAGTCGACGGGTAGAGTGACTACCAGATGCACGGGTCTCCTCCTCATCCCGTCATCGGCAAGGCGATGTGAGGCCAAGAGCACGGCGCCTGCCTTAAGCCCTCCCCGGTCATGCCGCGGAGGGCTTCGTTTTTCGTGAGAAAATCCCGTCCATGTGTGGAATCGTGGGCGCCATCGCCCGTCGCAACATCGTGCCCATCCTCACGGAAGGGCTGAAGCGCCTCGAATACCGCGGCTACGACTCCGCCGGCATCGCGATCGTGGACGGCAGCATCCGGCGAGTTCGCCGCGTCGGGCGCGTGGCGGAGATGGAGGCGGCCGTGAGGGAGGAGAACCTCACCGGCATCCTCGGCATCGCCCACACCCGCTGGGCCACGCACGGCGGCGTCACCGAGCCCAATGCGCACCCCCACGTCTCCTCCGGCGAGATCGCCGTCGTCCACAACGGCATCATCGAGAACCACGAGGAGCAGCGCGCGCGCCTGAAGTCGCTGGGATACGCCTTCGAGTCGCAGACCGACACCGAGGTGATCGCGCACCTCGTGCACCACTACTTCAAGTCCACGGGGGACCTCTTCGTGGCCACGCAGAAGACTGCCGCCGACCTGCGCGGCGCCTACGCCATCGGCGTCGTGGCGCTCGCCGATCCGGACACCATTGCCGGCGCCCGCATGGGGTGCCCGCTGGTGGTGGGCCTGGGCGAGGGCGAGAACTTCCTCGCCTCCGACGTCTCGGCCATCATCGCCGAGACCCGGCGCGTGATCTACCTCGAGGATGGCGACGTGGTGGCCGTGCGCCGCGGCGGCGTGCAGGTGGTGGACGCCTCCCGGCACCCCGTCGATCGCCCCGAGCACCTGAGCGACCTGTCGGCCGACGCGGTCGACCTCGGGCCCTACCGCCACTACATGCAAAAGGAGATCCACGAGCAGCCGCGCGCCGTGGCCGACACGCTGGAGGCGGTGATCGACGGCGGCATCGACGTCGAGGGCCTGTTCGGGGACGGCGCCGGCGCCGCGTTCGGCGACACGAGCACGGTCCTCATCCTCGCCTCGGGCACCAGCTACTACGCGGGCCTCGTGGCGCGCTTCTGGCTGGAGTCGATCGCGCGCGTGCCCTGCAACGTGGAGCTGGGCCACGAGTACCGCTACCGCGACTCGATCCCCGACCCGAAGCAGCTCGTGGTCACGATCTCGCAGTCGGGCGAGACGCTCGACACCATGGAAGCCCTGAAGCGCGCGAAGGAACTGGGGCACGGGAACACGCTCTCCATCTGCAACGTGCGGGAAAGCGCCATCCCGCGCGCCTCGCGGTTCGTGTTCTACACCCGCGCCGGCCAGGAGATTGGGGTCGCCTCCACCAAGGCCTTCACCACGCAGCTCGCCGCGCTCTTCACCCTCTCGCTCGCGATCGCCAAGGCGAAGGGGCGCCTCGATGCCGCCGCCGAGGCCGCCGCCATCGGGCAGCTGCGCTTCGTGCCCGGGAGCATCCAGCACGCGCTCAACCTCGAGCCGCAGATCCAGGCCTGGGCCGAGCGCTTCGCGGCCAGGAACGACGCGCTCTTCCTCGGCCGGGGCCTGCACTACCCGGTGGCACTCGAGGGGGCGCTCAAGCTCAAGGAAATCTCCTACATCCACGCCGAGGCCTACGCCGCCGGGGAGCTCAAGCACGGGCCGCTCGCCCTCGTCGACGCCTCGATGCCGGTGGTGGTGATCGCGCCCAACGACTCGCTGCTGGAGAAGGTGAAGAGCAACATGCAGGAGGTGCGCGCGCGCGGCGGGGAGCTCTACGTGTTCGCCGACCTCGACAGCCGGTTTTCCGAGAGCGAGGGCGTGCACGTGATCCGCACGCCGCGCCATGCGGGGCTGCTTTCGCCCATCGTGCACGCGATCCCGGTGCAGCTCCTCGCGTACCACACGGCACTCAAGCGCGGCACCGACGTCGACAAGCCGCGAAACCTCGCCAAGAGCGTCACCGTCGAATGAACCCCGAGAGAAGCGAATCCATGGACGAAGCCCGAGTCGCGCAGAAATCCCCGTATCCCGTCGAGGTCGAGGCGGGCAAGACGTACTGGTGGTGCCGGTGCGGGCGCAGCGCGACGCAGCCCTTCTGCGACGGCTCGCACAAGGGCACCTCCTTCACGCCCATGGCCTACACGCCGGAGAAGTCGGGCAAGGCCTTCTTCTGCGGCTGCAAGGCGAGCGGCAAGAAGCCGCTCTGCGACGGCACGCACAACAAGCTGTAGCGGGCGGGAAAGGGGGCTGCCCTAGCCCCCGAGGGCCTTCATCACCTCCGGCGGGCAGGCGTGCTTCGCCCGGTCGAAGAGGTTGTCGCCCTGCGCGTCCTTCATTTCGGGATTTGCGCCGAGCGAGACCATGTGCCCCACGATCTGCGCGAGCTGGTCGGGCGTGACGGTCGGGATGCCACAGTAGTTGACCGCGATGACGAGCGGCAGCGGCGGGGTCTGCATGCCCGGAAAGCGCACGGGAACCGCGATGTTGGCCCGCGTGACGAGCGCCTTCACCTTGGCCACGTCGCCCACGCGGATGGCGCCATAGAGGGCGGCGCCGTCGGCGCCGGGGCCGCTCGCCGCGGGAGCGGGGGCCGCCTTCGGCGCCGCCCCCTGCTTCGCCTGCCGCGCCGCGCTTTCGCGCCAGGCCGGGCGGATGCGGTCCAGCGCTTTCTCGGCCGCCTGTTTCACGCGCGGATCGGGATTCGCGAGTTCCGCGCGCACCGTGTCCGTGGCGTCGAACGCCGCGCTCCACAGTCCTTCCAGCCGCGAAAGCAGCTCCACCTTGGCCCCGGGGTCGGGGTTCGCCGCGAGCCAGGAGGCGAGGTAGCGGGCGCGCTCCTTGTCGTCGGGGATGGCGAAGGAGGCCGGCCGCAGGCAGGTCTCGAATTTCTTGCCCGGCTTGCCGCCCTTCATCTCGGGCTCGCACGCGGCGAGCCATTGTGCGCGGGCAGCCTGCGTGGCTTCCGGCACGCGGCCGGCCGTGCGCGCGTCGGCCGCGCTTCCCAGGATTTCGATCGCGCGAAGGCGTTGCTCTTCCGATGCCGAGGGATCCGCCGCGATGGCCGCCAGCTCGGGAAGTCCCGCGCTCGTGCGGCCCGCGACGCGGCCCAGGGCGCGCATGGCGTTGTCCCGTTGGTCCGGAGTCCGGAGCGCCGCCGCCGCCTTCGGCGTCCACAGCGTGAGCGAGGCGGAGTCGTCCTGCTCCCCGAGCAGGGTCCACGCGGTGTAAACCGTGTCGCGGTCGGCGTGCGCCGTGTGGTCGAGGAGGACCCGCGTCCAGTCATCGGGCCGCGGAGAAAAGCGGTGCAGCACCGGCAGCAGCACGGCCCACGCGCTTCGCGTGATGCGTAGCTGGTCGCGGATGGGGACGAGGATGGCGCGGTCCTTCGTGTCCACGAGCCGCTCGAGCGCCTTCTGCGCCATCTGCACGTTGTCGCGGGAGCCGCCGCGCTTCTGCGCTGCCGTCACCTCTTCCAGGTAATCCAGGAGCGCCGGTTCGAACGTCGCGGGAGGATCGGTTCCGATAAGGCCGCGCGCGGCCAGGAACGAGACGTAGCGCTTCTGCCCGGGGGATTGCAGCACCCGCCGCCTCGCGGGCGCGAGCGCCTCGGCCGGCTCCTTCATCGTCGCGAGGGCCCCGGCGGCGTTCATGGCCACGGCGCCGTCCGGATCCTCGAGCGCCGCGCGCAGGGCCGGGCGCGCGGCCTCGAAGGCGGCGGGAGACTTGCCCGCGAGCGTCCACAGGAGCGAAGCCGCCGAGAGGCGGATGGCAGCGTCGCCGTTCGAGAGGTGTTTCGCGAGGATGGGCGCCGTCCTCGCGGCGAACTCCACGTCGAGGCTCTTCGCGGCGCGGATCTGCTCGGCGGGGTCGCCGCTCTCCAGGTCCTCGAGCGCCTCCCTGCGCCACTCGGCGCGGATCCTGTCGGCGTCGCTTTGCGCGAAGGCGCCGGGAATTGCGAAGGCGATCGGCAGGAAGACTGCGGCGAAGCGGGTCGTGCGCATGGGGCCTCCTCGTCGTGCGCGCCATCATAGCGTAGGCTGGCGGACGAGCCCCGCGGCTGCGATCGCGGGGCATTTCCAACCCGGAGAAATCGCCATGAACGAGAACGAGGGCTACAAGGCCGGCCTCGCGGTCCGCAAGAAGGTCCTGGGCGCCAAGTACGTCGAGGACTCGATCGCGAACGCCGACGAGTTCATGCAGCCCCTGCAGCAGTACCTCACCGAGCACGCGTGGGGAGCTTCGTGGACGCGCGAAGGCCTGTCGCTCAAGACGCGAAGCATGCTGAACCTCGCGATGCTCACCGCCCTCAACCGCCCCCACGAGCTTCGCATCCACCTGCGGGGCGCCATCCGCAACGGCGTCACAAAAGAGGAGATGCAGGAGATCTTCCTGCAGTGCGGGGTCTACTGCGGGGCGCCGGCGGCCCTCGAGTCCTTCAAGATCGCGAAGGAAGTGCTGGCCGAGAAGATCGATCCCGCCTGAGCCGTCAGGCGTGGCCGATCGCGAGCCAGGCGCTGGTGCCGCCGCCGAATCGAGGCTTGAGGGCGAGGCGCCAGCCGTGCGTTTCCGCGAGCTGGCGCGCGATCGCGAGTCCCAACCCGCTGCCGCCCGTCGCGCGGCTGCGAGAGGGTTCCGCGCGGAAGAAGGGCTGGAAGACCGCCTCGCGCAGCTCGGGCGGAATGCCCGGCCCGCGGTCGCGCACGCCCACGAAGAGGACGCCGCCGCAACGGCGACGGACGACGTCCACGGGTCCCGTCGGTCCGTGTCCCAGCGCATTCTCGACGAGGTTGTCCACGATGCGCCGGAGCGGCAGGGGCGCGACCCTGGCGCGGCAAGGCCCGCCGCGCGCCCGCAGACGAACCTCGCCCGGTGCGATCGACGATGCCGCCGCGGCGCGCTCGGCGAGAAGCGCGTCGATGTCGGTATCCTGCGACTCCTCGCGCTTGCGGGCGCGTGCGAAGGCGAGCTGTGCGCCGATGAGCGAATCCATCTCGGCGACGTAGCCTTCCAGCCTGGCGATCGTCGGCGAAGGGCTCTGTTCCGCGAGGACGCCGAGGGTCATCTGCATGCGCGAAAGCGGGCTGCGCAGGTCGTGCGACACGCCCGCGAGGAGGGTGGCCTGGTTCTCACGCTGCGCCTGGAGCTGGGCCGCCGTCTCGTTGAGCACGCGGGCGAGTTCCGCAAGCTCCCGGTCCCCGGTCTCGGGCAGGCGGGACGGCCTCTCTCCGGCCCCGATCCGGCGCGCGGCTTCCGCCAGGCGCGCCACGGGCGCGCTCACGCGCTTCGCCAGCACCCAGGCGATGGCGAGCGTCACGACGAGAGCCGCGGCCAGGATCCACCAGGCAGCCTTCAGGGGGCTGGGCGATGCGAGATCCTTCGCGAAGGTGAAATGGAGGATGTACCCCGCCATCGGAAAATCCGCATGAAAGCGGCCGTTCGCGAGCTCCGTCAGGCGCGGCACATGCTCGATCTCGAGCCTGCGGGCCAGCGCGTCCCGAAGGAGGTTCATGTAGGGGTAGTTGCGCACCTCGTCCTCGTGCGTGTCCGGCGCCTCGGAGAGCTCGATGCGGTGGTACTGGGCCAGCTCGTCGACGAAGGCGGGACGCGTGTCCACGGGCAGCTCGACGTAGGTGCGCGCCGACATCACGAGGAAGGCCGCCAGGTCGTCGGCCGAGCGCTGCGCGAGCGGTGTCAGCACGTAGGAGGACACGGCAAGGCCGGCGACCACCTGGAACACGAGCAGCCCCGCGGCTACCGTGAGCACCGTCCGGCGGAAAAGGGACCGCCGGCGCCTCACGGCGAGGCCTTTCCGCCCGGCGAGAAGAGGTAGCCCTCGCCCCAGACCGTGCGCAGGAACACGGGCGCTTCCGGGTCGGGCTCGATCTTGCGGCGCAGGCGCGCGACGCGCACGTCCACGCTGCGGTCGAACGGCCCTCGCTCGTAGCCCTTCATCAGCGTGATGAGGTGGTCGCGGGACAGGACGTGGTTGGGATGGTCGGCGAAGATGCGCAGCAACTCGAATTCTCCGCCGGTGAGCGCAATCTCGCCCTCGGGCCCGACGAGCACGCGGGTGTCGACCTCCAGCCGGTAGGGTCCGAACGCGATGGCGGCGGGGCGCGCGGCGGTCGTCCCCTCCCCGCCCCGCCGGAGCACGGCGCGAACCCGCGCCAGGAGCTCGCGCGGACCGAACGGCTTGGCGAGGTAGTCGTCGGCCCCCAGCTCCAGGCCCACGACGCGGTCGACCTCGTCGCCGCGCGCCGAGATGATGACGACCGGCGGGCCTGCACCGGCGCGAATCTCCCGCAGCAGCGTGAGGCCGTCATCCCCGGGGAGCATGAGGTCCAGCACGACGAGATCCGCACGCTCCTTCGCGAGGGCGGCGCGCAACTGGCCGCCGTCGCCGACTCCTTCCACCGCGAACCCGCTGGACGAAAGGTATCCACCGACGAGCTCGCGCAATTCCACGTCGTCGTCCACCACCACGATTCGCTGCAACCGGGCCACAAAAAATACTACTGCGGGGACGGCTCCGGCGGGGGCCGCGAAACAACCTGAAACAACCTGGCGCGCGCGGGACATCGCCGCGAAACGGGTGGAGGGGAGACTCGGATTCCATGGCGACGGTCGAAAGATCCCTGTTCATGCGCAGTTGCCGGGCGCCTCTCCTCGCCGTGCTGTTCGCGGCGACGAGCGGGATGGCCGCCGGGGATCGCCCGCCCGAAGGCAAGGCCGGGCCGCCAGCACTTCCGTCCGCGCAACAGGAGTCCCCGCCCGGCCCGCCGGCGGAAACCCCCACCCCGGGCGTCCGCCCCTCCGACGTGTCCGCCGAAACCCCGAAAGCGCCGGCTTCCCGCCCCTCCCGTTACGGGACGGGCTACGAAGCACGGCGGGGAATCGGCGCAGGCGCCGGCCGCGGCCGCGGCGGGAGACGCTGACCGGAAACGAGACCCCTGCATTCCACCGTCGTCCACGAAAGGAAACCACCCATGCTCTCGAAGACCCTCCGCACCATGACAGTGGCCGTTGCGCTGGCCGTCGGCACGCCCATCCTCGCGTCGGCTGCCGGACCCAATGGCCTCGTTCCCGGCTACGCCGCACCGTGCTACTCGCAGCCGGGCGCGTTTGGCCAGGCCGGCGGCGGCCCCAACGGCGGCCCGTACGGCCCCTCGGTGCCGGTGGGCGCGGCCCTGGTTCCGCTTTCCGCCGACGAGGCCAGCGACCTCGTCTTCATGCGTGAAGAGGAGAAAATGGCGCGCGATCTTTACCTCGGCTTCGCCGAGCTTTATCCCACGGCACCGTTCGCCTACATCGCGAATTCCGAGCAGAACCACATGGACGCGATGCTTCGCCTGCTGGTGAAGTACGGGCTGCCCGACCCGGCTGCCGGCATGTTGATCGGCGAGTACGCCGATCCCACGCTGCAGGCGCTCTACGCCGACCTGAGCGCGCAGGGGCTGTCGAGCGAGCTCGATGCGCTGAAGGCGGGCGGGTACGTCGAGGAGGTCGACATCCAGGACCTCGACGAGGCTCTCGCGGTGACAGTGAAGGCCGACCTGCAGCTCGCCTACGGGAACCTCGCCTGCGGCTCCCGCAACCACCTGCGCGCGTTCGCGGCGGGCATCGTGTCCGCGACCGGCACGCCGTACGTCGCGCAGTACATGCCGCAGGCGGCGGTCGACGCGATCATCACCTTGCCGTTCGAGCGCTGCGGGCCTTCGCGGTAATTTGCACCGGCCGGGGCGGGCGGATCCGGCTCGCCCCGGGCGGGATCAGCGCAGCACCATCTCCACGCGCCGATTCTTCGCCCGCCCCGCCTCGTCGGCATTGCTCGCGACGGGGGCGAGGGGGCCGGCGCCGTCGGGGGCGAGACGGTCCTTCGCGATGCCGTGCTGGCCGGCGAGGGTCGCCACTACGCTCGCCGCGCGATCGCGCGAGAGCCTCACGTTGTGGTCGTGGCCGCCCTGCATGTCCGTGTGCCCGACAATGTAGACCTTCGTGGATCCGTTGGCCTTGAGCCACTTGGCCATCTCCGCGAGCGTGGGGCCGGACTCCGGCTTGATGGTCGCCTTGTCAGTGTCGAAGTAGATCCCGTAGAAGACGACCTTGCCTCCCGAGCCGATGTCCTTGGCGATCTGCTCGGCCGAGAGGACGATCGCCTGCTCCATCGCCTTCACGCGCACGATCTTGTGCATGATGGCGCTGCATTCGCTGCTGTTCCCGCGTCCGCAGCCGACGCTTCCCCAGTACTCGGCACCGCCCTTGTCGATCCGGTAGTTGACGCTCCTGCCGTTCGATGGCGTGGAAAGCACGGTGCCGCCGCCCTTCTGGAGCGCGGCCAGGAAATTGCGCTGCAGCTCGAGCGGCGAAGGGTGGGACCCGGAGGCGTCCTTGTCGATCTCATCGAAGTAGTACCAGTACTCCCCCTCCTTCGTGATCGACGCGAAGTTGCTGTCGGGCTTCGCGGGATCCCTGGCCGCCTCGAGCGGGAGCTCGGAAAAGCGCGAGCGCTCGCAGGTGGAATGGAAAGCCCCCGGGAACTTCTCGAACACCGGGTTGGGCTGGCATTTCGGATTGTCCTTCGACTTCGCCTTCTGGGCGGAAGCCTCCGGGGTGGCGAGCGCGATGGAGAAGGCGGCGAGCAGGCAGGCGAAGGCCCGGGCGGTCGAGCGGTGCATGGAGGAACCCTTTGTTGTTGTTGGCGGGTGCGGCGGAAAGCGATCAGGCGGGGCGCAGTCCCAGGAGCTGGCGGGCCTCGGCAGGGGTGGCGGGTCGGCGGCCGTGCCTGCCGCACACGTCGGCGATCTTGGTCACCAGCTCGGCATTGCTCGCCGCGAGCCGGGTCTCGTCGAAGCGGATGTTGTCCTCGAGCCCGGTGCGGCAGTGGCCGCCCAGCTCGAGGGCCCACTGCGCGACCTCGAACTGGTGGCGCGCGACGCCGGCGGCCGTCCAGGTGGCCCCCGGCAGCACGGCGTTCATCTCGGAGATCATGAACTCGAGGATGGAGCGGCGCGCCGGCATGGCGCCCTTGATGCCCATGACGAACTGCAAGTGCGGCGGGCTCTTGAGCAGGCCGCGCTTCACGAGGTCCGCGGCGTTGTAGAGCATCGCGAGGTCGAAGAGCTCGCACTCGGGCTTGATGTCCTTCCCGAGCATTTCCTTCGCGAGCACGTCGATGAAGTCCGGCGGGTTCTCGTAGATCATGGTCGCGAAGTTGACCGAGCCCGTCGCGAGCGAGGCCATGTCGGGCTTCAGGTACAGCATCGCACCGCGCTGGCTCGCCTCGCGCCCCCGCCCGCCCGTGGAGAACTGGATGATCATTCCCGGGCAGTGCTTCTTCACGCCCTCCTGCACCTGGGCGAAGAGCTTGGGGTCGGAGCCGGACGACTCGTCGGGATTACGCACGTGGATGTGCACGAGGGTCGCCCCCGCCTCGAAGGCCTGGTGCGTCGACTCGATCTGCTCCGCGGGCGTCACGGGGACGGCCGGGTTGTCCTTCTTGCGCGGCACGCTGCCGGTGATGGCAACTGCGATGACGACGGGCTGGTCCATGGTCATTTCTTCCTGGCGTGCGGATCGGAAAGCAGGCCGAAGGGGTCGCGCGGGTTGGCGTAGTCGCGTTTCGGCCCGATCTTGTAGACGCCGCTGAAGCGCAGGATGGTCGCGCCCTCCGCCGTGGCCGTGCCCTGCAGGAAGACGAGCGTCTTCGTGGCGCGGATCACGTCGGCCGTTCCCTCCACCCAGGCGCCCATGGGCGCGGGCGCCACGAAATCCGTGGTCATGCTGATCGTGGGGAACATGTGGCCGGCGATGTCGGGCCACTGGTAGTGCGTGACCACCGCCATCTGCATGTCGGCGAAGGTGGCGAGCATCCCGCCGTGGCCGGCGCGCGCGACGTTGCCATGGCGGTCCTCGACGCGGAACCCAAGCCGCACCCGCTCGCCATCCCAGCGCCCGTACATGGGGCCTACGGTCTTCAGGAACTCGCCCCCGATCGCGATGGGGCGGAAGCCGGGCGGAATGGCGGCGGTGCTCATGGCGACCGCTATGGTCGCACGATTTCTACTTCCAGCCGGGGTGGTCGAAGTACTTGCCGTAGGACTTGAGGGCGCCGTCGACCTTCACGAGGCCCGCGCGGCCCGCCTTGCCATCCCTGGCCGCCTTCATGGCATCGGCGCCGGCGATCACCTCGGCGACGACGATGTGCAATTGCGCGTCGGCGTCCGGCGGCAGCTTGCACTCCTTCACGATGCGGCCGACGTCGGCCTCGATGCGGCCCGCGACCTCCGTGTAGGCCTCGGGCTTCGCCGTGCCCTTGTGCAGCGGGGCCGGGGCGCCGTGCACTGCGTCGCGAATCGAGGTCATGCCGCGGCGAAGCGGCTCGTCCGTCTTCCACTTCTTGCCGTGGTCCAGCTGCAGTTTCGCGGGGGCCTCGCCGTGGCCGTGCTGATGCTCGGTGGCGGCGAGGATGGCGGGCGAGAGCGCGGCAGCCGAAAGGGCAAATGCCCCGGTGGCAAGCAGGGTCGTCAGGGTCTTCAAGGGTAGCTCCTCGGAAGGGTGGATGGTCCTCCATGGATAGTCCTCGCCCGCGAAGGTTCGCTGCGCGCGTGGAAATCCCGCGATTTCTTGAACTGGTTCAAGCGCGGCGAGGCGCCGGCTTGCGCCCGGTCAAGATAGCCGACATCCAGCTCGAGCGAACCCGGTACATTGGGGGACTCGTCCGGGAACCGCCCCCTTTTCATGACAGACGAAGTCGAACGCGCAAGAGAGCTGCTGGAGCACGCGACGTCGGTCGCCGTGCTCACGGGCGCGGGCATCTCCGCGGAATCGGGCATTCCCACCTTCCGCGATGCGCTCACCGGCTTGTGGGAGAAGTTCCGGCCCGAGGAGCTGGCGACGCCCGAGGCGTTCGAGGCCAACCCGAAGCTGGTGTGGGACTGGTACGCATGGCGGCGCGCAGCGGTCGCGAAGGCGGCGCCGAACGCCGGCCATGCCGCTCTCGTGGAGATCGAGCGCCGGTGCCGCGAGCACGAAATCGACTTCACCCTCGTCACCCAGAACGTGGACGGCTTGCACCGCGAGGCCGGAAGCCACCGCGTCGTCGAGCTGCACGGGAACATCCGCCGCGTGAAGTGCTTCGACGGCCATCATCCGGTGGAGTCGTGGGCCGAGGGCGAAGGCGTGCCCACCTGCCCGCGCTGCGGCTCGCTGCTTCGTCCCGACGTGGTGTGGTTCGGGGAGTCCCTGCCGCCCGATGCGCTCGCCGCCGCCCTGGCCGCCGCCCGCACCTGCGACGTCTTCCTCTGCGTGGGGACCTCGACCGTCGTGGAGCCCGCGGCCTCGCTCCCCTTCATCGCCCGGGAGGCGGGCGCGCGCGTGATCGAGGTGAATCCACAGCCCACGCCGCTCACCCGGCAGGCGAGCGTGAGCCTGCGCGGCAACGCCGGCGAGATACTTCCCCTGCTGGTGGCTTGAAAGGGAGGACGGTTCGAAAGAACCGTCCCCTCTTGCCGGGTCAGCGGATGAGGACGTACTTGCCAGGCGCCTCGCCGATCGGCGTGAAGGCGGTGCCGCCGGGCTTGGGCGGCGCGACCTTGCCGGAGGACTTCGCGGAAAGCCAGCCTTCCCAGGCCGTCCACCACGAGCCCGGGTGTTCCTTCGCCGTCTGCTCGAAGGCCTCCGGATCGAGGTAGTCGCTCCCCTGCGGCCGCGTGCGCAGCTTGAACCTGCGCTTGGACTCCGGCGAGGGCGGGTTCACCACGCCGACGTTGTGGCCGCCGGTGGTGAGCGCGAAAGTGAGCTCCGCGTGCGTGAGCAGGTGCAGCTTGTACACGCTCTTCCACGGCGCCACGTGGTCCGTGACCGTGCCCACGCAGAAGATCGGCACGTCGATGTCCGGCAGCGCGACGGGCTTGCCCCACACCTTGAAGCGGCCGGTGGCCAGGTCGTTCTGCAGGAAGAGGCTGCGCAGGTACTGCGTGTGCATGCGATAGGGCATGCGCGTGCCGTCCGCGTTCCACGACATGAGGTCGTTCACGGGCGTGCGATCGCCCTTCAGGTACTGCTTCACGAGGCTCGACCACACGAGGTCGACGCTCCTGAGCAGCTGGAACGCGCCGGACATCTGCGTCGAGTCGAGGAAGCCCTTCTCCCACATCTGGTCCTCGAGGAAGGTGACCTGGCTGTCGTCGATGAAGAGCGCGAGCTCGCCGGGCTCCGTGAAGTCGGTCTGCGCCGCGAGGAGCGTCATCGAGGCGAGCCGCTTGTCGCCGTCCCGGGCCATCGCCGCCGCGGCCATCGACAGGAGCGTGCCGCCCAGGCAGTAGCCCAGCGCGTGCATCCTGCGCTTGGGAACGATCTTCGCCACCGCATCCACGGCCGCCATCACGCCGTGGCGCAGGTAGTCGTCCATGGACAGGTTTCGGTCCTCCGGCCCCGGGTTCTTCCACGAGATCATGAAGACCGTGTGCCCCTTGTCGACCAGGTACTTCACCAGCGAGTTCTGCGGCGACAGGTCGAGGATGTAGTACTTCATGATCCACGCCGGCACCATGAGGACCGGCTCGGCGTGCACGCGCGTCGTCGTCGGGGTGTACTGGATCAGCTCGATCAGCTCGTTCCTCAGCACCACCTTGCCGGGCGTGACCGCGAGGTTCTTCCCGACCACGTAGTTCTCCGCCCCGGCCGGCGGCGCGCCGAGGATCGTGCGCTCCATGTCCTCCTGCCAGTTGCGGAAGCCGCGGGCCAGGTTCTCGCCGTTGGTCTCCTGGATGATCTTCATCACCTCGGGATTGCTGAACGGGAAGTTGGAGGGCGAGAAGTAGTCCATCGCCTGGCGCGTGGTGTAGTCCATCACCTGCTCGTGGTGTTTCGTCACGCCGCGCACGCCGCGCATGGAGATCGACAGCCACTGCTGGCCCAGCAGGAAGCTCTGGTAGACGACGCTGTAGGGCCACTGGTCCCAGGCCGGGTCGCGGAAGCGCGGGTCCTGCGGCAGGGGCTCGATGCAGTGCTCGCACGAGCCGTCCTGCGCGTGCATCAGCAGGTGGCCGAGGCGCTCCCACTGGCGCACGCCCATCTCCACGATCTCCGCCTGCTTGCTGGGGGAGATGGCGAGGTGCATCGCCCAGTCGAGCCAGGCGCTGGACAGGGCAGCCGGCGACAGGCCGCCGGTGAACTTGCCCATCGTCGCGTGCAGCAGGCGGTCCGCGTTGCCGGAGATGAAATTGGGGAGCAGTGACTGGGGCTGGGCATACATGCGCGCCTCCCAGGAGGGGCTACGAGGTGTAAGTCCAAGATACGCTTGGGAAAACCCCCAGGATTGACCTGTCTCAAGGGTCAGGGTCAGGGCTTCAGCCGGTAAGCCTCGTCGAAAAGCCGCTCCAGCCCCGGATGGGCCCCCCGCAACCCGTCGATCACCGCCTTGGCCCACTCGAAGTAGGCCCGGCGCCGCTCCAGCGGCCAGTGCGCGGGCGGCGCGTCGACGACGTCGCGCAGGTTGCAGATCTTGTCGGCGAGCTTCACCAGCTTCGCCTGCGACGAGATGTGCGGCGCGTGCTCCACCTGCAGGCGCTTCCTCTCGGGCTTGGGCAGGCGCTTGTCGTCCGTGACTTCGGCCACGATGCCCGCGACTACCTTGCCGAATTCGCGCTCGAGCTCCTCGACGGAGGTTTCGGTGTCCTCCACCGTGTCGTGCAGGATCGCGGACACGAGCACGTCCACGTCCGCGATCCCGGCCTCGATCCTGAGCACGCGGGCGAGCGCCAGCGGGTGGTTGATGTAGGGCGAGGCCTCGGCGTCCTTGCGCCGCTGGCGGCGGTGCTTGAAGGCGGCGAAGTCGGCGGCCTTGATGAGGCGGGCGAGCGAATCCATGGCCCAGTATGCCCCTCACCCCAAGCCTCTCCCAAGGGAGAGGCAGTCCCATATCTCCCCTCTCCCGCTTGCGGGAGAGGGGCCGGGGGTGAGGGAAGAGTCATCCCCGCCACTCCATCCTGCGTTATCCGGATACAAGGGGGCACCCGGCCGCCTGTCGCTTGCCGCCCGAAAGTAATACCATTTCAAGCAAAGTAATACTCAGGAGCTTCCATGGACAGCACGATGACCGTCAAGGGCCAGGTGACGATTCCCAAGGCGATGCGCGAATTCCTCGCCATTTCCCCGGGGGACAAGGTGGAGTTCACCTACCTCGAGGATGGCGGCATCCGGGTGGGTCCCGCCAGGACGCCGCGTCGGACCGAACGCAAGATGCGCAGCCGCTTCGCCGCTCTTCGCGGGCGCGTCCGGCTGGACACCCGCACTGACGACCTCATGCGCCTGCTGCGCGGCTATGACGAGGACGGGAAGGACCCCGGCTTCAAGTGATCCTCGTCGACAGCAACGTCCTGCTCGACATCCTGCTCGACGATCCCGAGTGGGCGTCGTGGTCGCAGTCGCAGCTGGACCTGTGGGCCCGGCGGGGCCCGCTCCTCGTCAACCCGATGGTGTATGCCGAGCTGGCGGCCGGCTTCGACTCGGTCCGGGCGCTCGATGACACGCTCGACGAGGCGGGGCTCGAGTTCGAGGAAATCCCCCGGGACGCGCTTTTCCTCGCGGCCAAGGCGCACGTCCTTTACCGGCGCAGGGGCGGGCGACGCAAAGGCGTCCTGGCGGACTTCTTCGTTGGCGCCCATGCGGCCGTTCGCCGGCTCCCCCTTCTTACGCGCGATATCAGGCGTTACAGGTCGTACTTTCCCACCGTGACCCTCGTCCGGCCGAAGTAGGGCGCAGCAGTATCATTTCCCGATGACCCACCCTTCCGACCTCACCGACCGCTTCCTCCTCGAGAACCTGGACATCCGCGGGCAGGTCGTGCGCCTGGGCCCCCTGTGGCGCGTGATCCTCTCCCGGCGCGAGTACCCGGAAGCCTTCCGCCAGTTGCTGGGCGAGTTCGCGGCCATCGCGGTCCTGATCGGTTCCGGCCTCAAGCACCCCGGCCGCGCCGTCCTCCAGGTGATGGGCCAGGGGCCCGTGTCGCTCGCGGTGGCCGACTGCACGCAGGACCTGGCGCTGCGGGCGATGCTCAAGGTGGACCAGAAATCTCCCTCTCCCTTGGGAGAGGGCCGGGGTGAGGGTCCGACGATCCACGACTACTTCCCCACCGGCCGCCTGGTCCTCACCATCGAGAACACCCAGACCGGCCGCCACTTCCAGTCCATCGTCCCGCTCGAGGGCGCCACGCTCGCCGAGTGCTTCGAGCGCTACTTCGACCGCAGCGAGCAGGTCCCCACGCACCTGTGGGTGCACGTCACCGGGGAGAGCGTGGGGGCGCTGATCCTGCAGAAACTCCCCAAGGCCGACGAGCGCGACCCCAACGGCTGGGCGCGCGTGCAGCAACAAGCGGCCCAGGGCGCCCGTCTCGCCCTCGGAAGCGGGGCCGGGGTCGAGGGCTTCGACGTTCCCGCCTTTCTCACCGGCCTTTTCCCCCACGACGACGTCCGCCTCTTCAAGCCGCACCCCGCGAAGGACGGCTGCGGCCGCAGCGAGGAGAAGGTGGTCGCCATGCTAAAGGGCCTGGGCCGCACGGAGGTGGAGGCGGCCCTCGCCGAGCAAGGTGTCATGAAGGTGCACGACGAGATCTGCAACCAGGAATACCGCTTCACGCCCGCCGACGTGGCGCGCATCTTCGAAGCCTGAAGGCTCCCCTCTCCCTTGGGAGAGCAACCGTGTTGAGGGTTAGGCGGGTTGGAGGGCCGCTGGCGGCTGCCAGCGGGTCTGGGTCTTGGCCATGGCGTTCAGGATCGTGAGCATCTTGCGCATGCAGGCCACGATGGCGACCTTGCGCGGCTTGCCTGAGGCGGTCAGGTGCTCGTAGAACGCCCGAATCGCCGGGTTGGATCGGATTGCGGAGACGGCGGCCATGTAGAGGGCCGTGCGTACCCGGGCCCTGCCGCCCCAGATGTGGCGCTGGCCACGAAAGGTGCCGCTGTCGCAGTTGAAGGGGGCCACCCCCACCAAGGCGGCGATCTTCTTGCGGTTGAGGCTGCCCAGCTCCGGCAAGTCGGCGAGCATCGTGCGCGCGCTCACCGGGCCGATGCCCTTGAAGGAGCGCAGCAGGTCCTCCTTGGCCTTCCAGGCGGGCGAGGTGCGCAGCTTGTGCGTGAGGTCGATGTCGAGCCCCTCGATGGCCCGGTCGAGCCAGGCGATGTGCTCCTTGATGGGCTTTCGCATCGTGCCGAAGGCGAGCGCGAGCCGGTTCTTCTCCTGCGTGCGCATGGCAATCAACTGGCCGCGGCGAACCATCATCGCCTGCAGTTCCTGGGCGTCCTCGCCGGGCACGGCCGTGACCTGCGGGTCGATGGCCACGCCGAACTGGGCGATCACTCGAGCGTCGATCGCGTCCGTCTTGGCCAGGAACCCCGAGGCCTTGGCGAAGTCACGCACCTGCCGCGGATTGACCACCGCGAGCCGCAGGCCGGCAGCCGAGATCGCCATCGCGGCTTCCGTCTCGTAGCCCCCCGTGGCCTCCATCACCACCAGATCGGGCCGCAGCCGCTTGAGCGCCTCGACCAGGCCCACGATCCCGGCCTCGTCGTTGGCCTGGCTGCTGGCCGCCCCCTCCGGCAGGACGCACACGTCCAGCCGGGCCTTCGACACGTCGATACCCACCACCTTGAGCTCTCTGTTCATGGCGCTCCCCTGAAGACCCGTCCTTGCAAAGATGCGAGCTCGGCGAGCCGGCTCGGGCAACCGTTCGGGTTGGTCAGTAAGGCGAGCCCAGCGACCCATGCTCTCCCTCGTGCTGCCTTGCGGCGCACCAGGGGCCGGTCGGCCTACCAGGCTCGTTTGGTCAAACGCCATGACTTTATAGCGCCCCTTGGACATACAAGGGGCCGGGGGTGAGGGTAATTATCGCCAAAGCCCATTAGAATCCGCCGATGCCTCCCGCCACCACCACCTGCCAGGACCTCGCCGACAAGGCCTGGAACGCCCAGTACTCCAGCCCCCGCGATTCCCACGCCTGGGCGAGCGAAGCGCTGGCCGAGGCGGAGCAATGTGGCGACGCGGCCTGCAAGGCGCTGGCCCACCTCACCATCGGCAACTTCCAGCTCCGCTACGAGAGCCCCGACGAGGCCCAGCTCTCGCTGAAGAGGGCCGAGGGGGAGTTCACCGCGCTCGCGGACGATCGCGGCGCCACGCTCGCCCGCACGGGCCTCGCCCGCGTGCGCATGATGCAGGGCGACGCCAAGGGCGCCTACGACATGTACCGCGCCATCCTCGAGGAAGAGGCCGGCACGCTCGCGCCGCTGGACCGTTTCTACGTGCTGAACGGCATCGCGGGGTCCTGCGCCGCGCTGGGCGACGCGCCGCAGTCCATCGGCTACCTCTTCGAGGCGCTGGGCCAGGTGCGCACCCACAACGCCCGGCCCCAGACGGCCACGCTCCTGTCGAACCTGGGCGGCGAGCTGGTGGCCGTGGGCGACTACGAGGAGGCGATCTCGGTGCTCCAGGAGGCCGAGACCCTTGTGGCGGAGCTGCAGCACCCGAGGCTGCGCGTGGGAATCGTGGCCAACATGGTCGATTGCCTGGTGCACCTGGGGCGGGCGGCCGAGGCGCTGCCGCGCGCGCGCCAGCTCATGGCCGACCCCGAGTCGCCCCACATCTCCGCGCCCGAGGGCAACGTCTACACCACCTGCGCACTCACGTTCCTGAAGAACAACTGCGACGCGGAGGCCGAGGCGGCGCTCTCCCACGCCGAGCGCGAGGCGGCCAGGCATGGCGGGCCGTGCCTCGTGTGGGCGCTGTACCTGCGGGCGATGACCCTCGCCAAGAAGGGCGACCGCGACGGCGCCATCTCGCGGCTGAAGGAGGCTCGCACCCGTTTCGAGGACCGCACGCCCCTGCTGCTGCGCGGGTTGGTGCTCGAGTCATTGGCGGAGCAGACCGCGGAGGCCGGGCAGCACGCCGAGGCCTTCGCGCTGCAGAAGGAATACTTCCAGGCGTACGAGAAGCGCCTGGGGATGGGGACCAAGGCGCGTTACTACGCCGTGCAGATCCGCTACGAGCTCAATCGCCTGCGCGACGAGCGCGACCGCGCGCGGGAGGAGGCGCTGCGCGATTCGCTCACGGGCCTGTACAACCGGCGCTACCTCGATTCCGTGCTTGCGGCGCTCGTTTCCCTCTTCGGGCGCACCGGGCAGCCGCTCGCCGTGGCGATGCTGGATCTGGACTTCTTCAAGAGCGTGAACGACGAGTTCGGCCACCTCTTCGGCGACGAGGTGCTGCGCACCGTGGCGCGCGTCCTCACCGACGGCACCCGCGCGGGCGACGTCGTGTGCCGCTACGGCGGTGAGGAGTTCTGCCTGCTCTTCCCCAACTCGACGGCGGAAGATGCGGTCGGGCGGGTGAACACGCTGCTGGAGGCGACTCGCAGCGCCACAACGAAGATGGGCGACATCTCGAAGAGCGGCATCACCTTCTCCGCCGGTGTCTCCGGCTTCCCCGAGGACGGGCAGGGCGCGCAGTCGCTGGTGGACGCGGCGGACCGGGTCCTCTACACCGCCAAGAACCAGGGGCGCGGGCGCGTCATGCGCTAGACCTGCTTCCCTTTCCCTTGGGACGGGGGTGAGGGTGCAATTTCTCCCCTCTCCCT
>JBGARD010000019.1:0-54046 GCA_044230355.1 Usitatibacteraceae bacterium | reverse complement strand
AGGAGCGTGTACCCGTCGGCCGGGCTCTTGGCCACGAAGTCGGCGCCGATGTTGCCGGTGGCGCCGGGCTTGTTCTCGACGATGACGGTCTGGCCCAGCGCTTCGGTGATCTTCGGCCCCAGCGAGCGCGCCAGGATGTCGGAGGTGCCGCCGGGCGGGTAGGGCACGATGATCCTGATCGTCTTGGCGGGCCAGGCCTGGGCGAAGGCGACGCCGGCGAAGGCGAGCGCGGCGGCACCGGCGAAAGCGGCGAATCGGCGGATGAGACGCATGGAGGGACTCCTCGTTGTTATGGTGGCGGGTTGTGTTGCTGCGGGTCAGACGGGCGTGATCGCCTGCCCGGTCTCGAAGAAGCGCGCGAGGTTGTCCAGCACGAGCTGCCCCATGGCGGCGCGCGTGTCGGTGGTGGCGCTGGCGATGTGCGGGGTGAGGACGACGTTGTCGAGCGCGAGGAGCGCCTCGGGCACGCGCGGCTCGTCGGCGAAGACGTCGAGGGCGGCCCCGGCGATGCGCCTTTCCACGAGCGCGGACACGATGGCGGGCTCGTCGACCACGGAGCCGCGGGCGATGTTCACCAGGAAGCCCTCCGGCCCGAGCGCCTCGATGACGGAGGCCGACACGAGCCCGCGCGTGGATTCGCCGCCGGAAGTGGCGACCACGAGGAAGTCGCACCAGCGCGCAAGGTCGGCCAGCGAGCGCTCGTAGGGGTAGGGGGCGTCCGGGACCTGGCGCCGGTTGTGGTAGCGGATCTGCATGTCGAAGCCCTCGGCGCGGGCGGCGATGGCCCGGCCGATGCGGCCCAGGCCCACGATCCCGAGGCGCTTGCCGGTCACCTTGGCGGCGAGCGGCATGGGCCCCTTCAGCCAGCGCCCGGCGCGCACGTAGCGGTCGCCTGCCGTGACCCCGCGCGCCACGTCGACGAGCAGCGCGATCGCCAGGTCGGCGACGCAGTCGGTGAGGACGTCCGGGGTGTTGGTGACCACGACGCCCTTGCGGCGGGCGTGCTCCGCGTCCACGTTGTCGTAGCCCACGCCGAAGTGCGCGACGAGCTTCAGGTTCGGCAGCGAGTCGAGGAGGGCGGCGTTCACGCCGTTCCTGCCCGACGAGACGAGGGCGTCGATCGAGGCGGCGTTCGCGGCGAGGAATGCCGCCGGATCGGCCGCCTTCGCCAGCTGCAGGTGGTTGTAGGCGGAAGCGAGGCCCTGCTCCACCAGCGGCAGGAGGGGGCCCAGTTGCAGGACGGTCGGCTTCAAGCGAGGCTCCGGTCAGGCGGCGGTGTAGGCGGTCTTCACGACCGTGTGGAACTCGGCGGCGTAGCGGCCCTGCTCGCGCGGGCCGTAGCTCGAGCCCTTCCGGCCGCCGAAGGGGACATGGTAGTCCACGCCCGCGGTGGGCGCGTTCACCATGACCATGCCGGCCTGGGCGTTGCGCTTGAAGTGCGTCGCGAGCTTGAGCGAGGTGGTGCAGATCCCCGCGGACAGGCCGAACTCGGTGTCGTTCGCCACCGCGAGCGCCTCGTCGTAGTCCTTCACGCGGATCACGCTGGCCACCGGGCCGAAGATCTCCTCGCGGCTGGAGCGCATCGCGTTGGTGGCGTCCAGGAGGACGGCCGGGGAGAGGTAGAAGCCGGGCTTGCCGCGCTCGAGCACCTCCCCGCCGCAGCCGACCCGCGCGCCTTCCTGGCGCGCGATCTCGAGGTAGCGCAGGTCCTGCTCCAGTTGCGACTGGTCGACGACCGGGCCGATCTGCGTTCCCGCCGCGCGGGCATCTCCCACGGCCAGCGCGCGCGTGCGCTCGACGAGGGCCGCGACGAACCGGTCGTGGATGCCGGCGGTGACGACGAGCCGCGACGAGGCGGTGCAGCGCTGCCCCGTGGAATAGAACGCGCCCTGGACCGCGCATTCCACGGCCACCGCGAGGTCGGCGTCGTCGGCCACGACGAGGGGGTTCTTCCCGCCCATCTCGAGCTGGAACTTCGCCATGCGCCCCACGGCGGCCTGGGCGACGCGCCGGCCCGTCTGCACGGAGCCGGTGAAGGTGATGGCGTCCACGCGCGCATCGTCGAGGAAGACCTGCCCCACGACGGAGCCGCGGCCCATCACGAGGTTGAACACTCCCGGCGGCAGCGGGCTGCGGCTCGCGATCTCGGCGAGCGCCCAGGCGCAGCCCGGCACCAGGTCCGCGGGCTTGAAGACCACGCAGTTGCCGTAGGCGAGCGCCGGCGCCACCTTCCACGCCGGAATCGCGATCGGGAAGTTCCACGGCGTGATCGCGGCGACCACGCCCAGGGGCTCGCGCGTCACCTCCACGTCGAGGCCGGGGCGCACCGACGCGAGGCGCTCGCCGGGAACGCGCAGCGCCTCGCCGGCGAAGAACTTGAAGATCTGCCCGGCGCGCGCGACCTCCCCGACGGCCTCGGGCAGGGTCTTGCCCTCCTCCCGCGCCAGCAGGTCGCCCAGCTCGGCCTTGCGGGCGAGGATCTCGGCGCCGATGAAGTCGAGGGCGTCGGCTCTCGCCTGGGGCGTGGCCGCGGCCCACTTCGGGAAGGCTTCGCGCGCGGCGGCGACCGCATCGCGCGCGTGCGCCTCCCCGGCCTGCGCGTAGTCGCCGACGACGTCGGTCGTGTCCGAGGGGTTGATGTTCGGCGAGGGGCGGTCGCCCTCGACCCAGTTGCCGGCGATCCAGTTGCGCTTCATCTCCTGCCCTTCAGTGGATCTCGGGTTCGGCCGTCGCGGCGCCTGCCTCGAGGAAGTCGAAATCGCAGCCCAGGTCGGCCTGCGTGACGTGGGCCTGGTAGATGGCGCCGAAGCCGCGGGAGAAGTGCGGCGGCGGCGGTGTCCAGGCTGCCTTTCTGCGCGCGAGCTCGGCCTTGTCCACGAGGAGCTCCAGGCGCCGCCCGGCGACGTCGAGCGAGATGCGGTCGCCGTCCTTCACGAGGGCGAGCGGGCCGCCCACGTGCGACTCCGGGGCCACGTGCAGCACGCACGCGCCGTAGCTCGTGCCGCTCATGCGCGCGTCCGAGATGCGCACCATGTCGCGCACGCCTTCCCGGAGGAGCTTCTTCGGGATCGGGAGCTGCCCCCACTCGGGCATGCCGGGCGCGCCCTGCGGGCCGGCGCCCTGCAGCACGATCACCGAGTCGGCGGTCACCGGCAGGTCCGGGTCGTCGATGCGCGCGGCCATGTCGTCGTAGCTCGCGAACACGACGGCCGGCCCCGTGTGCTTGTGCAGGCGCGCCTCCATCGCCGGCGGCTTGATCACCGCGCCGCGCGGCGCGAGGTTGCCGGTGAGCACCGCGAGGCCGTCGCCGGCGACGAGGGGCCGCTCGCGCGGGCGGATCACGTCGTCGTTCCACACCTGCGCCCCGGCGAGGTTCTCGCCCAGCGTGCGGCCGTTGACCGTGGCGGCCGATGGCTCGAGGAGGTCGGTGATGCGCGAGAGCAGGCCGCGCAGGCCCCCCGCGTAGAAGAAGTCCTCCATCAGGAACTTGCCCGCGGGGCGGATGTTCGCGAGCACGGGAGTCCTCCTCGCCAGGGAATCGAAGCGCGCGAGGTCCAGCGCCACGCCGGCGCGGCGCGCGATGGCGATGAGGTGCACGATCGCGTTGGTCGAACCGCCCAGGGCGAGCACCTTGGTGACCGCGTTGTGGATGGCGCGCGCGTCCACGACGTCGCGGATCTTCAGGTCCTCCCAGACCATGTCCACGATGCGCTTGCCCGAGAGCGTGGCCATCTGCGCGTGGCGCGAGTCGGGCGCGGGGATGGAGGCCGCGCCCGGCAGCGTGAGCCCCATCGCCTCGGCCGCGCTCGTCATGGTGGAGGCCGTGCCCATGGTCATGCAGTGCCGTAGCTGCGGGCAATGCCGGCCTCGACGCCGGCCCAGGCCTCGTCGGAGAGCTGGCCGGCGCGTTTTTCCGCCCAGTATTTCCAGACGTCGGAACCCGACCCCAGAACCTTGCCTTGGTAATTGCCGCGCAGCATGGGGCCGGCGGGGAAATAGATGGCGGGCAGGTTCATCGAGGTGGCCGCCATGAGAAGCGCCGGCGTCGTCTTGTCGCAACCGCCCATGAGCACGCAGCCGTCCGCGGGATAGGAGCGCAGCAGCTCCTCCGTCTCCAGGGCGAGGAGGTTGCGGTAGAGCATCGTGGTGGGCTTCTGGAACGGCTCCGACAGGCTCATCGCCGGCATCTCCACCGGGAAGCCTCCCGCCTGCCAGATGCCGCGCTTCACCTCCTCGGCCCTCTGGCGGAAGTGCGTGTGGCAGGGGTTGATGTCGCTCCACGTGTTGATGACGGCGATGACCGGCTTGCCCGCGTAGTCCGTGCGGTGGAATCCCATCTGCGCCGTGCGCGAGCGGTGCCCGAACGAGCGCAGGTCCTTCGCCCCGTACCAGCGGTGGCTGCGCAGCTCCTCGGGCTTCTTGCGGCGGGCGGTCATGGCGCGGTCTCCATCGATGCGATCATAGCGCGCCCCGGCGGCGCGCAAGGAAGAGGTAGGCGGGCTCGGTGAACAGCATGACGATCGCGAAGCGGATGACGTGGGCGGCGGTGACGAACGCGACGCCGACGCGCAGCACCTTCGCCGTGATGGCCATCTCGGCGATGCCGCCGGGGGCGCAGGCGAGGAGGATGGTGGCGGGCAGCACGCCCATCGACCAGGCGATCCCCACGGCGAGGGCGGCGCACAGGAGCAGCATGAGCGCGACGGTGGCGAGGACGGCGGCCACGAAGCGGGGTGCCTCGCGCAGGAAGCTGCGCTGGAAGCGCTCGCCGAGGCTGCAGCCGAGGAGGAGCTGGGCGGCGTTGGTGAGCCACGAGGGGATGGAGGAGAGCTCCACCCCCGCCACGGTGAGCGCGATCGCCAGGGCGAGGGGGCCCATCATGAACGGGTTGGGCAGCCGGGTCCGCTGCCAGGCGAAGGCGGCCGCAAGCGCGAGGGCGGCCAGCAGCGCGATCCCCGCCGGGTCGAACGGCACGGCGACCGGGACGTAGTCGTCGGTGCCCGTCTGGCCCAGCAGCGTGATGGCCACCGGCACGCTCGTCACGACGACCAGCAGGCGCAGCGAATGCGCGAGCGCCACGCGGTCGGCCAGGGCCGCGTGGCGGTCGGCGAGCACCACCATCTCCTGGGCGCCGCCGATGGCCGTGGAGAAGAAGGCCGTGGCGTGGTCGGTGCCGGCCGCGCGCTCGAGGACCAGGCTCGACGCGATGCCGATGAGGAGAACGCCGATCGCGGCCGCGAACAGCGCGGGCGCGTTCGCCAGCACCTCGCGCGCGACCTCGGGCGTGAAGTACAGGCCGATCGCGATGCCGATGGTCATCTGGCCGAAGTGGCGCCCGCCGGGCGGCGCCTCCAGGCTCGCGCCGCCGAACTGGAAAAGGGCCATGCCGGCGAGCGGCCCGATCATCCACGGCAGGGGCGTTTTCAGCCAGGCGCACAGCGCGCCGCCCGCAACGCACACCGCCAGTGCCCCCGCGATGGCGGCGAGACGTCGTCGATCCATGGCCCGCATTTTGCCTGTTGCCCGCGAAAGGCGCTTTCGCCGCACCCGGCCCGGCTTGACGTGCATCAAAGGGACCGTTGGCCCAAAGGCTAATCTGCCGGTGCAGGAACGCGGCCGCAGGTCCCGCCGCCAGACCAGACGATGAACCCCTATGTAGTCTTCCTCCTGTACATGGCCGCGATCCTCGGCGTCGTGGCCCTGATGCTTTTGCTCAACAAGGTCCTCGGCCCGAAGCCGAAGGACACCGAGACGAAGCTCGAGCCCTTCGAGTGCGGCGCCACGCCGGTCGACACCCACAACGTCAAGGCGGTGCCGATCAAGTACTACGCGGTCGCCATCATCTTCATCCTGTTCGACCTCGAGACCGTCTTCCTCTTCATCTGGGCGCTGGGCGCCCGGCCCCTGACCGGGTTCATGCTGTTCACGCTCGGGATCTTCGTGGCCCTGCTGGTCCTCATCCTGCTGTACGTCTACAAGGCGCGCCTGCTGGAGGCGGTCCGGGAATGAGCGACGGCAAGCGGATCATCCCCATCGAGCCGGCCGGCGCCCCCGGCAGGAGCGCGGCGTTCGAGTACATCTCGACCCGCAAGGACGAGCTCGTCGGCTGGGCGCGCAAGTTCTCGATCTTCCCGTACCCGTTCGTGACCGCCTGCTGCGCCATGGAGTTCATGGCGGTGAGCTCCACGCCCTACGACACGGACCGGTTCGGGGCGGCCCTGCCGCGCTTCTCGCCCCGGCAGTCGGACCTGCTCATGGTCGTGGGCACGGTCACCCACAAGCAGGCCCCGATCCTGCTCAAGGTGTACGAGCAGATGTGCGAGCCGAAGTGGGTGATGGCCTTCGGCGTGTGCGCCACCAGCGGCGGCTTCTACCAGAACTACGCGGCGCTGCCGGGCATCGACCGCATCATCCCCGTCGACGTCTACATTCCCGGGTGCCCGCCGCGCCCCGAGACGGTGATCGACGGGATCATGCAGCTGCAGGACAAAATCGCGCGCGAGAAGCACATGATCGTCACGAAGGACTTCTGAGAGACATGGGCGCCGAGGTTTTCGACCGGATCGCGAACCGCCTGACCGAGAGGGAGGGGGAGATTGCGGTATCGCACGGCATCCTGGTCGTGAACCTGGCGCCCGGGGCGGTGCTCGCGGCCGCGCGGGCCCTTCGCGACGAGCTCGGCTTCGACGTGCTGCTCGACGTGACGGCCGTCGACTGGCCCGGCCGCGACCCGCGCTTCGACGTGGTGTGGCACTTCTACTCGAGCGCCGGCAAGGTGCGCGTGCGCCTGAAGGCGGGCGTGCCGGAGGCGGAACCCGTCGCGCCATCCCTCACCGCGCTCTACGGCTCGGCCGCGTTCATGGAGCGCGAGTGCCACGACATGTACGGCATCGCCTTCGAGGGCAATGCCGACCTGCGCCCGATCCTCCTCTACGAGGGCTTCGCCGGGCACCCGCTGCGCAAGGACTACCCGAAGGAGCGCGAGCAGCCGCTCGTGCCCTATCGCGAAGGCTGGGGGGAGCGCTAGAGCCGCCATGGCAGCCAACCCCCGCATCGCCAACCCGGTCCGCTCCGCCTTCGCCCCCGGCGAGCGCGACGACACGGTCGTGGTGTCGATCGGCCCGTCGCACCCGGCCACGCACGGCACCATCCAGATCTTCGCCGAGCTCTCCGGCGAGCGCGTCGTCCGCGCGGACGTGCACTGCGGGTACCTGCACCGCGGCTTCGAGAAGGAGTGCGAGGCGCACACCTGGCACAACTGCATCCCGTACATGGACCGGCTGAACTACTGCTCGCCGCTCATCAACGACTTCGCCTACTGCGACGCCGTCGAGCGCCTGATGGGCGTGGAGATCACCCGCCGGGCCGTGGTCCTGCGCACGCTCCTGTCGGAGTACTCGCGCCTGTGCGACCACATCACCTGCATCGCGGCGACCCTCATGGAGCTGGGGGCGATGACCGCCTTCCTCTACCTGGTGATGATCCGCGACTACATGTACGAGCACATCGCGGCGCTCACCGGGGCCCGGGTCACGCACTCGTACGGGCGCATCGGGGGCCTGGCGCACGACCTGCCCCCGGGCTGGCTCGCGCGCCTGGAGGAGATCCTCGTCCAGAGCGACGACTTCGTGGGGCGCGTGCACGGGCTCGTGGACCGGAACCGCATCTTCATCGACCGCATGCGCGACGTGGGCGTCCTCTCGCAGGCCGACGCCCTCTCCTACGGCTACACCGGGCCGATGCTGCGCTCCACGGGCCTCGCCATGGACCTGCGCAAGGACACGCCCTACCTCGCCTACCCGGAGCTCGACTTCGAGGTCCCGGTCGGCATCAAGGGCGACAACTACGACCGCTACTACGTGCGCATGCGCGAGATCGACGAGTCGGTGCACATGATCCGCCAGTGCGTCGGGATGCTCGAGCCCGGCCCGATCAACGTGGACGACCGCCGCTGCACCCTCCCGGAGAAGCCCCTGGTGTACGGCGAGATCGAGTCGCTCATCAACCACTTCAAGCTGGTGATGGAGGGCCCGCGGGTCCCCGCCGGCGAGATCTACGCGGCGCACGAGGGGGCCAACGGCGAGCTGGGCTTCTACATCGTCTCCACCGGCGAGGGCAATCCGTACAAGGTGCACTGCCGCGCGCCGAGCTTCGTGCACATGGGCGGCGCGCACAAGATGCTCGAGGGCTACCAGCTCGCGGACCTCGTGCCCACCTTCGGCTCGATCAACATGATCGGCGGGGAGTGCGACCGGTGAGGCACCTCATCCCCGAGTTCGAGAAGATGAAGGAGCGCTACCCGGCCGGCTTCGAGTCCTCGCTCGTGCTGCCGTGCCTGCGCCGCATCCAGGAGGACCGCGGATTCGTGGCGGAGGAGGACATCGCCGGCCTCGTCGAGTACCTCGGCGTGCCGCGCATCCAGGTGGAGGAGGTGCTCTCCTACTACACGATGCTGCGCAGGAAGCCCGTCGGGAAGTACCACCTGCAGGCGTGCCGCAACATCGCCTGCTCGATGCGGGGCTCCGAAGGCGTCATCGCCCACCTGTGCGCCAGGCTCGGCGTGAAGCCCGGCGGGACCACGGCCGACGGGCTCTTCACCGTCACGGAGGTCGAGTGCCTGGGCTCCTGCGGCACCGCGCCCGTGGTGATGGTGAACGAGGCGTACCACGAGAACATGAGCGCCGAGAAGCTCGACCGGCTGATCGAGGGGTTGAAATAATGCCCGGCCGCCAGCTCATCATGGACTTCGAGGTGACGCCCACCTCGCACACGCTCGAGGCGTACAGGGCCCGCGGCGGCTACAGGACGCTCGAGAAGGCGCTCGCGATGGCCCCGGCCGACGTCACGAAGGAAGTGACGGCCTCGGGCCTGCTGGGCCACGGCGGCGCCGCCTTCCCGGTGGGCCGCAAGTGGGGCGTGATGAAGCCCATCCCCGGCGAGATCCACTACCTGTGCGCCAACGCCGACGAGGGCGAGCCGGGCACGTTCAAGGACCGCTGGATCCTCGAGCACGCGCCGCACCTGCTCGTGGAGTCGATGCTGATCACCTCCTGGGCGCTCGGCGTGCGCCATGCCTTCGTGTACATCCGCGGCGAGTTCGACCTTCCCTGGCGCCGCATCCAGGGCGCCATCGACGAGGCCTACGCCGCCGGGCTCCTGGGAAAGCCCGTCCTCGGCACCGACTTCGCGCTGGACATCGTGGTCTACCGCGGCGCCGGGTCGTACGTCTGCGGCGAGGCCTCCGGGCTCATCACCTCGATCGAGGGCAGGAAGCCCTACCCGAGGAACCGCCCGCCGCGGCTCACGGTGCGGGGCCTCTTCCAGAAGCCCACGGTCATCAACAACGTCGAGTCGCTCGCCAACATCACCGGCATCATCCGCATGGGCGCGGAGGAGTTCCGCAAGGTCGGAACCCCCAAGAGCCCGGGCACGCAGCTCATCTCCATCTCCGGCCACATCGCCAGGCCCGGCGTCTACGAGGTCGAGTACGGCTACCCCTGGGCGAAGTTCCTCGACGAGGACTGCGGCGGGATGCTGCACGGGGCGAAGCTCAAGTGCGTGGTTCCCGGCGGCATCTCCACCAAGGTGCTCACGCGCGCCGAGATCGAGCCGCTCACGCTCTGCCACGAGTCCGTGAACCCGGCCGGCTCCGGGCTGGGCTCCGGCGGCATGATCGCGATCGCCGAGGGCACGTGCATGGTCCGCTTCCTGCAGGTGCTGCTGCGCTTCTACCACCACGAGTCCTGCGGCCAGTGCACGCCGTGCCGCGAGGGCATGGGCTGGATGCACCGCATCATCGACCGCATCGTGGAGGGCAAGGGGGTGCCCGAGGACATCGCGCGCCTGTACGCCATCTCGGAGGCCAACGACGGCACGACGATCTGCGGCATGGGAGATGCGGCCGGCTACGCGACCGTGGGCATCCTGAACAAGTACCGCGACGAGTTCGAGCACTTCATCACCCACAAGCGCTCGAAGTGGGACGGGAGGCTCGAATGCCTCGCCTGACCATCGACGGCCGCGAGATCGAGGCGAAGGCCGGCCAGACCGTCATGGAGGCGGCCACCGAGCACGGGATCTTCATCCCCTACTTCTGCTGGCACCCGAGGCTCTCGGTGCCGGGCAACTGCCGCATCTGCGTCGTGGGCGTCGAGGACAAGGGCGGCGAGTGGGTGGAGATCGCCTGCAACATGCCGGTCACCGAGGGGATGGTGGTCTTCACCAACTCCGAGAAGGTGCGCGCGCGCCGCAAGGCCACGATGCAGTTCATCACGCTCAACCACCCGGTCGACTGCGGCATCTGCGACAAGGCGGGCGAGTGCACGCTGCAGGACTACCACTACGAGTACAACGGCGCGCGCTCGGTCTCCATCGACGCCAAGGCGCACGCCACCAAGCACTACGACCTCTCGGAGCGCATCGTCCTCGACAACGAGCGCTGCATCCAGTGCACGCGCTGCGTGCGCTTCACGCGCGAGGTGTCGAAGTCGAACGGGCTGGGCATGCAGAACCGGGCCGACCACTCGCTGGTGCGCGCCGCCGAGGACGGCAGCTTCGCCCTCGACGCGTACTCCGACAACGTGATCGACATCTGCCCGGTCGGGGCTCTCCTCGCGCGCTCCTTCCTGCACAAGGCGCGCGTCTGGTACCTGAAGCCCACGGCCTCGGTGTGCCCGGGCTGCGCGCGCGGCTGCACGGTGAACCTCTGGCACCGCAAGGACGAGTGGCGCCTGCGCGCCCCCGGCATGCAGGCGGCCAACGCGACCATCGACCGCGTGACCCCGCTCGAGAACCCGGCGGTCAACGGCCCGTGGATCTGCAACAAGGGGCGCGACCTGCCGCGGCTGCTCGGCCGCGCGCGGGCCGAGGTGTCCATGCTCAAGGGCAAGGCGGCCGGCCTGGACGGCGCGATCGCGCAGGCGAGGAGCCTCATCGCCGGCGCGCGCAAGCCGGTCGCGGTCGTCTCGAGCTGGGGATCCAACGAGGAACTCGCGGCCTTCAAGGCGGCCTTCGGCACGAGGTTTGACACCTTCGTGAAGGCCGACCACCAGCCCGAGCCCGGCGAGGTCGTCGAGGACTCCCTGCTCATCCGCGCCGACAAGAATCCCAACACCGCGGGCGCCGTCGCGCTCTTCGGCGACCGTCCCCCGGCCATCCCGAAGGACGCGGACCTGGTCCTCGTCTGGGGCGAGGGGCTCGATTTCGGCCTCATCCCCCCGGGGGCGAAGATCGTGTACCTGAACGCCTGGCTGCAGCCAGAGAACGGCCACGCCGACGTCTTCATCCCGACCAGCATCCAGACGGAGCGGGACGGGCACTACACCAACTTCGCGGGCGTGACGAGCGCCTTCTCGAAGTGCTTCGCGAAGCCCGACCGCGCGGCGCACGCGCAGGCCCTCTTCGCGGCCCTCGCGGCGAAGGACGGAGGCGGCGAATGATCGCGGACCTCGTCGTCTCGCTCGTCTTCATCGGCTACGCGATCAGCGTCCTGATGGGGTTCGGCACGATCCTCACCTGGGTGGAGCGCAAGCAGGCCGCCGTGATGAGCGACCGGATCGGGGCCAACCGGGCCTACATCCGCATCCCCTTCACCAACGTGAAGCTCGTGTGGTGGGGGCTCTTCCACGGCATGGCCGACGGCCTGAAGATGCTCCTCAAGGAGGACTTCAAGCCGCGCACCTACGACTGGTACGCGTACGCGGTGGCGCCGTGGGTCGTGTTCACGCCGGTGCTGCTCGTCTTCGCCGTGATCCCGTTCGGCGGCGCGCTCACCCCGGCGAAGCTCTGGGAGCCGCTCTCCGCCTTCTTCGGCGACAAGACCTACTACATGCAGATCGCGAAGCTGGACGCGGGCCTGCTCATCATCTTCGCCTTCAGCGGCCTGCCGATCATCGGCGCGATGCTGGCCGGGTGGTCCTCGTCCAACAAGTTCTCGCTCCTGGGGGCGCTGCGCGCGGGCTCGCAGATGATCTCCTACGAGCTGGTGCTGGGCCTCACCACGCTCGGGCTCATCCTCATCTACGGGACGGTGGACCTCGACGCGATCGTGCGCCACCAGTCCGGGACCGTGCTGGGATTCCTGCCGGCCTGGGGCATCGTCTACCAGCCCTTTGCCGCGACGCTCTTCCTGGCCGCCGCGATCGCCGAGAACAAGCGCATCCCCTTCGACCTGCCGGAGGCCGAGAGCGAGCTCATCGCGGGCTACTTCACCGAGTACAGCGCGATGAAGATGGGCCTGTTCATGTTCGCCGAGTTCATCGAGATCGCGATCATCGGGGCGCTCTTCACGACCCTGTTCCTGGGCGGCTACAACCTGCCGTACATGACGGACGCGGGGTTCGCGTTCCCCGGCGGCGCGGCGCTCGCGATGCCGCACGGGGCGGTCGTCGTCACGCAGCTGGGCGTGTTCCTCCTCAAGGTCTTCCTCGTGTGCAGCTTCCAGATCCTCATCCGCTGGACCCTGCCGCGGTTCCGCTACGACCAGGTGCTGCTGTTTGCCTGGAAGTTCATGTTCCCCCTCGCGCTCGCGAACCTCGTCGTGACCGCGGTGCTCGTCTGGGCGGTGCGCTCATGAGCAGGAAGCCCCACGTCCGCAAGCAGTACTGGAACGAGCCCGAAATGGGCCTGTGGGAGAAGGCGTACCTGCCCGAGATCCTGCGCGGCCTGTTCATCACGGGCGGGGTGTTCCTGCGCAACATGTTCAAGTGGGTCACCGGCCGCAAGGGCGCGCTCACCACCTACTACCCCGAGGAGACGCGCTGGGACTACGCCCCCGCCAACCGCGGCAAGCACGTGCTCACGCGCCGGGCCGACGGCTCCCCGCAGTGCGTCGCCTGCAACATGTGCGCCACGGTGTGCCCGGCCAAGGTGATCGAGATCGAGGCGGGCTTCGATCCCGCCGACAGCGCGCACCCGAAGTACCCGGTGCGCTTCGAGATCGACTACTCGCGCTGCGTCTTCTGCGGCCTGTGCGTGGAGGCCTGCCCAGAGGACGCGATCCGCATGGCGAAGGAAGTTCCCGACCTCCCCACCGGGGACCGCTGGGCCATGTGGCTGGGCAAGGAAGAGCTCCTCGAGTGGCAGCCGCAGGCCGACGTCGCCAAGCCCTATCCCCCGGCCCCGCCGCGCGCGGCGGGCGGAGAACGCGAATGAACGAATTCCTGGCCCAGCTCGACACGCTGCTCCTGTGGGCATTCGCCGGGTGCGCGTTCGCGAGCGCGGCGGCCATGCTGGTCCTCAGGCAGCCGATGCGGGTGGCCATCGCCCTGGTGTCGTGCATGGTGTTCCTGGGCGGCGTGTACGGCCTGCTGGGCCTGCACTTCATCGCCGCCTTCCAGGTGCTCATCTACGTGGGCGCGGTGATGGTGTTCATGGTCTACGCCATCATGCTGCTCGACCCGCGGGACGAGTCCGGCGGCGAGAAGTTCTCGAAGCTCCTGTGGCCCGGCATCATCGGCCTGTCGCTGCTGGCCGAGGCGCTCGCCGTGGGCTACTGGAGCGACCTCGCGCCCGCGCCGCGCGGCGCCGCCGGCGAGCCCTTCGACATCATCCGCTTCTCGCAGGCCTTCCTGTCCGAGTACTGGCTGCACTTCGAGCTCACCTCGGTGCTGCTGCTCGCGGCGGTGGTCGCGGCGCTGGCCGTCATCAAGGAAAACCGGAGGCACGACCATGGATAAGGTCCAGATGCTCCAGGTCCTGGCGGCCTCGCTCTTCGCGCTGGGCCTCACGGGCGTGATCATCCGGCGCAACGTGCTGGTGATGCTCATGTGCATGGAGCTGATGCTCAACGGCGTGAACCTGAGCCTCGCCACCTTCGCGCACACCATGGGTTCGGCCGTCGGCGCCGTGCTCGTGTTCCTGATCTTCGTCGTGGCGGCCGCGGAGATCGCGATCGCCATCCCGGTCGTGCTGCTCCTGGTGCGCCGCAAGCGCACGCTGGACATCGAGTCCTACTCGGACCTCAAGGGATAGCGCGCGCGCCATGGGACTCCTCACCCTCATCGTCCTGCTGCCCCTCCTGGGGTTCGTGCTGAACGGCCTCCTGGGCAACCGCCTGGGCAAGGGCTTCGTGACCGCGGTGGGCTGCGGGATGCCGGCCATCGCCTTCGCGGCGGCCATCAAGTGCTTCCTGGACCTGAAGGGCGGCGGCTGGGCGCCGATCGCAGAGACCGCCTACGTCTGGACGATGGTGGGGCAGGACACCTTCGAGGTTGCGTTCTGGTTCGACCGCCTGACGGCCGTGATGGCGCTCATCGTGACCGGCGTTGGCACGCTGATCCACGTCTACTCCACCGGCTACATGCACGAGGACAAGAGCTACGCGCGCTACTTCGCGTACCTGAACCTCTTCCTCTTCTTCATGCTGCTGCTGGTGCTGGGCAGGAGCCTGCTCGTGCTCTTCGTGGGCTGGGAGGGCGTGGGGCTCGCCTCCTACCTGCTCATCGGCTTCTGGTTCGGCGACATGGAGAAGGCCGCCGCCGGCAAGAAGGCCTTCATCGTGAACCGGATCGGCGACGCCGGGTTCCTCCTGGGCATGTTCGTCATCTACTCGGCGGTCGGCACCCTGGACATGCCGCACATCAACCAGGCGTTCACCGGCGGCGCCGCCCCGGCGGTCTCGGCGAGCCTGGTGGGCATCCTCCTGTTCATCGGCGCCACCGGCAAGTCGGCGCAGATCCCGCTGTACGTGTGGCTGCCGGACGCGATGGCGGGCCCGACGCCCGTCTCCGCCCTCATCCACGCGGCCACGATGGTGACGGCGGGCGTGTACCTGGTGGCGCGCATGTCGGGCATCTACCTGAATGCGCCCGAGGCCTCGACCGTCATCACCGCGGTGGGCGCGCTCACCGCCCTCATGGCCGCCACCATCGCGCTGGCCCAGGACGACATCAAGAAGGTGCTCGCCTACTCGACCGTCTCGCAGCTCGGGTTCATGTTCGTGGCCCTGGGCGTGGGCGCCTACGGCGTGGCGGTGTTCCACGTCTACACCCACGCGTTCTTCAAGGCCTGCCTCTTCCTGGGCGCCGGCAGCGTCATCCACGCCATGTCGGGCGAGCAGGACATCAAGAAGATGGGGGGCCTCGCGAAGAAGATCCCGATCACCTTCTTCACCTTCGCGCTCGCCACCGCCGCCATCGCGGGCATCCCGCCCCTGGCCGGGTTCTTCTCGAAGGACGAGATCCTCTGGTACGCGCTCGCGAGCGCGCGCGGCGGCTCCTGGCTGCTCCTCGCGGTGATGGCCTTCACGGCCCTGCTCACCGCGTTCTACATGTTCCGCCTGCTGTGGCTCACGTTCTTCGGCAGGCCGCGCATGCTCAAGGACGTGGAGCACCACATCCACGAGTCGCCGCCGTCGATGACGGGCGTCCTCGTGGTGCTCGCCCTGCTGTCGGCGGTGGGCGGGTTCCTGTCGATCCCGCACTTCCTGGAGCCGATGCTGGCCCTGCCCGGCGTGAAGCCCGGCATGGACGCGTTCCACTATTTCGTCGTCGGGGGCTCGATCGCGATCGCCCTGGCCGGGCTCGCGGGCGCGGCGTTCTTCTTCGGGGGCGAGGCCCTGCCGGCGGCCCGGATCAGGGATGCCTTCGCGGGCGTCTACCGCGTCCTCAACAACAAGTACTACGTCGACGAGCTCTACGACCGGGTCATCAACCGGCCGCTCCTGTGGATCTCGGACGCGGTATTCCTCAAGGTCGGCGACCGGCTCCTCGTCGACGGCACGCTCAACGGGCTGGCCGCGCTGGCGCAGCGCGCCGCCGGGCGCCTGTCGCGGGTGCAGACCGGGAGCCTGCACAAGTACGCCTTCATGGTGCTCGCCGGCATGGTGGCGAGCCTCGTCTGGATGTGGCGCAATGGCTGACGGCACGATCCTCTCGCTGGTCCTGTACCTGCCGCTGGCGGGCATGGTCGCCATCGCGGCACTTCCCGCGGGGCGCGACGGCGCCGTGCGCGCCTTCACGCTCGCGGTGATGGTCGTGCAGTTCCTCCTCTCCCTCGTCCTGTACGCGAACTTCGACCCGGCGGTGCCGGGGCTGCAGGCCGCGACGCGCGTGCCGTGGATCCCGGCCTGGGGCGTGAACTACATCATCGGGCTGGACGGCTACAACATCCTGCTGGTGGTCCTCACGACCTTCCTGGGCCCGCTGGTCACGGCCGGCGCCTTCAGCGCGATCACCAAGGAGGTGAAGCTCTTCTACGCGATGGTCTTCCTCATCCAGTTCGCGATGCTGGGGACCTTCGTCGCGCAGGACCTGTTCCTGTTCTACCTCTTCTGGGAGGCGATGCTGATCCCGATGTTCCTCATCATCGGCATCTGGGGCGGCGAGCGGCGCATCTACGCGACGGTCAAGTTCTTCCTCTACACGGCCTTCGGCAGCATCCTCATGCTGGCCGCGGTGATCTACCTCGTGTGGTCGCTCTGGAGCACCACGGGCGTGAACTCGTTCGCCTTCGCGGACCTCTACAAGGCGAGGCTGCCTATCGAGGCCCAGCAGTGGCTGCTCGCGGCCTTCGCGCTCTCCTTCGCGATCAAGGTGCCGATGGTGCCCTTCCACACGTGGCTGCCCGACGCCCACGTCGAGGCGCCCACCGCGGGCTCCGTGATCCTGGCCGGCGTGCTGCTGAAGATGGGGACCTACGGCTTCATGAAGCTGGGCTTCCCGCTCTTCCCGGACGCCACGCGCATGGCGGCCCCGCTCCTCGCGTGGCTCTCGGTGCTCTCCATCGTCTACGGCGCCTGCCTCGCCCTCGTGCAGACGGACATCAAGAAGATCATCGCCTACTCCTCCATCAGCCACCTGGGCTACGTGATGCTGGGCCTGGTGAGCCTGGACCTCCTGGGCATCCAGGGCGCCATCGTGCAGATGGTGAGCCACGGCCTGGTCGCCGCCGGGCTCTTCCTCATGGTCGGGATGATCTACGAGCGCTGCCACACGCGAGAGCTCGCGGCCTACGGCGGCCTCGCCAAGGTGCTGCCCGTGTACTCGGTGTTCTTCCTCATCCTCACGCTCGCCTCCGTGGGCCTGCCCACGACCAGCGGCTTCACCGGCGAGTTTCTCGTGCTCATGGGCGCCTTCAACGCCGCCTGGAAGCCCGGGGCGGTCACGATCCCGATCGGGGCGGCGGGCCTCGCGGTCACGGGCGTGGTGCTGGGCGCGCTCTACATGCTGTGGTTCGCGCAGCGCTTCCTGTTCGGCGCCGAGCGCGTGCCGCACGCCCCCGTGGCGGACCTCAACCTGCGGGAGAAGTCCATCCTCGCGATCCTCGTGGCGGCGGTTTTCTGGCTCGGGCTCTTCCCCGATTCGGCCATGAAGCGCACCGAGCTCGCCGCGCGCGAGTACCAGGAACTGGTCGCCTCGCCCCGCACGCCTGCGGCGACGAAGCTCACGGGCACGGCTCCGAGGGAGGCCACGCGATGAACGCATCCACCGTTCTTCTCGCCATGGCCCCGGAGCACCTGCTGCTCGCGGGCATCGTGGCGCTCCTCGTCCTCGAGATCTTCTCCGAAAGGCCGAACGCCGCGCTGCCGTTCGCGGTCGCCTTCGTGGCGGCGGCCGCGGGAGCGGCGGCATGGCTGGGATTCACCGGCTACGTGGGCGCCCCGTTCCCGGGCCAGTTCGACCTCACGCCGCCGGCCTCCTTCGCCAAGGCGCTCGTCCTCGCGCTCGCGGTGCCGGTGCTCCTGTTCTCGAAGGAAGACTTCGGCAGGGGCGAGTTCTACCCGCTCATCCTCTCCTCGCTCTACGGCATCTGCCTCCTCGCCTCGGCGGAGAGCTTCCTCACGCTCTTCCTGGGCATCGAGCTCATGTCGATCCCCGTCTACGTGCTCGTGCTCCTGGGCTACCGCCGCCCCGAGAGCGCGGAGGCCGCCCTCAAGTACCTGGTCCTCTCCGGCACGGCGAGCGCCTCGTTCCTCATGGGCGCCTCGCTCATGTACGGCTCCACCGGGTCCCTCGCGCTCGAGAGCTTCGCGCTCGCCATCGGATCGCCGCGCCTGCTGGCGGGCACGGCCGTCGTGATGGTCGTCTCGGCGTTCTTCCTGAAGGCCGCGATCGTGCCCTTCCACGGCTGGGCGCCGGACGCCTACGAGGCCGCGAGCGTCCCCGCCACGGCCTTCATGGCGGTGCTGGTGAAGGTGGGCGTGCTGATCGCGGCGGCGCGCGTCTTCGGGACGGCGCACGTGGCCGAGCCCCTCGCCGGGCTCCTCGCCATCCTGCCGCTCGCCTCGATCGTGTGGGGCAACCTCGCGGCGATCCGCCAGGCCGGGCTGCGGCGCATGATCGCCTACTCGTCGATCGCGCACGCGGGCTACCTCTTCTTCGCCTTCCTGGGCGACGGGCCGGGGCGCTTCCAGGCGGTGATGTTCTACCTCGCGGCCTACGGCGTCATGAACCTCCTCGCCTTCGCGGCGCTGCCGCAGCACCCGGACGACACCGAGCGCGACAAGCTCGACAACCTCAAGGGCCTGTTCCACACGCACCCGCTCGCGGCGCTGCTCTTGGGCATGGCGATGCTCTCGCTCGCGGGCATCCCGCCGTTCCCGGGCTTCATCGGCAAGTTCCTCATCTTCAAGAACGTGATGGCGGCGGGCTACACGACCTACGCCGTGCTGGGCCTCGTGGGCAGCTACCTCGGCATCTACTTCTACCTGCGCGTGATCCAGTACATGTTCATGACGCCGCAGGCGGCCGCCTCCGGGCACGCGCCCTCGCGCGGCATCGCCATGGGCGCGAGCCTGCTGTGCCTGGCGGGCTCGATCCTGATCGCGGTCCTGCCGGGCGTCTTCCTCGCCCGCTTCTAGAGGGCCGGCCGGGCGGGTTGGCTTCGGGAGGGCGAAAAAGCTATAATTCCGGGCTTTCCGCAGCACCCTTCACGGCCTGGTAGCTCAGTTGGTAGAGCAGAGGACTGAAAATCCTTGTGTCGGTGGTTCAATTCCGCCCCAGGCCACCAAATCCACGAAGAGCCCGCCACCGGCGGGCTCTTCGCTTTTGCGCCCCCGCAAGTTGATCCTGCGCGAGCCGCAATGAGATAATCGCCGACTCACCCAGATACCCCCCACCCCCCATCCGCACGAGGGTTCCCCGCCCATGACTTCCCACATCGACCTCCTCAAGATTGCCCAGGAGGAACAGCACGGCGACCTGTTCAAGCTGCTCGACACGATCTACAAGCGCTCCAGCGTGAAGCCCGCGGGCTACCCCGATGCGATCATCTGGGAGGGCGGCAATCCCGCCGGCGGCGTGAAGCCGGTGGCCCACGCCTTCACCGACATGTTCGCGCTCAACGGCACGATCATGGCCCTCGACGTGCTGGGCCTGCCCTTCCTGGGCGTGCCGATGATGGCCCAGTTCCGCCACGACACGAAGCTCGTCTCGCTGGAGTGGTTCGGCAAGCTCGACTACACCGCGCTCAAGTGGTCCACCGCCGGCGACTTCATGGTGAACGAGGGCGGCAGGAAGGTCGTGGTGGCCGGCAAGTCGGCAAACGCGCCGCTTCGCACGGCCGCCGGCGTCTACTGCAACCTGCGGCCCTATGGCGGCATCACCAACATCCGCTTCATGCCGGGCCTGCCCTATTCGCAGGACAACAGCAAGTTCCGGGTCGACCCGGACACCGGCAACATCCACTCCGAGATGAACACGCCCGGCGTGCGCATGGCGTACGCGGCGCGGCTCTTCCTGAAGATGGTGCACGAGACCGGCCAGATCGGCCGCGTGGCCACGAAGCCCACCCAGGCGAAGGAGGACGCGGTGAACGCCGGCATCTTCCGCTGGCTCATCGCGGGCACGAAGTTCCAGCTCAAGCGCCGCTACACCGTCGACGCCTACGAGGAGCACCGCAAGAACGTCGACGCCATCGTCGCGCTGCTGCCGAAGGACTTCAAGGCGGGCATGGAGAGCTGGGGCGGCGAGATCTACGAGCACATCTCGGACACCAACTTCGGCATCATGCTGCACGACATGATCCGCCAGCGGCCGTGCATCGTCTATTCGACCGACCTGGACGGCGACCGCCTGACGGACCTCATGGCCGATGCCCCCGACGTGCTGCGCGACTGGGGCCAGATCGTGCTGGACCGGGCCGGCGCCAAGGTCGACATGAAGAAGCTCTGGAAGGACATGGGCTTCACCATGACCAACGGCAAGGACATGACCAGCGTCATGTACCGCATCCACGGCGCGCCGATCTACGAGCAGACCCTGGGATCGGCCGACGCGATGCTGCTCAGGCTCCTCGACGGCGACGAGACCGTGGGCGGCGAGAAGCAGCCCTACGACCCGCGCATCCACTTCGTGCTGATCAACGAGGCGTACAAGGCGGCCAACCCGGGCAACGCGAAGCTCGCCGGCTGGCTGGACGAGCAGCTCGCGATCTTCGATTCCATCTACGGCGCCAAGCGCCCGCGCTACATCGACGGGTACAAGCAGCTCAAGGCGGCGATCAAGCCGTGGGGAAGCGCCGCCTGATTCACGGCAGCAGGGGCAACAGGCGCCGATCGGCGCAAGAACTATAACTACAGGAGGATCTCCATGGGTCTCGCCAAGTGCAGGCACGCAGTGGGTTTGATCGCGTCGGCAGCAATGCTGGCGGCCATGCCGGTTTCCGCACAGAACTACCCCGAGCGCACGATCACCATGGTCGTGCCCTTCGGCGCGGGCGGCTCCACGGACATCGTGGGCCGCATCGCGGCCGATGCCATGTCGAAGGCGCTCGGCGTCTCGATGATCATCGAGAACAAGGGCGGGGCGGGCGGCACCGTCGGTACGCAGGCGGCGGCCAACGCGGCGCCCGACGGCTACACGCTCACCATGTCCACGACCAGCACGCACGTCGTGGGCCCGCTCACCGTCGAGACCGTCAAGTACAACCCCATCAAGGACTTCGAGCACATCGGCATGATCGCCGAGACGCCCTACGTCCTCGTGATCAGCCCGAAGCTCGGCGTGAACTCGGTGAAGGAGCTGATCGAGCACGCCAGGAAGAACCCGGGGAAGCTCAACTACGGTTCCGCCGGCCAGGGTTCCACCACGCACCTGGCGGCGCTCATGTTCCTCAACGCCACCGGCACGGAAATGCTGCACGTCCCGTACAAGAGCAATGCCGAGTCGACGAAGGCCGTGCTGACCGACGAGGTGCAGGTGCTCTTCGGCTCGATGCCCGCGGTCCTCGGGCAGATCAAGGGCGGCGCCATCCGGGCCCTGGCGGTCGGGACCACCTCCCGCTCGCCGGAGCTGCCCAACGTCGCGACGATGCGGGAAGCCGGCGTGCCCGGCTACCGCGCCTCGCTGTGGCTGGGCATTTCGGCGCCCGCCAGGACGCCCGCCAGCGTGGTGAATCGCCTCAACGCAGCGCTGGGCCAGGCCCTTGCGGACCCGGCGGTGGCCAAGCGGTTGCTGGACGCCGGGGCGGAACCCGCGAAGATGACGCCCGCCGAATTCTCGAAGCTGATCTCGAGCGAGCTGGAGGTCTACGGCAAGATCGTCGCGGGCATGAAGAAGTGATGGCGGCCGCCGCGGCCGAATCGAGGGATCCCATGTCTTCCACCGCCGGTTTCGCCTTCCCGCCCGTCGCGGCCCCGAGCCTGCCCGTCCGGGGCTCGGTGCTTCGCGTCCCCGTCCACCGCATCTACTGCATCGGCCGCAACTACGAGGCCCACGCCGTGGAGATGGGGCACGACCCCAGCAAGGAGCCGCCCTTCTTCTTCCAGAAGAACCCGGGCAACCTCCTGTGCGGCCGCGATTTCCCCTATCCCCCGGAGACCTCCGACGTCCATCACGAGATCGAGATGGTCGCCGTGCTGTCCAAGGGCGGGAAGAACATCGCCGTCGCCGACGCGCTCGGCCACGTCTTCGGCTACGGCGTGGGCCTGGACATGACCCGCCGCGACCTGCAGGGCGAGGCGAAGAAGCTCGGTCGCCCCTGGGAGGTCGGCAAGGCGTTCGAGCATTCCGCCCCCTGCAGCGAGATCGTCCCGGCGAGCGAGATCGGCCACCCGGACCACGGCGCCATCTGGCTCAAGGTCAGCGGCGAGGTCCGCCAGCAGGGCGACCTCAACCAGATGATCTGGAAGACGGCCGAGCAGGTCGCGATCCTGTCGCGGTACTTCGAGCTCCAGCCCGGCGACGTCATCTTCACCGGCACGCCGTCGGGCGTCGGCCCCGTCAAGCGGGGCGACGAGATGGAGGCGTTCGTGGAGGGCGTGGGGAGCCTGCGACTGCGGGTCGTGTAGGCCCGGCCCCCGGGAGGGGGCTTTCCCCGTTGACCCACGTCAACCGGCGCCTCCCGCCCAGGAGCATCTTGGAGCCTGAGGAGGTGTCACGCCATGCTCGAGCCCATCGGATCCGTGGAGGAGTTCTTCGCCCACGCGCTCGCCATCGAGGGTGAGGCCGCCAAGTGCTACCGCCGCTTCCAGGAGCACTTCGCCGACCGCGGCGAGGACGTGATCGCGGGCCTGTGCCGCAACCTCGCCGGCTTCGAGGAGGACCACCACAAGCTGCTCCTCGAGCGCGCCGGGAAGCTGAAGCTCCCCGAGTTGCCGCCGGAGCGCTACCGCTGGCTCGAATCGGGGCCGCCCGAGGCCGTCGACTGCGAGCTCGTGTTCCGGCTGGCCACCCCGCGCGAGCTCCTGGAGATCGCCCTCAAGGCCGAGAGGGGCGCCAAGCGCTTCTTCGAGTGGGTCGCGGGGACCACCGCCAACGGCGAGATCCACCTCCTGGCCGAGGAGATGGCGCGCGAGGAGGCCGAGCACGTGCAGTGGGTGACCCGGGCCATGGAATACGTGCGGGCCGACGGCGTCGACTGGGATTCCCTGCTGGCCGCGGGCGGCGGCCCGGGCCTGGCCCTCGGGGGCGAAAGGCGCCTGCGCAAGGGCCCGCCGCCTTCCAAGTAGCCCGCATTTAATCAATCGCAAAGGCGCTCCTCGCGCCAGCCCCTAGGATGGGGGGACTTGTGAGGAGGAGGCCCGCTTGTTCCAGATCCGCATCCACGGACGGGGCGGCCAGGGGGTGGTCACGGCGGCGGAAATGCTCTCCGTCGCGGCCTTCCTCGAAGGACGCCACGCCCAGGCATTTCCCAGCTTCGGCTCCGAGCGCACCGGCGCGCCCGTGGTCGCCTATTGCCGCCTCGACGACCGCGAGATCCGCCTGCGCGAGCCGATCAACGAGCCCGACGCGATCATCATCCAGGACCCCACGCTCCTGAACCAGGTGGACGTCTTCGGGGGGCTCCGGCCCCAGGGCTACATCCTGATCAACACCACGCGCAGCTTCGACGCGCTGGGGCTGGGCGATTTCGTGAAGGGCTTCCCGCCCGACAGGCTGCACACCGTGCCGGCCACCGAGATCGCGATGAAGCGCGTCGGCCGGCCGCTGCCCAACGCGGCGCTGCTGGGCGCGTTCGCGGCGGCCACGGGGCTCATCTCGCTCGAGTCGGTGGGCAAGGCGATCCGCGAGAAATTCCCGGCCAAGGTCGCCGAGGCCAACATCCTCGCGGCGGCCGACGCCTACAAGCACGTGCGCAAGGAAGCAGGAGCGACAGAACATGCTCAAGCAGATTGAAGGTTCCAAGGCCGTCGCGGAGGCCGTGGCGCTTTGCCGCCCCGAGGTGATCTGCGCCTACCCGATCTCCCCGCAGACCCACATCGTCGAGGGCCTGGGCGAGATGGTGAAGAAGGGCGAGCTCTCGCCCTGCGAGTTCATCAACGTGGAGAGCGAGTTCGCGGCGATGAGCGTGGCGATCGGGGCCTCGGCCGCCGGCGCGCGCGCCTACACCGCCACCGCGAGCCAGGGCCTGCTCTTCATGGCCGAGGCCGTCTTCAACGCCGCCGGCATGGGGCTGCCCATCGTGATGACGGTGGCCAACCGCGCCATCGGCGCGCCCATCAACATCTGGAACGACCACACGGACTCGATGAGCCAGCGCGACTGCGGCTGGATCCAGCTGTTCGCGGAGACCAACCAGGAGGCGCTCGACCTGCACATCCAGGCCTTCCGGCTCGCGGAGGAGCTCTCGGTCCCGGTGATGGTGTGCATGGACGGCTTCATCCTCACCCACGCCTACGAGCGCGTGGACATGCCCTCCCAGGAGCAGGTGGACGCGTTCCTGCCCCCCTTCGAGCCGCGCCAGGTGCTCGACCCGCAGGACCCCGTCTCGATGGGGGCCATGGTGGGCCCGGAGGCGTTCACGGAAGTGCGCTACCTCGCGCACGTGAAGCAGATGCAGGCCCTGGACCTCATCCCCGGATGGGCCGCGGAGTTCCGCAAGGCCTTCGGGCGCGATTCCGGCGGGCTCATGCACGAGTACCGCATGGAGGACGCGGACACGGTCGTGATCGCCCTGGGCTCGGTGCTGGGCACGATCAAGGACACCGTCGACGAGCTGCGCGGGAAGGGCCACCGGATCGGCGTGCTGGGCATCACGTGCTTCCGCCCGTGGCCGACGGCGGCCATCCGGCAGGCGCTCGCCCGGGCGAAGCGGGTGGTCGTGGTGGAGAAGGCCTTCGGCGTGGGCCTGGGCGGCATCGTCTCGGCCAACGTGCGCACCTCGTACGGCGGCTCCCTGGACGACGTGTACACCGTGATCGCGGGGCTGGGCGGAAGGCCCATCACCCGCGATTCGCTCACCCGCGTCCTCCTGCAGTGCGAGGAGGGCAACCTCGCCTCGCTCACCTTCCTGGACCTCAACCAGGCCGCCGTGGACCGCGCGCTCGCGCGCGAGCGCGAGCATCGCCGCACCGGCCCCATCGCCGAGGCCCTGCTTCGCGACGTCGGCCTCGTCACCGCGCAGCTTCGCTAGGAATCCTCCCATGAGCTTCCAGCCGGTCAAGTTCTACCAGACGGGAACGTTCACGGTGGGCAACCGCCTGCTTCCCGACAACGAGCGCTCGGTGCAGTCGACCGTGCGGCGCACCAACTCGCTCAATTCCGGACACCGCGCCTGCCAGGGCTGCGGCGAGGCCCTCGGCGCGCGCTACGCCATCGACGCGGCCATGGAGGCCACGAACGGCCAGCTCATCGCGGCCAACGCGACGGGCTGCCTCGAGGTGTTCTCGACCCCGTACCCGGAGACGTCGTGGCAGATCCCGTGGGTGCACTCGCTCTTCGGCAACACCGCGGCGGTCGCCACCGGCATCGCGGCGGCGCTGCGCGTGAAGGGCCGCGCGGAGACGCGCGTGGTCGCGCAGGGCGGCGACGGCGGCACCACCGACATCGGCTTCGGGTGCCTCTCGGGGATGTTCGAGAGGAACGACGACGTCCTGTACATCTGCTACGACAACGGCGGCTACATGAACACCGGCGTGCAGCGCTCGTCGGCCACGCCGCCGGCGGCGCGCACGGCCACGACCGCCGCCGTGGGGCTCACGCCGGGCAACGTGTTCGGGCAGGGCAAGGACCTGCCGCTCATCGCCATGGCGCACGGCATTCCCTACGTGGCCACCGCCATCGTGTCGGAGCTGCGCGACCTGGAGGCCAAGGTCCGCCGCGCCATGGAGTTCCGCGGCGCCCGATACCTGCACATCCTCGTGCCCTGCCCGCTCGGCTGGGGGCACGATTCGGCGCTCACCATCCGGATGGCGCGCCTGGCGCACGAGACCGGCATCTTCCCCGTGTTCGAGGCCGAGAACGGCGAGGTCACGGGTGTCTCGAGGATCCGCCGGCAGGTCCCGGTGGAGGAATACCTCAAGCCGCAAAAGCGCTATGCGCACCTCTTCTCGCCCAAGCCGCGCGAGGACGTGATCCGCCGCATCCAGGAGCGGGCCGACCGCAACATCCGCAAGTACCGCCTGCTGGAAGAGTCATGAGAAAACCCTTCGCCATCACGCTGGACCCCGGCTCCAGCCTCGCGAACCACACCGGGTCCTGGCGCACGCTGCGCCCCGAGTACGTCGACCGCCTGCCTCCGTGCAACAACGCCTGCCCCGCGGGCGAGAACATCCAGGGCTGGCTCTTCCACGCCGAGAGCGGCGACTACGAGGCCGCCTGGCGCTCGCTCGTGCAGAACAATCCCATGCCCGCCGTGATGGGGCGCGTGTGCTACCACCCGTGCGAGAGCTCGTGCAACCGGGCGCAGCTCGATTCCTCCGTCGGCATCAACTCCGTGGAGCATTTCCTCGGCGACGAGGCGCTGAAGCGCGGCTGGAAGTTCGACCCGCCCGCCGCGCCCACGGGAAAGAAGGTGCTGGTCGTCGGCGCCGGGCCCTCGGGGCTCTCCGCGGCGTATCACCTGGCGCGCCTGGGCCACAAGGTCTCGATCCACGAGGCCGGGCCCATGGCCGGCGGCATGATGCGCTTCGGCATCCCGGCCTATCGCCTGCCGCGCGACGTGCTGGACGGCGAGGTGAAGCGCATCCTGGACATGGGCGTGGAGCTGAAGCTGAACGCCAAGGTCGACGACGTCCTCGCGACGCAGAAGGCGGGCGGTTTCGACGCGGTGTTCCTCGCCGTGGGCGCGCACATCGCCAAGCGCGCCTACATCCCGGCCAACGAGGCCGCGAAGATCATGGACGCGGTGCAGGTGCTGCGCGGCATGGAAGGCGAGGCGAAGCCCCTCCTGGGCCGGCGCGTCGTCGTCTACGGCGGCGGCAACACCGCCATCGACGTGGCGCGCACCGCCAAGCGCCTGGGCGCGGAGGAGGCGATGATCGTCTACCGCCGCACGCGCGAGAAGATGCCGGCGCACGACTTCGAGGTGCAGGACGCCATCGAGGAGGGCGTGCTCATCAAGTGGCTCTCCACCATCAAGGAGGCGGGCGAGGGCGCGATCACCGTCGAGAAGATGAAGCTCGACGAGAAGGGCGTGCCGCAGCCCACGGGCGAGTTCGAGACGCTCGAGGCCGACTCCGTGGTGATGGCGCTGGGCCAGGACGTGGACCTGTCGCTCCTGGATCGCGTGCCGGGCATGCAGATCGAGGGCGGCGTCGTGAAGGTGGGCCCCAACATGATGACCTCGCATCCGGGCATCTTCGCCGGCGGGGACATGGTGCCCGCCGAGCGCACGGTGACGGTGGCGATCGGCCACGGCAAGAAGGCCGCGCGCCACATCGACGCCTGGCTCAGGGGCGGCGCCTACGATGCCGGGGCGAAGCACGAGCTCGCGGAGTACGCGAAGCTCAACACCTGGTACTACTCGGACGCCTCGAAGACGGTGCGCCCGATGCTCGAGATGCAGAAGCGCGTCACCTCCTTCGACGAGGTGGTGATGGCGCTCGACGAGACGACCGCGCTCTTCGAGGCGCGCCGCTGCCTGTCGTGCGGCAACTGCTTCGAGTGCGACAACTGCTACGGCGTCTGCCCCGACAACGCGGTGATCAAGCTCGGCCCCGGCAACCGCTTCCGCTTCAACTACGACTACTGCAAGGGCTGCGGGGTGTGCGCGGCGGAGTGCCCGTGCGGCGCGATCCGCATGGTGCCCGAGGAGATCTAGCGCGTCCCGGGGGGGCGCTCGCCCCCCGGCCCTGCTCAGTAGTGCATGCGCGGGGCAACCGGAATCGGCGCGGTCGAGCGGCAGTGGGCACGCACCACGGAACCCTGCGATTCCAGCATCGCCCCGTCGCCCTCGAGGTAGAGCGCCCACGCGCCACCGACGTACTTTTCCTGCGCGGCGCTCGCGGCGCGCTGCAGCGCCACGTCCTGCCCGTCCACCGTGACCGTCGCCGTTCCCCCGTCGGGCGTGCGGCGCACCAGCAGCGCGCGGCCCTCGGCGCAGCGATAGGAGATCGACTCGGGGAGCACCGCGATCTCGGGACCGTAGACGCAGCCGCAGAGCAGGAGGGCGGGAAGGAGGAGGGGGCGCATGGGGTGTCCGGGCGTGAAGGTGCCCGATCATAGCGCGCCGCCGCGAAGGACGCGTCCCGGCTCGAACACCGAGGCGGGCCAGCGCTCGCCCTTCCACGACAGGCAGCGCTTGAGGTAGAAGTCGAAGAGCAGCGGGTTGTGGTGCTGGATGTGCGCCAGCCGCTCCGCGTCGGCCGCCGCGAGCACCCCCTCCTGCACCAGCCCCTTCATGCCCATCACCGCGACGATGCCGGGGCCGGGATAGTCGGAGCCGTTCACCAGCCACGGATGCCACTCGTGGCGGGAGATGAGCGTGGCGAGCGCGCCCGGCTCGCGCCCGCCCAGCGTCACCGCCGAAAGGTCCCCGTAGAGGCGCCCGCGGTGCGCCCGCTCCTCCATGAGCCGCGTGAAGAGCTCGAAGCTGGGCCGGGGATCCTTCGACCGGGGGTCGTCGAGGTCCGCGAACTCTCCCTGCATCCCGCAGTGCGACACGATCACGGTGACCCCTTCCGCGAGCGCCGCGCGCAGCCGCAGCGGGTTGCCGTAGTCCTGGCGCCCGCCGTCCACCAGCTCGTGCTGCCAGCCGCCGTGGGTGATGAGCGGCAGGCGCAGGCGCCGGAGCTCCCGGTAGTAGGCCGCCAGCCGCGGGTTCGCCGGGTCGATGCCCATGAAGTAGGGGATCCACTTCACCGCCCGCGCGCCGCCCGCCGCCGCGGCCCGCAGGCGCGCGATCGCATCCTCGCGGTACGGGTGCACCGAGGCGCACCACTCGAAGCGCCCCGGGGAAGCGCGTGCGATGCCCGCCACGTGCTCGTCCGGCACCATGAAGACCGTGCGGACGCGGTCGAGGCGGCCGTTCTCGTCGTGGTAGCCGTCCAGGGCGAGGAGCAGGAAGCGCGCCCCGGCGGGGAACTCGTCCGCGAGCGCCTCGAGCCGGCGCACGTAGCGGCCGCTCCAGTTGGCCGGATCGCTCCCCAGGCACGCGGCGTTGGCCATCAGGGCGAAGTGCGCGTAGGAGAAGGGGCTGGCGGGCGACTTCATCGCCGGGTTGACCCAGGGGTCTCCCGGCCCGGTGCCCTCGCCCGCCACGTGCACGTGCATGTCCAGCACCTGGCCGGGGTCCAGCCCCGCCCAGGCCCGCGCCGCGAGGGCGGGATCCACCCGGTGCCCGGGGTCGCCCGCATTGGCGCAGGGATTGAGGAGCCCCAGCCTCTCCCAGCAGCCGGCCAGCGGCAGCGCCGCCGGCAGGGCGAGGGCGGCAAGGACCTGGCGGCGGGAGGGCATGTGCGGGCGGGCCTCCATGAGGGCTCGAGGCGCCCATGTTAACGCCCGCAATGGCCGGTTCGGACCGGCTTGCCGTTACCCCGGGCCTCGCCGACAATGGCAGCCTCAACCCGAACAACAACCGGAACGATGGCAATCCCGGCACGCAATTTCGCGAACGCGGTGGTCCTGGGAGTGGCCGGCAGGCTCGACCAGGACAACTGCGACGCCTTTCGTGCCGATCTCATGGTGCACGTCGAGCGCCACGCCCGCGAAGGCGGAGTGGCGATCCTCGACCTGGGCGGGCTCGAGTACGTCTCGAGCGCGGGGCTGCGCTGCTTCATGCTCGCCTCGCGGCAGGCCAAGGCCCAGAACGGGCGCATCTTCGTCGCGGCCCTGCAGCCGATGGTCGCCGAGATCTTCGAGATCAGCCACTTCAACCTCGTGTTCCAGGTTTTCCCGACGGTTCGCGAGGCCATCGCGGCAGCCTCCTCGGAGGCCGTGGTGGCCTTCGACCAGGCCTGAACGCGCGGACGCGGCCCGAGGGCACAAAGGAAACCATGGCGATGCGAATCCGGTTCTGGGGCACCCGCGGCTCGATTCCCGTGGCCCTCACCTCCTTCGACATCCGGGACAAGCTCGCGCGCGCGCTCGTCGAGGCCTCGGGGCGCACGTTCGCGAGCTACGAGGAGGCGCACGCCTTCGCCTCCACCGAGCTCGACTTCTCGATCACCCACACCTTCGGCGGGCACACGCCCTGCGTGGAGCTGGACCTGGGGGGCGACGAGTACTTCGTGTGCGACCTGGGCAGCGGCGCGCGCCCCTTCGGCGTGCACGTGCTGGCCCGCCAGGCGCGGCGTCCGGCAGTGGTGAACGTGTTCATGTCGCACGTGCACTGGGACCACATCATGGGCTTTCCCTTCTTCGGGCCGGCCTACGTCCCGGGCACGAAGATCCGCATCCACAGCTGCCATGATGTCTGCGAGCAGGCCTTCCGCCTGCAGCAGGCCGCGCCCTGCTTCCCGGTCGACTTCTCCCAGCTCGCCGCCTCGATCGAGTTCGTGCGCCTCGTGCCCGACCAGCCCAACGAGATCTCCGGCCTCACGGTGACGCCGCACCTGCAGCTGCACTCGGGCGACTCCTACGGGTTCCGCTTCGAGAAGGACGGCAAGCGGGTCGTGTACTCGACCGACTCGGAGCACAAGCTCGAGAACCGCGCCGAGGCCGAGAGCTTCGCCGCCTTCTTCCGCGATGCGGACGTGGTGATCTTCGACGCGATGTACGCGCTCGCGGACGCGATCAGCGTGAAGGCCGACTGGGGGCACTCGAGCAACATCGTGGGCGTCGAGCTCTGCCAGATGGCGGGCGCCCGGCACCTGGTCCTCTTCCACCACGAGCCCGCGAACGACGACGCCACCCTCGACGGCCTCCTCAAGGAGGCGCGCCGTTTCGAGGAGCTCACGCGCTCCGGGAACCCCCTCAAGGTATCGGCCGCCTACGACGGCCTGGAGATCGAGCCCTGAGCGCCTCCGGCGCGTTCCGCGTCGCCGCGCTCGCGCTGCTCGCCGCGCTGTCCCTTCTCGTCACCTCCCCGCCGCAGCCGGTCGAGCACCTGCGCAGCCTTGTCTTCGACGGCTGGCAGCGCCTCATGCCGCGCGAACGCGGCTCCGAGCAGGTCGTGGTGGTCGCCATCGACGAGCGCTCGCTCGCCCTGCACGGCCAGTGGCCGTGGCCGCGCGACCGGGTGGCCGACCTCGTCGAGCGCATCGCGTCGGGCAAGCCGCACGCGATCGGCATGGACATCTTCTTCCCGGAGCCGGATCGCTACTCGCCCGGGGCCCTCGCCGCCCGCCTGGAGGGCAAGGCCCCCGACGTCGCCGCCCGCCTGCGGGGCATGCCTTCCAACGACGCGCTCCTGGGTAAGGCGCTCGCCATCGTGCCCTCGGTGCTGGGAGTGGCCGGGCTGGAGAACAGGGACCCGCGCTTCGCCGGGCCGCCGCGCTCGCCGCCGGTGCGCTACCTCGACGGCGCCGGCCAGCGCATCCGCTCCTATTCCGGCCACCTCCGAAACGTTCCCGAGATCGAGGCGGGCGCGGCGGGCAACGGCCTCTACAGCATCGATCTCGAGGGTGGGGTGGCGCGCCGCCTGCAGATGGTGGGGCGCTTCGACGAGGCGACGGTACCCGGGCTCGCGGTGGAGATGATCCGCGTGGCCCTGGGGTCCCCGCCGCTCACCATCGCACCCTCGCGTGGCGGCACGATCGAGCTGCGCTTCGGCGACTACGCCGTGCCGGCCCAGCCTGACGGGAAGGCATACGTGCGCTATGGCCACTCCGACCCGGGGAGGTTCGTGGCTGCGGCCGAGATCCTGGACGGCAGCTTCGACGTGTCCCAGCTGAAGGACAGGCTCGTCATCGTGGGCTTCACCGGCCTGGGCCTCGTGGACCTCGTGGCGACGCCCCTGGGCGAGACCGTGTTCGGCGTCGAGAACCATGCGCAGGCGACGGAGGCGATCCTCGAGGGGAAGTACCTGCGCCGCATCGGGCTCGCCTCGCGCATCGAGGCGGCGCTGCTGGTCGCCTTCGGCCTGGGCCTGTTCATACTCATCCCGCGCACGAACGCGCAGCGCTCGGCCGCGCTCCTGGGGGCGGGGATCGCGCTGCTGCTCGCCGCGGGCGCCGCGGCGTTCCGCTTCGCGGGCCTGCTCTTCGACCCCGTCGGCCCGGCGCTCGGGGCGATGGCCGTCTTCGGCGTGATGCAGGCGGGCTCGCTCGCCGAGGCACAGCGCCAGCGCCAGCAGCTGCGCGAGCAGGCCGCGCGCATGGCGGGCGAGCTGGACGCCGCCAAGCGCATCCAGATGGGGCTGCTCCCCGACCCGCGCGAGGTGTTCGCCTCGGAAAAGCGCGTGGACGTGGCCGCGCTCCTCGAGCCGGCGCGGACGGTCGGCGGGGACTTCTACGACTGCTTCATGCTCGACGACCGGCGGCTCTTCTTCGTCGTGGCCGACGTGTCCGGAAAAGGGCTGCCCGCCTCGCTCTTCATGGCGAGCGTGAAGTCGATCATCAAGAGCTCGGCGCTCACCGTCGAGGGCTCCCTGGGGGGGGTCCTTGCCCGCGCGCAGGACGAGATCCACCGCGAGAACCCCGAGTCGCTCTTCGTGACCGCGCTCGCCTGCGTGCTGGACCTGGAGACCGGAGAGATCGAGTACGCCAACGCGGGCCACGAGCCGGCGTGGTCGCACCAGCCCCATGGCAAGGCGGAGCGCCTGGACGCCTCCGGCGGGCCGCCGCTTTGCGTGCTGGACATCTACTCCTACCCTTCGACGAGGCGCACGCTGGTTCGCGGGGAGTGGATGCTCGCGCTCTCCGACGGGGCCACGGAGGCGATGAATCCGGCCAAGGAGTTCTTCGGCGCGGAGAGGCTGGGGACTTCCCTGGGATGGCTGGGCGACAACCCGGACGCATCCGAGATCGTGGACCGCGTGCGCGACGACGTGAGGCGGTTCTCGGGTGCCGCGGAGCCGGCGGACGACCTGACGCTGCTCGCCGTGCGCTGGATCGGGCCGGCGAGCGCCGTCAGCGAACGCTGATCTCGACGCGCCGGTTGCGCGGCTCGGAGGTGTTGTCTTCCGTCTGGACGAGGAGCTCGCGCTTGCCGCGGCCCGCCGCCTGGATACGCTCGCCGGGAATGCCCAGGCCGATCATGAGCTCGCGCATGCGCTCGGCGCGGGCGAGGGAGAGCTTGTCGTTGTAGCCGAGGTTTCCGACCGTGTCGGTGTGGCCGATCACGACGATGTCGGGCGCCGGGCGGCGCTTGAGCTCGGCGAAGACCTTTTCCATCTCCAGGCGCGAGGCGGGCGTGAGCTCGTCCCTGCCTTCCAGGAAGTAGAGGGTGAAGGAGGTCGGCCGGCCCGGCAGCGCCGAGATCGTTCCGCCGAAATCGCGCTGGACCTCCTCGGCGGAGAGCCTGGCGGCCTGGGCGCTGCCGTCGGCGCTGACGCGGGCTGCCGAATAGGCCTGGTCCAGGACCTGCTCGGGGCCTTCCGCGCGCACGACGATTGACCCCACGTGGCCGCCGTTTCCGGGGATGACGGCGAAGAGCTCGGGTCCGGTGTTGCGCGGCGGCGAATGGGCGCACCCCGCGGCGGCGAGCAGTAGGGCTGCGGCGGCCGCGAGGCGCATAGGCTGCCTGGGGTTAGCGGGCGGCGGGCTTGGCCGGCTCGTCGACCTGCACGACGAGCTCGGTGCCGCGAACGGCCATCACGGAGGAGGGCGTGCGGATCTTCATCGACTCCGGCGTCTGCTTGACCATCTTGCCCGAGACGGCGGCAAGCTTGCCCTTCTTCAGCGACCCCTCGAACTCGCCGACGTGGGTCGTGCTGTCGAAGCGGTACTTGTCGATCGCGAAGACGCTGTTGGGGCCCACGGAGACGAGGCTGTTGTCCGAGAAGGTGACCCCGGCGGAGCCGTCGGCGCCCGTGACCAGCACGTCGGCGGTGCGAATGGGCATGCCGACCGCCGCGGGAACGCGCTTGCCTTCGCGCTCGACCTGCACGGCGCCCTTGGCGACCTTGATCTGGCCGATCTCGTTCGCGACGGCGGGGGCCGCGAAAGCGAGGGCCAGGACGAGAATCCACGACTTGCGCATGACTGTCTCCTTGAAAGCGCGGGCGAATGCCGGTCGAAGCACTCTATAATGCCCGAAAAGGCCATGCTGTGAACGCCATCACAACGCGCATCGGTATGTTTCCGTCCCGGCAGGAGTCCCTGCGGGAGGCGCGGGCGTTCCTGGAGGGCTTCTGCGAGGGGGCCGGCGTCGCCCGGCAGGACTGCCTGAAGCTGAACCTGGTGGTCGAGGAGCTCTTCCTCAATACCGTGAAGCATGGCCACCGCGGGGGGTCCGACGCCCCGGTTTGGATCCGGCTCGCCTCCCAGGAAGGCTCGGTGCGCCTCACCTACGAGGACCACGCCCCGCCCTTCAACCCCTTCGCGCCCGCCAGGCGGGAGATGCTGGAGGCGCTCGCGCCCACCCGGCGCGAAGGCGGCCTCGGCGTGATGCTGGCCCACGGCCTTACCTCCGAGACCGAGTACGCCTACCTCTTCGGGCGCAACCGGATCCGCCTGACGCTGTCCGCCTAAACCGGCGAAAGTCTTCGTAATCAGATTACTTTCCCGCGAATGACTCCCAGCGTGGCAAGAACGTAATCTGATTACGAAGTCTTTCGCCGGTTCAGTCGTCGAGGCCGAAGAAGCCGCGGATCCTGGCGAGGATGTCGTCGCCCTGCGCCGACTTCCTGCCGCCGGCCTCGGCCGACTCGCGCCGGTCGGTGAGCTCGGTCTGGCGCGAGGCGAGCACGCGCGACATCTCGCCCGCGATGTCGGGACGGGAGCGCAGCACCTTCTCGAAGCCCGCCTTGTCGAGCCGGTAGCACTCGATGTCGCTGCGCGCGGTGATGGTGGCGCGGCGCGGCTCGCCGGTCATCATGCCCATCTCGCCGAAGACGCTGCCGGGGACGAGCGTCGCCACGTGGGTGCGCTCGCCGCCCGCGTCGACCCACACGTCGGCCTCGCCGGTCACGACGAGGTACAGCCAGTGCGCGACCGCCCCCTGGCGCGTGATCGTGTCGCCCCTCACGAAGGGGGCGTAGACCAGGTGCTCGGCGAGCTCGCCGCGCTCGGCGTCCGACAGCGGCGCGAACAGGTCCACGCGCGAGAGCGCGTCCTGGCGCCGGGCGAGCTCCTTCGCGTGCTGCGCGGCGCGGTGGGCCTCGTTGTCCTTGATGAGCAGGCGCTCCTCGCGCGGCGAGGCGATGGGGATGTTGTGGCGCGTGAGGGACGCCATCGCGTGCGCGCGCACGACGGAGTCGGTGACGTCGTCCGGTCGCGGGTCGTCGAGGAAGTAGCGCAGCGCGTAGCGGCCGATCCCGTGCTCGACCCGCATGAGCACGGCGCTGGGCGCCGGGTCGCGGGCCACGTTCGGGATCTCGGCGTCGGTCACCGCCTTCACGAGGATCTCGCAGACGCGGATGGGCGGGTGCGCGACGTCCAGCTCGAACCACAGCCAGCGCCGCCACAGGGGGAAGGGGTCGGCGCGCGAGCCGACGAGCGTGAAGCGGTTCTTCACGAGCCAGCCGTTGGGGATCACGACGGTCTCGCGGTTGCGCGTCTCCACGGCGGTGTAGCGCCAGCGGATCTCGACCACCTTGCCGCTCGTCTCCTCCACCTTCATCCAGTCGCCCACGCGGATCGACTGGTCGAGCTGAAGCACCACTCCGCCGAGGATGTTGCCCAGCGTCTCCTGCATCGAGAAGGCGACCACGCCCGTGATGACGGCCGAGGTCGTGATGAGGCTGCCCAGGTCCACGCCCGCCAGCCGCAGCCACACGAGGCCCCACGCGATCGCGAGGCCCGCGGTGACGAGGTCCTCGACGATGCGCGCGGGCGCCACCCGGACGGCAGGCAGGACGACGCGGAAGACGAGGATGCCCACCATGCGGATGAGCACCACGCCCACGAGGACCGTGGAGGCGTCGGCGAGGATGCCGGCGATGGTCCGCCCCCCGATCGAGCCGATGGCGGTGTCGGCCGCCGCGGCGAGCGCGCAGAAGGCGAGGAGTAGGAGGGCGTTGCGGGTGCTCGCGCGGTCCTTCGGGCGCAGGATGAGCAGGACGAGCCCCAGCACGAGGGCCACCGCCATCGCGGTGGCGACCTCCGCGCGGAACAGGCTCGTCGCGCTCAACGCCGTCTCAGAGCTGCGACTCGATGTGGTCGCACAGGCTCTCGATGACCGCCACGCGCGCGTGCAGCTTGTCGTTGCCGGCGATGAGGCTCCACGGCCCCACCTCGGTCGAGGTGCGCTCGATCATGTCGCAGATGGCGCGCTCGTACTGGGGCCACTTCTTGCGGTTGCGCCAGTCCTCGTCGGTGATCTTGAAGCGCTTGTAGGCGATCTTCTCGCGCTCCTTGAAGCGGCGCAGCTGCTCCTGCGGCGTCACCGCCATCCAGAACTTGGCCACGATCGCGCCGGCGTCGGCGAGCTGCTCCTCGAAGTCGTTGATCTCGTGGTAGGCGCGCATCCAGTCGGCCTCCGAGCAGAATCCCTCGACGCGCTCGACGAGCACGCGCCCGTACCAGGAGCGGTCGAAGATCACCGCCTTGCCGTGCCCCGGGATGTGCCGCCAGAAGCGCCAGAGGTAGGGCTGCGCGCGCTCCTCGTCGGTGGGCGCCGCGATGGGGATCACGCGGTAGTAGCGCGCGTCCATGGCGCGCGTGACGCGCCGGATGGTGCTGCCCTTGCCGGCCGCGTCCATTCCCTCGAAGACCATCACCAGGGAGCGCTCCTGCATCTTCCGGTCGCGGGTGAGCTGGTTGAGCCTCGCCTGCGCCTTGTCGAGCCGCTTGTCGTAGGCCTTGGGCGAGAGCGTGCGCGTGTAGTCGAGGCTGTTGAGGATGTTCTTGCGGTCGATCGCGGGCTTGGGCGGCGGGGCCGGCGGCGAGACCTTCGGCGCCGCCCCCTTCAGGCGTGCGGTGAGCGCGTCCAGGAGGAGCTTGCCCGCCGTGAGCGAGCGGTACTCGGGGTCCGAGCCCTCGATCACCTGCCAGGGCGCCTCGCCGGTGCTCGACTCGCGCAGGGCGTCCTCGCAGACGTCGACGAACTCGTCGTAGTGCTTGAAGCGCTCCCAGTCGCCGGGGCCGACGCGCCACGCGGTCTTCCTGCTCGAGAGCAGCTCCTTGAAGCGCTTCTTCTGCGCGGGCTTGGAGAGGTGGAACCAGAGCTTGAGGACCAGGGCGCCCTCGGCCACCAGCATGCGCTCGAAGTGGCGGATGCGGTCGAGGCGGCGCTCGAACTCGGCGCGCTTCTCGTGCCCCATGACGCGCTTGAGGATCGGGTCGGTGTACCACGAGCCGAAGAGGATCCCGATGCGGCCCCGGGGCGGCAGCGCCCGCCAGAAGCGCCACATCTCGGGATGCTGGAGCTCGAAGTCCATCATGGCGCCGAAGGCGTGCGTGTGGATGTGGCGGGGGTCCATCCACTCGTTGAACAGGTTCACCGTCTCGCCCTTGCCGGCGCCGTCGACGCCGTTCACCAGGATGATGACGGGAAACTTGCCGTTGTCGAGGAGGTCGTACTGCGCCTTCAGGAGCGCCTGGCGCAGCTTCGGCTCCTCGCGCTTGTACTCGGACTTGCTGAGCTTGTGGCCGATCTCGGCGGATTCGAACATCGCGTGCTCTCCCTCGGGCGCCTCGGGCTGCCCGTCACGGTACCTTCAATGGGGCCGGTCGTCCAACGCGAGGCGGCGCCCGCCGTCGTCGCGGCTCCCGGTGGCCTTGCATTCCTCCGGCGGGCAGGCGAAGCGGTAGTAGCGCGCGTTCAGGTGGGCGGCGACGTCGCCCACTTCCTCCTCGGACCACTTCAGTCCCAGGTTCGCGCTCCACCGCCGCACCCAGCGGCGCACGGATTCGAGGTCGGCCGCCTCGCGATTGGCGCGGCCGTGGACGCTCTCGGCGTGGCAGCCTGTGCACCCTGCTTCGTAAAGCGCGCGGCCGCGCTGGGCGTCCGCAGCGGAAGCAGGCCAGGCGAGCAGGGCGCAGAAGGCGATGGCGGCAAGGGGGACGGGGCGCATGGGAATTCCAGCCGGCTCGTGCCTCCCCAGTCTCCCACCGGGGGTGGCTCGTCCCTTGTCTTGGATCAAGCGCGCGGGACTCCCGGCGGGGCGGGCTCGGGCTGCGCCGGCGGGGCCGGCTTGCGGCGCCAGAACCGGCGTTCGCCGGCCGCCAGCGCCAGTTCGCGGGCCGCGGCCTCGACGCCGGCCGTCTCGCGCGCGGCGAACCACCCGCGCGCGAACGCGAGGAACTCGGGCGTCGGCGAGAGCTCGCGCACGTGGGCCAGGGCGTTGGCGCAGTCGTTGGCGAGCCCCAGCGCGTCCTGCACGCGCGAGAGCGCGCGCACGTGGCGCCGGACGGAGCGCGCCTTGAAGAGCGAGCCCAGGAATTCCACCGCGTAGCGCTGGCGCTTCACGAGGATGCGCAGGCGGTGGCGCGCCGCGGCATCGAGCGTGGAGAAAGCTTCCGACCCGGCGGCCACGCGCCGGGCTCCCTTGCGCAGCCTGTCCGAGGCGAAGTCGGCGAGCGGCTGCAGGCCCTCGGGCGGCTCGGCGGGCGCCGACACCCAGCGCGCCAGGCGGATCATCGCGAGGCCGTAGCGCGGCGAGAGGACCGCCTCGCGCGCGGCCCGGCGCGCCTCGCGCTGGTGCAACCGCGCGCGGGCGACGAGCGCCTTGCCGGCCTGCGCGTCGCCCTGTGCCGCGACGAGGGGCGCCAGGGTCTCGGTCACGAAGACGTCCCAGTCCCGGCAGCGGCCCAGGGCCGCGGCGGCCCAGCGCAGGTCCTCGGCGAAGGCGGCGTCCTCGCCGCGGGGAAGCGCCTCGCGGAACAGGCGAAGCGCGGAGCGCAGCCGGCGCAGGGCCACCCGCAGCTGGTGCACGAACTCGATGTCGGCGGAGGCGAGGACCCCGGCCTCGTTCGCCTGCGCGTGCGCGAGGCAGGCCGAGGCGATAAGGCGCGCGGCCTCGCGGGCATCGGGCGCGTCGGCGATCGAGACGCGGGCCGCGTGGACGGGATGGGCCCGCGCCGCCGCCGCGAGGGCGAGCCCGCGCGCGAGCTTCGAGGCCGGCTCCGGTCGCAGCGCAATATTCTTCGCAAAGGACTCGGCCAGGTCGAACGCCACCGAGACCGGGCCCTCGAGCACCTCGATCTCGAGCTCTTCGATGGGCGACTCGCGGCCCCGCGCATGGATCCGCCCCTGGTCGAGCGCCACCTCGACGCGCGAGCCGGGCTGGAGTGCCAGGTCCCAGATCGTTCGCCGGAACTCGGTGGCGAGGATGGGCGCGAGCCGCTCGTGCAGCGTCTCGGCGCCGGGAAGGCCGGCGAGCGGCGTGGCGGCGAATCGCGAGAGGTCCAGGACTGGGCCCGGCATCGGGTATTCCCATTCCGGCCGCTGGTGCAGCCCCCCGCCCGATTCGCCCGCGGCCTTCAGCGTGGCGCGCCAGTGGCGGCCGATGCGGCGCAGCCGGAGCCCCAGGCCGTGGCGGGAGAGCTCGCGCGTCGGCGTGTCGAAATAGAGGGCGCTGACGCGGTTCGCGCGGCCCGCCAGGCCCGCGAGCGGGGCGGCCGATGGCACCATCGCGCCCTCGCCGGGGGCGAGGACGAGCTTCAGTTCGGTTTCGCGGGGTTCGGACGGCATGGGGGGCGGGGACTCTCGCCCCCCACACTACGCAAGAATCGGCCGGCCTTCCACCTTGGGGGCTCAGAGCGCGGTGCGGGCGCGCCAGAGCTCCGGGAACAGGACGCCCTCCTGCACGCGGCGCAGGTATTCCGCGCCCGAGGTGCCGCCGGTGCCGCGCTTGTGCCCGATGATCCGCTCCACGGTCGTGGCGTGGCGGAAGCGCCACTGCCGGAAGGAGTCCTCCAGGTCCACGAGCTTTTCGGCGAGCTCGTAGAGGTCCCAGTGGCGCGCGGTGTCGCGGTAGACGCCGACCCACGCCTCGCAAACGGTGTCCTCGCAGGCCCGCACGGCGGTCCAGTCGCGCTCGATCGCCGCGGGCGCCAGCCGGAAGCCGCGCCGCGCGAGCAGCCGCAACGCCTCGTCGTAGAGCGACGGCTCGCGATGCAGCGCCTCCAGCGGCGCGAGGATTTCGGGCCGGTGGCGGTGCGGCGCCATCGTCACCGCGTTCTTGGCCCCCAGCGCGAACTCGATCATGCGGTACTGCCAGGACTGGAAGCCGGAGGCGCTGCCGAGGGAGCCGCGGAAGGCCGAGTACTCCGACGGCGTGAGGGTCGAGAGCACGTCCCACGACTGGTTGAGCTGCGCCATGATGCGCGCCACGCGCGCGAGCATCTTCACGGCGGGAGCGAGGTCGTCGCCCCGGACCCGGGCGCGTGCGGCGAGGAGCTCGTGCAGCATGAGCTTCATCCACAGCTCGCTCGCCTGATGCTGCACGATGAAGAGCATCTCGTTGTGCTCGCCGGAGCGCGGGTGCTGCGCGCCCAGGACCGCGTCGAGGTGCAGGTAGTCGCCGTAGCTCATCGCGTCCGCGAAATCGAGGCGGGCGCCGTCGGCGGGGGAGGAATCGGAGGACATGGACGCTTCCCTCGTGGGGAGAGGCGCCCAGTCTAGCGCGGCCGCCGGTCAGGGGCGCACGTATCCCCAGCCTTCCTTCTGGCGCTGCATGATGTGCACCACGCCGGCGTCGACGAACTTCACGCCCGGCAGGATCTGGCTGCGCTCGACCTTGGTGTTCTTCATGGTGTTCTCGCAGGCGATGACGCCCACGCCCTGGGCGCTGGCGCTCGCGATGCGCTGCGCCACCGCCGATTCCGACTTGAGCATGGCGAGCCCCGGCCCGTAGGCCACCAACTCGACGTCCACGTTGTCCATGCCCAGGTCGGCCTGGACGTTGCGCGCGTTGTTGAGCGCGAGGTTCCACTTCGCCGGGTCGTTGTCGCTCACCTGGATGACGACGTGGTCGCGGGCGCTTGCCAGGAGCGATGCCGTGCAGAGCGCGGCGGCGAGAAGGGTGGCGGTCAGGGTGCTTTTCATGGAACTCCTCCGTATTGTGGTCGTCCTGGGAGGACGGCCCGGGCCGCGCCCTTATTCCGCCCTTCCCCCCCGGGCCGCTCCCGGGGAATAATCGGCGCCTTGCCCGCGTCTATACGGGATGGGGATGGGAATCGAGATGCTTTTCGGGCGGAACCCCGCCCTCCGGCGCGAGATCGAGCAGTCGCGGGACATGCTCGGCCGCATGGCCTACGCCTGGTGCCATGACCGGGCGCTGGCCGACGACCTGTCGCAGGCCGCCGTCGAGAAGGGGCTGCGCGCCTGCGGGCAACTGCGCGACCCCGCGAAGGTGAGGGCCTGGCTGCTGCAGATCCTCGCCAACTGCCTTCGCGACCACCTGCGCGAGCGCCGCGACTTCGTGGACATCGACGACGTCTCCGAGAGCGTCCTCGCGAGCGGCGCCACACCCGAGGAAGCGAGCGCCAGCGCCCAGCTGGTCGGGCGCGTGAGGGCCGCCGTGGCCGGGCTTCCCCTCGGCCAGAGGCAGGTGGTCACCCTCGTCGACCTCGAGGAATGCAGCTACACGGAAGCCGCGGAAGTCCTGGGCATCCCCATCGGCACCGTGATGAGCCGGCTTTGCCGGGCGCGCCGCGCGCTGCGCGAGACGCTCGGGTCCGTGGCGCAGGATGCCCTGGGAACGAGATTGCGGAGCGTGAAATGAGCCAGGAACGCAGGATCTCCGACGAGATGCTGGGCGCGTTCGTAGACGGGCAGCTCGACGGCCCGGAGTGGGCGAGCGTGGCGGGAGTGATCGAGGGCGACGAGGGGCTGCGGGAGGAAGTCTGCCGCCTGCGCGCCATGAAGGAGATGATCCGCCATTCGTACGCTGCGCCCGCCGCCTCCGGCAGGCCGCGCGAGCGCCCCGCGGCTTCCCGGTGGCTCGGGCTGGTCGCGGCGAGCCTCGCCTTCGCCGTGGCCGGATGGTTCGGCCACGCCGAGTTCAGCCGCCCGCCGGCGCTCGACGCGGCCTCCGCCTACGCCCTGAGCGGCGACTGGCAGACGCTCCGAACCGACTGGGCATCCCTCCAGGAAGGCAAGGTCCTGGTCCACGTGAGCTCCGCGGGCCGCGAGGCGCTTTCGGCGGCCGTGGACGAGATCGAGGACCTGCTGCGGGACGCGCGCGCATCGAACCGGCGCCTCCAGGTCGAGGTGGTCGCGAACGGGCCCGGCCTGGACCTCCTGCGCGCGGACGATGCCGCCCTGTCCGGCCGCCTCGCGGCGCTTCGCCGCCAGTACCCGGAGCTCGGCTTCGTCGCGTGCAACCAGACGATCGAGCGGCGCCGCACCGCGGGCCAGCCGGTCGAGCTCGTGGCCGGCACCGTGGTTGCCCCCTCGGCCCTGCACGAGGTAGTCCAGCGCCTTCGCGAGGGCTGGATCTACGTGCGGGCCTGAGACCCCGCCCGGCCCGGAAAGGGGACGGTTCGAAGGAACCGTCCCGTGTTTCGTCGGGCCGGCGGCCATTTGCTACCATTCGCCGGACCTGCGCCCTGGGCCCGCGATCCGGGCCGGCGTGTAACCGAACCGGCCCGGGGAACGAACTTCCACCTGCCATGCGCGCGACCCTTCCCCTGCTGCTGGACACCGACTTCCCGCCCCTGGCCCGGCGGCGGCTCGAAACCGTCCAGGTGAACCTGGGCTACGTGTGCAACCAGGCCTGCCTGCACTGCCACGTGAACGCGGGCCCCACGCGCACGGAATCGATGTCGGCGGAGACGATCGACCAGGTGCTCGCCTTCGTGGCGGCGAGCGGCGCCGGCACGCTCGACCTCACGGGCGGCGCCCCCGAGCTCAACGCCCACTTCCGGCCCCTGGTGACGCGCGCCCGGGCTATGGGCGTGAAGGTGATCGACCGCTGCAACCTCACCATCCTCGAGGAGCCGGGCCAGGAGGACCTCGCCGGGTTCCTCGCCTCGCGCCAGGTGGAGGTCGTCGCCTCGCTGCCGTGCTACACGGAGGAGCTGGTGGACCGCCAGCGCGGCAAGGGGGTCTACGGGAAGAGCGTGCGCGGCATCCGGCGCCTGAACGAACTGGGCTACGGGCGCATCGGCTCGGGGCTCGTGCTCAACCTCGTCTACAACCCCCAGGGCGCGAGCCTGCCCCCGGCGCAGGAGAAGCTCGAGGCGGACTACAAGCGCATCCTGGGCGAGGCCTTCGGGATCTCGTTCAACGAGCTCTACACCATGGCCAACATGCCCATCCAGCGCTTCGGCTCGACGCTCGTCTCGAAGGGGCAGTTCAACGACTACATGGCGCTCCTGCGCGGAGCCCACCGCGACGAGAACGTCGAGGGCGTGATGTGCCGCACGCTCGTGTCCGTCGACTGGCAGGGCTACGTGTACGACTGCGACTTCAACCAGATGCTGGGGCTGCCCCTGCGCGTGGCGGGGAAATCCCGCCCGCACCTGGCCGACCTGGTCGGCCGCGACCTCGAAGGCAACCCGGTCGTCGTGCGCGACCACTGCTACGGCTGCACCGCGGGCCAGGGCTCCTCCTGCGGCGGCGCGCTCGCCTGATGACGCTGGAGCTTCCGCCGGGACGCAGCTGTCCCACGGCTTACCGCTACGCGCCGCGCGTGTTCGACCGCGCACCCGATCTCGAGGCGGGGACGCTCTACGTGGTTGGCGGCCTCTATGGCAACGTCGAGGCGCTGGAGGAGATCGCGGCCATGGCCGCGCGGGAGGCGCAGCCGGTGACGCTCGCCTTCAACGGCGACTTCCACTGGTTCGACGTCGACGCGGACGATTTCCGGCGCGTTTCGCAGGAAGCGCTCCGGCACGCCGCGGTCCGCGGCAACGTGGAGACGGAGATCGCCGGCGAGGAGTCGGGGGCGGGCTGCGGCTGCGCCTACCCGGTCGACGTGAGCGACGCGGACGTCGACCGGTCCAACGCGATCCTGGCGCGGCTTCGCGAGACGGCCCGGGGCTTTCCCGGCGTGCGCGATTCGCTCGCCGCGCTGCCCATGAACCTCGTCGCGCGCGTGGGTGAGGCCCGCGTGGGCATCGTGCACGGCGACGCGTCGTCGCTCGCCGGGTGGGGCTTCGCGCAGGAAGCGCTGGACGATCCCGGCCACCGCCGCTGGCTCGAGGGCGCGTTCCGCGACGCCCGCGTGGACGTCTTCGCGAGCAGCCACACCTGCCTGCCGGCCACGCGCGCGTTCGACTTCGCGCACGGCCGCGGCGTCGTGGCCAACAACGGCGCCGCGGGCATGCCGAACTTCGCGGGGGAGAGATGCGGGCTCCTCACGCGCATCTCCACGCATCCCGCCCGCGACGCGCTCTACGGCACGCGGGTCGCGGGGACCTTCGTCGACACGATCGCCGTGCGCTACGACGCGGCCGCGTGGCAGGCGCGCTTCCTCGCGAGCTGGCCCGAGGGCTCCCCCGCGCACCAGTCCTACTTCCGGCGCATCGCGCACGGCCCCGGCTTCGCCCGCGCCCGCGCGCTGCCGCTGGCGGCCTGAAGCGATGAAGCCCGGCCGCATCGCGCTCCTCGCGCTCGTCGCGGCGCTCGTCGCCGCCTACTTCGCCTTCGACCTCGGGCGCTTCCTCTCGCTCGAGTACTTCAAGTCGCAGCAGGCGGCCTTCGAGGCCTTCTACCGCGACCATCCCGTCCAGACGGCCGCCGCCTATTTCGCCATCTACGTGGCGGTGACCGGGCTTTCGCTGCCGGGGGCGGCGATCCTCACCCTCGCCGGCGGCGCGATCTTCGGCCTGCTGTGGGGGGTGGTCATCGTCTCCTTCGCCTCGACCATCGGCGCGACGCTCGCCTTCCTCGCCTCGCGCTTCGTGCTGCGCGACTGGGTGCAGGCGAAGTTCGGCGACAAGTTGAGGCCCGTGAACGACGGCATCGCCAGGGAGGGCGCCTTCTACCTCTTCGCCCTGCGGCTCGTGCCCGCGTTCCCCTTCTTCGTGATCAACCTCGTGATGGGCCTCACGCCCATCCGCGCCGCCACCTTCTACTGGGTGAGCCAGGTCGGCATGTTCGCGGGCACGGTCGTGTACGTCTACGCCGGCACGCAGCTCGCGCAGGTCACCTCGCTCAAGGGCATCCTCTCGCCGGGGCTGCTGGGCGCCTTCGTCCTGCTGGGCCTCTTTCCCTTCCTCGCCAAGCGCGTGCTCGGGGCGATGAAGGCGCGCAAGGTGTACGCGAAATGGCCGCGGCCGGCGCGCTACGACCGCAACGTGGTGGTGATCGGGGCCGGCTCCGCGGGCCTCGTCACCGCCTACATCGCGGCCGCGGTGAAGGCGAAGGTCACCCTTGTCGAGCGCCACCGCATGGGCGGTGACTGCCTCAACACGGGCTGCGTGCCCTCGAAGGCGCTCATCCGCTCCGCGAAGTTCCTGTCGCACGTGAAGCGCTCGGCCGAGTTCGGCATCCGGTCGGCCAGCGCCGACTTCGACTTCGCGCAGGTCATGGAGCGCGTGCAGTCGGTGGTGAAGCGCATCGAGCCGCACGACTCCGTGGAGCGGTACACGGGGCTGGGCGTCGACGTGGTCGCGGGGACGGCGCGGATCACGGGCCCGTGGACGGTGGAGATCGCGAGGGAGGACGGCACGAAGCAGGTGCTCGCGACGAGGAACATCGTGATCGCCGCGGGGGCGCGGCCGTTCGTCCCGCCCATCCCGGGCCTGGCGGAAGTGAAGCCGCTCACGTCGGACAACGTGTGGGAGCTGCGCGCGCTGCCCCGGCGCCTGGTGGTGCTGGGCGGCGGGCCCATCGGCTGCGAGCTGGCGCAGGCCTTCGCGCGCTTCGGCGCGAAGGTGACGCAGGTGGAGATGCTTGCGCGGCTCATGATCCGCGAGGATCCGGAGGTCTCCGCGCTGGTGGCGAAGAGCTTCGAGGCCGACGGCGTCGACGTCCTCGTGAACCACAAGGCGAAGCAGGTGGTCGTCGAGAACGGGGAGAAGTTCCTCGTGGTGGAGAGCGCCGGCGCGGAGAGGCGAATCGCCTTCGACGAGATCCTGGTGGCCGTGGGGCGGGTGGCCAATACCGAGGGCTACGGGCTCGAGGAGCTCGGCATCGCGGTGACGAAGGGGCGCACCGTGGAGGTGAACGAGTTCCTCGAGACGGCGTATCCCAACATCCTCGCCTGCGGCGACGTCGCCGGCCCCTTCCAGTTCACGCACACCGCGGCGCACATGGCGTGGTACGCGTCGGTCAACGCGCTGTTCGGGCGTTTCCGGAAGTTCAAGGTCGACTACTCGGTCATTCCCTGGGCCACGTTCACCGAGCCCGAGGTGGCGCGCGTGGGCCTCAACGAGTCGGAGGCGACGGAAAAGGGCATCGCCCACCAGGTGGTCACCTACGGCATCGAAGACCTCGACCGCGCGATCGCGGACGGCGAGGCGCACGGCTTCGTGAAGGTGATCGTGAAGCCGGGCACCGACGCGATCCTGGGCGCGACGATCGTGGGGGAGCACGCGGGCGACCTCGTCACGGAGTTCGTCTCGGCCATGCGCCACGGCATCGGCCTGAACAAGGTGCTGGGCACGATCCACATCTACCCCACCCTGGCCGAAGCCAACAAGTTCGCGGCCGGGGCCTGGAAGCGCTCGACGGTCACCCACGGGCAGATGGACTTCCTCGCGGCCTTCCATGCCTGGACGCGCGGCGAGGCGGGCCTGGGCGCGGTGCTCGCCCGCGTGCGCTCCCTCCTGGCCGACAGGCGTCCCTACCACGATCCCGCGAAGCATTGACGACATGATCCGCGCCCTCCTTCTCGCCGCCGCCCTGGGCTTCGCCGCCGCGGCGCACGCCTTCGACCACTCCCACGCCGCCTGGGACGCGCTCGTGAAGCGCCACTTGAAGCTGGTCGACGGCGGCAAGGCCTCTCAGGTGCGCTACGCCGATTTCGCGAAGGACCGAGCGGCGCTCAAGGGCTACCTCGCGGAAGTGTCGAGGGTGGGCGAGGCCGAGTTCCGCGCCTGGACGAAGCCGCAGCAGGTGGCCTTCCTCGTGAACGCCTACAACGCCTTCACGGTGGAGCTGATCCTCACGAAGTACCCGGACCTCAAGTCGATCCGCGACCTCGGGAGCCTTTTCGCCAGCCCCTGGAAGAAGCGGTTCTTCACGCTCTTCGGCCGCGAGACGCACCTGGACGAGATCGAGCACGGGATGCTGAGGAAGCCCGGCGCCTACGACGAGCCCCGCGTCCACTACGCCGTGAACTGCGCGTCGGTCGGCTGCCCGATGCTGCGCGAGGAGGCCTTCGTCGCCGCCCGCCTGGAGGCGCAGCTCGAGGAGCAGGCGCGGCGGTTCCTCTCGGACCGCACGCGCAACCGCTTCAGTCCCCAGTCCGGGAGGCTCGAGGTCTCGGAGATCTTCAAGTGGTTCAGGGAGGACTGGACCTCCGGCTACCGCGGCCTCGGCGGCGCCGGCCCCGTGACCTCGCGCGAGCAGTACTTCGCGCGCTACGCCGAGCTCCTCGCGGACTCGCCCGAGCACCGCCGCCTCGTCGCCGAAGGCAAGGCGCCGATCGCGCACCTGGACTACGACTGGTCCCTCAACGACGCGCGGTAATATGTCCTAATCAGATTACTTTTTTCAATCTGATTACTTTCCTGCCTGGCGATGCGCTCCGCCACGGGTGTAATCAGATTGAAAAAAGTAATCTGATTAGGACCTATGAGCCGCCTTTCGATCATCGTCCCCACGCTCGACGAGGCCCTGGGCATCGCCGATTGCCTCGGCCGGCTCGCGACCTTGCGCGCCCGCGGCGCGGAGGTGATCGTGGCCGACGGCGGCAGCGCCGACGGCACCGCTGCCCTCGCGGCGCCCCTCGCGGACCGGGTGCTCGTTGCTCCCCGCGGGCGCGCGGCGCAGATGAACGCCGGCGCGGCCGCCGCAACGGGGGACACGCTCCTCTTCCTGCATGCCGACACGCGCCTGCCCGGCGAGGCGGACCGGCTCGTCCTCGATGGCCTGGCTTCCTCGGGCCGCGAGTGGGGCCGCTTCGACGTCGCGATCGACGGCCGTGGGGCGATGCTTCCCGTCGTGGCCGCACTCATGAACGCGCGCTCGCGCCTCACCGCCATCGCCACCGGCGACCAGGCGATCTTCGCGCGCCGCGTGGCGTTCGAGGCGGCAGGCGGCTTCCCGGCGATACCCCTCATGGAGGACATCGCCCTCACGAAGTCCCTCAAGCGCCTCGGGCCGCCCCTTTGCCTGCGCGAGCGCGCCGTCACCTCCGGGCGGCGCTGGGAGCGGCACGGCACGCTCGCCACGATCGTGCTCATGTGGCGGCTGCGGCTCGCCTATTTCCTGGGCGTCGACCCGGCGCGCCTCGCGAAGCGCTATGGCAATGGCCGCGCACCTTCCTAGCGCGGTGCAGGTGGCGGTCTTCGCCAAGGCCCCGGTCGCGGGGGAGGTGAAGACGCGCCTCGCGCCGCTGCTGGGCGCGGCGGACGCGGCCGAGCTGCACGCCACGCTCGTGCGGCACGCGCTCGCCACCGCGGGGAACGCCGGGCTCGGGCCGGTGTCCCTCTGGTGCATGCCCGAGACCGGACACCCCTTTTTCGCCGCCTGCGCGGCGCAGTTCGGCGTGGCGCTGCACCCGCAGCGCGGCGGCCACCTCGGCGAGCGGATGGCGCGCGCCTTCGACCGGCTCCTCGAGGCGGGCCCGGCGCTGCTGGTGGGGTCGGATTGCCCGTCGCTCGGCGCCGGGGACCTGCGCGCGGCCGCCGCCTCGCTCGCCACGCACGACGCCGTGGTGCAGCCGGCGGAGGACGGCGGTTACGTCCTCGTGGGGCTCGCGCGCCCGGTGCCGGGCCTCTTCGAGGCGATCCGCTGGGGCGAGGCGAGCGTGATGAGGGACACCCGCGCGCGCCTGCGGGCGGCGGGCGCCCGGTGGCGCGAGATGCCCGTGCGCTGGGACGTGGACCGTCCAGAGGACTACCGGCGCCTCCTCGCCTCGGGCCTGCTCTCGGAGCATGGGCTGTGAGAGCCGCCGCGGTCCTCGCCGCCGCTTTTCTCGCCGTAGCGGCGCAGCCGGCCATGGCCGACCCCGCGCCCTTCTCGCGCGCGAGGCCGGGCGCGCCGCTGCCTGCCGGCTGGCGCCCGCTCACGCTGCCGCGCGTGGCCGCGCCGGAAGTCGCGCTCGTCGACGACGCGGGCGTGACCGTGCTGCGCTCGCGGGCCGCCGCCGCCGCCGGCACGGTCACCCACGACCTCGATGCCGATCCCGCGGCGCGGCCCACGCTCGCCTGGCGCTGGAAGGTGGACCGCGTGCTCGCGCGGGCGAACCTCGCCGAAAAGGGCGGCGACGATTTCGCCGCGCGCGTGTACGTGTTCTTCGACGTCCCGGTCGAGGCGCTTCCCCTGGGGGCGCGCGTGAAGGCCGTCCTCGCGCGCGCGGTGTGGGGCGAGAAGCTGCCGACGGCCGCGATCTGCTACGTCTGGGACAACCGCCACGAGCCGGGCACGAGCGCGTGGAACCCCTACACCGACCGCGTGCGCACCGTCGTCCTGCGCAGCGCCTCCCCCGGCGCCTGGGCCGGGGAGTCGCGCGACCTCGCCGCCGACTTCCGCGCCGCCTTCGGGTCGCAGTGGACCGGGCCCGTGCCGCGCGTCACCGGCATCGCGATCGGCAACGACACCGACCAGACGGGCGAGTCCGCGACGGCGTGGTTCGGCGACTTCCGCCTCGAGGCGCGGCGGTGAGGCGCCTCGTCCTGCTGGGCGGCGGCCACGCGCACGTGCATGTCCTGAAGGCGATCGGGGACGCGCTCGACCCGGCCGTGAGCGTCACGCTCGTCACGCCCACGGACCGCCAGATCTACTCCGGGATGCTGCCGGGCTACGTGGCGGGGTTCTATCCGCTCGAGGCCTGCGCCATCGACCTGGAAGCCCTCGCCCGGCGCGCGCGGGCGATCGTGGTGCGCTCCTCCGCCTCGCTCGTGAACCCGTCGATGCGCGAGGTGATCTGCGCCAACGGCGAGGTCGTGGGCTACGACGTGCTGTCGGTCGACGTGGGCTCGCAGGCCTTCACCGGCAACGCGCGCGGCGTCGGGGAGCACGCCGTCTCCATCCGGCCGCTGGAGCGATTCGTGCAGGGCTGGGACGCGGTGCTCGCCCGGGCGCGGCAGGGCGGGATGAACGCCGTGACGGTGGTCGGCGGAGGGGCTGCGGGACTGGAGCTCGCCTTCGCCATGGACCACCGGTTCCGCCAGGAGGCCGGCGCCGGCGCGCCGCACGTGCGCGTCCTCACGGACGCGCGAACCATCATGCCCGAGTACCCCGTGGCCGTGCGCGGCCGCTTCGGGCGCCTCGCGCAGCGGCGGGGCATCGGATTGCACGGCGGCAGCCCCGTGACCGAGGTGGGCGCGGGCTACGTGCGCGTGAAGGACGCGGTCGAGTTCGCCACCGACGCCACCTTCTGGGTGACCGGCGCGGCCGCGCCCTCCTTCCTGCGCGACTCGGGCCTCGCCACGGACGAGCGCGGCTTCCTGGCGGTGAACGACTTCCTGCAGTGCGCATCGCATCCGGAGATCTTCGGCGCGGGCGACTGCGCGACCAACATGGCGAGCCCGCGCGCGAAGGCGGGAGTGTTCGCGGTGCGCGCGGGACCGGCGCTCCTGGCCAACCTCCTCGCCGCGCTGAAGGGCGGCCCGCTGGAGCGGCACGTGCCCTCGGCGCGGTTCCTCGCGCTCGTTTCCTGCGGCTCGCGCTACGCGGTCGGCGCGTACGGGCCCGTTTCGTTCGAGGGACGCTGGGTGTGGCGCTGGAAGGACCGCATCGACCGCCGGTTCGTGGCGCGCTACCCGGCGCCCGCGAGCTAGGCCCTCAGGCGGCCTTCGCCTTCGCGGCGTCGGCCTTGCTCGCGCCGATCCGCACGACCTTCACCATGCGGTCGTGCACCTGCATCACCTCGACCGGGTGCCCGGCCACCATGAGCGAGGTCCCGGGCTCGGGGATCTCCTCGAGCGCCTCCAGCACCAGCCCGTTGATCGTCTTGGGCCCCTCGAGCGGGAAGCGGAAGCCCGCCTTGCGGTTGAGCACGCGCAGCGGGCAGGTGCCCTCCGCGATGACGGAGCCGTCGGGTTCCTTGCGCAGGAGGTTGCCCGACATGGGCTTCTGGCTGGTGAACTCCCCGACGATCTCCTCGAGGATGTCCTGCAGCGTGACGAGGCCCAGGATCTCGCCGTACTCGTCCACCACCAGTCCCACGTGGCGCATCTGCTCCTGGAAGTTGGTGAGCTGCTGCAGGAGCGGCGTGCCCTCGGGAAGGTAGTACGGGTCGCGCAGGATCCCGCGGATGCCCTCCTTGTCGAGCGGCTCCCGGCGCGAGGCGTTCAGGAACTTGCGCACGTGCAGGATCCCCACGACCTTGTCGAGGCCGCCCTCGTAGACCACGAGGCGCGTGTGATGGGCGGTGGAGATCGCGGTGTGGATGTCGTCGAGGTCGTCCTGCATGTCGATGCCCTCGATCTGCCCGCGCGGCGTCATCGTGTCGTCGACCGTCATGTCCTCGAGCTCGAAGAGGTTGAGGAAGATCGACTGGTGCTTCTTCGGGATGTACTTGCCGCCTTCGAGCACGAGCGTGCGCAGCTCCTCCATCGAGAGGTTCTCGCCGCCGTCCGCGGGCGGCTTGATGAACAGCAGGCGCAGCAGCCCCTGGACGAACAGGTTCACGAACCACACCACCGGGTAGGCGATGCGCAGCAGCGGCGTGAGGACGTAGGCCGAGGGAAGCGCGATCGCCTCGGGGTAGGCGGCGCCGATCACCTTGGGCGTGATCTCGCTGAAGACGAGGATGAAGAAGGTGACCGTCGCCGTGGCGATCATGAGGACGTACTCGCCCTCGCCGAACAGGCGGATCGACATCTCCGCGACCAGCACGGCAGAGGCGGCGTTCACCAGGTTGTTGCCCAGCAGGATCACGCCCAGGAGGCGGTCGGTCTTGTCGAGCAGGGCCTGGGCCAGGCGGGCCGAGCGCCTGCCCTCGCGCACCAGGTGCTTCAGGCGGGCGCGGTTGAGCGCCATCATGCTCGTCTCGGCGATGGAGAAGAAGCCGGCGATGAGCAGCATCACGGCAAGGGCCGTGAACAGCCACGGGAGCGGAATCTGGTCGGACACCGGGGCGCGCCCTCAGCCCCGCTGGAGGACGATCTCGAGGACGAACTTGCTGCCCAGGTAGGCGAGCAGGAGCGCGGCGAAGCCCCAGAGAGTCCAGTACACGGCGCGCTTGCCGCGCCAGCCCCGGAAGTAGCGGCCCCACAGCAGCGCCGCGAAGATCCCCCAGGAGAGCATCCCGAAAACCGTCTTGTGGGTGAGCTGGAACGGGCGGTTGAAGAGCTGCTCGGAGAAGAACACTCCCGAGACCACGGTGAGCGTGAGCAGCACGAAGGCGGCGAAGAGGATGCGGAAGAGGAGCGCCTCCATCTCCAGCAGCGGCGGCAGGCTGCGCAGGAACGGGGGCATCACGCCGCGGTGCAGCCACTTCTGCTCCGCGAGCATGACCACGGCGTGCATGGTCGCCACGATGAACAGGCTGTAGGCGAGCATCGCGATGGCGAAGTGCAGCGTGAAGAGCGGGTCGCCGCCGTAGTGCACGACGTAGTGCGACGGCAGGAGCGCCTGCAGGAGAACGGCCGCGAGCGCGATGGGCGCCCACAGCCCCTGGATGCTCGCGAGGCCCGGCACCGCGAGGCTCGCGAGCCAGTAGATCGCCACGGTGAGCCAGACGATGAGCGAGATGGAGTTGGAGACTCCGAGGTTCAGCCCCTCGTCGGCCACGACGCCCGTGTAGACGAGCATGCCGTGCAGCACGAGCGCCACCGGCAGGAGCGCGCCCTCGAGCCGGAAGGCGCCGCCGGAAGCCGGGGCCGCGCGGTGCGCGGCGCGCCAGGCGATCGCCGACAGGGCGAGCCAGCAGGCGGCGGTGCTAAAATAGAGGGCCGAATCGCGCATTTTGAGGCGGTTCAGTCTACACGAAATCCCCTCCGGCCCTCCCCATGCTCGATGCCCTGACGCAGCGACTTTCCTCCGTCATCAAGACGATGCGCGGCCACGCGCGCCTCACCGAGGACAACGTCACGGAGGCGCTGCGCGAGGTGCGCATGGCGCTGCTGGAGGCCGACGCCGGACTGCCGGTGGTCAAGGACTTCGTCGCGCGCGTGAAGGAGAAGGCGCTCGGCAAGGAGGTGGTCGGGAGCCTCACGCCCGGCCAGGCGCTGGTGGGCGTGGTGCACGACGAGCTCGTGGCGCTCATGGGCGGCACGAGCGTGCCGCTCGACCTGGCAGCCCAGCCTCCGGCGGTGGTCCTCCTCGCGGGCCTGCAGGGCGCCGGCAAGACGACCAGCGCCGGCAAGCTCGCGCGGCTGCTCAAGGGGTCGAAGAAGAAGGTGCTGCTGGTCTCGGTGGACATCTACCGGCCCGCGGCCATCGACCAGCTGAAGAGCCTGGGCGCGCAGCTGGCCATCGACCTGTACCCGTCGGACCCGTCGCAGAAGCCGGTCGAGATCGCCGCGGGCGCCCTCGACTGGGCGAGGAAGCACTACTACGACGTGCTGATCGTCGACACGGCGGGGCGCCTGGCGATCGACGAGGCCATGATGGCGGAGGTGAAGGCGGTCCACGCCGCCGTCAATCCGGTGGAGACGCTCTTCGTCGTCGATTCGATGCAGGGCCAGGACGCGGTGAACGTCGCCAAGGCGTTCTCCCAGGCGCTGCCGCTCACCGGCGTCGTCCTCACCAAGCTCGACGGCGACGCGCGCGGCGGCGCGGCGCTCTCGGTGCGCGCCGTCACCGGCGTGCCCATCAAGTTCGCCGGCGTGTCGGAGAAGATGGACGGGCTCGAGCCTTTCCACCCCGAGCGCATGGCCTCGCGCATCCTCGGCATGGGCGACATCGTCTCGCTGGTCGAGGAGGCGAGGAAGTCGGTCGACGAGGGCGAGGCGAAGAAGCTCGCCGACAAGTTCAAGAAGGGCAAGGACTTCGACCTCGACGACTTCAAGGCGCAGATCCAGCAGATGAAGAAGATGGGCGGCGTGTCCGCCCTCATGGACAAGCTCCCCGCCCAGCTCACGCAGGCCGCGAGCAAGTCCCCGGACCTTCAGGAGAAGTCCATCCGCCGCACCGAGGGCATCATCAACTCGATGACCCCACAGGAGCGGCGCAAGCCCGAGCTCCTCAAGGCCTCCCGCAAGAGGCGCATCGCCGCGGGCGCCGGCGTCCCGGTGCAGGAGGTGAACCGGCTCCTCAACCAGTTCGAGCAGATGCAGAAGATGATGAAGATGATGCGTTCCGGCGGGCTCGCCAAGATGATGCGCAACATGAAGGGCATGCTGCCGGGCATGCGCTGACCCTCACCCCGGCCCTCTCCCAAGGGAGAGGGAGAATTTCGCTCCCCTCTCCCTTGGGAGAGGGGTCGGGGGTGAGGGTGTGTGGCTCCCCTCTCC